>JANYDW010000078.1 GCA_025363455.1 Oleiharenicola sp. | reverse complement strand
CCCATGGTGGGGCGGGTGGACCCTCACGCGCCGCGGCTCGCTCGGAGAGCGAGCCCTACCCGCGCTAACGCGCAAAATGGTGCGACAAACTTGTTCATGCTCACGGCTCGCGCCAGCTGTGCCCGTTCACGGCGAGCAGGTCGTCGGCCGACTTCGGGCCCCAAGATCCGGAGACGTACGAGTCGAGGCCCTTGCGCCCCTGCTCGGCCCAGTGTTCGTGGATCGGCGTGATAAGTTGCCAGGAACGCTCGGTCTCGTCGCCGCGGATGAACAAGGTTCCGTCACCGATCATGGCGTCAAGTACGAGGCGTTCGTAGGCCTCCGGCGTGTTGGAACCGAAGGTCGTGGCGTATTTAAAGTTCATCTTCACCGGCTGCGTGCGGGTCTCGAGGCCGGGGATCTTGGCGTTGAGAATCAGGCTCAGGCCCTCGTCGGGCTGGATCTGGAACGCCAGCGTGTTGGCCGCGAGTTGGAAGCGGTCCGACTCCGCGAACAGGCTGCCGGGGGCGCGCTTGAAGCGGATGGCAATTTCACTCACGCGGCGCGCCATGTGCTTGCCGGAACGAAGGTAGAACGGCACGCCCTGCCAGCGCCAGTTGTTGATGCTAAGGCGCAACGCGGCGTAGGTCTCGGTCGTGGACTGCGGGTTGACGCCCTCCTCCTGCAGGTAACCCTGCACCGGCTTGCCGCCGATCAAGCCCTCGGCGTACTGGGCGCGGGCGACGTCGCCGGGCCGGCCGTCTTCGTTCAGGCGCAGCGGGTGAATGGCCTTCAGCACCTTGACTTTTTCGTCGCGCATCGACTCGGCGTCCATCGACACCGGCGGCTCCATGGCGGTGAGCGCGAGGAGCTGCATGGTGTGATTCTGGATCATGTCGCGCAGTGCGCCGCTCTGCTCGTAGTAGCCGGCACGCGCCTCCACGCCCACCTGCTCGGCCACGGTGATCTGGACGTGCTCGATGAAGTTGCGATTCCAGATCGGCTCGAAGATCGAGTTGGCGAAACGCTGGACCAGCAGGTCCTGCACCGTCTCCTTGCCCAGGTAATGGTCGATGCGGAAAACCTGCGATTCCTCGAACACCGTCGTGAGCTCCTTGTTCAACGCTTGGGCGCTGGCGAGGTCGCGGCCGAACGGTTTTTCAATGATGCACTTCGACTGGTTCCGCTGGCCGACGTACCGGGCGGCGAGGCCGCTGGCCCCGAGGTTTTGGATGATCGGAGCGAATACCGTGGGCGGCGTCGAGATGTAGTACAACGTCTGCAACTGCTGGCCGATTTCCTTTTCGAGGCCGGCAATGCGCGCGCCGAGACGGTCAAACGCGGCCTTCTCGTCGTAGCCGCCGCTCACGTAGAGCGTGCGCGGCGCAAGGCGGGCCCAGACCTCGGGCGACATTTCGCGCCGGGAGAACTCCTTGATGGCCCCGGCGGCAATCTTCTGGAATTCTTCGTCCGGGATCGACTTGCGGCCGAACCCAATCAGGTAGAAATCCGCCGGCAGCAGGCCGTCGTGGGCGAGGTTGTAGATGGCCGGGATGAGCTTGCGCGCCGTCAGGTCGCCCGAGGCGCCAAAGATGATCACGACGGTGGGGGGCGAACCGCGGTGTTTGCTCAGGCCGTGCAAAAAAGGGTGGCGGTTTTCGTCTGCCATATTTTCTGAAACCTCTGCCTGAACCCAAATTCCCGCAAGGCTTTATTCCATCCGCGCGGGAGAGTGTCACACTAGGGTGTGTCTTCAAACCCTTCAACCAACGCCAAAGCGCCGAACCATCGATCCGGTTTTAACCACCAATGCCTCGCCTAACGCCTCTGCTACTTGGTGCGCTCCGCCTTATCGGCTCCGCCCTCGGCTTCGGGGGTCGGCTAATCGCCGACAGAAAAACCAAATTCACGAGCGGCGATTAGCCGCTCCCCGGAACCAAAACCGGAGCCGATTAGGCGGAGGGGATATTGAAGCGCAGCCGGTAGGCGAAGCATCAGTGGTTAGTCCTCTCAGGGTGGTTTGAAAACACGCCTTAATCCCCGGGCAGGGCGGCGGGGCTCTGCCGGGAGAGATGGTAGCCCTTGGGGAACAGCGGGGCATTCTCGTAGTGCATCACCTGCGGTGGCAGACGATCGCTGAGGGTGACCTCCACGATATCCAGGCGGAAGGTCAGCGGCACCGCGGCCAGCTGCCCCAGATAGGCCTGCACGGCGCGGCGCAGCACGCGCTTCTTGCGTTCATCCACCGCCTCGAAACCACTCACGAGCGCGCCCGCCGCCCTCGCCTTCACCTCGACGAATACCAGCACGTCACCATCCCGGCAGACCAGGTCGAGTTCCTCGCGAAGGTCGCGGGGGTTGCGCCAGTTGCGGGTGACAATGGCATAGCCGTGCTTCGTCCGAAGGAAATCCGCGGCAGTCTGCTCGCCCAGCGCACCGGCCTCGGCCCGGACGGAAAGGGCCTCACGAGGGCCCAGCTTGGTCCAGATTTTTTTTAGCCAGCTAATCATTTGCAAGTTCGCCCTCGACCACGCGAAAAACAGACCTTACAAGCAAGCACGATTTTCAACCGCTGACTTTGCCCACCCGGCGTTTCGGGCCGGCCTTTCCCACTCCCCCACCTCATGGCCACCTCCAGCAATCTCACCGGCACCCTGCGCCGGTCCCTGCTCATCAAGGTTATCTCCAAGCCCGCGCCGAGCCGGGAGGATGTCAACACCGTCATCGAGCTCACCGCCAGCAAGGTCGTCGAGTCGCTCCAGGCCCAGTCCATGACCCTTTACCTCATGGAGGGCGGTGAAATCGCCTTCAAGCAGGTCTATTACTCGCCGACCCTGTGGGGCACCGACAAGGACAAGGAGATGCAGTTCAAGGAGACCGCCAAGAAGCTCCTGGCGCTGAAACTCCCCGCCGGCACCGGCAACGTCGGCAAGGTCATCTCGACCGGCGAGCCGCTCTTCTTCAGCGGCAAGGGCGCCGACGCCGCCTCGCTCAAGAAGATGGAGGTCGGCTTCGAGGTGAACTCGATGCTCACGGTCCCGCTCAAGACCAACATCGTCATCGGCGCGATCCAGGTGCTCAACAAGGAGCCCTCCGCCGGCACCGGCGGTTCGTTCACGCCGAAGGACCTCAGTGTCCTCATCGAGGTCGCCGAGTATTCCTCCACCCTGATCCAGCGCATGCTGGACCCGAAGTTCCAGCTCACGCCCGAGGACACCGCCAAGTTCATCGCCAAGTTCACCGAGCTGCCCCTCGTCACCAAGATCGAGGACATCGACATCGACGAGAAGCTGGTCGAGATCACGGGTGACGCCGTCATCCGCCGCGAGGCCATCTTCCCCTACAAGAAGACGGGCACGAACTCCTGCTCGGTGCTCATGACCAACCCGTTGGACTACGCCAAGCGCGAAGCCTTCTCCCAGGCCACCGAGATGATGATCGATGACGTCAAGGTCATCCCGGCCAGCCTGCTCGACGCCCTGCTCAAGAAATGTTTCGGCGAGAAGGCCGGGACCAAGAAGGCCGGCGAAGATGCCACCGAGGTCGACATTGACGAGGTGAAGGATCTCATCTCCGGCGCCTACACCGAGGGTGGCGCGGGCGGCGAGGTCAAGGCCGCCGACCTCGAGAGCGAGGACTCCGCCCCCATCATCCAGCTCACCAACCGCATCATCGAGGATGCCTACGTCTCCGGCGCTTCGGATATCCACATCGAGCCGATGGAAAAGGACCTCGTGGTCCGCTACCGCGTGGACGGCATGTGCTCCGAGAAGATGCGCCTGCCCAAGCAGGTCGCCTTCGCCATGGTCGCCCGCCTGAAGATCATGTGCAACCTCGACATCTCGGAGCGCCGCCTCCCGCAGGACGGTCGTATCGTTTTCAAGAAGTTCACGAAGAAAAACATCGATATCGACTTGCGCGTCGCCACCGGCCCGATGAACCACGGCGAGAAGGTGGTCATGCGTATCCTCGACAAGGCCAAATCCACGCTGCCCCTGGTCCAGCTCGGTTTCTCGGAGGAGAATCTCACCAAATACCGCGAGTGCGTGCGGCAGCCCTACGGCATGATTTTGCACTGCGGCCCGACGGGCTCCGGCAAGTCCATGACCCTGTACGCCGCCTTGGCCGAGATCAACACGCCCGACGTCAACATCCAGACCGCCGAGGACCCGATCGAGTACACCCTTCCTGGTCTGAACCAGATGCAGATGAACAAGCAGATCGGCCTCGATTTCCAACGGGCACTCCGCTGCTACCTCCGCATGGACCCCGACATCATCCTCGTGGGCGAAATCCGCGACAAGGAAACCGCCCAGATCGCCTGCGAAGCGGCGCTCACCGGTCACTTGCTCGTCTCCACGCTCCACACCAACGACGCGCCGTCCACTGTCTCCCGTATGGGTGAAATGGGCATCGAGCCCTTCAACATCTCGGCCGCGCTCGTCTGCGTCTGCGCCCAGCGACTCCTCCGCCGCGTCTGCAAGAACTGCAAGGTGAAGTATGTTCCCGAAGGCCGCGAGGCGGATATCATCATGAAGGCGCTCGACCTCACGGCCCCGCCCGAGATCTTCAAGGCCGCCCCTGGCGGTTGCCACGTCTGCAGCGGCAACGGCTACAAGGGACGCGTCGGCATTCACGAACTCATGGTCAACTGCGAGGCAATCGTCGAGGCCATCAACAAGGAGGTCGAGGTCGCCGATCTGAAGCGCGTCTGCATGAAGAACGGCATGAAGACCATGCACCAGGACTCCATGCTCAAGGTGAAGTTTGGCCTCACCACCATGGAGGACGCCCTCGCCAACGTACCGGCCGACATGATCGCGATGGAAAGCGGCGAAGCCGCCGTAGCCGGCGGCGAAAAGAAGAAGCACGGCCACTGAGCACCGGTGCGGCTGCCGGGAGCTACCCAGTCACAAGTAGCGCCGGAGTTTGGATGCGAGGCGGCGGTCGAAGGACCCCCACGCGTGGGTCAACGCGTGGGGCATTCTGGGCAGGTCCCCCTGACGGCGGTCTTCGTGTCACCCCCGGACTACTTAGCAGGCTGCTGAAAAACCGCCCGAT
Organism: Oleiharenicola sp.; assembly: GCA_025363455.1. Classification (GTDB taxonomy): domain Bacteria; phylum Verrucomicrobiota; class Verrucomicrobiia; order Opitutales; family Opitutaceae; genus Lacunisphaera. The sequence goes on along the minus strand of JANYDW010000078.1, from coordinate 113 downwards.
TTGAGCTTCTAGTGCTCCGCCGGGAGTTTTGGGGCCGCGAGCGCGAGCTGCGCGCCTGGTTTTCGCGTCGGTTTCGGCGCGGTCCGCACGCTTTGGCGGCGTTTTCTCGGTGT
>JANYDW010000077.1 GCA_025363455.1 Oleiharenicola sp. | reverse complement strand
GCCCCGCTCCTCGGAGCGGGGCGCGGATTGAAACAAGTCAATTCCCGACGGCACCGACTTGATTACGATGTCGCCCCGCTCCTCGGAGCGGGGCGCGGATTGAAACTCGAAGAGCCGGCCGTCACGGTGCCCGCGAATATGTCGCCCCGCTCCTCGGAGCGGGGCGCGGATTGAAACATGCAGGTTTTCCCGGAGCCGGTGGGCGCTACACGTCGCCCCGCTCCTCGGAGCGGGGCGCGGATTGAAACTTATGTGCTGGCGGGTGGCGATAGCACGACTACGTGTCGCCCCGCTCCTCGGAGCGGGGCGCGGATTGAAACACCGTCGGACGCACCGACGCGGTTGTCCGTCTGGGTCGCCCCGCTCCTCGGAGCGGGGCGCGGATTGAAACGCCGCACGGCGCGCAACAATGGGATTGCGGAGCGGGGCGCGGATTGAAACGACGAGAAAACTGGAATGACCCTCGGGTCGGCGCAGATTGGAAATCAACCCAGCTGCTTGCGGGTGATCTCGTCCACCAACTTGGGATTCGCCTTGCCGCCGGAGGCTTTCATCACGGCGCCCTTGATGGCGTTGAGGGCCTTCTCGTTGCCGGACCTGAATCCGGCCGCTGCCTTCGGATTGTCCGCAATGGCGGCGGCGACCCACTTCTCAAGCTCGCCGGTGTCGGTGGACTGCTTCAGGCCCTGCCTTTCGACAATGACATCGGGCAGCTCGCCCGACCGGGCCATCGTCACGAAAACTTCCTTGGCGATGGAATTGGAGATCACACCCGACTCCACAAGTTTCACCAAACCGGCGATGTGTGCCGGTTGAACCTTGGACTCGGTCAGAGATAATTTCGCTGCCGCCAGCTCGCGGAGCAGATCGTTGGCAATCCAGTTGCCCGCGGCTTGGGGCGCGGCGCCCAGTTTAACCGTCACCTCAAAGAAGTCGGCCAGCTCGCGCTCAGGCACGAGCACCGACGTGATGGTGTAGGGTAACAGATAATCCGCCATGAACCGCCGCTGCCGGTCGAAATGATGTTCGGACACCGTGGCACGGAGGGCCGCCTTCCACGCCTCGTCCACCTTGACGGGCATCAGGTCAGGATCGGGAAAGTAGCGGTAGTCGTGCGCCATTTCCTTGGATCGCAATGACTGGGAAGCACCGGTCTGGCCATCAAAGTCGCGTGTTTCCTGCACGATGGTACCGCCACTTTCCTTCACGGCGAGCTGCCGGCGGATCTCGTGGGCGATGCCGTCGCGGACAAATGAGATGGAGTTGAGGTTCTTCAGCTCGACCTTGGTGCCGAGTTTCGTCTCACCCACAGGCCGGATGGAGATGTTGGCGTCGCAACGCATCTGGCCCTTCTCCATATCACAGTCGGAGATGCCGCCCTGCACAAGGGCGGTGCGCAACGAGGTGAGCAGGGCATAGGCCTCGTCTGCGCTGGTCAGCGCGGGATCGGTCACGATCTCCATGAGCGGCGTGCCGGCGCGATTATAGTCCACGAGCGAGTCGCTGGCCCCGTGGTTTAGCTTGCCGACATCTTCCTCGAGGTGGATCCGGGTGAGCGGGATCTTCTTGTGTTCGCCCATGATATTGCGCGCCGCGCCGGGCAGCTCGATCTCGACCGCGCCGCCGATGCAGATGGGCTGGTCGTATTGGGAAATCTGGTAATTCTTGGGCGAATCGGGGTAGAAATAGTTCTTCCGGTCCCACTTGCAGACGGCGGCGATCTCGCAGCCGAGAATCAGCCCCGTTTTGATGATCTTGTCCAAGGCCTCCTTGTTCATCACCGGCAGGGCGCCGGGCAGCGCCAGCACGACGGGATCGACGAGTGTGTTCTCGGGTTGCCCGTAGCCGGCAGCCACGCGCGTGAACATCTTCGACGCTGTGCGGAGCTGCACGTGCACCTCCAGGCCGATGACTGCCTCGTATTTCATGCCCGGAATTTTCCCCCGCGAATCACGCGAATGAGCGCGAATGGGGAAAGGCTGTTTGGGATTCGGGTGCATTGGTGTGATTAGCGGGCCAAGGCCTCAAAGGCTCGGGTGCTTGGAATACCACCCATGTGCCTGCTCGTAGTGCCGGGCGATGGACAGCAGGCCGGCCTCGTCAAAGGGCCGGCCGATGATCTGAAGACCGATGGGCAGGCCGCCAGTGGTGAAGCCGCAGGGTACGGAGATGCCGGGCAAACCGGCGAGGTTGACGCTGATGGTGTAAATGTCGGTGAGATACATCGCGAGCGGGTCGGAAGATTTCTCTCCGAGCTTGAAAGCCGCCGTTGGCGAGGTCGGCGACAGCAACGCATCGCAGTCGCGCAGCACGGCCGTGAACTCGTTGCGGATGAGCGTGCGAACCTTTTGCGCGCGCAAGTAATAGGCGTCGTAGTAACCGCTGCTCAGCACGTGCGTGCCGAGGATGATGCGGCGCTTTACTTCGTCGCCAAAGCCCTCGGCGCGCGACTGGTAATAGAGATCGACCGCGTCTTTCGCTTTGGCCGAGCGGCGACCATAGCGCACGCCGTCGTAGCGGGCGAGATTCGACGAGGCCTCGGCAGTGGCGATTAAGTAGTAGACCGCGATGGCGTACTCGGCCGCGAGCGGCAGCGAGACCTCGCGGATTTCGCAGCCGGTCGCCCGGTAGTGCTCAATGGCAGCCTTCACCGCGGCGCCCACCTCAGGGTCGAGTCCGGCGCCGAAAAATTCCTTGGGTACGCCCAGCCGCCAGCGGCCCTTGCTTCGGGCCAGCTCGGCCCGGTAGTCGGGCACATCGGCCTTGAACGAGGTCGAGTCACGCTCGTCGTGCCCGGCAATCGCGCCGAGCAGGAGCGCGGCGTCCTCCACCGTGCGGGCCATCGTGCCGATCTGGTCGAGCGACGAGGCGTAGGCGGCCAGGCCGTAGCGCGAAACGAGGCCGTAGGTGGGCTTCAGGCCCACAATGCCGCACAACGCGGCGGGCTGACGGATGGAGCCGCCCGTGTCGGAACCGAGGGTCAGCGACACTTCCCCCGCCGCTACCGCGGCGGCCGAGCCACCCGAGCTGCCGCCGGGCACGCGTGTGAGATCCCAAGGATTGGCCGTTGGGCCGAAGGCGGAGTTCTCGGTCGAGGAACCCATGGCAAACTCATCCATGTTGAGGCGGCCAAAGGGAATCGCACCCGCCGCCGTCAGTTTCTCCGTCACGGTCGCGTCGTACGGCGAGATGAAGTTCGCGAGCATCTTGCTTGAGCAGGTGAGCGGCTGGCCCGCGACGGCGATGACGTCCTTAAACCCGACCGGTATGCCGTCGAGCGGCCCCCTCGCCTGCCCGGCAGCACGGCGCTGATCCGAGTCTTGGGCGAGCGCCAGCGCCCCGGCCTCGTCGCAGGAATTGAAGGCCTTCACGCGGCCGTCCACGGCCTTGGTGCGGGCCAGACATGACTGCACAAGTCCGACCGAGGAGATTTTCCCCGATCCGAGCATTTCCGCCAGCCGGGCGGCGGGTAGATAGTTGAGATCGTCCGCCATCAGTTACTCCACGACTTTGGGCACCACGATCATGTGCTGCCGCTGCGCCGGCGCGTTGCGCAGCGCCTCATCCACCGGCAGGCCGGGGCGGACGGCGTCCTCCTGCCAGACATTGAACACCGGCGATGCGTGCGCCATGGGTTCCACGCCGGATACATCCACCTGTTTGAGTTTCTCCACGTAGTGCAGGATATCACCAAGCTGTCGCGAAAATTTCTCCTTTTCCGCCCCGGTCAGCGCGAGGCGGGCCAGATTGGCCAGATAATCGATGTTCAGGTCGGAATTTGCACTCATCGGAAGACGGATGTACGCACCAAGCAGGCGGCGGATCGCCGCGTTGGCAATCGGCAAAAATCACCGAGCCGGCCCGACTGCTGCTAGCTTGACCCTGGCCCCCAATCGTCTTCCGCTTGCCCCGTGCTTCTCTTCAAACGCATCCTGGATTTCCAAAAGACCGAGGGGGGCGTGCGCGACAAGCGCGGAGCCAAGCGTTATCCGGTCGGAGCCAAATTCCCGCTCAAGGCCAAGATCACCTTGAGCGCGCGCGACGGGGAAAACAAACCGCTCCCGCACAGCAAGAGCCTGCCCATGGATTGGGGCGGCCAAATGCTCAATCTCTCGAGCAGCGGCCTGAGCATCCGCCTGCATCCGGCCGCTGTCGCGGCCACCGGGGAACCCTGCGCGGTGAAACTTGAGCTCGACAACAAATTGTTCGAGCTCGACGCCACGGTGGCCAATTACCGCATCGGCCAGCAATACGTCAGCTGCGGCGTCGTGCTCAAGTTCCCGGACGCCTACTCCAAGAAGGCCTACCAGCAGTTGATGGAGCCCGTTGTGATCGGCTCCACCCTGGAGCCCGTGAGCGACCGGGTGAAACAAGACCAGCCCGGGCTCAGCAAGGAGCAATACCAGGGTGAATCAGACACCGTGCTCAGCGTCTGGCGCGATGCCTCGGGCAAGAACCCCAAGCATTTCGAAATGCTGATGCATGGCTATTGTGTTCGCGGCAGCACCGAGACGCCCGGGTTGAATGTCAGCTTCCGCGAGGGAGAAAAATCCAGCAAGGGTGCGCTCAGCCCTGATCACCAGGCCGAGGTCCGGCAACTGTTCCTCTTCATCGTGCAGAACCTGGGCAAGGGCGTCCCGGCCGATGTTCGAAAGCTTCTGGAACTATTTGCGGGCTGATCCGTTGCGGCCGGTGCCACTCAAGCGCGCACGCTGGCGCAAATTTGGGCATCTCCCCGACTTCAGCTATTAGCTCCGAATATTATAGTTCCCGCTCTCGTTAATCAGCATCTGAAGCTTCTTGAACGCATCATTTACCTCCTGATCAGTGAGCGTGCGTTGGCCTGAAGCAAAATGCAGCGGAAACGCCAGACTCTGCTTGTTGCCCGGGAGTTTGTAGGGCTGATCGAAAATTGGACCCACCTCTAGTTTTACGTCTGCCGCTAGTCCCAGTTTCGGGGTCAACCCAGTGATAAATGTCTGCACTGTCGCTGTGGTAGTTGCTTGGTCAGCAACAACAGCGACATCCCGCAAGGCTGCAGGGAAGTTACTTACCGGTTGGAATTTCGGACGCATCCTGCGTGTCTGTTGCTCCGCTAGTTTCTCCGGCAAAATGGCGAACATACCCGCCCACACCTTGCCCTCGATCCCCGCCGCCCGGACCATCGCCAAGTTTAGCAGGCCGAAGCGGACGGTCCAGCCTACCTTTATTTCTCCGGCGGCCGCAGCTTGGCCCTCCTGCCAGCCCCAATAGGCGCCGGTGACAGGCACGAGCGGCTGCGCCGCCAGGTCAATCCCCGCGGCCGCCGCGATAATCTCCACATGACGCTTCACCGCGAAGAAATCCGGCGCCGGTCGGGGAAGCCAGGTGCGAGCCTTGGGGTCCTCGGCGATAATGAAGCCCACGCCGGCGCACTCCTGCACGATGCCATTGAGTTCCATGAACACCCGACCGGTTTCGAACAGGCGGGCGACGTGATTGCCTCGCGACTGGTTGAGCTTGAGCGACTCGAGCAGGCCCAGCACGAGCGTGGGACGAAGGTGAGACTGTTCCTCGACAAAGGGATTGGTCAGCGCCAGCTCTTGCACGGCGGAGTCGGAGACCCAGGTCTTGAGCTCCTTGGCCGAACGCAGCGTGTAGTTCACGCACTCGTGGAAATGCTGACCGACAAGATAGCTGGTCACGGCGCGGTTGAAAATGACCGTGGGCGCATCCTCGCTGTCCACGAGGGCTGGACCGACCGCCGGCGCGGCCGGAACCTTCTCGGTGCCGTAGAGGCGCAGGACTTCCTCCACCAAGTCGATGGGGCGGTCGAGATCGCCGCGGTAGCTCGGGACCGAAACAGTCCAAGCCGGGCCGCGCTGCTCTGTTGGCTCCTCCCGTACGACGCGCAGATTGAGGGCCTCGAGTGCCGCGCGCTGTTCGGTCGCGGGTATTTCAAATCCCAGCCGCTCGTTGATGTAGGCGGGCGTGACGGTGATCTCGCGTGACCAAGGCCGGTCACCACCGACTTGGAATGAAGGGCCGACGACCGTGCCGCCGGCGGTTTCAAGCAGCAGGTCCACGGCGCGCCGGGCGGCCTCCAGCGTGCTGTGCGGGTCCACTCCACGCTCGAAGCGATAGGATGAATCCGAGGCCAGGCCGAGCCGCTTGGACGTGGCCCGCACGGACTGTGGGCGGAAATAGGCGGCCTCCAGGACGATGTCGGTGGTGGATTCGTCCACCCCGGCGTCGGCGCCACCCATGATACCGGCCACGACCAGCGGCTTGGTGGCGTCGGCAATAACGAGCATCCGGCTGTTGAGCGCACGTTCCTTGGCGTCGAGCGTGGTGATTTTCTCCCCATCGGCGGCGAGGCGGATGACGATTTTGCGCCCGCTGATCTTCTTCGCATCAAAGACGTGCAGTGGCTGGCCGAGCTCAAGCATTACGTAATTGCCGACGTCGACGAGATTGTTGATCGGACGCAGGCCGACGGCCTTCAGACGCTCCTGCATCCAAGCCGGACTCGGGCCGACCTTCACGCCAGCGACGGCGAAGCCAACGTAGAGCGGGCAGTCCTCGGGTGACTCGACGCGAATTTCACCGAGGATGTCCGGGCGGACGCCATGGGTTTCACCACGGAACGTCACCTCGGGATAGGTGACGTCCTTGCGGAACCACGCGCCCAACTCGCGGGCGATGCCGATGTGGCTGAGCGCGTCCGGCCGGTTGGGCGTGATTTCCAGGTCAAACACGGTGTCACCGCCAGGCAGGGCCTCGTTGATCGGCAGACCGATGGCCAGGGACCCGTCGAGGATGAGCAGGCCGGCGTGGTCGCCACCGAGACCGAGTTCGTCGGGCGCGCACATCATGCCGTCGGACGGTTGGCCGCGGATCTTGGACTGCTTGATCCTAAAGTCGCCGGGCAGGACCGCGCCCGGGAGTGCGACGGGCACGCGGTTGCCGGCATCGCAATTGGGCGCACCGCACACGATCGTGCGGATGCCGCCGTGAGTCGCGCCGACGTCGACCGTGCAGACGGAGAGCTTGTCGGCGTTCGGGTGCTTGGCGCGGGTCTTGATCTCGCCGACCACGACATTCGCCAGCGGCACCAAGGCCGTGTTCACCACCCCCTCGACCTCGAAGCCCAGGAACGTGATGGCGCGCTGGAGCTCGTCGGTGGGGACACCGTCGAGGTTCACATATTGTTTCAGCCAATTAAGGGAGATTTTCACTGGTGGAGGTCTTCGTAGGGACGTGGCTTGTCCACGTCCCGGGCGCGCACGAGGCGCGCCCCTACAGGGAGGGTTCAGGCAAATTGTTTCAAAAAACGGACGTCGTTCTGGTAGAAATAGCGGATGTCATCGATCCCGTAGACCAGCATGGCGAGGCGCTCAAGGCCCATGCCGAAGGCGTAGCCGCTCCAAACGTTGGCGTCGTAGCCAACCGCCTCGAAGACGGAGGGGTCAACCATCCCGCAACCACCGATCTCGATCCATTCCTTCTTAACCTTGGGCAGGTGCTTGGCCGAGAGATCGACTTCGAAGGATGGCTCGGTGTAGCCAAAGTAGTGGGGGCGGAAGCGGGTCTTGGTATCCTTCCCGAGGAGCGAGGCGAAGATGTAGTCGAGCAAGGCCTTGAGGTCGCGCACGGTGACGTTCTTGTCCACGTAGAGGCACTCCAGTTGGTGGAAGTTGGCGCTGTGCGTGGCGTCGGAGGTGTCGCGGCGGTAGACCCGGCCCGGCGAAACGATGCGGATGGGCGGCTCGCCCTTGAGCATCGTGCGGATCTGGACCGACGAGGTGTGGGTGCGCAGGAGGTATTTCTCGCCCGGGATTTTCTTGGCCACATTGGCAAAGCGGGCGGTCTCGGGAAAATAGAACGTGTCCTGCTCGGCGCGCGCCGGGTGGTCGGGCGGCGTGTTGAGGGCGTCGAAGCAGTAGTACTCGGTCTCGACCTCGGGGCCGTCAGCGACGGTGAAACCCGCCTTGCGCAGGATGCGGCACATCTCCTCGCGCACGAGGGTGAGCGGGTGCGTCGTGCCCGGGCCGACGTCGGGCGACGGCAGGGTCGGGTCGACCGCCGGCCCAAGCTGGGCGGCGATCTCAGCGGCGGCGATGCGCTCGAGGGTGGCGTCGAGCTGGGCTGACAGCTGCGCCTTGGCCTCGTTGACCAGTTTGCCCATGGCGGGACGCTGATCCTTTGGCACCGTGCCCATCTGCTTCATGAGGGCGGTGAACTCGCCATGGGGTCCGACGTAGCGGGCCTTGGCGGCCTCAAAGTCGGCGCGAGTCTTCAGGGCGGCCAGTTCGGGCTGCGCCTTGGCCAGGATCGCGTTGAGAGTGTCTTGCATGAAAATAAAAAGGACGGGCCCGCGGGGAGCCCGTCCTTCAGAGAAATGGTCTTTTTGACCGGAAGGCGAGCCTCCAGAGGCTCGCGTTTGTTGCTCAGGCCTTGGCGGCCTTGGCCTTCAACGCGTCCTGGGCTTTCTTGACCAGGCCGGTAAAGGCGATGCTGTCGGCGATCGCGATCTCGGAGAGCTGGCGGCGGTCCAAGAGGATGTTGGCGGCCTTGAGGCCCTCGATGAAGCGGCTGTAGCTCATGCCGGCCTCACGGCAAGCGGCGTTGAGGCGCACGATCCAAAGGCCGCGCATGTTGGCCTTCTTCTTCTTGCGGTCGATGTAGGCGTATTGCCAGGCATGCTGGACCGCTTCCTTGGCGTAGCGGAACAGCTTGGATTTGTTGCCGAAATAGCCCTTGGCGTATTTCAGTACTTTCTTGTGTCGCTTGCGCGACGCGGGGGAGTTTGTAGCACGAGCCATGTTTGTAGGTGGTTTTAGTGCCGGCGGGTCGTCTCGTTAGGATTCACCCGCCTGGCAAGTTGTGGTTATTGCGCGCCAGGTTACCGGAGCCCAGTGGGCAGGCAGCGGAGCAGCGGAGCGGCATGACCGGGGGCCACGAGCTTGTCGCGGGAGGCACGTCGTTTGGACTTCGTGCTCTTCGCGGCCAGCAGGTGACGGAAACCGGGCGTGCGGCGGATCAGCTTACCCGTACCGGATATCTTGAAGCGCTTGGCAACGGACTTTTTTGTCTTTTGCATGGATGGAGCGGACCAAAACAGAGGGCGCGGGTACGCATGGCAAGGGGAAAGTTCATTGATCGACGCACTCCGGAAAATCCGCGCAAACGAAGGAATTTTCAGAGGGAAAACGAGCGGCAGGTCGAATATCGGAAAAGGGGTTGACTTGCTCCGCCCGATATTAACTTTGGCGACTCCATTTTTGTCGGCTTCCTAGCTCAATGGTAGAGCAGTTGACTCTTAATCAATTGGTTCCGGGTTCGAGTCCCGGGGGAGCCACCAAATTTCGGGTTGTTTGCCAGTCACCCTGACTTATCGTGCCCTGCACACCATGCCGGTGTAGCTCAATGGTAGAGCACCTGTTTTGTAAACAGGCGGTTGCGGGTTCGAATCCCATCGCCGGCTCCAGCCTCCGCTCTTTGAGCGACGGACGGATACAGCCAACTCTCGAATCAGCCGATTTCCGACTCACGGTTGGACGTAAACCCGGAGAATTCCCTCCGAAGCATTCGCGAGGGAGAGCCACTGGGCGCGCCGGCCGCGATAAGTTATTCACTGCCCGATGGTGTAATGGTAGCACGAACGACTCTGACTCGTTCTGTCTAGGTTCGACTCCTAGTCGGGCAGCCACTTTTTCAGGTCACGCTGCGCCCGCACCTTGGCTTTGATTTTTGCCGGATAAGTTTTTCCACTGGTGGCATAGAAACCGCATTGACAGTGCAAAGTGATTCTCAGCACCATTTGCATTCCGATGTTTTTTGCCATTGAAGTAGTTACCTCCAGCCGGGTGTTATCCCTATAACGGACGGCTGTTCACCCCTCGCATTTCTGCACCGGAAAATAATACCCGTCCCAAGTAAAACCCACACCGCACAATGATCTCTGTCCAATTGCCTCTCGCTCTCCTGCTGACCAATCCCGACGGCAGCCCGATGAACATGATGGAACTCTTCCATGCTGGAAGAGGTGTCATGTGGCCCATCCTGCTGGTCTCTTTCCTGATGTTCACTGTCGCCATTGAGCGGGTCATCTTCATCATCCGCGAGAACGGCCGGCGCCAGCCCGAGTTGGTTGACAAGATACTCGAGCGGGTCGAGGCCAATGACATCAATGGCGCAGTGGAGTTGGGCAAAAAGAGCGAAGACTATGTCGCCCGCATTCTGGTCTATGCCCTGTCGCACAAGGAACACTCCCTCGGCAACGCGTTCTCTCGCGCCGCAAACCAAGAGATGCAGCGCTACAGCCAGGGTCTTCCCACGCTCGACACCTGCATCACCGCCGCCCCCCTCCTCGGCCTCCTCGGCACCGTCACTGGCATGATGGGTACCTTCGCCGCTCTCAATTCCGGCAGTGGCGATATCTCCGCCTCGACCGGTGCCATCACCGGCGGCGTGGCCGAAGCTCTCATCGCCACCATGTGCGGTCTCTTCATCGCCGTCATTGGCCTGCTCCCCTTCAATTACATGAACGCCCGGGTCGAGGAAGCGCGCCACGAAGTCGAGGACGCCTCCAACTCCCTCGAGATCATCATCAACAAGTCCGCTTCCACGAGCGCCCGCTAAGGCGCCTCATCACTGCGGATTTAACCTTTACCCCTAACTGTATGCACGGTGGCGGCGGTTCCGGCCCAGGTGGCAAGAAAAGAGCGCGCATTGAGATCATTCCTCTCATTGACGTCATCTTCTTTCTGCTCGCCACCTTCGTCCTATTCACTCTTGCGCTCAACAAGTCCAATGGCGTCAAGGTTAACCTGCCCATCTCCGAGACCGGCGAAACCTTCGATCCCAACGGCGTCACCATCAGCGTGACCGATGAAGGGGCGATCGCCTGGAATCAGGACCTGATCACCCTCGACGAGTTTCAACTGCGTCTGGTGACCTACCACAATAAGGAGCCGGACGGACGCATCCTGATCAACGGCGATGAGAAGGCGTTCTTCGCCCAAGCCATTTACGTTTTTGATGAGGCTCGTAAAGCCGGGTTCAAGAAGGTCTTAATTGAAACGCGCAGCCACTGACCGCCCTGCCTAGCCTAATAAACCGCCCACTCAGCCGTACTATCAGCAAAGCTGCACCATCATGGAAGGCACCAAAATCAAAGTTCCGGTTCGCAAGAAGGCGCGCATTGAGATCATTCCCCTCATCGATGTCATCTTCTTCCTGCTTGCCACCTTCGTGCTGTTCACCCTCTCACTGAATGCCCTGAAGTCGGTCCCCGTTGACCTGCCAGTGGCGGCGCCGCCCCCGCCCCCGGGCACCCCTCCCCCGGATATCGCGACCATCCAGGTGTCAGGCGACGGCGCCATCTTCTGGAACAAGGAGCTCATCGACATGGGCGAAGTCGAGCCCCGCATTGCCAACTACAAGCGGCAGACCGATGACCCGCGCATTTTGATCGCCGGTGATGAACGCGCCCGTTTCGGCGTCACGGTCCAGGTGCTGGACATCATCCGCAAGTCCGGCATCGCGAAATTCTCGGTCGAAACCCGCACCCGGCCCACGGGCAAATAACATGAACAGAGACCTTATCATCGGCATTGTGGTTTCTCTGGCACTGCACTCGACGATCTATTTTTTCAGCCAGAAAGCTCCTCCGCCCAAGCACGCCGAGGCGAAAAAGGAAGAGGTGGTGCAGTTCGAGATGCCCCCGCTGGAGGAGGAGAAGGTGGAGAAAGTGGAAGACCTGCAGGATGAACAGCCAGAGAACGTCATGGCGCCGCCCAGTTTGGTGGACGTACCATCGGTGGTGCCGGTTGATTCCTTCGTCATGGCGCTCGCCCCACCCCCCCCTCCCGGCCTGACCGTGTCCAAGGGGGCCATCACCATTCCGGTCACCAAACCCGGCGCCAACTTCGGCAAAGGTTTGAGCAACCTCTTCAATATCGGTGATCTCGACCAGCAGCCCGTCGCCCGCGTCCGCCAAGCCCCGGCTTATCCCTACGATATGCGCCGCGCCGGCATCAACGGCTCGGTCGTCGTCGAGTTCATCATCAGTACCGAAGGCGATGTGATCCAGACCCAGGTCATCAAGTCCTCCCACCGGGAGTTTGAGATGCCAGCCCTGCAGGCCGTGCAAAAGTGGAAATTCAAGCCCGGCCGCAGGCGCGGCCAGGTGGTGAACGTCCGTGCCTCGCAGCTCCTTGAGTTCAATGCGACCGAGTAATCCCGCCTCCATGCCGTCCCCTTTCCCCACTATCCGCCATCTGCTTGGCTTGGTCGCCACTTTTGCGCTGGTTGCAACCCTCGCGGCGCAACAGACGCAACGGGACTACAATCCAAGCGATGTCACCGCTGAAGCCTTGCCGAAATACAAGGAGGCCATGGATGCGAAGCCGGCACCGAATTTCGCCGCGGCCATGGCCATACTGAACAGCTTGCAGGCCAAGGTTCCGGCGGACAGCTACGATGCGGCCCTGATTCATCAATATAAGGTCCAGATTTACCTCCAACAGGGGGATTTCACGAAGGCCATTGAGCCCATGGAGAAAAGTCTGGCCCTGTCTGAGGCGCACAGCCCCACCTACTTTGATGAGAGGGTCACGCGGGAATTGTATTTCTATCTCGTGCAGCTGTATTTTCAAGAAGGCGCTGCCCAGACCAAGAACCTGACTCTGGCCGGGGCGTACTTTGACAAGGCAGACAAAGCCATGAATCAATGGCTCAAAATCACGCCCCAGACCACGGCGGAGGCCCAGTTGATCTATTCGCAGCTGCTTTACCAGCGCGCCATGCTGAACGCCAGCAACCCCGATCCAGCCCTGCTCAAGCGCACCATCGAGCAGGTCGATATCGGCATGAAGCTCAGTACGCGGCCGAAAGACACCTTTTACCTGCTCAAGCTTGTCGCCCTGAACCAGCTCGACCGCTACATCGAATCCAGCGAAATGCTCGAGGCTCTGGTCAAGATGAAGCCTGACAGCCCCACCTACTGGTCTCAGCTGGCGGCCACCTACTTGTCCATCGCCGCCAAGGCCGAGGAAACCAAGGATTACAAGCAGGCCCGGGAATACAATATTCGCGCCATTCTTACCCTTGAGCGGGCGCAAGCCAACGGGTTCATGAAAACCCACAAGGACAATTACAACCTGCTCGGCATCTACTTCAATATCGGCCAGTATGACAAGGCCGCAGAGCTACTGGACGCCGGATTGAAATCGGGCGACATTGAGAACGACCCCAAGAATTGGGAATTACTCGCCTTGTCCTACCAGCAGCTGCAACGTCCCTTGAAGGGCATTGAAGCCCTGAAGGACGCCACGAAGGCCTTCCCCAAATCCGGCCAGCTGGAGTATCTCATCGCTACAGCTTACACGGCATTAGAAAAACCCGAGGAGTCCCTAAAACACATCCAGATCGCCATCACCAAGGGTAACCTCAACAAACCCTATCAAGCCTATCTCTCTCTCGCCTATACCGCTTACAGCCTCCAGAAGTATGAAATCGCCCTTGAGGCCGCCCTCAAGGCCACCGAATTCCCCGAGGGGGCCAAGGACGGTCAGAGCATGGTCGATGCACTCCGTGCCCTGATCAAAGATCGCGAAGCGAAGAAAAACAGATAGAAACCAAAACCGCCCACTCCTTTACTGACTCATCTGACCATGAATAAAGTCTATCTCACCATTCCGCTGATCGGCGTCCTGATTTTCGGCGTCTTCTATCATAATTTCGCCAAGGGTCACGAGGCCCACCTCGTTGAGATCAAGACGGCAGCCGACAAAGCCAAAGCGGACAAGGTCCGGCAAGGGATCCTCGATCGCGAAAAGGCGATAGCCGCCGCGGTTGAAGCCTCGAAATTGCGGGCCGAGGAACGCGCCAAGAAGGAAAAGATCGAGGAAGACAAGAAGAACGACCGCCAGGCCGCCGACGACAAGCGCCAGCGCGCCAACAACGAGAAGAACTCGCAGACCAACAAGGTTAAGAGTCTGAAGAAGGACCTCGAGGAGGTCCAGGAAGAGGTCAAGAAGATCGAACAGGAAAAGAAGACCTTGGCGGACGAGCAGGCTTTCCTCAAGGAGTACGTCGCAAAGGCTGAATTAAACCAGAAGTATTACATTGAGCTGCTGGACAAGATCACCGCCGCTGAAGCCGCGCGGGCCGCCGCCGCCGCCGCCGCCGCCGCTGCCGCTGCAAAGAAGAGCTAAATCCACCTGTTACCCATACTCTCATGAAGAAGACCTTAATCACCTATCTTTTAATCCCGAGCCTGTTGCTTGGGGTGTTCCTTTTCTTCTACCTCGGCGCGGTGAAGGAAATGAAGCAAAAGGAAGAGAAGCAGAAAATCGAAAAAGCCGAAAAAGCTGCCGTGGATGCCAAGCGAAAGGCGGAAATAGAAAAGAAAGCGAACGAGGATGCCAGAAAACGTCAGGAGCAGCGTGACGCGGATGACGCCGCCAAGCTCGCCAAGAAGGAAGCTGACTATCAGGCGGTCATGACGCAGTTGCGCAATGAAACCGCGGATCTCCTCGCTCAGACCGACAAGCTGGCCAGGGAAGCAGGCGCCTTGGAAATCAGCATTTCCCAAGCCCGCACCAACAAGGAAAAATTGAATCGCGAGACCTTCGATCTGGCCAAGGATGTCGAGCTGGCCAAGATCAACCGGCGTAGGGCCGAGATCGAGATCCAGCGTTTGGTGGAGATGGCGGGTAGAAAGATGGCTGACACAACGGTGGCCATCGCTCCCCCGCCCCCGCCCCCCAACGTGCCCAAGTAAGGTAACACGAACCGCTTCTTCCCCAGCCGCACCTCGCAGTGCGGCTTTTTTGCGGCCAGTTTCCACGGATTACCGCGTGTGACACTCGCCGGGGCCGGTTTGGCATAGGCCGTGCTAAACCTTCAGACCAGCCTGGGCCGTGCGATTAGCGCTTCCCTATCACAATAACCACACCGTCACCCCACCGACTATGAAGATACAGTTCCAGCATCTGACCCGCAGCTTGAAGATATCAGGTATCTTCGCGCTGCTGGGCTTGTTCACCTTGGTCCACGCCGAAGCCGCCGCCGCTGCACCTGCAGCCCCGACTTCCGATGAGCGGATCGCCGCCTTGGAAGCGTACGTCAACAACTCCGACCCAGGTAAATCCCTGACCGGGGTTGCCGGTCCCGGACACAATGCCTGGATGATGACAAGCGCCGCTTTGGTGCTCTTCATGACCCTGCCCGGCCTGGCTCTCTTCTACGGCGGCTTGGTGCGCAAGAAGAACGTCCTCTCGGTCCTCGCCCAGTGCTTGGGCATCACGGGCCTGGTGACGATCCTCTGGTGGGCGGTGGGCTACAGCCTGGTCTTCGGAAAGAATTACGGCAGCCCCTTCATCGGCGGCTCGGAATTTTTCTTTCTCAAGGGCGTGAACTCCGCCCCCAACACCGACTATGCCTACTGGGTCTCCCAGAACGTGTTTTCTATGTACCAGATGATGTTCGCCATCATCACCCCGGCACTGATCGTGGGCGCGATTGCCGAGCGCATGAAGTTCTCGGCCATCCTGCTCTTCGTCACCCTCTGGATGTTCCTCGTCTATTTCCCCCTGGCTCACATGATCTGGGGCGCCACGGGCTTCATGAATGGCGTTTGGAATGCTGACGCCAAGATTCCCGCGATCGACTTTGCCGGTGGCACCGTGGTGCACATGAGCTCGGGCTGGTCGGCGCTCATCCTCTGCTTGATCCTCGGGCCCCGGCTGGGTTTCGGGAAGGAAAAGATGGCCCCTCACAGCCTCGTACTTTGCATGGTCGGCACCGGCATGTTGTGGGTCGGCTGGTATGGTTTCAACGCCGGCTCGGCCGTGGCGGCTGACGGCGTCGCCGCCAACGCCTTCATGACCACTACCCTCGCCACGGCGGTCGCGGCCTTTACCTGGGGCATGGTGGAAAAAATCACCCGCGGTCATGCCTCGGTGCTCGGTTTTTGCTCGGGTGCGGTGGCCGGACTTGTCGTGATCACCCCGGCCTGCGGTTTCGTGAACGCGACCGGTTCGATCATCATCGGTGTCCTGGCCGGCGTGGTGCCCTTCCTCGCCTGCACCAAGCTCAAGGGGATGTTCAAGTATGACGATGCCCTCGACACCTTTGGTGTGCATGCGGTCGGCGGTACCCTCGGTGCCTTGGTAACCGGTTTCCTCGCCACCAGCGAGGTCAACGCGAACCTGATCTCCGACGGCTATGCCAAAAAGAACGGCCTGGCCGCCCTGGTCACCAACGGCGGCCTGTGGGTCGCCCAAGCGAAAGCCATCGGCATCACCCTGGTCCTCGCCGTTGTTGGAACGGTCATCATCGCCTTTATCGTGAAGGCGGTCGTCGGACTGCGGCCCACGCCGGAAGCCGAACAACAGGGTCTCGATATCACCGATCACGGCGAGGAAGGCTACATCCTCTAACTTTAACTTACTACCAACATGAAACTCATCATCGCCATCATCAAGCCGTTCAAGCTGGACGAGGTTAAGGAAGCCCTCAACAAAGTCGGGGTCGACGGAATGACCGTGACCGAGGTCAAGGGTTTTGGCCGCCAGAAGGGTCACACCGAAATCTACCGCGGCAGCGAATACACCGTGGACTTCTTGCCCAAGGTGAAACTCGAGATCGCTGTCACGGACGAACTCGTCAAACCGGCCATCGGAGCCATCGCGGCCGGGGCCAAGACCGGCAAAATCGGTGACGGCAAGATCTTCGTGCTCCCGTTGGAGGATGTCCTGCGCATCCGCACCGACGAGCACGGCGACGCTGCAGTCTGATCAAGCCAGATCAGCCATAGCTTCCGACCCCGGTACTGGTCCGTCCAGTGCCGGGGTCTTTTTTGTCTCCCGCTCGCTGAGTAACGGGGCTGCTATGGATTCTTTGATTCTTAATATTCTTCATGAGTTTGGCCCGAAGCTTGCTTTTAATCCATAGGCCGAAAGGCCGGTTCTCCCTGTCACCGCGGAACGAGCCGGCCATAGGCCTGACAAAGAAAATCCAAACCTACCAACAAACATGAAGAATACTGCTTTCATCCTCGCCGCGCTCCTGACGACAGGCGCCTCGCTCTCCGCCGATACCGCGGCGGCTGCTCCCGCCGCACCCAGCTCAACCTGGGTCTTTACGCCGGCATTCGCGTCGCAATATATGTTTCGCGGTGCCCGTCTCGGTGGACCATCGTTCCAGCCGACGCTTGAATACGACCAAGGCAGCCTGGCGGTCGGCGTGTGGGCCAGCACCCCGATTTCGAACAAGGTGGACGGCCAATCGGATCCTGAGTTCGATTTCTACGGCACCTACTCCTTTGACGTCGCCAAGGACACCACCTTGGTACCCGGTTTCACCTTCTACACCTACCCGAATGCGAAGAAAGCCAACGGATTCTACAAAGGCACCTTTGAGCCGAATCTTGCGCTTAATTATTCCATCTCCGGCTGGAAATTCACGCCCAAGGTCTACTATGACTTCGTGTTGAAAGGCCCGACGCTGGAACTGTCCGCCGCCTACGCCATCCCACTCCCCGACATCAAATCCGAACTGGATTTCACGGCCACCGTCGGAACCTTCAAGTGGACCGATGCTTTCGAGGACACCACGCCGAAGGCGAAGAACGTGGGTGACTATTATCTGGTGGGTGTCGCCATGCCCTTCCAGGTCTCCACCGGCTCCAAGCTCACGCTCGGGGTCGCCTACACGAAGGGTTCGAACAACTACATCAAGATCGGCACCGACCACAGGATGCTGAACACCGCCGCCGTCGGTCGCGCCGTGTTCACCCTCAGCTACGCCATCTCCTTCTGATCTCTCGCGGCCCAGTAAACACCGCTAACTCGTTCTATCCAGCCCGCGCCTCACGGCGCGGGCTTTTTTTGCCCGCTATTCCCGCAAATGACCCTCGCCGTCGTTGGCCCAACCGCCTACAAACAACCGGCATGAGAAAATTGTTCCTCGCGTTCGCGATGCTCGTGGCGGGTGCCATGCTCTCCGCCCGGCTCGAAGCAACGACCTATGTGGTCACGGCCGATTTTCCCTATGCCAGCAAGTATGTGTTTCGCGGACTGCCCTTGGCCCGCGCCTCCTTCCAGCCTTCCCTTAAGCTCACGGCGGGAGACAACTATGTTGGTCTCTGGCTCAACCAACCATTCGCCGCCCGGCAGGACTCGGAATTTGATTTCAATGCCGGCCACAATTTCATGCTGACCGGTGGCTGGAACCTCGATGCCGGCGCCACCTTGTATTATTATCCGCAGGCTGACGCCAAGGCGGGAGTGTCCAGACACACCTTCGAGGGGTATCTCGGGATAAATGGCGCGCTCGGTGGAACCAACGTGGGGGCATATTTATTTCGCGATTTCAACCTGGCTGCCACCACGATCCAGGGGACGGCCGGCTACAGCATGCCGCTCAATGCCAGCGCCACCCTGAGCCTGTCGGGCGCAGTGGGCAGCGTTGTCCCCGATCACGGAGCCAGCTACGCCTTCTGCAGCCTCGGCGTGGCCGTGCCTTGCAAGATCAGCGAAACCTCCACCTTCACGGTTGGAGTCAATTGGGCCACACACGACCTCGCTGGCGCAGGGAAAAACAACCTGTGGTTCACCACCGGCCTGACCGTCAACTTCTAGGCCGGGGCGTTGGTGCTGAGCGTGGCCAGCATCTGCTCGATGCGGTCGCAGGCGGCATTGAGTTTCTGCTCATTGGCCGTGAAACAAGCACGCACATGGCCTTTGCCGGCATCGCCAAATGCCGTGCCGGGCACTACCGCCACCTTGAACTCAGTAAGCAGACGGCGGGCGAACTCGCTCTCGTCCAAACCCGTTGAGGTGATCGAGGGGAAGGCGTAGAAGGAGCCGCGGGGTGAATGGCACTTGATGCCGGCCGCGTTGATCCGACGCACGAACAGGTCGCGGCGCTCGCGGTAGCGGTCGCGCATGAACTTGGTAGCGTCGTCGCCCAACCGTAGTGCCGCCAGCGCACCCTCCTGGCTGATGCTCGGGGCGCACAGCATTGAATACTGATGCACCTTCATCATCGCCTCAATCAGCGGCGCCGGGCCGCACGCATACCCGAGCCGAAATCCGGTCATGGCAAAGGCCTTGGAAAACCCATGCAGCAACAATGTACGCTCCCGCATGCCTGGCAGGCTGGCGATGCTAGTGTGTGTGCCCTCAAAGATGAGCTCCGAATAGATCTCATCGCTGACGACGATAAGGTCCTTCTCGATGGCGAACCTGGCGATGCGCTCGAGCTGTTCGCGCGAGCAGACGCCACCGGTCGGGTTGCAAGGCAGGTTCAGGAGCAGCAGCTTGCAGCCCGGCTGCCACGCGGACCGCAGGGCCGGTTCATCGAGCGAGAACTGCTCCGCCGCACTCGTGGCCACCGGCACACCCACACCATGAACCAGCTCCACGGTCGGGGCATAGGAAACATAGCAGGGCTGGTGGTAGAGTACCTTGTCACCCGGATTCAGCAGGGCGCGGCACGCGAGGTCGAGCGCCTCGGAGACGCCGACGGTCACGAGCACCTCGTTTTCCCAACTGTAGCCGACGCGGAAGTAGCTCTCGACGTATCGACTGATTTCTTTGCGAAGTTCGGGCAGGCCGAGGTTGGAGGTATAGTGGGTCTTGCCCGTATCCATTGCCGTCTTCACGGCGTCCCGAATGGGCTGCGGGGTGTCGAAATCGGGTTCGCCGATGCCGAGCGAAATGACGCCGTCGGTCTTCGCGACCAGTTCAAAGAAGTCACGGATGCCGGAGCGGCGCAGGCCGGCCACGTGGCGCGCGATAAAGCGGGTCGTGTCGAGGGTGGGCTTGGAGTTGGAAAGGGACATGGAGGAAGGTTTTTGCTCAACGCTTGAGGCGTGCGCGGACTGCGTCGCCCATCTGGTTGGTATTGATCGGTTTTGCCGCACCGAGGTCGCCGGTGTGGCAGCCTTCGTCAATGGCGAAGCTGACGGCCGCCTCAATAGCTCGCGCCTCAGCTTCCAGACCGAGTGAGTGGCGCAGCAGCATGGCGGCAGAAAGAATGGTTCCCGTAGGGTTGGCGATGCCCTTGCCCGCGATGTCCGGGGCCGAGCCGTGGATAGGTTCGTAAAGCCCCAGCTTCCCCTCGCCCAGCGAGGCGCTGGGCAACAGGCCGAGTGAGCCAGCCAGAACGGCCGCTTCGTCCGTCAGGATGTCGCCGAACATATTCTCGGTCACGATCACGTCGAACTGGGCGGCGTGGGTGATCAGGCGCATGGCGGCCGAGTCCACCAGCTGGTGCTCGAGCTTCACGTCGGGGAATTCCTTGCCCACTTCCATGGCGATTTGACGCCACAAGCGAGACGACTCGAGCACATTGGCCTTGTCGATCGAGGTGACGTGCTTGCGCCGCCCGCGCGCCAGCTGGAATGCCAGACGCACAATCCGGCGGATTTCGACGTCCGTGTAGATGAGCGTGTCGACGGCTGTCTCGCCCTCGGCGGTCTTGGTGCGGCCCTTGGGTTGGCCGAAATACAGGCCGCCGGTCAGCTCGCGGATGACGATGAAGTCCACCCCGGCCAAACGCTCGGGCTTCAGCGGCGAAAGTTTTGCCAGCGATGGAATCACCTTCACCGGACGCAGATTGGCGTAGAGGCCAAGACCCTTGCGGATGGCCAGCAGTCCTTGCTCAGGCCGCACCTTGGCCGAGGGGTCATCCCACTTCGGTCCACCCACCGCGCCCAGCAGAACCGCATGGGAAGCCTGGCAGGCCTTGAGCGTGGCTTCGGGCAGGGCCGTCCCGGTCGCATCGATGGCGCAACCGCCCAGCAGATGCGTGGAGTATTCAAATTGGTGGCCGAAAAGCTGCGCCACGGCGTCGAGCACCCGGCGGGCTTCTCCGACCACTTCGGGACCGATGCCATCACCGGGCAAAAGGACGATTTTAGCGTTCATGCAATGGATTCCTTCGTGACCGCGACCGGGGCACTCAGCGCAAACTCGTAGCCATCGGCCAGCGCCAGCCAGGTGGCGTCAAGGATGTTCGTGCCGGCCCCCACTGTGCTCCAGCGACGCGTGTCGCCATCATGCCAGTCGATCAGGACGCGCGTGATGGCGCGGGTGCCGGTGTTGCTGTTCAGGATGCGGACTTTGTAGTCGGTCAGCTGGATCTGCGCGACCGCCGGGAACAGCGGCTGGAGGGCCTTGCGTAGCGCCGTTTCGAAGGCGTTGACCGGCCCGTTGCCCTCGGCGGCCGTGTGTACCTCGTGCCCGCGCACGTTGAGCTTGATGGTGGCCTCGGCGAGGTGCCGGTCGCCGTGGCGGCTGACCATGCCACGATAGTCGAGCAGGGAAAACAATGGCTCATAGCCGGGCCTAAGCCGGCGCACGAGCAGGGCCGCGCTGGCCTCCGCGGCCTCGTAGGAAAATCCCTCGTGCTCCTTCGCCTTGATCAGCTCGACCACCTTCGTGCTGGTGGCGGCATCGATATTCTCAAAACCAGGCTCACCCGCCTTCGAAACCACATTCGCGCGGCCGGAAAGTTCGCTGATCACCACCCGCGTCGCATTGCCGACCGCCTTCGGATCGATGTGCTGGTAAGCGTCGGGATGACGCTGCATCGCCGATACGTGCACGCCCGCCTTGTGGGCGAAAGCGCTTTCGCCCACGTACGCCATCTGGTCGTTGGGGGCGAAGTTCGCGACCTCGGCTACAAACCGGGCAACCTCGTGCAAACGCACCAGGTGGCCTTCCGGTAGCGCCCGTAGCTTGAGCTTCAATTCGAGGTTCGGGATCACCACGCAGAGGTTCGCGTTGCCGCAGCGTTCACCGTAACCGTTGATCGTGCCCTGGACATGAACTGCGCCGGCGTGGATCGCCGCGATACTATTGGCGACGCCGCAGCCAGAATCATCGTGCAGGTGGATGCCCACACGCACGGCCGGACCGAAATGCTTCTGCACCGCCTGCACCGTGGCGGCTACTTCCCACGGCAAGTGACCCCCATTGGTGTCACACAGGACGAGCGTTTCCGCCCCGTTCTGGTGGGCGGCTGCGAGGCACTGCAGAGCGTAGTCCGCGTTCTGGTCGAAACCGTCGAAGAAATGTTCGGCGTCGTAGATCACGCGTTTACCCTGCGCGCGCAGGTAGGCCACGGTCTCCCCGATCATCTTCAGGTTCTCCTCCAGCGTCGTGCGCAGTACTTCCTGCACATGCAGCACGGAGGATTTGCCAAAAATCGCACAGACCTCCGTGCCCGCCGCCACGAGGGCGCGGACACTGGCATCATCCTCGGGCTTGAGCTTGGCGCGGCGCGTGGCGCCAAACGCCACGATCTTTGCGTTCTGCCAGGTTTCCTTGCGGGCCTGCTCAAAGAATAGCGCGTCCTTGGGATTGGAGCCCGGCCAGCCGCCCTCGATGAATGCCACGCCGAGCTCGTCCAGCTTGCGCGCGATGCGCAGCTTGTCGTCGACCGAATACGAGATGCCCTCTGTCTGCCCGCCGTCGCGGAGCGTGGTGTCGAAAACCTCGATGGAAACTGTTGGGGTTCCGGCCATGGCTTATTTGACCTCCGGCGTCTCAGTGTGGCTCTGCGAGTGATGCACCCGGCCCGTGGTGTTGCGGGAAAGGACGTGGTTGATGGCCGCGACGTAGGCTTTGGCGCTCGCCACCACGATGTCGGTATCGGCCCCGTGGCCGTGGCTGGAGCGCTGCTCGTCGTGCCGCACACGTACACTGGCCTCGGCGAGGGCGTCGATGCCCTCCGTGACCCCGTTGATGCCAAATTCAAGCAGTTTGACGGGCACCTTCACGATGGCATCGATCGCCTTGTAGGTGGCGTCCACCGGGCCGGTGCCGACACAGGCCTGGACATGGTACTTCCCGTCGGGATCGCGCAGGCGGACCGTGGCCGTGGGCAGACCGGTCGTGCCGCAGACCACCTGGAGATTCTCCAACGCCCAGAGTTCGGGCACGGTGGCCCGTTCATCCGAGGCGAGGGCGACGAGGTCGGCATCGAGCACCGCCTTTTTCCTGTCGGCGAGTTTTTTGAATTCGTTGAAAGCCTTGAGCAAAGCGTCGCCTTCGAGCGGATAGCCCAGCTCGGCCAGGCGCTTCGAGAACGCCGCCCGGCCGGAATGCTTCCCCAGCACGAGCATGGTCTGCGTCGCACCGACATCCTCAGGCCGCATGATCTCGTAAGTCTGCGCGTTCTTGATCATCCCGTCCTGGTGGATGCCCGACTCGTGCGCAAAGGCGTTGCCACCAACGATCGCCTTGTTGGGCGGCACCGGGTAGCTGGTGCTGCGGGAGACGAGCTTGGACAGGCGAGAGAGCTGCGTCCCGTCGATGCCGGTCTGGAGCCCGATTTTGTCGGCCCGGGTCTTCAGGACCATGACGATCTCCTCGAGCGAGGCATTGCCCGCGCGTTCGCCGATACCATTGACCGTGCACTCGGCCTGGCGGGCGCCGGCGCGGAGACCGGCGACGGAATTCGCCACGGCGTGGCCAAGGTCGTCGTGACAGTGCACGGAAATGATCACGTCCTTCGCTCCGGGCGTGTGCTTGATGATGCCGTCAATAAGCGCACCAAACTCATCGGGCAGCGTGTAGCCGACCGTATCCGGGATGTTCAACGTGGTGGCGCCGGCCTTGATGACCGCCTCGAGCACCTTGTACAGGAACTCCGGGTCGCTGCGACCGGCGTCCTCCGGAGAGAACTCGACGTCCTTGCACAGCGAACGGGCGTAGGCGACCATCTCGACCGCCTTGGCCTTCATCTCGTCGCGCGTCATGCGGAGTTTGTGCTTCAAGTGCAGGTCGCTCGTGGCGAGAAAGGTGTGGATGCGCGGGTGCTTGGCGCCCTTCACGCCCTGCCACGCCGCATCAATGTCGTTCTTGGTACAGCGGGCGAGGCCGCAGATGATCGGTGGCTCGGCCTGCGGGCGACCGGCGACTGGGGTCTGCCCCACCTCGGCCGCGATGGACTGGACCGCGGCGAGATCGTCCGGTGAGGCAGCGGGAAAGCCGGCCTCGATGACGTCCACGCCAAGGCGGGCCAGGGCGCGGGCGACCTCGAGCTTTTCGGCCGAGGTCATGGAAGCACCGGGAGCCTGCTCGCCGTCGCGGAGGCTGGTGTCGAAGATTCTAACGTAGTTGGAGGAAGAAGAATTCATGGAAGAAAGAGGTTTTCGAATTGTTAGCTTTGCAGGTTAACGGGCGACCAAAGCAGGAGCTTGCCGGTGGCTTCGCGGCGCAAGGCCACGCAACCAGCTGAAAGCTCCCCGATAAGTCGCAGTCGAAGACCCCTCGCGGCCCAACCATACGGCAGCCGCACCCCGGATGAGGCGCAGAGCGAATGGCGTTGGTCGCGATTAGTCATGAAAACTCTTTCTTTCCGATTACTTCGAGATCGTGACGGGGTTGAGGAACGGCATCATCGCGCGCAACTTGGCGCCGACGACCTCGATCTTCTGCCCGCGCTCGCGATTGCGGAACTTGTCCATGGTTTTGCGACCATGCTTGTTGTTCTCGTCGATGAAGCGCTTGGCGAACTTGCCCGTGGTGATGTCCTTGAGGATGCGCTTCATTTCCTTCTGCGTCTGCTTGGTGACGACGCGCGGACCGGAAACGTAGTCGCCCCACTCGGCGGTATCCGAGACGGAGTAACGCATGTAATTGAGGCCACCGCGGTACATCAGGTCCACGATGAGCTTCAGCTCGTGCATGCACTCAAAGTAGGCGATCTCGGGCTGGTAGCCCGCGTCGACGAGGGTCTTGAAGCCGGCCTTGACCAGCTCGGCGCAGCCGCCGCAGAGCACCGCCTGCTCGCCGAACAAGTCGGTCTCGGTCTCTTCCTTGAACGTCGTCTCGAGCACGCCCGCGCGAGTGCAGCCGATGCCGCGGCCGTAGGACAGTGCGAGCTTCTTGGCGTTACCGGTGGCGTTCTGGTAAACGGCGATGAGGCCGGGGACGCCCCCGCCCTCCTGGAACACCTCGCGCACGCGGTGGCCGGGGGACTTCGGGGCGATCATGGTGACGTCGACGTTCTTCGGCGGGACGATGCCCTTGAAGCGGATGTTGAAACCATGGGCGAACATCAGCATTTTGCCGGCGGTGAGGTTCGGGGCGATTTCCGCCTTGTAGAGGCGGGCCTGGACGTGGTCCGGCACCAGCACCATGATCACATCAGCCCAGGCCGCGACGGCGGCCACGGGTCCAACGGTGAGGCCGGCCTTCTGGGCCTTGGCGACGGACTTGCTCTTGTCGGAGAGTCCAACGCGGACCTTCACGCCGCTGTCCTTCAGGTTAAGCGCATGGGCGTGGCCTTGGGAGCCGTAGCCGATGATCGCAACTTTCTTGCCGCGGATGAGCGAGAGGTTCGCATCCTTGTCGTAGTAGATTTTAGCCATGGTGATAAAAGTGGTTCTGGTATTTAGGGTCGGGGTTCTGGGAAATATGCCTTGTCATGCTGATCCCGCGGTGGCGGGAGAAGAATTCAGGGGTCGATGATAAAACGTTCGTGGATTCTTCACGGCGTTCAGGATGACGGTCGGGTGGTTGTAAGTTAGACAGACATCGAGATGCCGGAGGTGTCGTGGTGGTGATCGGCGGCCGTGCGGACCAATGGAGGGGCCGACGAGACCGGCTCATGACCACGGGCCATCGAGACGGCGCCGGTGCGGACCATCTCGACGATGCCGTAAGGGCGCACAATAAGTTCGAACTTGGCAATCTTCTCCGGCGTGCCGGTGACTTCGACCGTGATGGTCTTTTCGTCGACGTCGACCACGCGGGCGCGGAAAACCTCGACGAGTTGCAGCACCTGGGCGCGGGTCTCCGGCGAGACCTTGATCTTCACGAGGCCGAGTTCGCGGGTGAGCGAGGCCTTGTGGGTGAGATCGTCGACCCGGAGGACGTTGACCAACTTGTAGAGGTTGGCCTCGACGATGCGGGCCCCGGCCTCGGTGGTGTCGACTACAACGGTCAGGCGCGAGACGCCGGGCTGGTCCGTGCCGCCGACAGTGAGCGAGTCGATGTTGAAGTTGCGGCGGCGGAAGAGTGAGGCGACGCGGTTAAGCACGCCGGGCACGTCTTCCACATAGGCGATGAGGGTATGTTTGGCCATGACGGGTTGGGTTAGCGGCGGTTGGATTTGGCGGATTTCGGCGTCTTGCGGGCTGGGCCGGAGGCACGGGCGGCCTTGCCGCGCCCGTTGAGCGCCTTGGCCTCAGCCTTCGCCTCGGCGAAGACATTCGGCAGCGTCGAGCCGGGCATTTCCCACTCCTTGTCGGAGCCGGACTCCAGCATGACGTCCTGCTTCGGGCGGCGGATCATCTTGTCGAGGTCGGCACCGGCGGGGACCATCGGGAACACCGAGTCCTCTTTCTCGACGACGAAGTCGATGACGACGGTCTCCTTGGCCGCGAGCGTCTTCTCGACGGTGGCCTTCACGTCGCCGCGCTTGTTGCAGCGAAGACCCTTGAGGCGGTAGGCCTCGGCGAGCTTGACAAAGTCCGGACCGGTCATCGGCGTGGCGGCATAGCGCTTGTCGTAGAAAAACTCCTGCCACTGGCGCACCATGCCGAGGAACGAATTGTTGATGATCGCAACGTTGACCTTGATGCCTTCCTGCTCGGCCGTGGCCAGTTCGCAGGAGGTCATCTGGAAGCCGCCGTCGCCGACGACCACCCACACGTCCTTCTCGGGACACGCGAACTTGGCGCCGATCGCTGCCGGCAGGGCGAAGCCCATGGTGCCAAGCCCGCCCGAGGTGATGAGCGAGCGGGGTTTCTCGTGGCGGAAATACTGGGCTTCCCACATCTGGTGCTGGCCGACGTCGGTGACGACGATGGTGTCGCGTTTCTGGGTGAGGCGCCAGAGATCGTTGATGACGTGGGCGGCGTAGAGGTGGCCACTGTCGGGCAGCGATTGGATGTCGCGCACGGCGGCATCGCCGCGGCTGGCGTTGATGGTGGCCCACCACTCGGCATGGTCGGCCTTCTTCACCTGTGGCTGAATCTCGGCGAGCACCTCGCGAAGGTCGCCAATGAGTGCGACGTCCACCGGGACATTTTTGTTGATCTCGGTCGGGTCGATATCGACGTGAATCTTTTTCGCGTTGAGCGCGTAGGTTTTGAGGTTGCCTGTGACGCGGTCGTCGAAGCGCATGCCGAGAGCGATGAGCAGATCGGCCTGCTGGATCGCCTCGTTGACCCAAGCCTCACCGTGCATGCCCATCATGCCGAGGTTGAACGGGGACGACGCCGGGAT
Source organism: Oleiharenicola sp. (assembly GCA_025363455.1). Classification (GTDB taxonomy): domain Bacteria; phylum Verrucomicrobiota; class Verrucomicrobiia; order Opitutales; family Opitutaceae; genus Lacunisphaera. The sequence goes on along the minus strand of JANYDW010000077.1, from coordinate 34,284 downwards.
GACGCCGATACCGAGCAAGGTGGTGGTGATCGGGATGCCCGCCGTCTTGGCGAGCTTGAGCACCTCGGCGGTTGTGCCGGACTTGAGGATGCCCTGGCCGGCGAGGATGAGCGGACGCTTGGCGGAATTGATCAGCTCGGCGGCGCGGGCAAACTCCGACGAAGGGGCACGGTGCGTAGGGCGATAGCCAGGCAACCGCGGAGCGGCCGCCTCCCAGTCGAACTCGCAGGTCATCTGTTGCGCATCCTTGGTGATGTCCACCAGCACCGGGCCCGGGCGGCCGCTCTGGGCGATGTAGAACGCCTCGCGGATCGCGCGGGCGATGTCGCCCGGCTTGGTCACGAGGTAATTGTGCTTGGTGATCGGCAACGTGACACCGGTGACGTCCGTCTCCTGGAAGGCATCGGTACCGATTGCCTTGGAGCCGACCTGGCCGGTGATGCACACGATCGGGGAGGAATCCATCATCGCGGTGGCGATGCCGGTGACCATGTTGGTCGCGCCGGGGCCGGAGGTCGCGATGGCCACGCCGACCCTGCCGCTCGCCCGGGCGTAGCCGTCAGCCATGTGCGTGGCGCCCTGCTCGTGGCGCACCAGCACGTGGTGGATTTTCGAATACTTGGTCATCGCGTCGTAGGTCGGCAGGATGGCGCCGCCCGGATAACCGAACACGACGTCCACGCCTTCCTTCTGTAAGCATTCCCAAATGATTTCTGCTCCGGTGAGTTTCATAGCATTCCCTGGTTGGGTTGGTTGGTTGAAATATTAAGAGGTGACCGCGCCTTCGGAGGCGGAGGAAACGGTATTGGCGTACTTGGCCATGACGCCGCGCGTGTAGCGCGGTGCTGGCGGCTTCCAACCGGCCTTGCGGCGGGCGAGTTCGTCCGGGGCGATCTCGACCTGCAGCTTACGCGCCGGGACGTCGATTTCGATCAGGTCGCCTTCATTAACAAAGGCGATCAGCCCGCCCACGAACGCCTCGGGGGCCACGTGGCCGATGGAGAAACCGCGGGTCGCACCAGAAAATCGTCCGTCCGTGAGCAAGGCCACGGAGTCGGCCAGCCCCTGCCCCGCCAACGCGCCAGTCACGCCGAGCATTTCGCGCATACCTGGACCGCCTTTGGGCCCTTCGTAGCGGATGACGACGACATCGCCGGCTTTGATTTTTTGAGCGTTCGCCGCCGCCATCGCGGATTCTTCGTTTTCAAACACGCGGGCCGGGCCGATGATCTTTTCGCGATTGCTGCCCGCGACCTTGAGTACGCCGCCCTCCTCCGCGAGATTGCCGCGGAGAATGACCAGGCCGCCCGTGGGTTTGAACGCCTTGTCGGTGGGACGGATGACCTGCTGGCCGGGCGCCTCGAAGGCCGCCTTAACCTCATCGGCGATCGTGCGGCCGGTGACGGTCACGCAATCCCGGTGAAGGTGACCGCCCTCGAGCAGTCGGCGCAGGAGCAGCGAAATCCCGCCGGCGTGGTGCATCTCGACCGCGGTGTAGAGGCCGCCGGGCTTGAGCGTGGCGATGGTCGGGGTCTTGCGGCAGATCGCGTCAAACTCGTCGATCTTGAGCGAAATGTTGGACTCCTTCGCGAGCGCGAGCAGGTGGAGCACTGCGTTGGTCGAACCGCCCGAGGCGGCGACGGACATGATCGCGTTCTCGAATGCTTTGCGCGTCATGATCTGCGAGGGTTTCAGGTCCTGGCGCACGAGATCCATTACGATCTCGCCACAGCGGAACGCGGCTTTGTTTTTCTCCTCCGCGGTGGCTGGGATGCCGTTGAGCCCGGCCGGCGAGATGCCGATCGCCTCCATGATCGTCGCCATGGTGTTGGCGGTGAACTGGCCGCCGCACGCACCCGCCGTGGGACACGCGGCGTTTTCCACGCACTTGAATTCCTTCGCGTCGATCTTGCCGGCGGTGAACGCCCCTACCGCCTCGAAGACGTCCTGCACCGTCAAGGCTTTGCCGTTGTGGTGGCCGTGGTCGATCGAGCCGCCGTAAAGCGCGAGGCCCGGGATGTCCAGGCGGGCCAGGGCCATCATGACCCCGGGGTTGGTCTTGTCGCAGGCGGAAAGGCAGACGAGGCCGTCGAGGCTGTTGCCGCGCGCGACGAGCTCGATGGAGTCGGCGATGAGCTCGCGGCTGATGAGCGAGGTCTTCATGCCCTCGGTGCCCATGGTGATGCCGTCGGAGATGGATACGGTGTTGAACTCGAGCGGAGTGCCGCCGGCGGCGCGCACGCCCGCCTTCACATGTTCCGCCAGGGCGCGGAGGTGAAAATTGCAGGGCCCGATCTCGGTCCAGGTGTTGGCGACGCCGATCAATGGCTTGGCGAGATCCTCATCCGTAAAACCGACGGCCTTCATCATGGCGCGAGCGGGAGCCCGGCTCGGGCCGTCGGTGACAAGGTGGCTGTGGCGTTTACCGGTATCCATGGGGGTAAATGGTCAGGACATGCTACCGGAACAGGGCCGGCAGCGCGAGAAATGGGTGGGACAGGTCTGTGTCATATGTAAGTGGGTGGAGAATAAAAAAGCCGCCCCTTTTTTGGGCGGCTTACTCTTTGAGTTTTGATTCTCTTAGGAGCTAGTGGCTTCAGCGAGCCGCCCATGTGTGTTCGGGTCCACGGCCAGTACGGCCAGGACGACGGTAATAAGTGCAACGAGGGCGACGTTGAGAATCATGGGAGAACGGGGCAGAAGCTGTTAATCGGCACATGGCCTGTCAATCTTCAGTTTCCACTATTTTCAGTGCAGCTGCCGGCGGGATATGTAAAAATCACCGCCCCGCCGAATGTGCTTATCCAGAACGATGCAATCGAACCGTCCCCACTCACATTTAATGCAAAGGAAGGTGGTCGCCGTTATCCACAGTGGCAACAGGCCTCCGCCAAGACTACGGTCTGCAGACAGGAGTCGGTGTGCCCCTCGACGGGTTTGCCCGCCTACTGCCTCGTCTCCGTGACCCCGGGCTCGACATTGACTTTGCCTGCAGCCGGTGGCTTTTTCGGGACATGAAACTTCAGACGCGCCGCTCTGTTTCTTCCCGGGCCAAGGCCAGGAACGGACGGCGTGTGTCCTCCAAGCATCAGCCAAGCTTCGCCGATGCGGCGAAACGGGTGGCCGGCATGATCGAGGGCGATTACCACCTCTCCAGCCGTGAAGGCTTTGGCCCCACCAAGGTATCTCGTTGATGCCGGTCCTTTGATCGCGCTTTTTGCCCGCCGCGACCGCTGGCATGACTGGGCGAAGGGTATTTTCTTCTCCCTCGGCGAACCGCTCTGGGCCAGCGAACTGGTGATTGGCGAAGTGGCTTGGAACCTCGGCCAGAATTCATCGGCCACCTTGGCACTGCTCAGTTTCATCCATCGGGGCGAACTCGGAGTGGTTTCCGTCCTCGATCAACATGCCGCCCGGCTCAGCCAGCTGATGACCAAATACGAACGAATGGACGTGTGCGACGGCTCGCTGGTGGTGCTGTCGGAGCAGTTCCCGAAGGCGAAGATCATCACGGTCGATACGCGCGACTTTCCGGTCTATCGCCGCTTCGGCCGCGAGCCCCTGCCGCTGATCATGCCGACATGACACCGCCGGTCCGGCTGTCAGAGGACCGGACTCGGTGAGCTCTGTGCTCCCTCCGTGCTCTCCGGGACAAGAACTCCGCCCGGCTTAGGGATTGCATCGGTCACATCCATTTCCGCAGCCTGGCTTCATTCCAGTGCTGACCCACTACACACTACAAAGCCTGGACCCTATTTTTCTGCCCTACGGCGACAGGAATTCCTTCCGGATGACCGCCTTGCGGGCGACATCGAGGCCCGACAGATCGTCGCGCGGATGCGGCTCGGTGTAGCCGAGCTCGCGCGCACTGCGCACGGCGGCCGACAGCAGCTTGCCCTGGGCGAGTTGGTCGCAGGGGCGGGAAAACGGGGTCAGGCCTTGGGGTTTGGGGTTCATTGGAGTTTCTTCTGCAGGGCCGGGCTTACGTAGGGGGTCGGCCTCACCATGAACCTTTTGGGGAGGTAGAACGAAATGAGTCAGTCGCTGTGGACAGTCATGGTGAGTGGTGAGGCCCGACCCGATCTCTCCCCCTTACGATCTCTCCACTCTCCTTCATGGTGCAAGGTGAGGCTCGACCCCTTTTTCCGTCGCCTGCCACGTTGCCAGCCGCAGCGCAGCCCAACGCTTGGGACGAACTCTCCTGACCGGCGTGCAACAGCTTGCGCCAATCCTCGGCTGCCAGCTCTTTCAAGGTGATGCCCAAGGACCGGCGGATTCCTGGCGAGGTAAGATCAAGGACGCTGGCCAGCAGGGCCTCAATGGCCACCAGCAAACGCGGGCCCTTCCATGCGAGATATTCTATCGCGTAAGGTATCAGTCACGACCAGAGAGCGTAATCGGAAGCTACGGCAGTCCTACAAGGATTTCCCAAACCGCACTCACCCACTGTATCATGCGGAAAGTTGCCAAATGTGCGGGGAGCAAGGCTGCAAGGTAGAACCACACACCGAGACTATTCTGAGCCCTACCTTATTGCATTTCTTCCATTCCTGACCGCAACCTTAAGCTTCGCAGTGTTGCTGAAGATCGGCGGATCTTCCAACAGCGACTCAGCACTCTCAAGCGCGAGTTCGACGCCCATTCGAGCTAGCTTTCGCGGTCTGTCCGGCTCGTACCTTTTTGTTTCATATTCTAAAAGCTCTTTCGCGATTTTTACCATGGAGTCATCTGCTTCAGCACTCCACCGGTCACACGCATTCTTTTCGTGCCAAGCGATGCCAATAAGAAGGACGGCCAATATGATGGGAGGCGCTTTCTTCAAGGCTGAAGGAATAAACCGCGATCAGCAGGCAGTCGACCGAATACTCAGCTAAGACCGAGCTGATGAGTTCAAATTTTTTGGGGGCTGCGGTCCGTCAAATTCAGGAAACTTCATGGTGAAGTTCGAGCACTTACAGTGCCTCTGGAAATCCCGGAGTAAGCCAGTGCTGCCGCGGTGCCAGCGCGAACGAGTTGCCGAAGCCGATCTCAATAATACTGCGCACAGAGGCATCTTTGTTAAGATAGACGACAAAGATGCAGTGCACCGCAGGATTGGCACGCCGGCATACAAGCTCCCGTTCGGAAATCAATACAGGGTCGCCGGGAACTCCGACCCTAGCTTTCACTTCCACTAGACGCACGATCTTGTCACCGCACATTACTGCGATGTCATGATCCGCACCCGTATTGCCTTTAGAAATATGGACTACGTCGAAGCCTTTCGCAGAAGGGTAACGTTTCGAGAGAAGTTTAATGACAAACAACTCTCCGATGACGCCGTGCTCACGACTCGTGATCGGATCAAAGCCGGGCGACAACGCGCGAGGAACGCCCTGCGCCCTCACGAGAGGAACGCCTTCAACGAACTCGCCTCGACCAAGGCGCTGCAGCCACTTTTGCCGCTTCGCATGCGGCAATCGTTGGACCGGATTGCCGTGAGAACGATCGAAAAAGCTTTGTACCTCTTCTTTGAGAATCGGCCTAATGAGTATCGCTGCGGATCGTGTCACGTCGGCTTCCCAAACAAATGTCCGCCGGTCGACATGGACTTTTGTCACTTTCCCGACGACGTAAACACCGTCTGGATTGGGTCGAATGTTCTTCATGTAGACACAGATCATGTGGCCGCGCTTGATCTGATTGAACATATTGTCGGCGCCCCATTCCTTATCGTTTGTGCGAAGCAGCGTCTTTGGACGGTCAACGTCCCAATTGTAGGTATATCCCTTGGGGCTCTTCGGATTGATATGGTAGAGCCATGTCGTCGTTTTCATATTTTTGAACCAATCCGAGTGGGCCTGGCTTGTAGTGTGTGGTCCCATCGAAGGGATTCAGGCGTATGTGCTCAACGCCGGCCGCGGATGTTCTGCGCGAGGCGCAAGATATCTGCCAGGACGCCGGCGGCCGTGACCGCCCCGCCCGCCCCTGCCCCGCGGACGACCATCGGGTATTCCTTGTAGCGTTCGGTGTGAAACGCGACGAACGCCTCGGCGCCGCGCAAGGCCGCCGCCGGATGCGCCGCCTCGACGTCCACCGGACCGACCGTGACCTTCGCGCCGGCCGCGCCGGGCGTGATGCGGGCCAGGTAGCGCGGCAGGCGGCCCTGCACCTTGCTGGCGGCGACGCGCTGCGCCACCTCGGCATCCAGCTTCGTCAGCGACACCATGAATTTCTCCGGATCATTTTCCTTGAGATATTTCTCGGGGACAAAGGGCCTCAGCTCGACGTCAGTGAGATCCACTTGGAGGCCGAGTTCGCGGGCCAGAATGACCGCCTTGCGGGCGACATCGAGGCCGGAAAGATCGTCGCGCGGATGCGGCTCGGTGTAGCCGAGCTCGCGCGCGCTGCGCACCGCGGCGGACAGCAGCTTGCCTTGGGCGAGCTGGTCGCAGAGATAGCCCAGCGTGCCGGAAAACGCACCTTCGATGGTGATCACGTGGTCACCGGTGCGGACAAGATTCTTGAGCGTCTCGATCACGGGCAACGCCGCGCCGACCGTGGTTTCGTAGTGATAGGCGCGAAAATGCTTGCGAGCCTCGGCGAGCAGCGCATCCCGCTCGGCGCGCGGCAACGCCAGCGGCTGCTTGTTGGATGAGACGACGTTGACGCTGTGGGCAAACGCCGCGCGGTAGAGCTTCTCCATGCCGGGCGCGGCGGAGCAGTCCACGAGCACCGGATTCGGCAGACGCGACAGCTGGCCGAGCAGGGAAATGACATCCTTCACCGCCTTCCCCTCCTCCAGCGCGGATTTCTGCAGTCCGATCGCCTTGTCCGTGGGAATGCCTTCCGGATCGAACAGCACGCCGCCGCTCGAACCGACGCCGACGAGCCGCACTTGCACGTCGTGCTCGCGATCGAGCGCCTTGTTCTGCTGGTCGATCTGCTTGATCAGGGAACTGCCGACGACGCCCTTGCCGAGCAGCAGCACGCTGATGACGGTATGCGAAAGATTGAAAGCGCCATGCACGGTGCGCACGGCCGTCGCGGTCTGGTCGGCGTCGACCACGCAGGAAATGCTGCGGGACGACGCGCCCTGGGCCACGGCTCGGACGGAGATGCCGGCCTCGCCGATGGCGTTGAGGAACTTGCCGGCCACGTTCGGCCGCTTGCCCATGTTCTCGCCCACGAGGCTGACCAGGGTCACCGGGGAAATGATCGGCTCGATGCGCAGGTCGCCCGTCTGTAGCTCGGGCGCCAGCGCCTCGGCGATGCTCGAACGCGCGCGGGGTTCGTCCACCTCGGGAATCACGACGGAGAAGGACTGGCCGAGCGTGGACTCGGTTGTCAGCCACACGCGCACGCCCACCTCGCCAAGGGCGGCGAGGATGCGCCCGCCGAGCGGCTTGCTCAGGCCGGTGCGGCGCGACTGCACGCCGATCAACGAGAGGCGCTCGAGGCTGGTCACGCAGGTCGGGCGGTTGGGATCGGGATTGCCGGTCGCGTCGATCCGGGTGCCGGGCGCCTCCGACTGGGTCGTGCTGCGGATGACCAGCGCGGCGCCGCACTCGCGGAGCGGGATGATGGTGCGCGGGTGAAACATCCGCGTGCCGAAATACGCCAGCTCCAGCGCCTCGTCATAAGAGAGCCGGTCCACCGGCGAGGCCTCGCGCACCAGCGCGGGATCGGCGGTCATGACCCCGAGCACATCGGTCCAGACCGTGACGGCCGAGGCCTTGAGCAGGCCGGCGACGAGGGTGGCGGTGTAGTCCGAGCCGTTGCGGCCGAGCGTGGTGGTGTGGCCCTCGCGGGTGCGGCCCAGAAAGCCCGTGATGATTGGCACGCTGCTACTCCATTTGGCGAACAACGGCGCGAACTTCGCCGCCGTTTCAACCTTGTCGACCGTGGCCGAACCATAGGTGGAATCGGTCACGACAAAATCCCGCGCGTCCACCGGGATGGCCGGGACGCCGCGTTCGGCCAGGGCGCGCGCCACGACGGCGATGGAAATGCGTTCGCCGACGCAGATAATCGAGTCGAGGGTGCGCGGCGAGCACTCGCGGGTCAGCTCAATGCCCGACAGCAGACGCTCCACCGGCGTCAGGATCTCGTCGAGGTCGTGCTTGAAGCCCTTTTGACCCTGGCTGTTGAGCACCGAGCGCGCGGTGGCGGTGGCGAGGTCACGGACCTGGGTGAGCTGGCGGCGGGCCTGGCTGATGTTGCCCTCCTCGGCCGAGCGGGCCGACAGGATGAGCCAGTCGGTGCTGTCGCCAAGGGCCGACACCACGAGGGCGAGTGGGCGCGGCGCGGCCGCCACCAGTTCCAGCACCTTGGGCAGTCGCCCGGAAGTGCCGAGGGAGGAACCACCAAATTTATAGACCTGCCAGCGTTCACTCATAGTTTCGGGGCCTGCAATTGCAGGGCACGGGTCAGGATAGGGCCGAGGGTTTCCCATTCCATCAAAAACGCATCGTGGCCGTGGATGCTGCGGACGGTCGCGCGTTCGACCCGGGCGCCGGCGTCGCGCAGGCATTTCGCCAGCGCCTCGGCCTGCGCCGGGGTGAAGAGCTGGTCGGTGTCAATGTCCACGATGAGGGTTGAGGCCTTCACGCGACCAATGGCCGGTCGATTGTCGCCGGGCAACGGCTGCATCAGGTCATGGTGATCCATCGCGGCAAGCTGGAGTTCGTAGGCCGGCGCGGCGAACCGGTTTCGCAGTTTCGCCCCCTGGTGCTCGAGATAGCTCTGCACGGGGTAACCGGAATTGTGGGAGCTGGTCTGCGCCGGGCGCGGCTGGCGGGCGTCGAGGCCGGGCTCGGCGCGGTAGGTGAGGATGGCGAGTTGGCGGGCGATTTCGAGTCCGCGGCCGATGTTGTCCGGATAGCCGGGATCGAGCCGGAGGATCTGGCGGGCGACGTGGTTCCAACCCACGACCCAGGCACTGGACGCCACACTGGTCGCCAGCGGTAGCAATCGCTCGAAGCGCTCGGGTGCCAGCGCGGCCAGGGCCAGCGTCACCATGCCACCGAGCGAACCACCGGTGGTGAGGTGAACCTGGCTGATGCCAAGCCGGTCCAGCGCTAGCAGCAAAGCCCGCGAAATATCGAGGCTGGTCAGCTCCAGATTTTTCTCGACGGGAAAGCCCTCCACCCCGGGGCCACTGCTGCCATAGCAAGAGCCGAGGTTGTTGAAGCAGACGATGCGATACTTCTCCGGATCCAGTGCGCGCCCGGGTCCGATGAGCGGGTCCCACCAGCCACCCTCGCCTCCGGCCTGGGCACTGCCCGTCAAGGCATGGACCAACAGCACGGTGGGAATTTCCGGGCGGGGGGTGTCGGGGGTGTCGCCTTCACGGCTCCACCACCAACCACGGACGCGGTGAGACCTGACTACGCCACCCCGCGCGAGCGCGAGGTCGGGCAAAGCCAGTTCAAAGATACGCGGCAAAGCGGCAACAGTCGGCATGACGATGGCGAACAGACAGCTTCCATCTCAGGCTGCCGGGCTCGGGGCTCCGGCCAATGATTGCTGCATACCGGCCATGCTTTCCGTCACGCATTTTCCCCGGTTCAAGGAGGATTGGGTGGGTGCAGGCAGGTGGTTGAACGTGTTCATGTCTGGGAAGGGTTGAATTTTTGTATTGGAAATAGGGGACGTTACCCGGCCTGTCGAGACAAGGGAGGGACGTGTCATACCTCAGCGTCCTTTTCCAAAACGTGTCATAGCTTCCTTGGCCCCAGTGAAAAGCAACTGCCCAGTAGGATTCCGGCTTGTTGCGCGACTCTCGCCCATTACGCTGCGCGGTCCATGGCCAAACGTTCCCAACGCATCGTGCTCAAGTTCGGCTCCGGCATCCTCGCCTCCGACCAGGGCATCGGCCTGAGCCGCCGGCAGATCGCCCGCCTCGCCCGCGAGGTCGGCGCGCTGGTCCGGGCGGGCCATGAATGCGTCATCGTCTCCAGTGGCGCCGTCGCTGCAGGCCTGGCGACGCTCGACCTCGCCGCCAAGCCCAAGGAGCTCGCGGCCAAGCAGGCCTGCGCCGCCGTCGGCCAGTCCCAACTCATGCATGCCTACGCGAGCGAGTTTGCCAAGCAGGACATCGCCGTCGCGCAACTGCTACTCACGCACAACGATCTCGATAGCCGCGTCCGCCACCATAACGCCCGCAACACCCTCGCCCATCTCCTGTCGCGCGGCAATGTCGTCCCGATCATCAATGAGAACGACTCGGTCGCCGTCGAAGAACTCAACTTCGGTGACAACGACCGACTCTCCGCCGAGGTCTCCATCCTGATCGACGCCGACCTGCTCATCATCCTCACCAGCGTGGATGGCCTGCAGGACGCCCAAGGCAAGACCGTGCCGGTCGTCCGCGACTTTAGCGAAGTCGCCGGCCTCGTCCGCTCCGACAAGGGCCACACCTCGACCGGCGGCATGGTCACCAAGCTCCAGGCCGCCCAGCTTGCGGTCAAGGCCGGCATCCCGGTGAACATCGCGAGCGGTCGCAAGGCCGGACTCGTTTACGCCATCGTCGCCGGCAAACGCGTGGGCACCTATTTTCCGGCCAAGTGAATAACATGCACTGCGTTGATTCTCTACACACCCCGCCCTGCCGGGCACCCCTCTTCATAGAGGGGACCTCCGGCAACGTGGGTTTGACTCCCCTCTATCAAGAGGGGTGGCGCGCAGCGCCGGGGTGTGTTTCTGGCCCCATGGCAATCACCTGACATGTCCGAACTCGCCCCACTCATCGCCCAACTCGGATCGCAGGCCCGCGCCGCCGCGCGGGTGCTCGCTACGGCTCCGGCTGTGCGCATCGACGGCGCCCTCGTTGCGATGGCCCATGAGCTCCACGCGGCCCAAGCAGACATTCTCTCGGCCAACGCCGCCGATGTCGCCGCCGCCAAGGCCAACGGCCAGACCGCCGCGCTCGTAGACCGACTCACGCTCGACACCAAGCGTCTCGCCGCCTGCGCCGAAGGCCTGCGACAGGTCGCGAAACTTCCCCACCCGGTCGGCGAGATTCTCCGCGAATGGACCCAGCCCAACGGCCTCAAGTTCGCCAAGGTGCGGGTGCCGATCGGGGTCATCGGCTTTATCTACGAGTCACGCCCCAATGTCACCGTCGACGCCGCGGGCCTCTGCTTGAAAAGTGGCAACGCCGTCATCCTGCGCGGCGGCTCCGAAGCCTTGCGCTCCAACACCGCGATCGCCACCGCCCTAGGCCGCGGCCTGGCGGCCGTCGGCTTGCCCACCGCGGCGGTCCAGCTCGTGCCTTCCATCGATCGCGATGTTGTACGGCTGTTGGGCGAGAGTGTCGGCGTCATCGACCTGCTCATCCCTCGCGGCGGCCGCGGCCTCATTGAGACCGTCGTGAAGACGGCACGGATTCCGGTCATCAAACACTACGACGGTATCTGCTCTCTCTACGTGGACCAGGCCGCCGACCTCGCCATGGCCGTGGACCTCGCCCTCAACGGCAAAGTGTCCCGCCCGGGCGTCTGCAACGCCATCGAAACCCTTTTGGTTCACCGCGCCGTGGCGGACCAATTCCTCGCCCTGGCGGGGCCGACCCTCACCGCCGCCAAGGTCCAGCTCCGGGCCGAGCCAGGCGCCCTCGCCGCTTTCCAAAAAGCAGGCGTGCCGGCGGTCGCCGCGCGCGACGAGGACTTTCGCACCGAATTTCTCGACCTGATCCTCGCGATCAAGATCGTCGACAATGTGGCGGCGGCCATCGATCACATCGAGACTCACGGCTCGCACCATACGGACACGATCGTGACGACGGATGCGGCCACGGCCGAGCAATTCCTCGCCGGCGTGGACAGCGCCGTCGTGCTGTGGAATGCCTCGACCCGCTTCAACGACGGGCACCAGTTCGGCTTCGGCGCCGAGATTGGTATCAGCACCGACAAGCTTCACGCCCGCGGGCCGATGGGCCTCGAGGAACTGACTTCCTACAAATACCTGGTGCGCGGCGTCGGACAGGTGCGGAGCTGACCAGCCCCAGGAAGAAGGCGAGACCACCGAGGTAGACGGCCCGCGTCGGCTGCTGCTTGGTTTTCATGTGATTGAGCGGACCAAAATGCTTCGCCCTACCCCTTCTGCGCAAACCAGCCCTTTACTACATCGGCCAGGTGCTGCAGCAGCGCCGGCAATTGCACCAGCCATTCGTGAAATTCCGGCACATGCCGGTCCATCATCCAGATGCCGAACCCGAGAAAGAACAGGCCGATCAGCGAACCGACCAGTCCGCCCAGCAGCCCGCCGTGGTGGTGATGCGGCGCCGGATAGTAACACGCGAAACGCACCGACTTGATCGGCCAGGCGACAAGTTGATACGCAACTACCACCAGCAGGATCCCGACCCATAGCGGCATCGTGGAAGGCATGACCAGACCGAACACCGCGTGCACGGTGACGAGCGAATAGATTGCCCACATCATCAGCACCACCAGAAGGAAGAGCAGAATCGACAAGAGAGGCGCGAGGAACACCGGCCCGAAGATCGGCGAAGGGTGCTGGGCCCATTGCTGCTGCCATTGCGTTGACTGCTCATGCATCTGCTGGTGGAAACCGTATTTCCAGCCCCGCATGTCGCGCTTGAATTTCCGCTTCCACTCCCGGCGCGCATGCCGGTCGTGAAATGATTTCATGCCCTCGTAGTAGCCTGCGCGGGCCCGCTTGATGAACTCCTGCGCGGTGGCGGCCATGCCGGACGCCGCGGCTTTCTCGGCTGGCGTCCGGGCCTCCGGCACAATGATCGCCATGAGGAGGTACACCACCACGCCCGTGCCCCAGAGGAAGGTGAGCAGGGTGAAAAGCAGCCGGACAATCGTGACGTCAAAGTTCAAGTACGCGGCGACGCCATTGCAAACACCGGCCAGCATCGCACCCTCCCGGATTTTATACAGCCGCCGGGGAGCGCAGGAGGACGCCTCCTCACGACCGGTGTCGTCCGTGGCCGCAGACGCGCGACCCGCGGTAGCGGCGCCGTTGGCCGCTTCCTCAGTCACATCGCCCTCCACCGGGCCCATCTCGGCGATCACGCCGGTTACTTCCTTCGTGCTGACCACCGTTTTGTAGGCCCCAAGCAAAGCGCGAAACTTGTCGGCGATTGCCTGCTCGATGTCGGTGATGATTTCGTCCTTGTCGGGATTGCCCTCAAGGCGGCGCGCCGCGTGGTCGAGGTAGGTACGCAGGGCGTCGTAGCCGCCCTCCTCCAGCTGGTAGGCGACGCCATTCAGGTTGATGGTGATAACTTTGTTCATGGTTCGCGGGGTTAATGGCCAAAGGGGTACGTTATTTTTGTCCGAGGTTTTTCACGGTGCCGCTGATCTTCTGCCAGTAGTCGTGCGTCTCGCGCAGCGCTTCGCGGCCCTTGGCCGTGAGCTCGTAATATTTTCGCGGCGGGCCGGCCTCGGACTCCTTCCACTCGTAGTCCACCAGCTCCTCCCGGCGCATCTTGCTGAGCAGCGGATAGAGCGTGCCCTCCTGCGTCGCGAATTCGGTCGCGTTGAGTTCCTTCAGGATGTCCGCCGCATAAACCTGGTTCGCCGAGATGATCTTCAGCACGAGAAACTCGAGCAGACCCTTGCGGATGGCGGTGAATTTTTCCTCGAGGCTCATGTTGGGTTTGTATGCAAGCTACCTTTGTGTGCCAAGGTAGTGTCGCTGGAAAAGGATCTCGTCAAGCAGTGATTTGAATTTCGCGTACCCATGAGCCACGCGCTGCCACACACCCCGCCCTGACGGGCACCCCTCTCCATAGAGGGGATCCAAGGCAGCGGGTTTTAGGTCCCCTCCAGCAGATGGGTGGCGCGAAGCGACGGGGCGTGTTGCCTTGAAATGCCCTGACAGCCGGACAGATTCTCCCGATGCGAAATACCCTCCCCCTCATCTGCCTCCTCCTGCTGGCTGCACCCATCTTGGGTTGTGCGTCCACCCCAACCCCCGTCGCGTCTCCCCTGCCCGATGAGGCGAAATTGCGGGCCATGACCGCCCGCTTTGCCCCCGTCGAGATCAAGGTCGACACCTCGGCCCTCCCTGCCTCCGAGCGCCTCGCCTTGGCCAAGATGGTCGAGGCCGCCAAGATCATCGACGCCCTCTTCCTGCGCCAGGTGGCGCCGCTCAACGAGACCATCCTTTCCCAACTCGTGCGCGACACCTCGCCCCTCGGTCGGGCCCGCCTCCACTACTTCAGCCTCAACGCCGGCCCTTGGTCGCGGCCCGATGCGCAGGCGCCCTTCATTTCCGGCGTCGGCCCGAAGCCGCCGGGCGGCAGCTTCTACCCCGTAGACGCCACCCGCGAGGAAATCGAGGCCTGGATCAAGACGCTGCCCGCTGCCGAGCAGGCTGAAGCCACCGGCTTCTTCACCATTGTCCGGCGCAAGGCTTCCGGCGCTCTCATGCTTATTCCTTACAGCCTCGCCTACCAAAGCGAGCTGGCGCCCGCCGCGCGCTTGCTTAACGAGGCCGCCGCCGCGACCACGCAGCCGACCTTGAAAAATTTCCTCGAGAAGCGCGCCCGGGCCTTCCTGACCAACGACTATTACGACAGCGACATGGCGTGGATGGAACTCGACGCCACCATCGAGCCGACCATCGGGCCCTACGAGACTTACGAGGACGAATGGTTCAACTACAAGGCCGCCTTCGAAGCCTACATCGGCGTCACCGACACCGGCGAATCGGCCAAGCTCGCCCGCTTCAGTGCCGAGCTGCAGGGCCTCGAGGACAAGCTCCCCATCGATCAGAAATACCGCCGGCCCAAGCTCGGCGGCCTCTCCCCCATCCGGGTCGTCAACGTCGTGTTCACTGCGGGCGACGGCAATCGTGGCGTGCAGACCGCCGCCTTCAACCTGCCCAATGACGAGCGCGTCGTCGCCGCGAAGGGCTCAAAGCGCGTCATGTTGAAAAATTTTCAGGAAGCAAAATTCTCCCAGTGCCTCGCGCCGATCTCCAAGCAGGCCCTCACCGCCGCGGACCAGCCGCTCGTCTCCTTTGACTCGTTCTTCACCCACATCCTCATGCATGAGCTGATGCACGGCCTCGGGCCGCAGGAGATCACCGTCGGCGGCCGCGCCACCACCGTGCGCCACGAGCTCAAGGAGCTGAACAGCGCGCTGGAGGAGGCCAAGGCCGACATCTCCGGCCTCTGGGCCCTGCAGCAACTCATGGACAAGGGCGTGCTCGACAAGACCCAGGAGAAGGCGCTCTACACCACCTTCCTCGCCTCCACCTTCCGCACGTTGCGCTTTGGTGCCACCGAGGCGCATTCCAAGGGTATGGCACTCCAACTTAACTGGCTGCTGGACTCCGGCGGTTTCACGATCGGCGCTGACGGACGCTTCGGCGTGGACTTCACCAAGGTTCGGGCTGGCGTCGCCGGACTGGTGACCGAGATTATGACGATCCAGGCCACCGGCGACTATGCCCGCGCCAAGGCGCTGCTGGACCGGTTGGTCGTGATCCGCCCGTCGGTCAAGACCATGCTCGACCGTCTCACGGACCTGCCGATCGATATCGAACCGCGATTCGCGCTGGAGTGAGCATTGCAGGGCGGGATCGCTGGATCCCGCCTTTGGAGGGCTCGCGTCCCTGCGACCCGGCCCGCAGAGACGCGGGCCCTCCACGAAAAAGGCGGGGGCAGCGACCCCGCCCTATAGTCATTTCAGCGTCAGCTCGAACAGGGTCGCGCTCAGGGCCGGGACCTTGAGCGTTCCGACGGTCGTCTCGCCGTGCTGGATGTCGATCACGCGGGCCTGGCCCGGCGTATTGTGCGCCTCGGCATTTGGGCCGGCGATAAACCAACGCTTGCCTGGCCCGGCCGGCGTGAGGCCGGCGGCGTCAAGCTTCACCTCGATCTCTTCATTGGTTGGGTTCACCACACTGAGAGTGAGCTTTTTATGGTCCGTGGTGAGCGCGGCGGCGACGTCCAGCGCCGAGCCATTCCAAGTCGCGGCCACTGGAATCTGGCCGAAATGCTTGCGATACATTTCCAACACGAGTCCGGTCGTTTCCGTCTCGGCGCTGGTGCGGCTGGTCTTGATCGCGCCAATGACGTTCACGGTCTGGGCGTAGTGCGCCATATGGACCAGGTCGCTCTGGCGGTAATACTCGTGCAGGCCCTCGGCGATCCCGAGGCCATCGGCCAGGTCATAGACGCAGCCGAGTTCGCCGTAGACATATTCACGATGCCAGTAATTCCACTCGTCCATCGTGATTGGCATGAGCTTGCCCTTGAGGTTCGGGAGGCTGGCCTGGAGCTTGCGATGGCCCTCAGCCTTGGCGCGGATGGCATCCCGGACCTGGACCACCTGGGTCGCGAGGTCGGGCCGGCCTTCCCGGCTCCACGGCGTACGGCCGACGTAGAAATGTTCTGACAGGATGGACATGTTGTCGGCGCATTCCTCGAGCATGATTTGAGTGCAGGTCTTCCCGGACTTGGCTTGGACGGGATCGTTGGCCTTGTTAATGGTGGTGAGGTCTCCGACCGCGGTCAGGGACAGCGTGGGATCAACTCTCCACATCGACTCGGCAAATTGGTTATGTTTGATCGTGTAGTGCTGCATCTGCATGTAGCCGAGCTGCCATGGGCCAAACATCTCGTTGCCCACGCACCAGAATTTCACGCCGTAGGGTTCCTTGTGCCCGTTCTTGATGCGCCAGCCGCCGCCGATGGTGTCGGCGCCGCGGTTGGTGTATTCGACCCATTGCGCGGCGGAGTAGTCGTCGCCGAAACCCGTGTTGGCCGCGATCATCGGCTCGGTGTCGATCAGGCGGCAGAAGGCGATGAACTCATCCGTGCCGAAATCGTTGTGCTCCACGCCGGTCCAGGCCGGGTTCTTGCGCGGGGGGCGGCGGTCACGGTCGCCGATGCCGTCACGCCAGTCATAGCCGCTGGTGAAGTTGCCGCCCGGCCAGCGGTAAACCGTGCCGGAGAGCTTTTTCAAGAGTGCCAGCGTGTCCGCCCGCATGCCCTGGATATTATCCGATGGCATGAGCGACGGCGGCCCGAACATCACGTCGCCGCTGAGCACGCGGATCTCCAGCATGGCGCCTTTCTCGGTGCCACGCTTCGGCGTGAACGACAGGCCCTGCTTCGAATAATCCTGCCCGGCAATCGTCAGCTTGGTCGACGCACGGTCCGCCTTGTCGTCGCCCCAGACGAGCGTCACCTCGACCTCGGCCCGGCCGTTGAGCGGCCGCGCCCAGATGTACCCGACATAGCGCTTGTCGGCCACGACGCCGAGGTCGCGCTGGCGCAAGCCGGCCCCGGCGGCCACGCGCGGCGAGTGTTTGCCGACGAAGGCGCCTTCCTTGACCATCGTCACCGAGGACGGTTCACCGATGATTTCCCAAGGCGAGGCCCCCACGACGGGGTAATCACCCTTAAGAACCTCGCCGGGAAAATCGGGATTGTTGATCCCGCGGTAGGGAGAATACTTGGGCTTGATATCGAAATAGAATTTCCGGTCCTCCAGCATCTCAGCCCAGATGCCGCCGTAGATGCAGCGACCGAGGTGCTCGACGAACTGGCCGTAGATGTAGGGGCTGATCGGTGCGCCGGTCTTGGCGGCGTCCAATTTGACCTCAACCGAACCGGCGCGGAGGACGGCGAGAGGCAAAAGCAGCAGGGAGACAAACAGGGACAGTTTCGGGGATTTCATGGGGATGGAGCGGAGAACCGGGAACAGAGTGGCCCGGAGCCAGGATAAGCTGCAAACATGTAAGCCGGCCGCGGCGAAGCGCGAGACGGATCGTTTCGGAATCATGTGACAGAAAAGTGCCGGTCGGTCAGGCCCCAACACCCGAAAATAGCCAGATGCACGGGAACCTGGCGGGGCATATTTCGCTCCATGGTTGGTGCAAAGACAAATCAGCCCATGGGTGATGTTGCTCGCGCTCCTCGGCGCCTGCCAGTCGTACGCTCAGGACCAATTCGATCAACTCTGCGTCGGCTGCCATGGCAATCAAGCCAATGGCGGCAAAGGCGGCTCGCTGCTCGGCCCGCTGAAGCACGGTGATGACCACGCGGCCATCCTCCGCGCCATTCGCGATGGTTACCCCGAGCTGGGGATGCCCACTTTCCAGCACTTGTCCGAGGGCAAACTCCATATCCTCGTCGTTCGCATTCTGGAAATGCGGGCCGACGGTCCCAAGCCCCCGCCTGTCCAACCGCTCGACCAGCAGCTCGTCCGTCACGGCGAAGGTCATTCGTACCGGATCGAAGCGCTGGTTTCCGACGGTCTTGAAGTTCCCTGGTCCTTTGACTTCCTCCCGGACGGCCGGATCATCCTCACTGAGCGGGCCGGACGAGTGCGCTTGATCGAGAATGGCAAACTAGTCCCCGCGCCGGTCGAAGGCGTTCCCCCCGTGATCGAAAAAGGCGAAGGCGGCCTCATGGCCGTGGCGGTGCATCCCGACTTCGCCCACACCCGCTGGATCTACCTTTCCCTGAGTGACCCGGGCGAGGGCGATCGGGCGATGACAAAAATTGTCCGGGGCAAACTCAACGGCAACCGGCTCACGGACATGGAAACAGTCTTCGCCCTGCCGAAGGGAAAATATCCGCCGGGTTACGTGCTGTTCGGCTCCCGCATCGTGTTCGACGGGGACTATGTCTTTTTTTCCATTGGCGAACGCGACGTCAAAGGTGCGGCCCAGCGGCTGGATGTGCCTTTTGGCAAAATTCACCGCACGTTTCATGACGGCACCATACCACCCGATAATCCCTTCGTCGGACAACCCGGAGCGATCGGTTCGATCTGGGCGTATGGCATTCGCAATCCCCAGGGCCTGGCGCTTAATCCCCTCACCCATGAAATTTGGGAGGCGGAGCATGGGCCCCGCGGCGGCGATGAACTCAACCGCGTCGAAAAGGGGAAGAACTACGGCTGGCCGCTGATCACCTATGGCATGAACTACGATGGCACGCCCGTTTCCGATCGGACCGCCGCGCCGGGGATGGAGCAACCCGTGCGTCACTGGACGCCATCCATCGCGACCAGCCAGGTGGCCGTGTACAGCGGGAACAAGTTTCCGCACTGGTATCAGAACGTTTTCGTCGGCTCGCTCGCCCAGCAAAAGCTGATTCGGTTCGAGATGAAGGACGGCAAGGTCGCCCATGAGGAACTACTTTTCACCAACCTGGGGCGTATCCGCGACATCAAGACCGGGCCGGATGGGCTGATCTATATTGCGCTCGAACAGCTCAATGGTGCGTCCGGCTGGCTCGTCCGCCTGGTCCCCGCGGATGGAACATAGGTAAAGCCAGTCGGCGATGGGCCAGCGCGCCGTTGGCCTGTCGGAAACCGGTGCTTTCCTATTGGTGTTCGTGCAATCGTCTGACACACCCCGTCGCTATCGCGCCACCCCTCTTCATAGAGGAGACCCAAACCCACGCGGTCGAAAATCCCCTCTTTGAAGAGGGGTGCCCGGCAGGGCGGGGTGTGTATGGTCGGTAGTGGGTCCGTTTGATTGTAGGTCGGGCTTTATGCCCGACGATCAACGTCCATGTCGGGGATAAACCCCGACCTACAGTATTCCAAGCAGCGGCGGGAAACCAAATGGACCCACTACCGTATGCTCGGTTCGGTTGAAACTGCATGCTTCACTGCAACCAGATATGCTAACCCCAATCAGTGCGTCCAAGTCTCTGTGTTTAACCCGCTCTCAACTCCCCACTCAGTGTCACTTCCCCTTCGAAACATTGCTGCGGCCAGGGTTACTTTGGCGAGTGACCTTGGAGTGATTGCTGCCGTTCTGACGGATGCCGTGGGCGCCCGGGAGATGGGTGTGATTCTTGTTGGTGGCGGCGGCCGCACCGGCGCGCTGGGCGAAAATGGCGTCCTTAAGTTGTTTTGAGCTCATGGCGCAGAGGGTATTCACGGATAGCGAAGTAGCGACTTGTTTCATCGAACGGCGCGGGTGGGCGGACAGGGGAACGGTGACTTTGGGTTGGATTCCATCGCCCGGGAGCGTGATGGTCTGTCCATGACTCCACGCACCCCCCGCCGTGTCCTGTTCCGTCTCGTCGTGATCGGTTTGCTGCCTCTCGCCGCCTTTGCCGCACCTGGCGTGGCGGTCCTGCTGGTCGACACCGACCGCGTGGCCGGCCAGGTCGACGAGCGGATCTACGGTCAGTTTCTCGAGGAGATCAATCACTCGACCGTCGACGGTCTCTATGCCGAACAGATCCGCGGCCAGGGTTTTGAGGGCACCGATTTCAAGGACTATTGGAGCTCCTTTGCCGAACATGGCACGGTGGGGACGGTACCGGTCCGCTTCGAGCAGGGAGAGACAAGCGTACGGCTCACGGCGGACCATGGCTCGGCTGGACTGCGGCAGGGCCGGGTTTATGTTGAGGCGGGGGTGGTCTACGACGGCTCGGTCTGGATCAAGCCCGAGCAGGCTGGGTTGGCGCTCACGCTTCGGGTCAAGGGTTCGGCCGGCCAACGCCTCGTCGAGGTGCCGCTCGCCGCCAGCGGCGACCGCTGGCAGGAAGTCGGTTTGAAATTCACCAGCCCGGCGACCGACCCCCAGGCGGAGGTGGAAATCGCCGGCACTGGCACCGGCGCGGTACTCATCGACTTCGTCTCGCTGATGCGCGCCGAGGCGCGCGCCCACGGCAAGCTTCGACCCGATCTCCTGGCGTCGCTGCAGGCCCTCAAACCACCGTTCATTCGCTGGCCAGGCGGCTCCTACGCCTCGATCTATAAGTGGAAAGACGGCGTTGGTCCGGCCGTGTGCCGCCGCATGAACCCGAACACCATCTGGGGCGGGTACTCCGATTATTACGGTTTCGGCACGGACGAGTTCCTCGATCTGTGCCGCCAGCTCGGTTCCCAGCCGCTGATCGTATTGAGCGCCACGAACACCGACCCCGTGCAGATCGGCTATGCGATGGATTGGGTGCACTACCTGCTCGACCCGGCGACCACGGATTGGGGCCGGAAGCGGGCGGCAAACGGTCATCCTGAGCCTTACGTGGTGCCTTACATCCAGATCGACAACGAGCCGATGAACCACCACCTCAGCCCCGACGCTTATGCGGAGATCGTCAATGCTTACGGCAGCCGGCTGCGGCAGATCGCCCCCGGCGTGAAGATCGTCGCCTGCGGACAGAAACGCTCGAACGACAATAACTGGAGCCAGAAGTTGATCGACCTCGCCGGCGCCAACTTCGACATCCTCGGCTGCCATAACTACGAGTATGAACCGGAGAACTACGCCTCGGGTGTGCGCCGCATTGAAGACTACCTCGTGAAGCTCGGGGACTATGTGCGCACCTCAGCGCATCCGGCGATCCGGCTGGCCGTCCTGGAATGGGGCCTGTGCCGTTCACACGATTGGCGCGCCGGGCTGCACGCGGCCGGCAGTTTGTTGAGCTACGAAAAATTGAGCCCCACGCTGGACATGACCTGCCCCGCGCTGCTGTTGCGCAACACGGCCGACGACCCTGACTGGCATTCCTGGATCTACCACGACCACGTCTCGTGGTTCGCGGGCGGCGGATACGTCACGGAGCAACTGTTCCGGGCGCACTACGCCCCGCGGCGCTACGCCTTCGCATCGGGTACGTTCAAGGACCTCCCCAACCGGGCCGCATTCTTTGACGATATCTCCCAGATGAAACCCGAGGACTGGACCCCGGATACGGTCGACGCCATCGCGACCGGAAGTGCTGACGGAAAGCGGATCGTGCTCAAGGCGGTCAACTACGCCGGCCAGCCCAATACGCTACTCGTCCGCTTTCAAGGCGCGGCCATCCCCGCCCGCGCGACCGTTACAGTCACGACGATCACCGCAGAGGCCGGGACGGAAAATTCTCTGGCCGAACCAAACAAGATCCGCTCCGTCGAAACGAAACGAGCCTTTGCCCGCGACATGGCGTTCGACCTCGCACCTTTCACGGTGGCAGTGGTGGAGATCGCCGCGGAGTGAGGAGGCGTACTGGCCCTGACGATGATTAAGGTCGCTTTGCAGCACGTCACCAGTTCCTCGCTGCGGGAGCGACTACTTGAGCTGAACCAGAAGCTGTTGGCCCGATAGTGTCCGCACTCGGGCCCTCACTTCATGTTGGCGATGAAGCGAACCGTTTAATCGCAGGGGATTTGAACCACAAAGCCACGGAGCTGCAGAGAGATTGGCCACGAAATGGCACAAAGACGCACAAAAACTGATCTCGGACCAATGAGTTTGGACACTGAAAAACGCTCTCACTCAGCAAGAGAAATCCATGAGGCGCCTAATAGGCGCCCGGAAAGTCTACTCCAAGCGTCCAAACACTTTTGGGGTAGTGGGTCCGTTTGATTGTAGGTCGGGCTTTATGCCCGACGATCAACGTCCATGTCGGGGCTAAACCCCGACCTACAGTATCCCAAGCAGCGGTGGGAAACCGAATGACCCACTACCACTTTTTGCGCCTCTTTGTGGCCAAAACTGTCTTGGCTGATTCTGCGATGGCCCGCCGTCGTCCCGCACCTGCGGGACTATGGCGAGGCTCTTCCCTCAATTATTTGAGGGAAGAGAAATCCGTCGGGGTGAGGAAGATGGACGCCGGCGGATTCACCAGGATCTTCCCGGCGGCCTCGGAGGCGTCGCGGACCTTGATCCAGTCCGGGTCGGCGCGGAACGTGTCGAAAGACTTCTTGGCTGCGTCCACATTGGCGTGGGCGAGTAAATAGACGAGAGTCGTCCCGGCTCCTTTGGCGGCGTCGGTCGTGTGCGTGTAGAGCACATTGGTCATCCCGTGCTTCGCAAAGAGCTTCATCGTGTGGTCGCGGAAACGGGTATCGAGGGCGTCGAGCTTGCCCTCGTTGCAGGTGTAGGTGCGGAGCTCGAAGACGTGCCCGCCGGTGAGGGCGGGGATCGCGGCCGGCGTGTAGTCGGTGGCGGCGAGGAAGGTGGAGTCTACCTTGGCCACGATCTTGCCGGCGGCCTCGCTGGCATCGCGCACGGCTTTCCAGTCCGGATCATCGCCGAAGGCCTTCCACGAAGCCTTGGCGGCATCGCGGCTGGCATGCTTGAGGACGTAGTAAAGCTTGTCCTGATCCTTGGCCTCGACGGGAATCCAGTAGCCAACGTTTGCCATGCCGTGTTTCTCGAAGAGCTGGCAGGTGTGCTCACGGAAGCGCTTGAGCAAATCAGGCATCTTGCCCGGGAGGGTGTAGTAAATCCGCAGCTCATAGACCGGCGCGGTATCAGCGGCGGACAGGCCGGCGGTGGAGAAATAGCAAACGGCAGTGAGGCAGAGCAGACGGAGGAGGGATTTCATGGGGAAGGATTTTGCCACAATAGGCAGGGAAGGCGCAGAAGCAATGGCCACAAAGAACACGAGAAACACGAAAAGCTTCAACTCCGGAGTTCAATGAAGCCTGGCCGGGGTCGAAGCATCAAAAGGATCGCACCAGATCTGCCCGGCGACAATTCAACGGGATTGCGCCGGCTCCCTTTTGTGTTCTTTGTGCTTTTTGTGGCCAATCTGCCATAGCCTGCATATTTCACACCCGGATTGTCATCGCGAGCTCGACGGAGTCGGGCGTGGCGATCCATCTCGCTGGATTGCTTCGTCGCTGCGCTCCTCGCAATGACAGGTTCGGAAAGCACGCGGAACAGTCTGCCGCGCCGACACGGGTGAGTGTGAAATATCCAGGTCAGGGCTTCTTCGCGGTATCGACCACGGCTTGGAATGCGGGCTTGGGCTTTCCGGCGCGGTCGAAGAGCAGCGGATAATTGGTGCGGCCGTGCACGGGCCAGTTGTTCAACCACGAGTCGCCATCGGTCACGCCCCAGAAGGTCACGCGCTCGACGACATCGGCATGCTTGAGGAAGAGCGCAAAGATGTCGGCGTACCGCTGGGCCAGCTTGGCCTGAAGCTCCGGCGGCAGGCCGGCGGTGTACGGATTGTTCTCCGGACTGCTCTCCTGCCGCATGGATACGTCGGCGCCGGGCGCGTTGCGGGGCAGCATCTCGATGTCGAGCTCGGTGAAGTGGACTTTCACCCCGGCATCGCGAAACGCGATGATGCTCTTCTCGATCTGCTCGATGGTGGGGGTCGCCAGCCGCCAGTGTGCCTGGGAGCCGACCGCGTCTATGCGCCGGCCCTGGGCGCGAAGGTCATGGATCATTTTCACGACGGCGTCGATCCGGTGGGGATTCTCCATGTTGTAGTCGTTGTAGAGCAGTGCGACCGAGGCGGGCAGCTCCTCCTGCGCGATGCGGAAGGCCTCGGCCAGGAAGTCGGGTCCGATGATCCGGTTGAAGGTACTGGGGCGCAGAGTGCCATCCTCCATGATCGCTTCGTTGACGACATCCCAGGCGTTGGTCCGGTCGCCATAAAGCTTGGCCACGCGGCGCACCCGCTCGCGCATGCGCAGGAGCAGCGCTTCGCGGGTGAGATCGGCGCCCTTGTCATCCTTGAACACCCACTGGGGAGTCTGGCTGTGCCAGAACAGGCAGTGACCGACGACGTACATCTTGTTGGCCTGGCCATAGGCAAAGTAAGCCTCGGCCGCCGCGTCGTTGTATTCGCCGGGCTTCGGATTGTAGACGCCCCACTTGAGCAGATTGGCCGGCGTGATGGAATCAAAGTGCTTTAGGAGGAGCGGGCGGAGGCGGTGGTCGGTCTGCGATGCCACCTCGCCGCCGATAGCCGCGCCGATGTGGAATTTGCCAGCAAAGAGGTCCTTGAGCGCGGGCAGGTCATCGGCGGCGCGCACGGCCGTGGCGGCGAAGGCAGCCAGGGCGAACAGACAGGTGAGGCGGAGGAGTTTGTTCATGGAGGTAGGCTAAAATGAAAACACGCAATGCAGACGACCACAAATACACACTAATTTTCAGTAATCAAAGGTCGGTTTCAGTTGCCGCCTGTGAAATGATCGCGGCGTTGATATTGGCGCGCAAAGCAGCATTGCCGTTGCGGCGCTATTCTCCCAAAATTGGTTTCAAGCCCCCGCCCCCCTCGTGAGAAAGCTCATTTTCCTGGTACAGTTCCTCTTCGCCGTCGGTTCCTTGTCTGCGCAGGAAGCCGTCGCACCGGTGCGGATCGCCATTGTCGGTTTGGTGCACGACCACGTCACCGGGTTTCTGCCTGATTTGCTCGCTCGCAAGGACGTCCAGCTGGTGGGCATCGTGGAAACCGACCCGGCCCTCATCGCCCAGATCGCGCAGCGCTACCATCTCGGCGCAGGCTTGTTCTTTCCCAGTCTGGAGGCACTGCGCGCCGCGACGAACGTGCAGGGCGTCGCCACCTTCACGTCGACGTTCGACCACCGCTGGGTCGTGGAACAGTGCGCCGCCCTCGGTCTCCCTGTCATGATGGAAAAGCCTCTGGCCGTGAGCTTCGCCGACGCAAAGGCGATGGCGGCCGTGGCCCGCAAGGCTGGCATCCCCGTCGTGGTCAATTACGAGACCACCTGGTATCGCAGCCTGCATCGGGCCTACGAACTCGTGCACGGGCAGCGCGCCCTCGGCGAACTGACCAAGATCGTGGTCCACGATGGTCATTCCGGCCCGGCGGCGATTTGCTCCCCGTTCTTTCTGGCGTGGCTGACCGACCCTGTGCTGAACGGCGGCGGCGCCCTCATGGATTTCGGCTGCTATGGCGCCGACCTCGCCACGTGGCTGATGGACGGCCGGCGCCCCACCTCGGTCCTCGCCGTCACGCAGCAGCTCCAGCCCAAGCTCTATCCCAAAGTGGACGATGAGGCGACCATCGTGCTCACCTACCCGCATACCCAAGCAATCATCCAGGCTTCGTGGAACTGGCCGTATGGCCGCAAGGACCTGGAGCTCTACGGCACAGGCGGCGCGCTGCGACAGCCGGACCGAAACGGCCTGTTCCTGCGGACGGGCAAAGCCCCGGAGAGCCCCGTGCCGGCGCCGGAACTGACCGCGCCCTATGCGGACTCGATCTCGTATTTTGCCGCCGTCATCCGACGTGAGGTCAAGCCCGAGGGTCTGGGATCACTTGAGCTCAACCTCATCGTGAACGAGATCCTCGACGCCGCGAAAGAGTCCGCCCGCACCGGCCGGCGGGTCGACCTTGGTGCAGATTGATTAGCCACAGAATACACGGAACGCACAGGGTTTAACCCAGAGAGCACGGAGGAGGGGAAATCCATTTGTAGTTTAATAGACTACAAACGATCCGGCCGAAAATGCCTGGCTTTTCGCTCCACTCTCCTTGCTCCCTTCTCTATCCCAGATCCACCGCGATGACTTCATGGTCGAGGATGGAGGGGACGGTGACTTCCAGCCAACCGCCATCCCGGCGGGTCGCTGGCACACCGCCGCTCACTAGCAATTTCACGCCCCGTATGTCGCCGTCAATCTCCAGCCGCACCTTTTGCTCACCCACGGGGATGAACTCCCGGATCGGGCCTTTCATCATCATGGGGTTCGTCAGGTTCACGAGATGGACGGTCTGTGACTTTTTCTGCCGCCACGCCGTCGCGTCAATTACGCCAGCACCGGTCACGACCACGGGTTGCGCCGTCCCGTCCATGGCCCACTCGACGGCATTGCGCATCAGCTTCCCGTGGTCGGGCGAGAGAACTTCCCAAAAAGTGCGGTCGATGTCCCAAGGGAAATAGACCACGCGTCCACGCGTCTGCGCGCCCTTGATCACGGCTGGTTGTTCGCTCAAAAACACCTGAGGGATATTCGTCCGCGGCATCTTGGTGAAAACCTTCTCCATCGGCAGGTCAGGATAAGAGGGAATCAGCGTCAGCGGCGGTGGGAGCTCCATCTCAGGATTCGCGACCACCTCCACCCGGTTGACGCCGTGGACAATGCGCGGCGCATCATCCAACCCACGCAGCAGTGGGTGACCGGGCGTGGTGTCGTGTTCGAGGCGAAGGTAGGCGTTTCGCATCGGACCCTCGAGCCGTCCGGCAAAACTCGCCCCGAACACCCCGGCCAGGCCAAAGTTCTTCCGTTTTACACCCCACTCGTCGTAGAGCGAAGTCTCATGCGTCGCGACGATGCTGCCGCCGCCACGGACGAACTGGCGGATCTGCCCGCACTGCTCGTCGGAAAGCGCCGTGAGGTTGGGCAGGATCAACGTCTTGAAATGCATCACGCGTTCCCAGTCGAGCAACCGGTCGTGCACCATCTCGAAGGGGATGCGGGCCTCAATCAGCGCCTGGTACCAGCCAAGTCCCGGATCCTCGATCCCCGTCCGCGGGCCCTTGTCGCCGGGGGTGAACCAGGCCGACTGCTGCGAATAAACGATGGCCACCCGGGCGAGCGGCCGCTCATTGCGCAAGTAACGCTCGTTCGCCGCGCACCAGCCATAGAGTTCCTCCACCGGTTTGAGCCAGCGCGGGTCGTTGACGCTACCGGCGAACTTCGTGAACCACGGCCGCAGGCCGTTCGCGATGCCGTCAAGCGCCCACAGTCGGATCTCCGCCGGATTTTGGACCGAGTCCTTCCAGCGATAGGGTTCCTCGAGGCCGACGCTGAAGATGCCGATGATCGGCTTGCGGCCCATGGCGGCGCGAAATTCCTTGCCGCGCTTCCCGTTGCCCCAGGGCGGCATCACGCCGCGCCGAGCCTGGTAATCGGCCATGAGCGTCGGCGCGACCTCGCCAATGTGCTTCATGTCGAGCGCGCTGCTGGCGCCGCCCCCGCCATTGGGAATCACGCAGGAATCGGGATTGATCGCCCGGACCGCCGCATCCCAGTGGCCCCAGAGAGCGAACAACCGTTCCTGCTGCCAGACAATGTAGGCCTTGCGGGCCGGATCCTGCGGATCGTTGGTGCGCGGCAGGTCGAAGCCGGTCGCCGCCTTGATGTTGGCTTGGCAATGCGCGCAATAGCACATGCCCGAGCCTTCCCAGCGGTTGATGAAGATGCCGTCGACCTTGTAGGTCGACATGATCTCGCGCTTCACTTCGGTCATGAAATCGAAGTTGTAGGGCCCGAGTCCGCAGGTGACCCACATTTCCGGCGACGCCCAGTGGCGGCGCGGCTGGCCGTCGGCGGTGACCGCGATCCAGTCCGGATGGGCCGCCTGCACGTCGTCGTAGGTGGCGTGCGGGTCGGTGCGGGCGAGGACCACCATGCCGAGCTTGCGGCAGCCGGCGATCAACTCGCCCAGCACGTCGCGGTCGCCCAGCCAGGCGCTGCGGTGATGGAACGGGATTTTCGTCGGGTAATAGGCCACGCAACCGCCGCCGCTGAGGCAGACGGCGTCGGACTTGGTGCGCGCAAAGTATTCGAGCCAGAATTTCAGGTCGAACTTGCCGGGGTCGTCCTCGACGAGCGTGAGCTGCGCCCAGCGCATGGGCTTGTCCACCCACGTCGGCGCCGGCGGAATGGCGCCGGTCACGGTTGCGTCCGCGCCAAGCGCGGTGCGAAGCGAAAGCTGGCCGACGCTGACGGCCGCGCCGGCGACGGCCGTGGACTTGAGGAAATGGCGGCGGGATAGCTCGGACATCGGGGTATGGTCAGAGGACAGTAGACAGAGGACGGAGTACAGAGAACATGCGGCCGGCCAAAAGGCAAAGGCAGGAATTAACCGCAGAGGTGGGGACCAAACAGTTTTCGACCACGGATTACACTGATGACACGGATGTGTTCATGCCCCGATCGATCCGTGTGATCCGTGAAATCCGTGGTCAAAAAGACTTTGCTGTTCAAGCCGCCCTGCTCCTCT
This sequence comes from Oleiharenicola sp., assembly GCA_025363455.1. Taxonomy (GTDB): domain Bacteria; phylum Verrucomicrobiota; class Verrucomicrobiia; order Opitutales; family Opitutaceae; genus Lacunisphaera. The sequence continues at coordinate 5,639 of JANYDW010000077.1, read as the reverse complement.
GCTGTATCTTCGTGCGTATGTGGCTCAACAGACTTTCGTCCTTGGTCACCGGCCGTTAGTCCACAATCTGTGGTCCGACCCATGCCCCTTCCCCGATTCCTCCTTCTTCCTTCTGCCCTCTTAATTCTCGCGCTGCCCTTCGCCGGTTGCGGCAAGAAAGCGGAGGAGGCCAAAGCTCCGCCGAAGCCCTCAGCCTCGGCGCCCGCCCCCGTTGTCGTTCCCGCGAAACCGGAAGGACCACCGCCACCCGAGAAAGGCGCCAAGCCCCATCCGACCTTCGAGGGCCTCGCTGCCGCGCGCATCGACGGCGGTTACGTGCGGGTGCTCTACCAGAATGGCCGCAAGGGCTTGTTCCCGACCGCAGATCTCACGGCCACGGAGACCGAATGGCTCAAGGACTTCATCACCGAGCATCCGCTCGCCGCCGGCAAATCCTCCGTCGTCATCGCCAAGGTCGAGGTCAAGAAAACCATCGAGAAGCAGGAGACGAAAGACGGCGTGGAAACCGTCCAGCTCGTCGCCCCGGCCAAGCTGCGCGACCAGATCGGTGGCACATGCATGTTCTACGCCCGCGTCCACTACCTCGACATCGCCGGCTACCCCGTCGAGGACAGCGAGATTTACCGCGTCATCAACAATGTCCCGAAGGACACGCCCTACCTCGACCACAACTACCATGTCGGGATGCAGATGCTGTTCCTGCGCCAGAAGCCGAGCCCGCTCGTGCATTATCCGAGCGGCACGCTCCCGCCGTTTGAGTGGGCGCGCCAGGAACTGCGCAAGGGCCACCCCATCCTCTCGGCGCTGCCGCAAAACATGTGGCTGTCGCTCCCCGCGGATTTCCTCGCGACGCACCCGTGGGACGGCAACTCCAAGATCGGCCACCAGATCGTGATCAATGGCTTCACCTACAATCCCGCGACGAAAAAAGGCACCTTCCACATCGTGAATTCCTGGCGCTCGCTGGCCGAGTTCGACGTGCCGGTCGAATCGCGCGACGAGCAGAACTTCATCATGGAGCAAAGCCTGTCGCCCAAGGGCGAGCCGCCCGAGCAAGTGGTGAAGATCGTCGCGAGCGCCGCCACGTTGATCAAGACGGTGGGCAAGCAGAACCTCTACTCGGTCGAGACCAACGTCGGCTCGCAACGGGTGCTGGCCGCAAGCGAGGAGGCCGCAAAGTCCTTCGTGGAGGCCGACCTGACCGCCAAAGACATGGAAACGCAGTTTGGCGAATCCGTGATCAAGATCTTCGATTATATCCAGGAAACCGCCGATCCCCGCGTCCGCGACATCGCGTCCGCGCAACTGCTGGCGGAGACGTTCCGGATTCCCGCCACGGTCGCCCTGCCCCACGTCGACCTCGAGGTGAAGAGCGCGACCGGCCGGGTGTATTTCGTCCGCACGGCCCCGGATAAAGTCCTGAAGCTCACCGCCGAGTCCACCGGCGAGGCCTTGGAGAAAGCGCGGAAGATGAGCGGCGGGCCGAAGACGTAGGCTGAGGGTTAACCACTAATCCACGCTAGTGGGCACTAATCCGGAGAAACGAGCTGCCCGTTTCCGCGATCTTGGCGTGAGTCGAATCGGAATGTTTCACACGAAGGACGCAAAGGGCGCGAAGGATCATAAACCCTCTGCGATCTTTGCGGCCTTGGTGTAGAACTGATTGGCGCTCGTGGTCCGTGGTCTCTAGCACTACTACGTTAGGTTCCAACACACCCCGTCGCATTCGCGCCACCCCTCTCCAGAGGGAACCCAACCCAGCGTTGTTCGATTCCCCTCTATCAAGAGGGGTGCCCGCAGGGCGGGGGGTGTCGCTCGGGAAAACGGTCACCTAACGTAGTAGTGCTAGTCTGTAGTCTGCGGTCCGTTGTCTGTAGCCTTGCCGTAGCGGCTAGCCACAATACACGGAACACACAGAACGGGCCCAAGACGCCGGACTGCGTCCTTGCCAATCCTCCGGTCGGAAACATCTTCGCCCTGACGGGCCGCATTACCATGAAATCGAAGCTTCCATCCGCCGAACCGAAGTCGTTGCCCAACGAGACTCCGTCCGAGCGCGCGGCCCGTCGGCGCAAACTGAAACGTCTGCTAACTGCTGGCTTGGGCCTGAAGCCCGCTGCCTTGAGCAAGACGGTGCGTCCGGGCTATCTGGAAACTTTCCGCGTCATGGAGGATACTGCTCCCTATGGCCGGCGCCGTTCTCGTCGATAGCAGCTACTACATCAGCCTCCAGCGGCGCGGAGTTGATCCGTTCGCTGTGCTCGGAGCCCATGCCGATGAATATGAGTTCCTGACCTGCGGCATGGTGTTGATGGAGATCTTGCGCGGCATCCACGCACCCCGGGTTGCCCTGCGCTACCGCGAAGCGCTGGCGGTCATGGCGTGCGTGCCCACCACCAGCCGGGTTTGGGATCGGGCCACCGGCATTGCCCTGGCCCTGGACCGCAAGGGAGCACCGATTCCGCCGCAGGACGCGCTTATCGCGGCCCATGCCCTGCAGGCCAATGCAACGGTGCTGACCCTGGACCTCCACTTCCAAAAGATTTCCGGCCTGACGGTGCTGACGGATTTGAGTTGATGGCCGACAGGACGAAGCAACGTCCGGACTTAACCACCAATCCACACTAATGGACACTAGTCAGATCCACCGGAGATTTTCACACGAAGACCGCGAAGGAAGCGAAGGAGAGGCCCCTACCCTTGGCTAACTTTGCTTCCTTGGTGTAAACCGGATCTGGAGTCAGGTCATCAAGCCAGGATGGTCCTGCTTGGCGTGGAGCACCCGAAACACGATCACCCTCTGCTCTACCACGCGATAGAACAGTTTGTACGGAAATCGTCGGAACAACACCCGGCGGAACTCGCGATAATACAGCCGCGGTTGTTCGGGGTTGAGTTCGAGCTCATGCACCATTCGTGCGGTCTCATTCAGGAATTCATCGCCCAACCCGGTTCGGCGGGCGTTGTACCAATCGCGGGCCGCGGCGATATCCGCCTCAGCCCGTGGCCGCACCAGGACCAGCCACTTCATTGACGGCGGCGTAAGCGGGCTTCGACCTCCGACCACGGCGCTCCGGCTTGGGGGTTGGCTTCGTAGTCGGCCTGGGCTTCGTCGAGCAAGGCCTTCTCGCGCTGGGTCGGACCGGAGGTTTCCTCCATGCGCCACAGTTGCTCCAAAATCTCACTCCGTTCCGCCGCGGAAAGCTTCGGCAGTTCGGCGATGATCTCGGCTTTGCTCATGGGCGCAAGCTACGCGGGCGAGGGCTTTCGGCAAGACTGCAATCGGCGCTGAAAGGACCAAGAGATGAGAGGCCGGGAGCCGTCCAAGCCGAGCCGATTTTTCACACGAAGACCGCGAAGGAAGCGCAGGTTTCCAGATTCTTGGCTAACTTTGCTTCCTTGGTGTAAATCCAAACCAAGGCAGGTTTAACCACAGAGACAGAAGGACGGATGGGAATCCCGGCAGAACCACTTCACAGGAGGAAACGAAGGGAACAGAGGTGGAATCGGATCCATGTTTCTGTGTGTTCCGTGTCTTTCGTGGTTATACCAATCGCCCGATGCATTTGCTCTTTGCCGTGGGTAGGGCGCGACCGCTGGGCGCGCCGTAATGACGTTCGCGGCGGGCCCAGCGGTCCCGCCCTACCATTGGGCATCGTCGTAGTGCAATAGCTTTGGGCGATTGGAATTACTCCTCCGTTGGCTCCGTTGCCTCCTGTGCAACGACCGGCTCGGTCGATCCGTTCTGCGCCTTTTGTGGTTTCCCTGGTCAAAACCAGCTGGTTCGAATCCTGTGCCAGTGCCTGCCCGCCATCCTGTCAGCCGTAGGCCTGGCGAAGGCTGAAGGCTTGGCGATGGCTGGTGCCTTTGTGGTTCCAACCGAGTCCGGGATTGCCGTGGCGCCAATCATCCGCCTTGCTGGCTGCCTCGTCGGGCCAGGACGGGAAAGATGCAAAGCCCTGGCCGACACCCGCCGTTGATTTGTGTGAGCATATCAACATTGACATATGTCATTTCCGACATATTGACTGGTGATGACTGAGGGCGACAAACCACTGGTTTGGCTGCACGGCGAGATCAAGACGCCGCCGTTCACCGAGCTGGCCAGGATTGAGGCCGGCGTGCTGCTCCGCCGCTTGCAGCGGGGCGAATCGCCCGGCCTGCCCCACTCCCGGCCCATGCCTGCCATTGGCCGGCGCTGCCATGAACTCCGTATTCCCGACAAAACCAAAAACTGGCGCATCTTTTATCACACCGCCGCCGATGCCGTGGTAATCCTCGAAATCCTCGACAAGCAAACGCCGCAAACTCCGCGGGCGGTCATCCGGACCTGCCAGCGACGCCTCAGACTCTACCTCGCCATCCCCTGAAGGATCCTCCATGAAAACTGCCAAGAAAGCCCGCCTGGCGGGAGCCGGATTCCGCGTCGGCTCCGCCGCGGAGCTCCTCAAGCTGAGCCCGAACGAATCGGCCATGGTCGACATGCGGCTGGCGCTCGCCGGGGCCGTGCGCGGTCGCCGGACGCGCCTGGGTTTCTCCCAGTCCGAGCTGGCGCGGCGGCTGGGGTCCAGTCAGTCCCGGGTGGCCAAGCTTGAGGCCGGTGAATCCAATGTGTCGCTCGATCTGCTGGTCCGGGCCATGCTGGCCACCGGGGCGAAGTCCCGCGAGGTCGGCCAGGCGATTGCTGCAGGGCGGTAGTCCGAGGACGGAGGTCTGAGATCAGCCTATCCCCTGCCCTGGGCCATGAGCTTGTCGGACCGGCAGCCGGCAATGGCGCAGAATTAGAGCTGAGCCAAGAGCAGGATTGCTTCGGGGTGACCTTCGCTCTTGGATGCCGACCTCGCCGGGGCCACGGCGGGTAAATGCGTGCGTCGCACCCTACTCCCCTACCCGGCTATTTGCCTGCCCTGAGCTTGCCTGCGGTGAGCTCGTCGAACCTGTCGAACGGGCACACACCCCGCACGACTTATCGTGAATGGCCCGGCCGCGTCCGTCTCGTGGAGATTGGAGGGCTAGGCTGATCTTGGTTCGCAACCATCGCGTCCCTTCGACCACAAACCCCAAACCACGGCCCCGTTTCAATCTCGGCCCCGTTTCAATCTCTGACCAAAGCAGCGTTTACCACAGAGGCACAAAAACACAGAGAACGGAGAGAGCAAAATCTTGATCGCACAGAATCAGCTGGGGTTTGAATGCCCCAAAGCCACGCCTATTGCTTCGCGGTCTGACTTTGTGCCTCTAGCTTCCGCGTCCTTAGTGGGCGGGGCGAAGTAGGATGTGGTTAATGACCAATCGGGGGTTGCCCTAACTGGCGGAACCGTCCTAGCTAATGGCCTCGTCGGGCCAGACGAGAAACATCCACCACCCCGGTTCTATCGTGATGTGTCTGTCCATGCCTTACCCTCGTTGAGGGCACAGGAAGTGTCGGGCGCACCGCGCTGGCATCATCATTCGTAAGATTCCTACCGTTTATCCCATGAAAAGCACCCAAATCATATCTAGCAGGCTGCTGAAAAACCGCCCGATTTGAGCTTCTAGTGCTCCGCCGGGAGTTTTGGGGCCGCGAGCGCGAGCTGCGCGCCTGGTTTTCGCGTCGGTTTCGGCGCGGTCCGCACGCTTTGGCGGCGTTTTCTCGGTGT
>JANYDW010000076.1 GCA_025363455.1 Oleiharenicola sp. | reverse complement strand
CCCCGCGACAACGCCGCCAAAACCATGCGGACCGCGCAGAAACCGGCGCGAAAGCAAAGCCCGCAGCTCGCGCTCGCGGCCCAAAATCACCCGACGGAGCACCAAAATCTCAAAACGGGCGGTTTTTCAGCAGCCTGCTAGTGGTTAAAACTGGATCGCTTCTTTGCTGCCTTGGCGCTCGGCGGTGGGATATAGGGGGTGGAAGTCACACCCTAGATGGATTGCTTCGTCGGCCGCTTTGCGAACTCCTCGCAATGACAAACTGTATCATTGCCGGCTAAACCCTGCCATTGACCGCAGTCCGGTCCACGCAGTATCCTGCAGCCGTTCCGGCGGACATCCCGCCCGTCGGTGCTACCCCAACTCAAGATCGGAGGCTGTTCCCATGGAAAAGCTGCGTCAATGGATCGACTGGGCGGAAGCCCACCCCAAGGTCTGGCTCGATTGCGTGCGTGTCTATCTCGGCCTCGGCCTTTTTATCCGCGGTGTCTTCATCATCACCAACACCCGGGCGGAGTTCATCCAGACCATGCTCCAGCGGATGGATTATCCGTGGATCATAACGGTGGGCCTGTTGCACTACATCGCCCTCGCCCACCTCATCGGCGGGCTGATGCTGACCGTCGGCCTGCTCACCCGCATTGCCGCCTGGGTCCAGGTCCCGATTCTGGCTGGCGCCGTGTTCATCCATCGCGGCGAGGGTCTCATGAGTGGCGGCCAGTCGCTGGAGTTTTCCTCCCTCGTGCTGTTCCTGCTGGTCACGTTCGCCATCAGCGGCGCCGGGCCGGTGTCGGTGGACAACGGCATGCCGAAGCTCAGGCCGGCGATTACGCCGTGAAGCGCAGGTGGAACCCGGTCTCTGGATGGGTTTCCCTCTCGATCGTGCCGCGAACCCGTCCGGAGGCCGGGTTCCACCTCAATTTCACTGCCCTCCTCAAGGCACCCCCGGCCCGAGGTTCTTCTCCAGGAAGGCGACGACCGCCTTGTAGATCTCGGTCCGCTGTTTTTCGTTGCCCAAGGTGTGCCCCAGATTGGGCATGAACAGGCTCTCGGGTTTCCGTCCGGCCTTGGTCAGGGCGTCGATCATGCGCTTGGCTTGGTCCTGGGGCACGCGCTGGTCTTCCTTTCCCTGGATGATCAGCAGCGGCGCGGCGATCTTGTCAGCGAAGTTCACCGGGGAGATGCCCCGTAGGTCATACTGGTCCTTGATGGGATCGCCGATCTGATCACGCCAGTATCGCTTGGCCGCTTTGCTTTCCGCCACATCGCTGTCCTGGTAAATCGCAGGCCAGTCGGTCACCCCGGCGATGGATATGCCACAGCGATATAGTTCGGGGTTATGCCCGAGGCCAAACAACGTCGAGTAGCCACCATAGCTGCCACCCATGATGGCGATGTGTTTGGGATCGGCCACGCCGGCGGTAATGGCCCATCGTGTCGCGTCTTCAATATCGTCCTGAATCTCCCGCCCGATCTGCCGCCGGGCTTTCTGGTAGAGTTCCTCCCCGTAGCCGGTCGATCCCCGATAATTCATCTGCAGCACCGCGTAGCCGCGGTTGGCGAGCAACTGCACCAGCGGCTCGAAGCCCCACGTATCCCGGACCCAGGGCCCACCGTGCACCAGCACGACCAGGGGCAGATCCTTGGGCTGATGCCCAACGGGTACCGTCAGGTAGCCGTGAATCAACAGTCCGTCGCGCGCCGGATATTTAACCACGAGCATCGGGGCCATCTGTTCGGGTTTGATCCAGTTCATCCGCATGCCGAGCACCTTCAATTTGTGCTTTTCCACATCCATCAGCATGTACACCCCGGGATTCTGGTCGGAGAAGGAGTACCAGAGCAGCCGGTTCTCGTCATGGCTGAAACCGATCAGCAGGTTGACCGTATCCGGCAAGGCACGATCGATGGCCACCTGGTAGCCGATGAAATCACGGTCAAACCACTTCGCCTGCGGTCGCTCCGTCGTGTAACGAAGGCCCACCAGGGTCTGCTTCTTTTTCGAAAACGTCACCGCGGACAAGCCGGGCCCGACTGTATCGCCAGCGGCTTCGGCCACAATATCGTACACGGGGTCGGAGACGAGTGCTTCCCCCTTCACGCCGGTGGCTGGATCGAGCGGGAACACCGCCCAGCGATTTTCCGGGTTGAGCGAGGCGACAAAGATCCGGTTGTTGGCCGAGTCGAAACCCAACGGCCGGATCCCGCCGCTCCGTTTTTCCAGCGGCAAGATCGTGCGCCAGGGCGCCTGGGCGTTTTCCCGATAGGTCGCACCGGACAACTCGCCATGGCTGAGCACGCCCAGCCGGGCCACGCCGTTGAAATCGAGCCCCCACCGGGCGACCTCCCCGGGGTTCTTGAGCTCCGTGGAGACGTTGCCGTCCACGGTGTTTACCTTCATGATATCCGGCCGGTTCGCACTCCCGGGTGAAAGCTCATGCCGGTCGAGCATTAGAATGCTCGCGTCCTTGTCGTAAAACGCATGCACGGTTTCCCGGAGCACAGACGACATGGTGTAAGTAATCCTCCCGGCAATCATGCTTTTGACCTGTCCCACGTTATTCTCGTATCCGCTGATGGGCACGGGCTGGCCGCCGTCGTCATTGACCGCCACTACGCCATAAAACGCATCCCACACCGTCGTGGTGACGACCAGACGGCGGTCGCCGACCCAGGTGAACGCACTCACCTCCTTGCGCGCATCGTTCTTCACGGCGGCCTCGCCCATGTCCAGGCGGGACAGTTTGTTCGCGTCAATGTCGGCAATGTGGAGCATGGTGCGGCCGCCAAAATCGCGCAGGAAGGCCAGCCGTTTGCCATCGGGCGAAAGGCTCGCCTTGGCGGCGCTGGGTTCCCGGGCGAAATCCTCGATGGGCAGGCGATCGATCGCCGAAGCGACCGTCCAGACAGTTGCGAACAATCCAGGCAGCAGCCACAGGGGTAGTTTCATGACGAGGTTCACGGATAAAGACCGTACTCCCGCTGCCACGCAAAACGATTTCCGCCCGCCCCGACTGTCCGGATGGGATGGCTGTAGGTCGGGGCTTATCCCCGACAGATTCTGCATTTCGTCGGGCGTAAAGCCCGACCTACATCAGACTACCCTACCCACCCAGCAACCGCAGAAATTCCGCCTCGTCGATCACCGGCACGCCCAGTTCCTTCGCCTTGTCCAGCTTTGAGCCGGCCTCCTCGCCCGCCAGAACGTAGCTGGTTTTCTTGCTGACGCTGCCACTGACCTTGCCACCCGCTAACTCGATTTTCGCCGCGGCGTCATCGCGTGTGAGCGTCGGCAGCGTGCCCGTGAGCACGAAGGTCTTCCCTGCAAAAATTCTGCTGCCTCCGACCGGCTTCTCCGGGGCCACGGGCTTCACGCCGACCTCCAGCAGGCCTGCCACCAGCGCGCGGTTTCGCTCCTCACCGAAAAAACCCGAGATCGCCACCGCCATGGTTTCTCCGATGCCGGCAATGACACTTTCCTTATTGGCGATGAAGTCCTCCACCTTCGCCTCGGCGAGCTTCTCAATGTCGCGGAAATACGCGGCGAGGTCCTTCGCCGCCGACACGCCCACATGCGGAATGCCCAACCCGTGGATCAGACGCCATAGCTCGCACCGTTTGGCCGCTTCGAGCGCCGCCAGCAGGTTGTCGGTGGATTTCTCGACCTTCTTACCCAAGGTCAACAGGTCGTCGCGCTTCAAGCGGAACAAGTCCGGCAACTCCTTCACCCACCCTTTCTCCACCAGCTCCTCGATCATGGCCGTGCCCAAACCGTCGATGTCGAGGCAGGCCTTGGAGACGAAATGCGTCAGGCGGCGGCGGACTTGGGCCGGACAGCCGAGGTTCGGACACCGCAGCGCGACCTCCTCCTCGAGCTGGACCACCTTCGTGCCGCAGACGGGGCATTTCTCGGGAAACTCGTAGGCCCGACACTCCCGGACGCGGCGCTTGAGGTTCACCTCGATCACCGCCGGGATAACCTCGCCGGCTTTCTCTACGAGTACGTAGTCGCCGATGCGGATGTCCTTGCGGGCAATCTCGTCCTTGTTGTGCAACGTGGCGCGGGCGACGGTCGTGCCGGCGAGGATGACTGGCTCCAATTCGGCCACGGGCGTCAGCACGCCGGTGCGGCCGACTTGGATCGTGATGGCATTGATCCTGGTCTCCGCCCGCTCGGGCTCGAACTTGTAGGCAATGGCCCAACGCGGCGACTTGGCCGTGCTGCCCGCCTCGCGCCGCAGTCCGAAGGAATCCACCTTGGTCACCGCGCCATCCGTGCCATAGGCAAAGGAGTGCCGCATCCGGTCGAGCTCGCCCACGGCCTTCCACGCCTCGTCGATGCCCTGCGCCGGCCAGAATTTCTCAACGGTGGGTAAGCCCCAAGACTTGACCAAAGAGAGAAACTCACTCTGGGAACCGATGGCCTGGGGCTCGCAGTGGCCGATGCCGTAGAGCACGATCTCCAGCTTGCGGTGGGCGACTTCCTTTGGGTCCAGCTGCTTGATGGTGCCGGCGGCGAGGTTGCGCGGATTGGCGTAGACCGGTTCGCCCGCTTCCTCGCGTTCCTGGTTGATGCGCTGGAACTCGGCGGTCGTAAGGTAGATTTCCCCGCGGATCTCGATCACGTCAGGTGCCGGATGCTTCCTGGAGGTCTTCAGCTCGGCCGGCAGCGAGTAAATCGTGCGGGCGTTGATCGTGATATCGTCGCCCTCCTCGCCATTGCCCCGCGTGACGGCCCGGACGAGTTTGCCCTGCTCGTAAGTCACACTCACCGCAAGTCCGTCGACCTTGGGCTCGACCACGTAGGCCAACTCGTCGCGACCAAAAAGCTTCACCAACCGCTGGTGGAAGGCGCGGTATTCCTCCTCGGAGTAGGTGTTGTCGAGGCTCTGCATCGGCTGGCGGTGCCGATACGTTGAGAAGCCCTCCAGCCGGTCGTCGCCCACCTGGGCCGTCGGCGAAACCTTGGCCGCAAACTGCGGGAACTGCTTCTCCAAATCGGCGAGTTCACGCTCAAGCTTATCATAGTCGCGGTCGGCAATCTCGGGCTTGGCCTGTCGGTAATAGAGCTCGGCATGCCGCGCCAGCTCGGCCCGGAGGTCGGCGATGCGTTTCTTGGCCTCGGCGGGAGTCATTGGGGGATGGGCGGAATTGGGTGGGAATCTTCGCCGAGACAAAGGCATGGCCACAAAAAGCACAAGAAGCACAAAATCAACGCATCCGATTCAGTGAACTTCCGGCTTTTGCGCTTTTTGTGCCTGCTGTGGCCAAGTGCTTATTCGAAATCTGCCTTGGTGCTTCTTGAGCACCCGACCCAAACCGATTGGCCACGAAAAACGCAAAAAAATGGAATCGTACCCAAGCCATCAACGAGTCCCTTCATTTTTGTGTTTCTTGTGTTTTTTGTGGCCAATCTTCCCCGGTTGATTGGTGAGCTTGTGGCTTGGGGCGCTTCTTCCACAGCACCGTCTCCATGATCCGGCGATACCACGGCCAGCGGATGTATAGGCTCACCGCCACCACCGCACCCACGGTATCTGCCAGCCAGTCGTGCCAGTCCGGGGTTCTGATCCCATTCGTCAGGCTCTGCCGAAACTCATCCCCCATGCCGTAGGTCGAGGCGAGGGGCAGGGCCCACCACAAACCAAGCCATGGCCAGCGCAGGAGTGCGGGGTGCCGGATGATGGCCGTCGCCAAGGCGCCATAGGCCCCGAAGTGCCCGAGCTTGTCCACCTCCAGCCACCTCACCGTCGGCACCGACGCCGGATAACCCGAGCACCACGTGATCGTCGCGGCCAGCAGGAAAGGCCAGAGTGTTTCCCGGCGTGGTTTCCAGCGTAAGTTGGCCATCTATACTGAGTAAAATGGTCGGGCTGGTGAGATTCGAACTCAGCCGGCCCGAGACCGTTCATCTGAATCATCAACGGGATGCAAAAGTTAGCCGTCGTGCAACACTCAAAAACGCGCACAGGATTTTCCGGGCGCTTTTGCCGGGATTGGAGCGACTGGCGGCACCTACCGATGCCAATCTACTGTCACCATTCCGCGTGCTATTACCTTGATCGGGAGATTCCTCAATTTCTCTAAAGCGTCGATAATCCTTAAGCGATCGCCCATACTGACGTAGGTAATGGGATGAACGTATCTCCTCTCGGTAGTCATGCACAGGAAGCAATGGAAACCGCCGCACAAACCCGAGCCGAAGCGGCGCAAGGCGACGTCCAAGCCAAATTGAAACTCGCGCAAATGGCGAAATCTCAGGCCCAGGTACCACCGCCGGCCGCAAATGTAGCCAAGGTTGCACCAGAATCGGCAGAGGCTACTCCGAGCGCCCCACCTCCTCCGACCGGTGCGGTTCTTAATGTGAAACGGTAGAACCATACGGAGGCTCCGACAGTATGGTACCTTCACGAGCGGCCGCTGCAGATCGGACAAAATGAAAAGTTTTGAAGACAAGGCCGATCGAATGTTCCTAAATAAAAAGACAGCGCCCAACGGTTTCGGGCAACGCAGTCCACTTCTTACCACAAAGCCGCTCCCCGAGTGAGGTCGCAGCGTGGATCGTCGAAGAGGGTGCCTTACCCAGGCGTTTCGCGCGGCCATCTGCTGAAAGGCTAGCCTGTTCTCGATTTCGATTTTAGTATTTAGCCGTTCAGCACAAGAATACGGATCATCTGCAATAGAGCGAGTGCCCCGATGCCCATCGAGACATACCAAAGCCAGCGCTTCTTAGTCACAAGACACATACCGCCAAGGGCAATTGCGATTTGGAAGAACGTGGTCGCAAGGCCCATTTCCCGGCCTAGGTTCGCCGCCGCAGTGGCAAGTCCGCGCGCGCTATCGCGCTTGGCCTCAAAGCTCTTCGCCTCTTTCGCGATGTCTTTCTTCTCACCTTCATAGCGTTCAATCTTCGCCGTGAGTCCGGCGAGAACCTGCGGTTCGACAACGGCCCCACCACTCGCCAGCCGGTCGCGCTCCAGTTCATAAATACTCTGCTTGATGCCCTTGGACTGGTAGAAGGCCCATTGATCAGAGGCTTCGGCCTGATTGAATGTCGCTTCGTTTAACTGCTTCATGGTGGCCGAAGAGTAGCCGGCACCGCGCTGGGTGGCGATGGCCGTCAGGACCGCGAGGCAGATCATTGAAAGTGAAACATACTTCGTCCAGGCGTCACGCTTCTCTTTGTCTTTTTGGGCCTGTTGGTCGGCTTTGAGAGTTGCGACCAGTGCTTTGAGTTCGTCGAGGTCAGTGCTCATGATTCTTGAAAGAGGGCCATCATTGATAGAAGCGAACTCCATATGTCTAGCCTGCAATAATCGTCTCCAGATCATAGGTGGACATTCGGTAAAAACTGCCAAATCTCAACGCATGCGGACCTTATCTGTGACTTGGTGGGAACTCACCGGTCGCTCAATCATAGTTTGCTCTTTTCTGATCATCATGCTCCGGCTTACGGGTAAACCGGTGAAAGGATATCCGGTATAAATGATTCGGGTCAGGATATTGCTTCTCGGTGTTTTTGCGGCCGCCCTTGGCCTCGGTCCGATCAATTGTATTTGGGGCGTGGCCGATGAACCGCCGCGTGAGATCTTCTCGCTCACCTGTGCCAGCGAGCGGCCCAGCCTGCTGACCGAGGCCGACCAGTCGCTCGGGCGGCAGTCCTCCGTTGAGGTGAACGTGTCGTGGCTCCGGCGTCAGGCTTTGCCCTGGACCGACTGGTATTGGGGCTGGGGATTGTGCGCCGACGCTTATGCGTTCCATAACGACGGGAGATTCGGTCTGCGCCGGCTGCAAGATGCAGCGGCCCAGTTCTCGTTGGAGTATTATGTGCAGGGTGAAACCGCCTTCAGCCTGACGGTGCGTCCTGGCGTATATTTTGAGAACCACCCCACCCTTGAGACGTGGGATATGCCCATTGAGGCCATTGGTGGAATCCCTTTCACGCCGAGATTCAGCGGCGTGCTCGGCGTGCTGGATGCGCGCTACTATCGCCGGCCCATCCCGGTCATCGGAGTGGTTTGGATCGCCAGCAAGACGGTGCGTTTGGAAGCCGCGTTCCCCGAGCCAGCGGTCATCGTGACGTTCAGTCCGCAGATCGAGGGACGGCTGGCGGGTGAACTTGTCGGCGGTGGTTTTCGCACAAACGGCCATCCGGGGCGACAGACGATCGAGTATTCCTCCTATCGCATCGTCGGAACGGTGAGCTGCCGGTTGAACTCCCGGTGCAAGTTCACCGGCGGCACCGGCTACGAACTAGAGCGAACCTTTGATTTTCTCCACGAGAACCGGCGGGTGCGGGCGGGTGGAGCGCCCTATTTAAAACTAGGTCTGGAGTTGACGCGCTAACCTAACCCCATGCCGAACACCGCTCTCCGCCTACTCTGTATTTCCACCTTGGTGAGCGTGGGCGGATTCGCCGGCGTGCAACCGCTGGCGATCACGCTGATGGAACGCCAGGGACTGGGTCCGACCTCGATCGGCCTGCTTTCGGCGCTGATTTTCGGAGGTGTGCTGGCCCTGGCTCCATTCCAGCCGGCTCTGTCCGAGCGCTTCGGGGCGATTCGGACTTACCAGATCGGGAAATTTCTCGCGGTACTTGGTTTTCTGAGCTGTTCTTGGGCAACGGCCCCGTGGATCTGGGCAGTCTCATTTCTGCTTTTGGGTCTGGCGGCGGCGCTGACGTGGCCCTTGACCGACACCCTGATCGCAACCCTGGCACCGGCGGGACGAAAAGGTGCGTGGCTCGGGCTCTTTCAGGCAGGGATGGGCATCGCGTTTGCCGTGGGTCCGTTCGTCTCCGCCGCGCTGGCCGCGTGGCCCCGGACCGTATTTTTCGGAGCGGCGGGACTCGCCCTGCTGTCGAGCCTGCCCTTGGTCGGTAAAGATCTGCCGGTCGTGGCAGAGCATGAATCCGAGGAGACCGGGCTGTTGGACGTATGGCGGAATGCGGCAGGACTTGCGGTGGTCGCCTTCCTAGGCGGGCTGTTTGAAAACGGCACTCATACGGCCGGTCTTCTGGTGGCTTTGGGGCTGGGGTGGTCCGGCGCCACGGCGGTGGCACTGACCGGTGTGATGGCGGCCGGATCATTCGCAATTCAGCGGCCCTTGGGCCGCGCTGCCGACCGGCTCGGCCCGCGCGGCGTGCTACGCTGGGCGCTGCTCACTCTTGCCTCCAGCCTGGCCATACTGCCCCTGACGGGGTCCTGGCCGGCGTTACTCTGGCTGCTCAGTTTGATTTGGGGTGCAGCGAGTGGCTGCCTCTATACGCTGGCCATGACGGGCACCGCTCAGGAATTCCCGGGCCGGCAGGTGGCGGCGGCGACCACGCTGATGGTGTTGGGCTATACGACCGGATCAATGCTGGGGCCGGTGCTGGGCGGACTGGCCGTCGATGCCTCTCCAATTGCCGGCGTGGCGTGGGTTTTCGGCGGACTCGCGGCTCTCTCGTGGGGCTTCGCCTTCTGGCGGAAAGCCGCTTGAACTTACGCGGGCTTCGTCTTGGGTGCGGCCTCCATCTTGTGGCAGGTGCAATTGCCCCAGCGATAAAGATGCAGTTTGTGCAGAAGGCTGCGGAATTCCGACGGTCCGCCTTCCAAGACGATTTCCGGCAGGGTCAGGCCAAACACCGCGAGGCTGATGGACGGTTCCAGCGCAACGACACAGTGCCAAGTCTGCTTCGGCACAAAAAGCGCGTCGCCCGGTTCGCAACGGGCATAGAGGCCGTTGGTCTTGGCAAAGGCGGCGCTTTCCCTGGGTTGCTCGGCCAGCCGGGAAATGTCGATGTCACTGAGCGTCGCGCCCCAGTCATACTTCTGGGAGGGGCACATGTTCGGCCGGTTCTCCGGTGGGAAAAGCAGAAACTCCTTCACGCCCCGCACCTGGCAGAACCAGTTGTTCGGAAAATCATAGTGCAGACCCGTCACGGTGTTGGCCGGCCCGATGAACACATACTCCCAGGTCCAGCGCCAGTTCTTCCACAAAGAGCGGATTTCAAAGTCCTCCCTCAGCTCCGGGAACTCGTTGAGAATGTCCCACTGCGCGAGGTAAACCCGGTTGGGCTTGAAGGAATTGAGGTAGTCCCAGTTGAGGTGAAACTCCTCCCCCGGCTGCAAGCCCTTCCAGACCCGATCAGGGCAGAGGCCGGTGTTCTGGCTCCACCCAGCGCGGATTTTCGCCGCCGTGTCCTCGAGTTCCCGCAGGTAAGGAGCCACCGGCTGAACCACCGGCTGCCGCGTGACCCCCTGTTCGACCAGCCCGTTCTGGAAGGTGGTCACCACCTCTGAGCCGTCCGGACGCTTGAGGTCGGCGATTTCGGTGAAAGACCAATTCTCCCAGGCGGGCCATTGTTTGACGGCGCCCTTGACGAGCAGCGGCCTGGTCCGGGGGCGGAACCCGCCCTGCGCGACAAGCTCATCGACCGTGATGGTCTCAACGAGCCGAAATTTGGGGCCGAGGTAGGTGCTCATAGGGTGGTTGGGTTGGAGGTTTCTTGGGCGGCGTTGATCGAGCCTTTCCCAGTGTCATTCGAAATCGACCGCCATCTGCTGCGCGATGGTGATGTTGCGGGATGTCTGGACGCAGACCCCCAGGTAATCGGCGAACCGCGGCGGCGGCTCAAGGCCCTCGGCCAGCAGGCGCTGGTTGTCGAAGACCGTGTTGAGTCCGGCAAAAGCACCATAGAGTCGCGCGGCGGCGAGCATCGCTCGTTTGTTGCCGGGACCAAAGATTTCCGTGAACTGATCCTGCAATGCCGCCACGTCCCGGTAGGTGACCCGCCGGTAGTCCCCGGGGCGATTTTCCCCCAGGGCCCGCGCGAAGGCGTGGCCGATCTCGCGGAAACTTGAGCTGCTGTCCCGGCCCGCCGAGATGTGATAGGTGGGGTGGGCCAGTTCCTCTGCGTCCATGAGGTGCATTAGCGCCTTGGCCGCATAGTCCACCGGGATGACATCCACCACCCCGTCGACGTCACAGGTGACCATGCGCTGGGCATCCGCCATGCGAAACCCCCAAAAGATGCTGCCGGAAGGTTTGCACCCCAGGCGGGTATGGCCGACAATGATCGACGGCCGCACGATGACCAGCGGGAAGCCAGCCAGTTCCTTGCGCAGCAACGCCTCGGCCTTGGCCTTGCTGCCGGTGTAACCGACGAGGTGATGCACGCCGGCCGCGGGGTAGGAATCCTCCGCCACGACGCGCGGGGGGGCCGATCCGCAGATCATCGCCGTGCTGACTTGGATGAAGCGCTCCAACCGGGGAAAGGCCTTCACTTTGCGGGCAAAATCCAAGGTGTGCTCGACGTTGGTGGGATAGGTATTCGGATTCTGCCCAAAGGAAGTCACGGCCGCGCAATTGACGACGTGGGTGACCCGCGCCAGCCGGGGATCATCCTTCTGCTCAGGCAGGGTGTCGAGGCCGCCGCAGATGATCTGGCCGGACGAAAGCTTCTTCAGCAATTTCTCGCCGACCTCGAAGCGTTCCAGCGACTTCCTCAGCCGGACCAGTGCGTCCGCCGGTGTCGGTGCCCGCACGAGCAGCAGCACATGGTCCCAGCGTTCCTCCCGCAGCAGTTTGGCCGCGACGGTGCCACCGAGAAACCCGGTGGCGCCTGTGAGTAAGATTCGATGATGTGACATGGTGGATAAAGGCGACCGGAACTAGGGTTCCCAACGTCGCAGGACCAGACAGACGTTGCTGCCGCCGAACCCGCTGCTGTTTTTCAGCACCAGGCGCGGTCCCTGTGCGAGGGTTGTTCGCGGTAGATCGAGTCCGGCGCAAGCCGGGTCGGGATTTTCCAGATTGGC
This sequence comes from Oleiharenicola sp., assembly GCA_025363455.1. Classification (GTDB taxonomy): domain Bacteria; phylum Verrucomicrobiota; class Verrucomicrobiia; order Opitutales; family Opitutaceae; genus Lacunisphaera. The sequence continues at coordinate 13,968 of JANYDW010000076.1, read as the reverse complement.
CGCACCCGGAATGAATTCTTCGGTTAAAGCCAGTGCGCAAAAAGCGGTTTCCATGATCCCCGCCATCGAAAGGCTGTGCCCCGTCAACGCCTTGGTGCTGCTCACCGGTGGATGGGCGCCGACGGCGGTGAAGATTGTCTGCAGAGCCCGGGCCTCGGACTCGTCGCCCACTGGCGTCGAGGTGGCGTGAGCGTTCACGTAGCCAATGTTGGCCGGAGCGACGTGTGCCGCAGCTAGGGCCCGGCGCATCGCCGACGCCAATCCGCGACCGTCGGGATCGGAACTCGCCACACTGTGGCCGTCCGCCGACTGGCCCCATCCGAGCATCTCCGCGTAAATGGGGGCACCGCGCGACCGCGCCGACTCCGCGTCCTCCAACAGCAGCGCGGCCGCCCCGCCGGTACCGACGAAGCCGTCGCGATCCTGGTCAAACGGCCGCGAAGCTCGCGCCGGATCGGGATTGCGCGACAAGGCGCGCATCCCATGAAACGCGTAGGTGGACTCAAAAGAAACGTCTTCTCCTCCCACCACGAGCATTCGCCGCTGACGTCCCAGGGTAATTTCATCGAACGCATAACCGATGGCCTGGGTCGTTGAGGCGCAAGCAGAGACAAACCCGGCGACCGCCCCGCGAATGCCGTAGTGAGCCGCCAAGTTGAAATTCAATGTGCCGGCGATGGTCGAGACGACGGCCATCGGCGCGATCCGCTCACCTCGCGATTCATGGATCTGGTTCAGATAATGCCGCATCAGCCGCGGTGAACCAGCCGAGCCGCAAAATAGACCGGTATCCTCGTCCGTGAGGTCGGCCACCGTCAGTCGCGCGTCACGGATGACCTGCTCAACCGCGCAGATAGCGTGCAATCCGTGGGGTGGCAACCCGCGCAGAAGGTCTTTGGTAATCGAATATTCGGCCGGCCAGCGCCAGCCGGCCCAATGAAGGGCGCGGGTGTCAAAATCCTTGATGGTGCCCGCGACCGCAATTGGCAGCTCGACACCAGGGAGGAAGTCAAAACGTTCGATCCCGGATTTGAGCTCACGCAGGCTTCCGCTCACAGTCGCCCGGTCATTTCCGATGCTGGTAATGAATCCAACCCCTGAGATCACGACCCGCGGGTTTGCCATAGGCCGGCGGTCAGGTCGAGGTCGGCGTGCTACCGGTGATGTGCAGGCGGAAATGCTCGACCAGCTCATCCAATGTAGTGACGCGCGCCAACTCGTCGTCCCCCAACCGTATGTCAAAGAGACTTTCAGCCAGGAACAAGGTGTCGACCATGGTGAGCGAATCGCAGCCCAAGTCTTCTACCAGACGGGTCGAACCTGGCAGGCCCGCGAGTGGTTGCTCGGGCGGTTTCGCGAGATGAAACTGCAACACACCCAGTATCACCTGCCGAAGGCGGGAGAAATCGCCCCCCTCGACAAAGGCAATATAGCAATCGGCGATGTCGGCTGGGAATCCCGCGAGTTGGTCGACGGCGCGCTGTTTCGCTTCAGCGGTGGTAATCATACTGGTATTCTGGAGAGCAGTGGGGAAAAGCGAGCGTGATTGTTCCGAAGATGACAAAACGGTAATCTTCGCGGCAGATTGTTCCCATCTCGGGGGTCGCCTTGCGCTCGTACCCGGAAAATCAGTCCATTCATGGCGCGTAGGTGACGGTGCGCAGGCCGGCGATGCCCGTGATCGTAATCGTGATTCCCTGCGTGTAGCCTGCGGGATAAGTTTCCCCGGCGACCGTGTTGAGCGCCTTCACATAGTTGGTCGCACCCACGAGGTTGGAGCTGTCGACGCTCGAGCCGCCGAATTCCAGATAATACTGGTCGGCCGCAGCGGACATTTGGCGGGCGTTGTTCAGCACGGCCTTGTCTTGCGAGGCCTGACGAACTTTCTGGAACGCGGGAATGGCCATGGCGGCCAGCAGGCCGATGATGACTACGACGATCATGATTTCGACCAAAGTGAAGCCTTTGGTGGATGTGGCGCAAAATTTCATGTGGGCATAGATGTATGGTTGGGATCAAGGTTGGATATTGCCTCTCACCCCAGAGGCGCCGAAGCGGGCTAAGGACGCTAACGGGAAAGCGTTTGACCAAGGTCGGGAGAGTATGAGCTGGGAGATCATGGTGGCAGTCCGGTTCACGGTACTTTGGCGGTTTTCCACGATATTTCGTAGGCCACACTCTTCCCCGTTTCCTGCGCATAGTGCACCTGTATCGTCTGGCCGACTGTGAGATTGTCTAGCGCCGCCGGTGCGCCGTTGCGGCGCAGCCTAGTACGTTTTTCCACCACGACAAATTCAGTCGGAGCATCCTTGTCACCAGTGGTGATGGTGACAATGCCTCGCTGGGTATCGACAGAGGCCACCACCCCCCGCGCGCCGTGCTGCCGGGTGGACATCGCGTGCACTTCACCAACCGCGCAAAGGGCGGTCAGGATCAGAAAAAGGAATGTTTTCATAGAGTGATCTTGATTGGAGTTTCCGGATAAATGACCGTGACCATGGCCGCCGGCTTTGCCTCGACGGCGTTCTCATCCCGCCCCTGCACGACGAGGTAAAAGACTGGCAGCACCACCAGCGCGAGCACTGTGGCCGTCATCAGCCCGCCGATGACCACGATCGCCAGCGGCCGCTGGGTCTCCGCGCCGATGGCGTGGGACAGCGCCATCGGCAGCAGACCCAGCATCGCCAGCAACGCGGTCATCAGCACGGTGCGCAGCCGGACCAGCGCCCCCTGCCTCACCGCTGCGAGCGCCCCCGCGCCCTCCTCTTGCAGCTGGTTGAAATAGCTGACCATCACCACGCCGTTCAGCACCGCCTGCCCGAACAACGCGATGAATCCGATCGCTGCCGATACGCTCAGCGGAATCCCAGTCACGAACAGGGCGACGATGCCCCCGATGAGTGCGAAGGGCACATTCAGCAGGATGAGCAGCGCGCTCCGCACCGAATTGAACGCGTTAAAGAGCAAAATGAAAATCAGGAACACGCTCACCGGCACGATCACCGCGAGCCGGGCCATGGCGCGCTGCTGGTTTTCAAACTCCCCGCTCCAGGTCACCGTGTAGCCGGGCGGCAGCGTCAGCGCGGCGACCCGCGACTGCATGTCGGCCACCACGCTGCCCATGTCGCGGCCCTGGATGAAAATGCTGATGGCCTTGACGCGCATGCCGTTCTCCCGGCTGATGTTCATGCTGCCGCTGGACACCTTGAATGAGGCCACTTCCCCGAGCGGCACATGCAGGCCTTCCGGCGTGTCCACCAAAATGTCCTTCATCCGGTCCAGCGAGCGTTCCGCTTCCGGCAGGCGCACCAGCACGCTGAAATGCTTCTCGCCTTCCCACAGCTCCGTGGCCGCCTTGCCGCCGAGACCCATCTCGATCACATCCTCGACATCCGAAACATTCAGGCCGTAGCGCGCGGCCTGCGCCCGGTCGATTTCGATGAGGGATTGTGGCACATCGCCCGCCCGGTCGATGAACGCCCGCGCGACACCGGGCACGGCCGCCACCTCGTGCAGCACTTGCTCGGCCTTTTCCCGCAGCACGCCGGCGTCTTCGCCGAACACCTTGATTACGATCTGGCCGTCGATCTGGGAGATGCTCTCGAGGACGTTGTCCCGGATCGGCTGCGAGAACGCCACGTCCAGCCCGGGGAACGCATCCACCGCCACGTTCATTTCCTCCAGGATGCGCTTCTTCGTCATGCCCGCGCGCCACTTTTCGGACGGTTGCAAATCGACGAAGGCCTCGACCATGTTGATGGGCTTGGGGTCGGTCCCGTCCTCGGGGCGGCCAGCCTTAACGATCACCGTGTGCACCTCGGGCACGCGGTGCAGCGCGGCCTGCAGGCGCTCGCATTGGCGGGCCGCCTCCGTGACCGAGAGCCCCGCGGGCAGGTCGACGTTCACCCAGATCGTCCCCTCGTCGAGCTCCGGCAGGAATTCCGTCCCCAGCCGGGGCACCAGCGCCAGGCTGGCCGCCAGCGTCGCCAGCGCCCCGAGGATCACGGTTTTCCGGTGGCCGAGCGCCCAGTCCAGAATCGGCTGGTAGGCGCGCTTCGACCAGCGCAACACCGCGTTGTCCTCGTGGCCCGATGTTTTCCGCAGCAGGAGGCTGCACAGCAGCGGCACCAGCGTGAGCGAAAAAAGCAGCGAGGCGATCAGGGCCGATGTGACGGTCCAGGCCATCGGAGCGAAAATGCGGCCCTCCTGCCGCTGCAGCGTGAAGATCGGGAGATGGGCCGCGATGATGATAAGCATCGAGAAGAACGTCGGCCGGCCGACTTCGGCGGTCGCTTCCTGGATGAGGTGCCGCACGGTCTGCGGCTTCTGATCATGCGGCCGGGCGGAAAGCCGCCGGAACACGTTTTCCACCACGATCACCGCGCCGTCCACGATGATGCCAAAGTCCATCGCGCCCAAGGAAAGCAGGTTCGCGGGGATGCCGCGCCAGGTCAGCCCGATGAACGTCCCGAGCAGGGACAGGGGGATCATCAACGCCACGATGGCGGCGGCCCGGAGATTGCCCAGAAACACCAGGAGGATGAGGGTCACGAGCATCGCCCCCTCGGCCAGATTGTGGAACACCGTGTGCAGCGTCGTCTCGATCAGCCACGTGCGATCATAATAGGGCACGATCTGCACCCCGGGCGGCAGAATGGATTTGTTCAGCAGGGCGACCCGCTCCTTCACGGCCCGGAGGACATCGGAGGGGTTCTCGCCCTTGCGCATGAGGACAACGCCGTTGACAATGTCCCCGTTGTCGTCCTGCCGGACGATGCCTTCGCGCGGCAGCGCGCTGACGGTGACCTCCGCCACATCCTTGATGAGCACGGGCGTGCCGTTGTGCGAGGCGAGCACGATGTTGCCGATGTCGTCGCCCGAGCGCAGCAGGCCGATACCCCGGATGAAATATTGCTGCGCCCCGCGCTCGATCTTGCTCCCGCCAACGTTGGAGTTCCCGCGGCCGACAGCGGCGAACAGCTGCTGGAGGGTGACGTTGTAGTATTTGAGCCGGGCCAGGTCGGGGTTGATTTCGTAAGCCTTGATCAGGCCGCCCATGCTGGTGATGTCCGCGACTCCCGGGACCATGCGCAGCTGCCGCTCGACCACCCAGTCCTCCAGCGTGCGCAGTTCCCGCGACGACCGGTTGTCGCCCCGCAGCCGGAAACGGAAGATTTCCCCAATGGCCGTGGACAGCGGCGCCAGCTGCGCCTGCACCCCGGGCGGGAGATCGGCCTGCTGCAACCGCTCCGCGACCTGTTGCCGGGCGAAGTAGTCCGTGGCCTGGTCATCGAACGTGATGACGATGTAGGAGAGGCCGAATTGGGTGTGGGAGAACAGTCGGACAGAATGCGGCAGCCCGCTGAGGGTCACCTCCAGCGGAATCGTCACCTGTTTCTCGACCTCCTCCGGGGCGCGGCCGGGATAGAGCGTGATGACCGTGGCCTGGACATCCGACACGTCGGGAAACGCCTCGATCGGCAGGCGTTTAAACGCAATAATGCCGCCGCCGATGAACAGCACCGTCATCAGCGCGATGAACATCGGCTGGTGCAGCGTGAAATGGATGAGACGCTTGATCATGCTGGTCTTCAGCTCCCGTTGTTCGCTTGGATCGCTTCCAGCAGCACGCTGCCGTCCGTCACGACCCGCTGGCCGGCATCAAGTCCGCGCAGCACGACGATCCGGCCGTTCTGCTCCGCCCCGACCACAATTTCGCGGCGCGCGTAGCTTCCAGGCTGGTCTTCGACGAAGACAAAATGCCGGTCGCCCTTCATGATCACCGCGTTGGCCGGCACGGCCAGACCCGGACCGGCGGCCGCCTCGAACTCCACGGTCACAAACATTTCCGCCTTGAGCAGCCGGTCGGCGTTGTCGACCGCGCCGCGCACGGTCAGGCGGCGCGTGGCCGGGTCCAGGGCATCCGAGATCCATTCGACCCGACCGGGAAAGGTCCGCCCGGGGAAGGCGGCGGTGCGGATCTGAAAAGTCAGGCTGGGCCGCAGAACCGCCAGATCATGCTCGGTGGCATCGAGGACAATGGAAAGGCGGCCGGGATCGCTGACCACAAACAAGGGGGCGGACAACTGCGGCATGTTCGCCAGCATTTGGTCCGACCGGACTTCCTGGCCGACGTTGAGGTTTTTTTCGACGACCACGCCGCCGAGCGGAGCGTGCAGGACGAAAAGCCCGTCGACATTGCCGGCCGCCGACGTGCCGTACAGCGTCAGGCGGGCGGCGGACCGCTGCTGCTCCGACTGGGCATTGGCATAGCCGTCCTCCGCCGCTTCCAGGTCTTTGCCGGCAATCGCGCCATGCTCGAACAGGCTCCTGGCCCGTGCCAGGGCGTGCTCCGCGAGCCGCAGGTCGGCCTCGGCCTTGTGAAAATCGGCCTGCGCCTGACCCAGATCGGGCGAATCGATTTTCGCGAGCGCCGCGTTTTTCGTGACCGTCTCGCCCAGGGTGACGACGACGGACTGGACCCGGCCGGTGACGGGCGAATAGATGCGCACCGTCGCATCCTCGTTCCAGACCAAACGGGCATTCAGCCGGTAAGCGACGGCGGCCCGCGGTTCGACGGGCACGAGGGTGAGCGCGGCCTGTTGCGGTGAATGGGCCGGAAACACGATGTGTTCTCCGGCAACTCTGGGCGCAGTCGTGTCCTCGGGGGCCGGTGCGCGGGAGCAACCCGTGACAGCCAGCACGAGTGCGAGGGTGGTGACCAGGGGAATGGACGAGCGGAGGGACATGGCGATAAAGGGGAGGGTGAGGGTTACAAGGTGGCCACAGGGGCCGGCTCAATGAGGTTGAGCGCGGCGGTCAGGGCGAAGGCCGCGCTCGCGGCCTCGGCTTGGGCCCGCGCGCCGGAGAGGCGGATGTCATTGTCGTTGCGCTCGGCGGCCAGCAGTTCGATGAGGGCGGCGCCGCCGTGCTCGTAGGCAAAGGCCACGGTCCTTACCACCCCGCTGGACTTCGCCGTGAGCTCGTGCGCATAGACGTCGGCTTGCGTGAGCGCGGTCTGATAGGCGGACCGGGCCGAGGCGATCTCCGCGAGGGCCGCCGTGCGCGTTTTGTTGAGCTGGGCCTGCGCCAAGTCGCGCGCGGCGCGCGCCGCGCGGATCGCCCCGCCGTTGCGATTCCAGAGCGGCAGGGGAAAGGTGAAACCCATGCCGGCGCTGTTGGGCGCGGCGGGCGGGTTGCGCTCGAATTGCGCACTGATCGTGACGTCGGGGATCGCCCCGCGCCTTTGGGTCGTGAGATCGGCTTCCGCCTTCGCCACCAGGGCCTCGGCGGCGGCAATGTCCGGGCGCGCCGCCGCCACCGCGTCGGCGGGCAGGCCGGCGGCCGGGCTGCCCAGCGTGGCCAGCGAATCGGCCAGGCGCGTGTGCCCGGCCGGCGCGGGATCACCGAGGATGGTTTCCAGCGCAATGAGCGCCAGCGTCGCCGCCTGCCGCGCGGCGGCGGCGTCCAGTTCGCGCTGCGTGGCGGTGATCTCGATCTGGGCCTGGTCGGTGGCGGCGATGTCGCCCGCGGCAAACCGGGTGGCGGCGAGTGCGGCTTCGCGCTGCAACGAAGCGGCGGATTCCGCCAGGATCGAGCTTTCCTCCCCGGCCTCGAGCGCGGCGACATAAGCCTGGCTGACGGCCTTGAGCAGCAGCCGGTGCACGTCGTCCCGCTGCGCCTGCGCGGCGGAATGGGCCGCTTGCGCCGCGGCCCGCCGCGGGCCGCGCTTGCCGATCTCCAGCAACTGGCTCAGGGCCATGATCGAGTCATAGCTGCGGTCGAGAAAACGGTTGCCGGCCGGCGTCCCGTTGCCGGAGCCGTCGGTGTTGATGTGGGTGGTCGAGAGACCGAGCGAAGGGTTCGGGAACTCCCGCGCGGCGCGGAGCTGTGCGGCCGCCACCGCCAGCTGGGCCTGGGCCGACGCGAGGTCGGCGTTCCGTTGCAGGGCGGTGCGCTGTGCGGCCGCCAAGGTCAGGGGCTCCGCTTCGGTGGCGGCCGGAAGCGCGCCCACGCCCAGGACCGATCCGATAAAGAAAAAAACGCCGAGTCGCCGCAACATCGGCCCAGTATGGTCGAAATCGCGGCGGGGGGCTATCGGGCGGGGGTGGTTTCTCGCCTAGGGTTCCGCCCTAGCCTGGATATTTCACACCTTTATACCTGTCATCGCGAGCCCGACGTAGCCGGACGTGGCGATCCATCTCGCTGGATTGCTTCGTCACTTCGCTCCTCGCAATGACAAGTTTGAAAAGCACGCAGAACAGTCTGTCGGCTGGCCCCGATTGCCTGTGAAATATTGCGGCTAGGACACGTCTTCAAATTTCATTTGAGCCAGATGGCTCGAGGGTGGGAGGAGCTTTATGCCCCGACCGGGTAGCTGCGTTGGAGCTCAGCGACCAGCCGTCGCCAAGCTTATGGCTGGCAGGCAACGTGGCCGCTCGCGGCCACGCTTTCGCGGACTCAAGCGCGGCTACTGAGTCGGGGCCTCAAGCCCCTCCTGCATTCCCGATCCGGAGCAGTCAGGTGATTTTGAAGACACTAGCCGGCCGGCGGATCCTCCTGGGATTCCGCCCAGCGCACCGCTTCCCGGATCAGCTCGGTGGCGTTGACCAGCCCCAGCTTGTCCTTGATATTCGCACAATGGGCCTGGACGGTTTTCATGCTCAGGCGCAGTTCGTGGGCGATCCGCCGGGTTTCGCAGCCGCGGCCGATCAGGCGGAAAATCTCCAGTTCCCGGTCACTGAGCCGGCCGGCGATGGAAAGGTCGGCCCCGGCCCGGGCCCCGGCGTATTTTTTCGCCAGTTGCACGGCCAGCAGGCCGCTGACGTAGGGCACGCCCCGGGCGACGGAGCGGATGGCGTCGATGACCTTGTCCGTTGTCTCGTGCTTCATCACGTAGCCCTCCGCGCCCGCGCGCAGCGCCCGCTCCGCGTAAGTGGATTCGTCGTGCATCGAGATCACGAGGGCGCGCGGGACGGGTGACAGTGCCTGCATTTTCTTGATGAGTTCCAGACCCGATTCGCCGGGCAGCGAAATGTCCACGACGGCGACGTCGACCGGCTCGCGCAGCATGGCCGCGAAGGCGGTGGCACTGTCCCCCGCCTGGCCGCAGACAAAGAGGTCCGGCTGGCGGCCGATCAGGGTCACCAGAGAGTCCCGCACCAGCGGATGATCATCGACGACAAACACCCGGGCGGGTTGGGTCAGCAGGGCGGGCTTGGGCAGCTGGTCATTCATGGGCGTGCAAGGGCAGGGAGCATTTGACCAGAGTGCCGCCGGTCGCGACGCGCTCAATGACGAATGAGGCGCCGATCATGCCCGCGCGGTGTGCCATGATGCGCAAACCGAGGCCTTCGCCTCGCTTGGCAGGAGGAGGCAGCCCGGAGCCGTCATCATGGATCTTCAGCTCCAGCTGACGACTCCGGGAGAGCAGACTGACGGTGATCTGTCTGGCCCCGCCGTGCCGGATGGCGTTGCGGACCGACTCCTGTGCAATGCGGAACAGATGGCTGGCCACCCCGTTATCGGACGGGAGGGAAACGGTCGGCTCCTCGTTGAGAAAGGTGCACTTGACCCGGAACTGGCTGCCCGTGGCGGTGCAAAACTCCTGGAGCGCGGACGGCAGTCCCTCGGCGTCGATGTCGGCCAGCAACAGACCCTTGGCCATGTGCCGGGTCTGGGCGATGGCGGACTTGACCAGGCTGACCACTTTACGGGCGTCGGCAGTCTCCTCAGCGGCGCGCTCCTGCAACCGGTCGGCCAGCAGTTGGCCCGTGATCGCGGTGCCGGTGAGGTGTTGGCCCAGGCCGTCATGCAGATCGTGGCCGATACTGCGCCGCTCTCGCTCGCTGATTTCCAGGATACTGCGCTCGAGACGCTGGCGTTCGACGATTTCCTCGGCGAGTGCCGCCGTGCGTTGTTCTACCCGCAGCTCCAGACCCTGTTGGAGCTGCAGCAGGCGGGCGAGCAGCCAGATCAACACGAGATAGGTGGCCAGGCAGATGGTCGCATTCCAAACCGGCACGACCAGGGAAGTGAATCGTGCCCCGGCCGCGATGTCCCCCGCCACCCAGGAGGCCACGCAGGCGATGGCGATGACGATGCCGAACCGCGGACCCCGGGCGACCACGGCCAGCGCCACCGGCAGGAAATAGAACACCTGCATCGAGAAGTCGGTGCTCAGGTGAAAATCCGCGAGGCCGATAAAGAGCACGAGTGCCCCGGTGGCCAGCGTGAGCTTCCGCTTCAGTTTTGGATTTACCCGGGCAGCCAGGAAGCTTATCGACCCTTGGGGTCGGCTCTGGGTGGAAGGTGCTTTCATCGGGAGTAGGCCGGGTCGGGGGAGTGGATTCGCCCGCGGCCTTTGCCGGGCCGCCGGAAGGACGGCGCGGAGGCATCGGTCCTCAGCAGAAGGCATTTTTTGTCCGCTGGCAACCCTGCCCAGTCAACGGGCAAACCACCTTGCCCGGCTGACGGACTCCAGGAGCATTCAGGCATGGCAAGATCCGGGGTTAGAATTCCGCGTGCAGGCGGAGCGCGTAAACGGAGACGGGACCGCGGGCGCGATTGTAGCCGGGATGAGAGACAAATTGCAGATCCGCCGCGAGCGCGAGCCACTCGGCCGCTTTCCAATCGTAGCTGGTTTCAAAAATCTCCTCCCAGCCATAGCGCAAGCCGCCATCCCCGATGATAAAGCCATAACCGCCGGCCGCCAAGTAGTCCCGATGGTCCGGGGCCAGCCCGTTGAGCACGACGGCGGCGGCCAGGGTGTCGTCCGGCCGGGACCAGTTGACGCCCTTCAGGCTCAGGCCCGCCGTGGCCGTGCGGTCGATCTCCGTGAATGCCCAGGTTTCGGTCCGCCCGTCATTGAATCCCACGCGCGCAAAAGCACCCAGCCCCGCGGCGATTTCCTGTTCCCAGTTCAGCCCGGCGCCGGCTTTCGAGCGATAGCGCCGGCTCAGCGTAATGTCCGGGGGCTGGGCGCCGGCCGTCTGCCGCGCCTCGGAGTAGCCGCCCATGTGGGCCCGGTTCCAATAGACGAGAGTCCGCAGCGCGCCCGGCCGGCCGGCGAGATGCCAGCGTCGCTCCCATTCCAAAACCTGACCAAAGGCCCGGCTGACATGCGGGTCGAGCGACCGGCCGTTGGCCTCGGATGGCTCCAGAAAAACTCCCCAGCGCCAGGAATCGTCGGCCAGTTTCAAGTCCGCGGCAAACCCCGCGGTATAGCCCTTGGCATCGGCGGGATAATCCCAGGCCCCGTTGTCCATGAGCGCCCAGTTGAGCAACTGCGTGCGGGGATCGTGCGTATGGGAGTTGCCGTCGAAGAGATCCACCGCGCTGAGTTTGCCCAACGAGAGCGTGAGCCGGTCGCTGTCCTGGCTGCCGGCCACCTGGTTGCCGGCCGACGGGACCTTCTCCGCCGGGCCGCCGAGTCCGAAGCTCTGCCGGATGAACAGGCGGGCCGTGTTGTATTGCGGGTTGTTCGAGCCGGCCCGCGTGGCCTCGCCATTGGGAAAACCGGCGAGGCCCAGCGTCCCGCTCAAGCCGGTGCCTTGGGTCATCTCGGGATTATAGTACAGCTCCGTGCCCGGCCAGAGGCGGCGTCCAAGAAAAAGAGTCAAAGTCGCCGTGTGCTTGTCCTCCCGGGAGGGATTCAGGCTGTTGGCACCGGAATATGCGCTGGAGAAACGGCCGTGCCACTGTTCGACCACGGTGGTTTGTCCGTGGAGACTCCAGCCTTGGTCTTCCACCCCGTCCGTCACCGCGGCGCCTGGGGAAGTGGGAATAAGATCAGGTGGAGCCGACGGTTGACCCGGGCCCGGACCGGGCGCGTCCGGCGGCCCGGCTGCCGCCAGTGCCAGGCACGGAATAAAGGCGGTGAAAATCAGTTCCGACAGAAACCTCCGTTGCATTGGGCACAATATCATCCCGACGGTCTGGTGTATATAAGACCATAGCCCTAGGCGGCCTAGGGCATTGCCCTAGGCGTGGAGCCGCCGGTCATACTTCGCCCAAGCTACGAAGAGGCAGGACGCAAAGGCCTGCTTTGCCCTCTCCGACTGGAAAATGTCCATGCGGTAGTTGCCCCGGTTGATTGCGCGGTGGCACGCCCCGGGAAATTTCAGTCTCAGTTTTCGCGGCATGCCCCAACCTCGCGGGTTGGCTCACGACTGGTAAGGGTGAAATTAACCTTCCGGCGTCGATCCCACCTCGCAAGCCAATCTTTATGGCACCGAGGTTATCAAGACGGAAAGCAAGCTCAGCACCTTCGACGTCAAGCTCGTCGGCACGCCGTTCACCGTGCCCGCCGGCAAGGTTGGCGTAGCGGTCGGCGCAGCCAGTCGCAAGGAGACTCTCGTTGGCACGCCCGACCAGAATTCCTACAACCTCAGCACCGATCCGACGAAACATAACTGGGCCCCCGGCACCTTCTTCGACCCCTTCACGAAGAGCCGCACCATCACTTCCTTTTTCGCAGAGTCGCGCGTGCCGGTGTTTAGCGAAAAACAGGCCCTGCCGCTCCTGCACGCCCTCGCTGTCTCCGTCGCCGGCCGCACGGAAAGATACAGCGACGCCGGCAAATCGAATGTCCCAAAGCTCGGCCTGCGTTGGGAGCCGCTCAACGATCAGCTCGCCGTACGCTTCACTTATTCAAAGTCGTTCACGGCGCCGACCCTTTATCAAGAATACGGTCCGCCCTCCGCTGCGCTCACGACCGCCGACCTGTTCTACAACAATCTCGCCCTCAATGGCGCGCTGATTCACGATAATGCGCTAAAAGGCGTCACATATTTCTCCGGTAACGGCAATAACCCCGCCCTTCTGCCCAGTACCGCGCAGTCGCGCTCCCTCGGCCTCGTATTCTCGCCCAAGGCGGTCAAGGGCCTCTCGGTTACCGTGGACTACACCAACGTCACCCAGGACGGCCTAGCCGCAGGCATCGGCGCGTCGACCATCGTGGCAAGCATCAACAGCCTCGGCTCCGGTTCGCCGTATTTCAGCGCACTGACCATCGGCGGCTTCCCGGGCACTGCTGGTTCTTCGCAGGCGCTCGTGACCGCTCCGCAGGGCCTTTACAACTACATCGTCGGCGGCGGCTACAACAAGGACATCTACATTCTCGATCACTTCGTGAACTCCGGCCGCGTCCACATCGAGGCCGTCGACTTCAACGTTGCTTACGAACTGCGCACCGAGAGCGCCGGCAAGTTCACCTTCACGTCCGCCGGCAGTTACCTGCAGCATTTCCAAGTGCAGGATCTGCCCGGCGCACTCATCTACGAGGACGCCGGCTATTCCACCAACGCTAAAACCATGAGCGGCACGCTGCCCCACCTCCGGCTCTACAACACGGTGGAATGGTCGCAGCACGGCTGGGGCGCGGTGCTCGCCAACAATTATTTCGGATCGACCGGTGACATCGGTAGTGGCGCCATCCCCTCGGTCTATCTCCAGACCAACGCCCCGTCGGCGGTCAGCTCCTACATGGCGTGGGACGCGCAACTCTCCTACACCTTCGACAAGACCACCGCCGGCAAGCTCTGGGGCCTGCTCAAAGGCATGAAGCTCTCCGCCGGCGTCAACAACCTCGGCAACAAGATGCCGCCCGCCGCGCCGCGCTCGAATCCCGCCGGTTCCAACAACAACAACGTCGATGTCTCCACTTATTCGCCCATCGGCCGCCTTTGGTTCGTCTCGGCTGACGTGAAGTTCTGAGTAGGATTGTGTGTTGTCTGACGTCCTGAGCCGGGCGCCGCAGCGGCCCCGGCTCATTTTCCACAGGCATTGCGCTAATAAATGAGAATTAATAATCGATTCAGTTTCGCTTAACAGGCTGCTGAAAAACCGCCCGATTTGAGCTTCTAGTGCTCCGCCGGGAGTTTTGGGGCCGCGAGCGCGAGCTGCGCGCCTGGTTTTCGCGTCGGTTTCGGCGCGGTCCGCACGCTTTGGCGGCGTTTTCTCGGTGTG
>JANYDW010000074.1 GCA_025363455.1 Oleiharenicola sp. | reverse complement strand
GCTCGGGGATCATCGTCTCAACGTTGATCAGGCTGACGAAACAGGGCTGGTTCGGAAGTTGGCCACGCATGTTGCCTGCTTCGACGCAGCCCACCGTCAAATGTTCAACCAATGACGGACTTTTTCAGCAGCCTGCTAATGAACACTAATGGGCCACTAATCCGGACCAACCATTAGGATGAGAGCAGTGTGGATCGGTGGTGCCAAAACTCAGGTCAAAACTTCAGGAGCTCGACCCCGATGTTGAGGGAGAACGCGCTCTCGCGGCGGGGACCGTCAAAGAAAGAGACTTCGTACTTCACGGCCCAGGTCTGGCCGAGGCGCTGCCAGACGCCATAGCTCTGTTCGTTGAAACGTCTGCGCTTGCCGTCATAGCGGAAGAGGGCGGTGACGTCGTAGGACTCGTTGAGGCGGTAACGGTATTCGAGAAAATATTCGTTGTAATCGCTGCGGAGGAAGTGCGTGGCGAGGCGGAGCGACCACCATTCCTGATCGATGAGAGTGAGCCCCGTGTTGAGCTCCTGCTGGCGGGTGGCGTGGGGGTCGAAGCGGTGAAACACCTCAAAGCGCACCCAAGGCGCGGGCATGAGGGCCAGCTCGGTGTAGATGTTCGAAACGTGGCGCTGACCGGCGGCGGACTCGAAGCGGTAGTCGGCGGCAAAGTTAAGCGCGGCCAGGTTGCGCGAGCCGTATTTGGCGTCGCGGGTCTGGAGCATGTTGTTGAGCGAGAACCGGGCGGTGTTGAGCGCGGTGAGGTCGTCGACGTTGCGCGAGTCGCCGATGGAGAGCGGCTGCAGGTAGGTGGAGAACACGCGCTGGTCGATCGGCGGGATATAGGCGCGGCCGTGGGCGGCAGCGGGGGCGTAGCGGTAGGAGAGCTTCGGCTCGACGAGATGGCGCAGGCCGTCGATTTCCCAGACCGCGTACTTCACGTCGTAAACGCCGCTGGCCAGCAGGCGGGCGTCGAAGCCGACCTCGCCGATCGTACGGGTGTATTGGTCCTTGCCGCCGAGGGCGTCGGTGTAGTGCGTCACCCGTCCGCCCGCGACGGGGGTGAAGGTGAACCACGGGGTCGGTGCGATCGGGCGTTCGATGCCGTAGTAGGCATCGAAGCGGGTGGTGCGCAGGCGCGGATCGGTGCCGAAGGCGTCAGATTCGATTACAGCCGCGCTGGCGTTGAGGCGCTGGTAGGAGCCGAGCGGCGCGGCGACCGGGAAAAGGTCGAAACGCAGTTCGGGCAGGCGTTCCTCGACGCGATAGTAGCGGTTGGGGTGGAAGCGGCTGAAAGCGCTGAGGGAGTAATTGTCCGAGGTGTAGGCGGCCTCGACGAAGGAGTCGGGTTGTTGCACGCGGTCGAATTCCCGGTGGCGGAAGTCGCGGAGCACCTCGGAGTCGCTCCAGTAGTTGAATTCACCATTGAGGGTGAAGTGTTCGCCGTAGGTCTCGCGGTGCTCCCAGGTGAAGAACGAACGATCACGCGGCACGGCGACACCGAGGATGTCGGTGCCGCGGTCCCCGCTGTCGCGGATGAAACCCGACCGGAAGAAACCGCCGATGGCGCCGTCATTGTCCGCGCGGTGGTAGGTGCCGGAGGGCCCGGCCATGAGGCCGCGCGCGGAGTAGAGGCCGACGTCGCCCCCGAGTTTGACCCCGTCGGCGACGGGCAGGTGCAGGCCGAGTTCGGTAAAGACCCCGAGGCGTGCGCGGTAGCCGACGGTGGCGCTGACATACGAGATAAAATCAACATCGAGCGACTGCTCGAACCGGGGCAAATGGATGAAGTGGCCGCCGAGCAACCCGACGCCCAAGCCTTCAGCCTTGACGATCTTGCCCTTGGCATAGGTCAGGTGGGTGGCGGTGATCGAGGGGGTATAGCCCGCGTTCTCGCGGAAAAAGACGGTGGCGTTGGTGAAGATCAACTGGTCGAAGGTGCCGGCGACCGTCTCGCCCGAGACATAGACCGGGAACTGGCCGACGCGCAGGTTGCGGGCCGTGATCTGGCCGTCGGGCGTGTGATAGGTGCCCTCGTCGGCCACTAGGCGGCGGGCGCCGGTGGTGATGATCAGGTGGCCGCGGGCGGCGGCGGTCTGGGTGGCGGCGTTGTAGCGGATTTCGTCGGCAGTCAGCAGCAGGTCCCCGAGCGTCATCCGGGCGTTGCCCGTGACGACGGCGTTCTTGGTGGCATCGTCATAGCCAAAGACGTCTCCCTGAATATCAGGCTGGCCGGACTGGGCGCGCGCCACCCCGTCCGCCAGGGCAAAGGCCAGGCCAAGGACGAAGAACGGGCGGAGAACGCGGACCGGAAGCATGGAGATTGGAGTGGCGGGGGGAGCGGGACGGTGCAACGAGATTTGCGGGGAAGGGGACAGGGATTAACCACCGATGAACACGGATAGACACAGATATGAACCACGGGTTCGGGTGGAAATATCGGATGGAGGGCTCGCGTCCCTGCGAGCCGGTCTGCAATCCGCTTCGTCCGGCGCGGCCCGCGAGGAGGCGGTGCCTCCAGGACCGGATCGATCTCCGCACCTTTCGGCTAGACGCGCCCGTCCGGCCGGGCAGAGTGGTTGTCCCTAACCACTGTGATCATTCCGGCACCAGAGCTGCAGGCCTTCCTGCACAACCACCAGGCCAACCCGCACGGCTGGCTGGGCATGCACCCGGCCAAGGTGAAAAAAAAGTCTGGCGTGGTGGTACGGGCGTTCCGGCACGGGGCGGTCAAATGCTCCGTGGTCGAGCTCGATGCCCCGGGCGCGCCGGCGCACCCGATGGAGCTGCTGGCCCCGGAGGGATTCTTCGAGGTGTTCATTCCCGGCAAGAAGCTTTTCCGGCACCAATTGCGCTACGAGACCTCGTGGGGCGACATTCACCAGGTTTACAACGCCTATTCATTCCTGCCGTCACTGTCCGAGCAGGATCTTTACCTATTCAACGAGGGCAACGAGCACCGGATCTACGAGAAGCTTGGGGCGCACCCGCGCATGATGGGCGATGTGCCGGGCACGGCTTTTGCGGTTTGGGCGCCTGCGGCGTCCCGCGTCTCGCTCATGGGAAATTTCAATGCCTGGGACGCGCGTTACCACCCGATGCGGCCGCTGGGCGGTTCGGGCGTGTGGGAACTTTTCGTGCCGGATGTGGGCGAGGGGGAGATCTACAAATTCGCCGTCTGGGACAAGCACGGGCACATGCGCCTGAAGACTGACCCCTACGGCACGCGCTTCGAAGCGCCGCCGAACAACGCGGCGATCGTCTGTAGTACGCGGCACTATCAGTGGGGCGATGCAGACTGGCTGGACAAGCGGGCCGCGGCGGCCGGCAACCCCGACCGCCCGATGTCGGTTTACGAGGTTCATTTGGGCTCATGGAAGCGGAACCTGGCTGAGGCGGGCCGCGCCTTTACCTATCGCGAGCTCGCACCGTTGCTGGCGACCTACGTGAGCGAGATGGGGTTCACGCATATCGAAGTGATGCCGGTGGCCGAGTTCCCGTTCCCGGGCTCGTGGGGTTATCAGGTCACAGGCTATTTCGCGCCGACGCACCGCTGGGGCACGCCGGAAGACTTCCAGTTCTTCGTGGATCACCTGCACCAGCGCGGCATTGGCATCATCGTGGATTGGGTGCCGGCGCATTTTCCGCGCGACGCGTTTGCGCTGGCGGAGTTCGACGGCACGCACCTCTACGAGCACGCCGATCCCCGGCTGGGCGCGCACCAGGACTGGGGCACGCTGATCTTCAACTACGGCCGGCACGAGGTGCGGTGCTTCCTGATCGCGAGTGCGCTGTCGTGGTTCGACCGGTACCACATCGACGGCGTACGGGTGGATGCAGTGGCATCGATGCTCTACCTGGATTACTCGCGCAAGGAGGGTGAGTGGATCCCGAACCGTTACGGCGGACGCGAGAATCTCGAGGCCATTAGTTTCCTGCGGCAGGTGAACGACCTCGTGCATCACTATTACCCCGGGGCCCTGACGATCGCGGAGGAATCCACGGCGTTTCCGATGGTGAGCCACCCGACGCGGGACGGCGGCCTGGGCTTCGACTACAAGTGGAACATGGGAATGATGCACGACACGCTCATGTATTTCCAGAAGGACGCCATCCATCGGAAGTGGTCGCACGACAAGCTGACTTTCGGGATGGTGTATCAATACTCGGAGAGGTTCATCTCGGTCTACTCGCACGACGAGGTCGTGCACCTGAAGGGCTCGATGCTCACGAAGATGGGCGCGGGTTCCCACGGCGACAAGGCGGCCACGCTCCGCTCACTCTACGGGTTCATCTGGCTGTATCCCGGCAAGAAGCTGCTGTTCATGGGCGGCGAGTTTGGCCAGGGACGCGAGTGGAATTATGACGCCAGCCTCGAGTGGGACCTGCTCCAGTATCCCGAGCACGAGGGTCTGAGGCTGCTGGTGCGCGACCTGAACAAGCTCTACCTCGGTGACCCGGTCCTCAGCACGACCGACTACCGGCCCGAGTCCTTCCGCTGGGTCAACGCCTCGGATGGCGACCAGAGCGTGCTCAGTTTCCTCCGGCTGGATCCGGCTGGTAAGTCGACTTACCTCGTGATGGGCAATTTCACGCCGATGACACGCACGCGCTACAATGTCGGCGTGCCTTCGGGCGGCTACTGGCGCGAGGTGCTGAACACCAACGCGATTTTCTACAACGGCGCCGGCTTCGGCAACCACGGTGGCAAGCAGGCCTCGACCGCCCCGGCCGACGGCTACGAGCACTCGCTCAGCCTGACGTTGCCCGGCCTGTCGGTGCTCGTGTTCAAGTGGACGGCGGAGGGGTGAGGATCACAACACACCCCGCCCTGACTGGCACCCCTCTTCAGAGAGGGGATTGCGGCAAAAATGATTTGGGTTCCCCTCTAGGAAGAGAGGTGGTGCGCAAGCACCGGGGTGTGTCGGTTGCGGCGTGACGGGCGTCGTCAAGCGACGCCCCTACACTGGCTGCGGCCAGCGGGTGGTCACTTCGGCGGGTCGGGCAGCGCATTCACCTCGAGAAGATATTTGGGATTGAGGGGCGGCGCGGCGCCATCGGCGACTGGCAGTAGGTAAAGAGGGAAGGCCTGAACGTTGTAGAGCTGGATGCTCTCGACGCTTTCGTTCGTGATGGGAGCGCCGCTGAATTCGACGACGTACTGCGGCTTGGAAAACAGGCTGTTTTTGCGGTCAATCACCCCGGTGATCCGGAAGCGACGGCCGCGCGGAATAGTGCCCAGATTGAATATCTCAGGTCCCCCGATGCCGGGTGCCGGCATTAGCACGATGTAGTCCGGTCGGGTGGCGCGCAGGTCCCGTTTCACGCCCCGGATGAGCAGGTCTTCCTGCGTTTCGAATACCCGGCCGATCATTGTCCGGTAGGGTGGCGCTGAGCTGACATCCTTGAGGTCCAATTGCACGCAACCGACCAGACTTGCCACCAGCGCGGCAAGCAGCAGCCGGAACGGAGAGAAAAACTCAAACCGAGGGTGCAGGTTCACGACAACGGCAGGTTGTCCGTTCGTCCGGCGGGCGGCGATAACCGTTTTCCGCCCAGTGGGTGGTCACTTCGGCGGGTCGACGTTGACGTGCAGCTTATCGAGCGTGACGCCGAGCTGGCGGTCGTACTCGGCCAGCGCCTTGGCGTAGTCGGACAGGGCCGCGGCCTCGCGCACCTCGGCGATGGAGAGGGACTCCTGCTGGCTGGCGACGAAGAAGGTGCTGCTCTGGCCCACGCGCAGGCGCTTGACCTCGGCGTCCAGCGTGGCCTGCGCAAGCTCACGCGCCCGCCGGTTGGCCTGGATGCGTTTCTGCGCGGCCTCGATCTGGCCAGCGGCGTTGCCGACTGCTACGACGATCGCCTGCTCGACCTGCTGTAGCTGCGTCTCGGACTGGCGCTGGGCGAGCTTCGCGGCGCGGTAACGTCCCCGCTCGGTCGTGAAAGTAAGGGGAACGGAGACAACGACACCCCAGCTGTAACTGCGGTAGTCGCGGTCCTGGGCCATTTGTCGGCTCGCGGCGCGATCGGGGTCGTAACCGTTGCCACCATAGCTGCCGACGAGATCGACGCGCGGCAGGAGCTGGTTGAACTGCAAGCGGGAGTTGATGCCGCTCCGCTGCAACGAGAGCTTCGCCTGCTGGTAGTCCGGCCGTTTCTCCAGGGCGATCCGGAAATCCGCCACCGGGTCGACGACGACGATGGGGGCGGGCGCGGGCGGCTCGATGGTGATTGGTTCTTCCAGCAGGGCGGTAGTGCGGTCGTCAGTGATCAGCTGCTTGAGGAAGTTCTGGGTGTCGCGGACCTGACGTTCGGCCAGGATCACGTTTTCGTCCCGGCTGGCCGCGCGGGCGCGGGCGGAGGTGACGTCGTATTCGGACATGCTCCCGACTTTGAAGCGTTTTTCATTCTCGGCGAGCAGACCGGCAGCGAGGTCGCGGGAACGGGTGGTGCTGCGCAGATAGGCGAGGGCGAAATTCAGGTCGTGGTAGGCATAGGTGACGCGGGTGATGACATCGATCACCGACTCGCGGAACTGCCATTCGCTGATGCTGCGGTTGGTCCGGGCAATGCGAATGGACGCGAGGGTGGGACCGAAACCGAAGTCGCGCAGGAGCGGCTGTTTGCCGGAGACCCCCGCGAAGGAGTCAAAATTGTTTGCATAGGCATTGAACGTGCCGCGCGCATTGGTCGTCGTTCCGCCGAGGCGGTAAGTCATGCCCCAGGGCAGGAGACCACCGACACCGAGATCGTAAGTGTCGGTTTCGTCGCGGGTGGTGTTGCGCAGGCCGGTGTTCGAGTCGAATGTCAGCAGCGGGTTCCGGTTCTCCGAGTGGTTGTAACTGCCACTGATCACCGGGTCGAACTTGCCGAGCGACTCTGTCACGCGGGCGGCGGCGATGGAGGCATCAAAGCCCTGGACCTTGATGGAAAAATTCCTGGCGAGCGCGCGCTGGATGGCCTGGTCAAGCGTGATGGGTTCCGCCCCGTTGACGGGAAGAAACGAGAGGCCGAGAACCGAGGAAAAAAGCAGGGCGATGATACGCCGGGGAGTGGGCATGATGGAAAGTAGAGCTGCCACTTTGCAACCCTTGTGCCAGCCGACTCGCTAATTGCATCCTGCTTTTATGCAGCGAGTAACGAACGGATGCGTCACCTCGTAACCAAGCGACTTCCTCAACGACGGGATTAGACGATCCCGATAATGGAACGGGGGTGATTTGGGTAGCGCGCGGATTCTGCTCCGCACCGCGCGGGTATGACGGCGCGCCCAGCGGTCGCGCCCTACCTTCAAGCCACCATCATTCCGTCAGCCAGCCGGATGACCCGCGAGCCGTAGGTCGCGTTGTCGGCGGAATGCGTCACTTGGATGATGGTCGTCCCCTCTTCATTGAGCTTCTTGAAGAGCCTCATGATCTCGTGGCCCTGGTCGGAATGCAGGTTGCCGGTGGGTTCATCGGCGAGGATGAGCGAGGGCTT
The DNA here is from genome assembly GCA_025363455.1 of Oleiharenicola sp. GTDB lineage: Bacteria > Verrucomicrobiota > Verrucomicrobiia > Opitutales > Opitutaceae > Lacunisphaera. Next base: position 24,827 of record JANYDW010000074.1, on the reverse strand, counting down.
GGCGATCAGCGCGCGGGCCACGCCGACCAGCTGCTGTTGGCCGCCCGAGAGCTGGTTCGGATAGAGGTCCTTTTTCCCCACGATGCCGAAGCGGTCGAGGACATCACAGACGACCGACTCACGCTCCTTCTTCGGCATGTCGCGGTAGGAAAGGGGAATCTCGAGGTTCTCATAGACCGTGAGATCGTCGAGGAGGTGGTAGCTTTGGAAGACGAAGCCGACGTGCTTTTTCTGAACTTCAAAGCGCTTCTTCTTGTCGAGTTTGTGGATCGCCTCGTTTCGCAGGGTGAATTCGCCACTCCAAGCACTGTCGTGGAGACCGAGGATGTGCAACAACGTGGACTTGCCCGAGCCCGAGGGTCCCATGATGGACACGAATTCCCCTTCGTTGATCGTCAGGTTGATGTTGCGGAGGGCGTAGAAAACGCCGCCCTTGAGCGGATAAACTTTTTCGATGCCGCGGAGGGTGATCATGGGAGATAGGAAGACTTTTTAACCACTAATGGCCACTAATGAACACTAATCTGGTGCTGCTGGTTTCAGTAATATGTGTCTATTCGTGTTCATTCCCGGGAAGACTCGACTCAATCCGGGTTATGCGGCCGTTTTCGTGGGTCCAACGGTGGAGGCTTGGGTCGGAGCCGTGCTTGAGTGCCTTGAACAAGTCAGGGGCATCGCGCTTCTGCAGCATCAGCTCGGCCACGCCGTCGGCGTCGCAGTTGAAGATCTTGGCGTAGCCCTTGTAGTGCCTTGGTTCGCCGATGATGCGGGAGTAGCCTGGCTCTTGAGTGTAGGGTCGCCGCTCGTCGGCGGACCGGATTGGCCCGGCGGCAAGCGCCGGCCCTACATTTCGTTCCATCACTAGAAAACTATACGGCAGCGAGCGCAGGTCGATGCCGGCGCGTTGGCCAAACTTCACCCAGCCGGAGTCGGCGTAGACGCCCGCCGGGGGCGGAGCGAAGAAATGGCACCAGTGTCGCTCGTTACCGGCCGCGAGCACACCGCAGGCGGATTGATGCGGACAGGGCGCGACGAGTTGGAACCTGTCGCCACGCAGTTTCTCCCGCCAGCCACCGAGCGCGCGACTGACGTCGTGGGTGCCCGGCTCAACCCAGAGGATGGCGCGGGCGCGGGAGCACAGTTCCGTGAGTTCCGCGCGCGCCGTCTCGTCGAGTTCATTGACCACGTGACTGACCACTAGCAGACCGATAGGCTCGTCACTGCGGATGAACCGGACACTCGCTCGTTCGATCGTCAGGGCGGGGAAGGCCTGCCGCCCGTGATGCTCGGCGAAGTCCATGGCGAGGGCCGAGTGGTCGTGTACGACGAGGCGGGCGAAGTTTGCCGCGCCGAAGCGTTCCACCACGCGCCGGCCGGCGATACCGCTGCCGCAGCCCCAGTCGAGGATCGTGCCGCCCGGCTCGGGCGTCCACCCGCGCAACTGCAGTTCGCGCAGCACCGCATCCCATTTCCAACCGATGCGTTCGCCATAGGTGAAGTCGTAGCACTCAAGGTCGGTGATCGTGTGCCAGTACGGGCCGGCGGTCTTGTCACCGGAGAGGAACGTCTCACGCAGCCGATCAAGGATTTCCCAGTCGAGTGATTCCCAGTTCATGGGGCGGCAAAATAAAACCAAGGCGGTTGGACCACGGATTTCACGGATGACACGGATAAAGAGTCCACAACTTCCATAGCCGTCATCCTGTTCCCGCGGCCGCGGGAGAAGCATCCAAGGTCCGGGAGGAATGGAGGGCTCGCGTCCCTGCGAGCCGTCATCTGCCCCCGGCCCGCAGGGACGCGGGCCCTCCACCGGCTCTTGGTTTTATCCGTGAACATCCGTGTGATCCGTGGTCAAAAAGTGAATCCCAGCTGCCGCGCCAGGGCCTGGGTCTTGATCCCGTAGAACGCGGCGAGTTCGCGGACCTTGGTCGCGGCGGCCTCATCGCGGGCGATGCCGGGACGCCGGGTGGCGGCGATCATCAGGTTCTTCGCCGTGTGCTCGGTGGAGATGAATTCGAAGACCTTGGTCTCGTAGCCCGCCCATTCCAGCAGCAGGGCGCGCAGGGCGTCGGTGACGAACTCGGCGTGGCGCTCCTGGAAAATGCCATGGCGCAGGGCGGGGGCGAGGACGGGCGCGGCCGTCAGCTGCGGCCGGAGTTCCTTTTGGCAGCAGGGCGCGACGACGATGAGGGCGGTGTCGTGCTTGATGCCGCGCACGATGGCGTCGTCGGTGGCGGTATCGCAGGCGTGAAGGGCGATGAGCACGTCGGGCGCGGGGAGCTCGGCCTCCTGAATCGTGCCGCTGATGAAGGAGAGCTTTGGCCGACCAGTGTCGTGGGCGATTCGATTGCAGAGCGTAACGAGTTCCGGTCGGGCCTCGACGCCACAGACGCGCGCCGGCCGTTGCCAGACCCGGTCGAAAAAATCGTGGGTGGCGAAGGTCAGGTAACCCTTGCCGCAGCCCATGTCGGTGATCTCGACGGGGCGGTCGTCGGGCAGAGGTGCGTCCTCCACGAGGTGGCTGAGGATTTCCGTGAACTTGTGGATCTGCCGGTGCTTGTCGGCCATGCCTTCGCGGACCAGTCCGGCGGGGTTGGTGACGCCGAGCTGCTGGAGCCAGTCCTGGGCGTCGGCCGAGAGCAGCCGGGGCTTGGCGCGGTCGTGCGCGGTGTCAGGAAACGGGGCGACCGAGCGACCGAGGTGCAGGCGAGGTTCCCCCTTCTTGTTGAACTCGAGTTGGACGCCCTGCTGCGTCGTGGCGAGATGCGCGCTGTGAAACTGGGTGCCGATAAGCCGGCCGATGTCACGCAGGGCTTCCACCGGCGGGAGATTCTTGGTGATGTCGCGGGTGTCATGCCGCCAGACAAAGGAGAGATGCGGGCCGGACTTGAGCGTGACCGGTCGGATGAGGATTTTCTGCAGGGTGGGATCGCCCCCGCGGGGCTTACCGAGGGTGAGCCGCGCAAAACTGCCGTTCTGGACGCTGGCGGCGAGACGGGCGGCGAAATCCTCCTGGGGCGAAACGGTCATCGCCATCAAGATGACAGCGACCGGTGGGTTTAGTCAACCGGGGGGGAGGGCGGGTTCAGGAACTGATTTTTTGCCGCGGAGGAACGCAAGGAGCACAAAGATATTTCATCAGCCTGCACTTCTTTGCGATCTATGCGTTCTTTCGCGGCTAACGCAGGATCGCATCGAGTTCTGCCCGTTCATCGCCCGTAAGCAGTTTCATCCGATCGCGCACCCATAGTTGATTTCCACTCAGATACACCCAGGTGATCTTGTTATGCGGATGCTTGAAGACCAGGCATGTATCGAGCGCGTAATCTTCAATTCGAAACAGCCAGCCGCTTTGGCGACGACTGAACCATTCTGTGAGTGCTCTTAACTGGGCCGGCGAAAGAGCGGCCTTATTTGGACTGTCGACAGTAAAATATCCATGCGCGAAATAGCCTTCCTCGACCGGCGGTAATTCAACATGGCAACCCGCCAAGAGGAGAATTGTGACCACGGCTACAAAGAAGCGCTTCATCTAAACTCTGGGATTTTGGCCGATATTAACTCAGCCTTCCTTGATCTTGCGGAGCGCCTCGAGGGCCTGGGGGAACTTGGGATCAAGAGCGACGGCCGCTTCGTAGGCGGACTTGGCGCCGGGCTTGTCGCCTTTTTTCTCGAGGATGTTGCCGATGCGCAACTGGGTGCGAACGTTGTTGCCGCCGGGCAGTGTAAGCAGGGTCCGGAGTGCGGCCAGCCCGCGATCGAGCTGGTCGCCGGAGAGGGCGGCGAGGCGGCCGAGGTTGTAGAGCGCGTCCATGTCGTCGGCCTTTTCCCGCAGGACCTCGTCGTAGAGGGCGAAGGCCTCGGGATATTTCTTGTCCGCGACATAGAGGGAGGCGTAGGCCGCGCGGCCGCGGCGGGGGTCGAGTTTCTTGATAGCCTCGGCCTGCACGTAGGCGCCGTCCATCCCACCGCCCATGAAACCCGGGGCCTGCCGGCAGTATTCCATCACGCTCCAGCGGGCGTTGATGTTCGACGGATCAAGCACCACCGCCTGGTCGAAGGCCGCCTTGCATTTCTTCGCGAAGCCCATCTTGGCGAGCAGGCCCGCCTTGGTCGCCGCGACGCCGTAAGCATTGCCTAGTTGGAGAAAATACTCGCTCTTGCCTGGATCGAGTTGGGTGGCCTTCTCGAGCACGGGAATCGCCTTGTCGTAATCGCCGCGAGCGAGAAACGTCTGGCCGAGCGAATTCCAGGCCTCGGCGTTGTTGGGCTCTTGGGTCGTGACCTTTTCCAGCAGGACTTGGGCCTCGGCCCACTGGCGCTCCTTGAAGAGCCCGGCGATCTGGTCGCGGAGGGCAGTGTCGGCGGCGAACGCCGGGAGCGCGGCGAGGGCAAGCCCTATCGACAAGCTCAGGGCAGGCCCAAGCGACAAGCTCAGGGCAGGCCCGATCGACAGGCTCAGGGCAGGAAGCAGCAGGGGGCGAAGCATCGACCTTAGAACCGCAAACTGTCGGAATTGTTTCGAGAATATTCTGGTCCTGAACTCAAGCTTGCGGGGCTGGAGCGGTTCCGGCCGGCCAGATGAAAGGCAGGGGACGCTGGGTCACTTCTGGCACGCCCTGCGCGAGAAGCCAGTCGAGGACAGGCTTGGCGGTGTCCCCGCCTTTTTTCACGCAATGCAGCAAAGTGAAGCCGTGAGGTCCGGGAACAAGATGGGCCTGGGGATTAACGGCGTGGAACGCCTTCACCACGTCGAGGTGGCCCAGCATGCCGGCGGCGTAGAGGCTGGGCCGGGCGCCCTTGCTCAGGAGGTATTCGGCGATCTCCCGCCCGCCGGTGTGGGCCGCAGCTTCGAGTGGAGTTTCAAAATCGCCCCCGCCCCAATCCCAACTGGCATTGGCCAGGAGCGGGGTTGCCTCCACGAGTTCGCGCACTTTTTCCAGGCTGCGGTGCGCCTGGCCGACCACGGCCTGAACTTTGTCGGGTGGCAGGGCGGGTGGTTTCGGTGGCGCCTTGGGCACGCCGGGAGGCGGGGTCTTGGTTTCCTGAGCGGTGGCAAGATTGAGGAGCAGGCCGGAGGCGACCAGCCCGGCCGAGGTACGGAGAAAGGAACGACGAGAGTGCATTAGGAAAGTAAGAAGATAGAATTTAGAAAGCTTGGACTCGAAGGTGTGGGCAGATGATTCTTCCTTCTGCCTTTGTGCTATTCCGAGCGCAGTGCGATCGCGGGATCCACCTTGGTGGCGCGGCGTGCGGGGACCCAACAGGCGAGGAAGGCGGCGCCGGAGAGCAGGCCGACGACGGCAATGAAAGTGACCGGGTCGAACGCGCTGATCTCGAAGAGCTGGCTCTGCAGGAGGCGGGCGAGGGCGAGGGAGCCGGCGAGGCCAATGAGCAGCCCCAGGCCAACCACCCGCATGGACTGGCCGATCACCAGGCGCAGGACGCTGACGCGGTCGGCGCCGAGGGCCTGGCGGATGCCGATCTCCTTCGTGCGTTGGGTGACGTTCCAGGAGACGACGCCGTAGATGCCGACGGCGGCGAGCGCCAGCGCCACGCCGGCGAAAAGACCAAGGAGCACCGTATTGAATCGCGTACCTTGGAGAACCTCGCCGATCAGCATGTCGGTTGTGGCGACGCGGCCGAGCGGCAGATCCGGGTCGAGTGACTTGACGATTCCGCGCAGCGACGGCACGACCGCCAGCGGGCGGTCCGACGTGCGCACGAGCAGCAGCATCGACCGGCGCATCGGCGGATAATCCCAGCTTTGCCGGACTGGAACGTAGGCGGCGGACGGAGGCTCGCCCTGCGGGCCGAAATAGCGGGCGTTGTGCACGACGCCGACGACGGTGGCCCATTGGAATTTGTCCAGTCCGACGGGGAGCAGGCCCGGGGTGATGAGGTTCGCGGGCGTCCCCAGCATCACGCGTTTACCGAGTGGGCTGCCGTCGGGCAGGAATTTTTTCACCGCCGCCTCGTTGAGGATGATGACCGGTGACGTGCCGGCCCGGTCGTGATCGTCGAAGAGCCGGCCCCGTTGCAGGGCGAGACCTTGAGTCCGAAAGTAGTCGTGTGTGACCAGCGCGAATATGAGTCCCTCGAGCTGGTTCAGGTCGGTGTAGGTGCGGCCCTCGACCACGAGGGGCATGCCGTTCACATTGGCGAAGGGGGCGGCGCTGGTGGCCGCCACCGCCGTCACGGTGGGCAGCGCGCGAATGCGCTCCACCGCGTTTTCAAAGAAGGTGGTGGCCTGCTCGCTGCCGCCGTAGCGTGATTCTGAAAGCTGGACCGGCACCACCAGCAGGTTCTCCTGTTTGAAACCGAGATCGACTGACTGCATGCGGGTGAGGCTCCGGATGAGCAGGCCCGCGCTCACGAGCAGCACCAGCGACAGGCTCACCTCGGCCATGATCAGGCCCGCCCGCACGCGGCGGGCACCAGGGCTGGCGGTGCCGCGGGCTCCTTCCTGCAGGGCGTGGCTCAGCGCCGGACGGGAAGATTCCAGCGCGGGGAACAGGGCGAAGAGCAGCATGGTGCCGAGTGTGATCGCGAGGGAGAAAAGCAGGACGGGTCCGTTGATGCGGATCTGCGCCTCGGCGGGCACGGCATCCTGCGGGAGGAGCGCGAGCAGGGCATCGAGGCCCCAGGCCGCCAGGCCGAGGCCGGCGAGGCCGCCGAGCAGGGCGAGCGGCAGGCTTTCTACCAGTGTCTGGCGGATGAGCTGGCCGCGGCTGGCGCCGAGCGCGGCACGCACGGCGAACTCACGCTGCCGGGCACTGGTGCGCGCGAGGAAGAGGTTGGCGACATTGGCGCAGGCGATCAGCAAGACAGCGGCCACGGCGGAGAGCAAAATCATCAGCGGATCACGCAACGGTCCGGAGACCGACTCGCTGAGATAATGCGCTGTCACGCCGACGTCCTTGTTGGTGTCGGGGTGCGCCAGGGCGATGCGCCGGGCGATCACGTTGAGCTCGGTGAGCACTTCCTCCCGGGTTTTGCCGGGCTTGGCACGCGTGATGACCCACGCGTCCATGCGCATGATGCGGCTGCGCATCTGGTCGGTGTCGGCCTGCAGGCCGACGGGCGTCCAGACATCGCCGGCCCAGAACTTGAAGCGGGGTGGCATCACGCCGACGACCACGTAGGGTTTGCCGTCGAGCACGATCCGGCGGTTAAGGATGCCGTTGTCTCCGCTAAAATGCTTTTGCCACGCCGCGTGGCTCAGCACGCAGACGGCTTCCGCCCCGGCCCGGTCCTCCGCCTCGGAGAACACCCGACCGAGTTCCGGCTGCAGGCCGAGCAGCGCCCAGGTGTTGGCCGAGATGGCGGCATTGCGCAGGGAAACCGGCTCGGGCACACCGGTGAGGGTCGAGGCAGTGCCGGCGGCGAAGGCCAGTTGCTCCACGGTGGTGGCGCCCGCCCGCCATTCCAGGTAGTCGGGATAGGTCACCGGCATCTGGCTGTTCGGTTCGGTGGTACGGTTGGCGCCGACAAAGAGGATCTTGTTGCCCTCGTGGTAGGGAAATGGATTCAGCAGGACGGCGTGGATGACGCTGAAGATCGCGGTGGTGGCGCCGATGCCGAGGGCGAGCACCAGCGTGACCGTGACGGTGAAGCTCGGGGTCTTGCCGAGCTGGCGAAGGGCGAGGCGGAGGTCATTCATGGAGTTTAAGGGGAAAGTTTAAGTTGAAGGGACGGAGACCGTGGGCTTGGACCTAAACTTTCCTTCAACTCATTCGGCACGAAGCGCGACCATGGGGTCGACCTTGGAGGCGCGCAGGGCGGGGAGGAGGCAGGCGGCGGTGGCGACGGCGGTCAGAAGCGCGGCGATGCCCACAAAAGTCAGCGGGTCGTAAGCGGAAATGCCGAAGAGCTGCCCTTGCAGGATGCGGGTCACGGCGAGCGAACCCGTCAGGCCGACGGCCACACCGATGGCGACCAGCTTCAAGCCGCTGCGCAGGATCATTTGCAGGATGTCGCCGCGCTGGGCGCCGATGGCCATGCGGATGCCGATCTCCTGCCGGCGTTGGGTAACGGCGAAAGCCATGACCCCATAAAGTCCAATGGCGGCGAGACTCAGGGCGAGGGCGGAAAAGAAGCCAAGCAAGCGCGTGATGAGACGGCGCGGGCCGACTGCATCGTCGATCAGCCGGTCGAGAGTCCGGAACTCGCCATTGGGTATGCCGGGATCGAAGCCGGTTAGCACGGCCCGCACGGCGGGCACCAGGGATGCTGGCGTCCGCCTGCTCTCGCCTTCGCCGGGCTTCGGCGCGGCAAGTCGCACGACCATTTCCATCGCGCTCCAGTCGCCGGTCTGCCGGCAGTCGAGATACATTTCATTACCGCCATGCTCTTCGAGCGAACCATGTCGGACATCGGCGACGACACCAACCACGGTGGACCCTCCGTTGACTTGAATTTTGTGACCCAGCGGGTTTTGATTGGGCCAGAGACGATCGGCGAGCGATTCATTGATAATGATGGTCTTTTCGGCCTTCGGATTGAAGCCCTCCTCAAAGTAACGGCCGGCGACGAGCGGAATGCGCATCGCCTGCAGGTAGTGGGAATCGATCACGCGCGGGAAGGCCAGCGGGTATTCGCCATTCTTGTAGTCGACGCCCACGGCGCCGGCGCCCCAGGTGCGATTGCGACTTAGCGGTAGCGTATCACTGAGGCCGACAGCCTCGACGCCGGGCACGGTCGCAACGCGCCGGGTCAGTTCGCCGAGATACTGGGCCACCTCCTCGCCGCTCTTGAAACTGCGCTGGGGATCGACCCGCCAGGCCAGGGTATCCTGCGGTTGGAAGCCGAGGTTTACCGCGAGGAGTGCATGGAAGCTACGGAAAAGCAGGCCGGCGCCCACGAGCAGCATGCACGCGAGCGCGACCTCGGCTACGATCAAACCGTTGCGGGCCAGGCCGGACGAACGACCGGCGCTGCGCTGATGCGTGTCGTTTTGCAGGACCTGGCTCCGCTGGCCTTGGGACAGGTACAAGGCGGGCAACAAACCGGAGGCCAGGCCGGCGAAGGTGGTCAGACCGATCGTGACTCCCAGGGCGGCGGGATCAACCACGGCATCCTGCAGAAGCGGCACCCCGAAAGTCTGGAGATGGGCGAGCAGATCGGTCGCCCACATGGCCAAGGGCACGCCGAGGACAGCGCCCAGGGCTGCGAGCAGCAGGCTCTCCGTCAGCGCCTGCCGGATGAGATGTCCCCGACCGGCGCCGAGGGCGATTCGCACGGCGAATTCCTGGCGGCGGATGTTGAGGCGCGATAACAGAAGGTTGGAGAGATTGACGCAGGCGATCGCGAGAACGCAAAGCACCGCGCCGGTGAGCAGCGCAAAAGCGCGCCGAAAGCGTCCTCGCACGGCGTCGTCCAGCGTTTGCAGCCGGGCGCCAAAGTCGCCATAGCCCTTGAGTGTCTCCCGCAGGCGCACACTGATGACAGTCATTTCCGCCTGGGCCTGCGCGAGCGTCACGCCCGGTTTCAGCCGGCCGAGCCCGAAAACGGTATTGCCGTATCTGGCGGTCTCGGGCGTGAGCGGAAAAGGGGTGAGGATTTCGACCGCACTGCCCGGGGTGAAAATCGCCGAGAAATCAAATGTGCGCGGTAAAACTCCCACGATGGTGGCGGGATGGTTGTTGAGGGTGACTGTCGTGCCGACCACGGCCGGGTCGCCCGCGAACCGGCGCTGCCAGTAGCGATAGCTGAGGATGACGGCGCCGGGCCCGTTAAAGGCGCATTCCGCCGCCGTGAAATTGCGACCGTGCTGTGGCCGAATGCCCAACACATCGAGAAAATTGTCCGACACGCCGACATCCCGCAGACGTTCGGGCTCGCCCGAGCTGCGCAAGACCTTGGCCCCGTAGTCGGAAAATGCGAAATAGGCGCCGATCGCCTCAAAGGTTGTGTTCTGCGCCCGCCAGCCCAGCACGGTGTCCGCGCGGGAGGTGCGGCCAGAGAGTCCGTTGCCGCCGGTGTTTTCGATCCAGACGAGGCGAGCGGGTTCGCGGAAGGGCAGGGCTTTGAGCAGTACGGTGTTCACCACGCCAAACATGGCGGTGCAGACCCCGATGCCGAGAGCCAGGGTGGCAATGGCGGTAAAGGCGAAACCGGGGGATTTCGCAAGCTGACGAACGGCGAGGCGTAGATCGGAGAACATGGGATAAAGTAAGAAGGATGAGGGAGGAATTAAGAATTCACGGCATGGGGATCGGGCAGACCGATTTCTTCCTTCATCATTCTTAATTCCTCCTTGGTTGCATGGCTCACACGGTCGTCGGATCCGGATGCACCCACGGGCCGCGGTAGCCGCGGGCGAGGCGAGCGGTGGCCTCGGCGTCGCCGGGGACGGTGCGCGTCTTGGGATCGTAGCGGAGCGGGCGACCGAGCTCCGTGGCGAGGTTGGCGAGGATGCAGCAGGCGGTGGAGATATGGCCTTCCTCGACATCGGCGACGGGCCGGCCGCGGGTTTCGCGGGCCGCCAGGAAATCGAGGACGTGCGCTTTCTGGATGTCGCTCATCGGGTCGCGCTGGTTAAAGTCAAGGTTCTCCAGGTTGCCCGACTTGGACATCAGGTGGAACCCCTCGCGCGGCCCGCCGTCGGCCGGGGTGAACTCGTAGCCGAGGAGCGTGATGCTGAGCGTGCCGTTCTTGCCGATGAAGCGGGCGCCCCACTGGTCGGTCCAGTGGCGCTGCGGGATCGGCGAGGCGCCCCAGGTGCGGTGCTCCCAACTGACATCGAGATTTGGGTAGTGGAAGACGCTGTGCTGGGTGTCGCTGATGTTGGAGGTGGCCTGCTTGTCCACGTAGATGCCGCCGGTCGAGCGGATCACCTCGGGCCAGCCGAGGCCCATCATCCAGCGGACGCAGTCGAACATGTGCACGCCAAGGTCGCCGATCTGGCCATTGCCATATTCCTTGAAGGCACGCCAGCCGCGTACTTCGTCCGCCGGCGTGAATGGGCGCATTGGCGCAGGGCCAGTCCAAAGTTCATAGTCGAGATGCGCGGGCGGGGCTTTGTCCGGCAGGACGTCAGCCGGCCGGCCGGTCAGATAGGAGAAGGTCTCAATCAGGCCGATGGCGCCCAGTTTCCCGCTGCGGAGATATTTGTCCCGTGCTTCGGCCAGACAGCGCGTGCTGCGCCGCTGGGTGTTGACCTGGACCACGCGGCCGTATTTGCGGGCGGCGGCGACAAGCGCCTCGCCCTCGATCACGTCGAGGCTGATCGGTTTCTCCAAGATCAGGTCGGCCCCGGCCTGCATGGCGGCGATGGCCGGCAGGGCGTGCCAATGGTCGGGCGTGGCGACAATCACGATGTCATGGTGCGTGGCGGCCAGCATCTCCCGGTAGTCGGCGAAGGTCCGGGGCGCCGACTGCTGCAGCTTGGCGACGGCCGCGAGCGTGTTCTTCAGGGCGTGCTGGTTGGGGTCACTGAGCGACACGACATCGACGGCGCCATTCTCCATCAGGCTCTGGAGGTTTACCCCGCCATACCAGCCGCAGCCGATGAGGGCGACCTTGGGGCGGGACTTGGCATCGGCGCTGAGGAGACGGGAGCTGGTGGCGACGGCGGCGCCGGCCACGGCGAGGGAGGAGACGAAGGTGCGACGGTTCATGGGGGGAAATGCTGAAGGGCGAATGCCGATTGCCGAATGAAAAATCAGGGTTTGGAGCCTAAGATCATTAATTCGTCATTTGGAATTTGGCGTTTGGCATATCTCTCATTCCGCGCGCAGCGCCACCATCCGCCTACGCCCTGTGGGCTTCGGCGAGACGAGAAAGGTGGGTTTAGGCAGAGTTGCCATGGAGTATTTGCGGTTGGTATTTGCTCATTCCGACCGCAGCGCGACCAGCGGGTCGACCCGCGACGCCCGAAGAGACGGAATGAGGCACGCCAGCGCGGCGGTTCCGACGAACACCAGGGAGACGCCGCCGTAGACCAGCGGATCGAGTGGTTGCACGGCGAAGAGCAGGGATTGAATCAGGCGCGCGGTGCCGGCGGCGGCGAGCAGGCCCAAGGCCAGGCCGAGGGCGACGAGCCGCATGCCTCCACCCAGCACCATGAAGACCACCTGACGGCGCTGCGCCCCGAGAGCCATGCGGATGCCGATTTCCACGGTTCGTTGGGTGATGTTGTAGGCCAGTACCGAGTAAAGCCCGATGGCGGCGAGCACCAACGCGAGGCCGGCAAAGACGGCCGTGAGTGACGCGACGATCCGCTGCACCCCGAGACTTTGCGCGAGCACGGTTTCCATGGTCTGGAAAAACGAGATCGGCTGGCTCGAATCCACCGCCGCCACCGCGGCGCGAATGACCGGCTGCAGGGCGGCCGGATCGCCCTCGGTGCGGGCGATGACCGCCATGCCGGGTTGCCCAATCTGACCAATGGGATAGTAGACCTCGTCTGGCACCGGCGCGTTGAGCCCGTTGCTTTTCACGTCGGTGATGACGCCCACGATCTCGTGCTTCAATTCCGCGTCGCGACCGCGCAGGAGGACCTTGCCGACCGCGTTTTGGCCGGGGAACAGGCGCTTGGCGAGGGTCTCGTTGATGATACAGACACCCGGCGCGCCCGTGCGGTCGCGGGTGGTGAAGCTTCGCCCAGCGCGCAGCGGGATGTGCAACAAGTGGAAGTAATCCGCCTCGACGACCTGGAAGTTGGCGAGGGGCCGCTGCGAGAGTGGCAGGATCGGCTGGCCGGCCACGGTATAGGGCGCCTGCGCATTGCCACCGCCCAGCGGCAGGCCGAGGCTAACGGAGGCGGCCGTGACCTGCGGGCTGGCGCGGAGGCGTTCCGCGACCTGTTCAAAGAACGCGGCCTGCTCCGGCCGCGTCTTGTAACGTTCCAACGGGATGCCGACGAAGGCGGACGCCACGCCGCGCGGGTCAAAACCCGGCGGCGTGCGCTGCAGGCGGATGAAGCTGAGCAGCAGCAGGGCCGACCCCACGAGCAGCACAATCGAAAGCGCCACCTGGCTGACGATGATGGCAGCGCGGAATCGTCCCCCGCGCGCCCCGGACGAGCCGCGCGTGCTGTCCTTCAGCGCCTCGACCAGGCCGGAGCGGGAAGCCTGCAGCGCCGGCGCGAGGCCGACGAGCAGTCCGCTGAGGAGCGTGACGCCGGCCGTGAAGACCAGCGCGGACCAGTCGAGCGCCAGGACGGTGCCGGGGGGGCAATTGCGTGGAGACCACTGTCTCGATGGCCTTGAGGCTCCAGAGCGCGAGCAGGACGCCGATGACCCCGGCCAGGGCGCTGAAGACCAGGCTTTCCACCACAAACTGGCGCACAATCTGTCCGCGCGAGGCGCCGAGCGACTGACGCACAGCGATCTCCTTATGGCGGGCGGCGAGGCGCCCGAGGAACAGGCTGGTGACGTTCGCGCACGCGATCAGCAGCACAAAGCCCACCGCCCCAACGAGCGTGTAGAACGTCGGCCGCAGGGGGCCGGTGAGCGCGGCGTTGTAGTCCCGGGCCTCGCTGAGGTTGGGCGCATCCAGCTTGGCCGGGTAAAGTTCCCCGTAATGCTTGCTGAGGGCCGCCAGCTCAGTGTTGGCGGCCGCGAGTGAGATGCCGGGCTTGAGCCGGGCGATCGGCTGGCTGTAGCCGGCCCCGACCTGGACTTGGAGCGCCGTCAATCCACTCACCTCGAAGACGCGCGGCACGAAAACCTGCACCTGGCTGAAGGGGTTGCTGAAGTGGGGCGGCAGGATGCCCACGACCTGCCACGGCTGGCCGTTGAGGCGGATGTTCTCGCCGAGCAGGTTGGCGCGCCCGCCGAAGCGGGTTTGCCACAGTTCATGGCTGATGATGCATACGGCCGGGCCATTGGGCACGTCATCGGCGGCAGTGAAATTCCGGCCGGCGAGCACGGGAACCCCGAGCGTCGGGAAAAAGCTGGCCGTGACGCGCAGGGAGTTGAGCTGCTCCGGGTCGCCGTTGCCGTTGAGGGTGAAATTATCGAAGGCGCTGTTGGCGACCGAGCTGAAGGAAGTCGTGTGGGCGCTGATCTCCTCGTAGCGCGCCCAAGAGAGCGCGGGGGCGACAAAGTTGGCGTCGTTGTTGATAGCCCAGATGGCGACGAGGGAGCTGGGTTGCGGAAATGACGTCGGCCGGAGGATCAGCCGATCGAACACGGAGAACAGGGCGGTGTTGGCCCCGATGCCGACGGCGATGGTCAGCACGGCTACGAGGGTGAACCCCGGGGTCTTGAGCAGCGTGCGAAGGGCGAAGCGGAGGTCGGTGAGCATGGGGAGGAAGTGAGAAGGCAGAAGTAAGAATGAAGAAAGAGGAGCTCGGAGGGATCGGGATTTCTTAATTCATCCTTCTTCCTTCATCCTTTATTCTCTGTGGGTCCAATAACCCGGAGCTTGCTCCGGCTTGGACTGGGCGGGTGGGAGCGTGCTTGCACGCGATGTTTGGTGAACGAATCGCGACCAAGGTCGCTCCCACAAAACCAAACCAAGGGACTTGGCGGAATGCCCCGGAGCTTGCTCCGGGGATCTTCATTCCGCTCGCAGCCCCACCATCCGACTATGCCCGGCGGCTTCGGCGAGACGAGAAACGCGAGGGGGAGCAGAGTTACCATGGAGTGAGTGCCGTCGGTGTTCGGTTATTCGGCCCGCAATGCCACCATCGGGTCCACCTTGGCGGCGCGACGGGCGGGCAGGAAGCAGGCGACCAGGGCGACCACCACAAGGAGGCCTGCAGCGATGGCGGCTGGTAGCAGGCCGCTTCCCCCGAAAACAGGCATTTCCTTCGTGAGATATTCGCCGAGAAAAAATGCGCCCACCAACCCCAGTCCGGTCCCGCCGAGGGCCATGCGGATGCCGCTGCCGAGCACCAAACTCATGATGTCGCGCATCTGTGCGCCCAAGGCCACGCGGATGCCGATTTCATTGGTCCGCTGGGTGACCAGCCGGGCGATGACGCTGTAAATGCCGAACGCCGCGAGGAACAAACCGAGGCCGGCGAAGAGCACGAGAAGTTGATTGACCGTGCGCCAGACACTGGCGTTTTGCGTGACACGCTCCGGCACTGCCATCAAACGTTGCACGGGCAGGTCGGGATCGAGCGAGGCGATGGCCTTGCGGATCGGTTCCATCAAGGTCGGGGCGAGGGCGGGATTGTTCGCGCGCACGGCAATCGTCACGTATTGCCACGCTTCCTGCACGTAAGGCTTGTAGACTTGGAAGGTCACGGTGGCAGGCGACACGCGCATGGGTTTGACGTCCTCCACGATGCCGACGATCTCGGCCCAGCCGGGGTCGGGCTGGCCAGCGAGCCCAATCCGCTGCCCGAGGGCGTCGTGATTGGGAAAAAGAGTGTGCGCCATGGTCTGATTGATGACGACGACTGCTCGCGAAGTTAGCTGGTCGGTGGCGTCAATAAAGCGGCCACCCAGCAGCTTCAACCCGATGGTATCCCGATAACTTTCCCACACACCGTTGACATAAGCGACGGCTTCCTTGCCGGGCAGCGGCACGTCGCGGCCCTGGACGAGGTAGCTGCGTTTGGCGAAGGTGGTGAAAAGAGGGATCTCGTAGCAGACACTGGCGTTGGCCACGCCGGGTATGGCGAGCAGCCGGTCCCGCAACTGCGTGTGAAAGGCAATGAGGCCCGCGGCGGTGGTGTAGGGCGGGGCGGTGGGATTGATGACACCCGAGACAACGGGGTCGGGATTCCAACCATGGTCGACCTTGGTCAGTTTGCCGACGCCGCGAATGAAAAACCCGGCGCCGGCCAGCAGCACGAGCGCCAGGGCAAATTGGGTGACAATGAGTGCCTGGCGGTAGCGGTGCTGGGTGCGGCTGTCGGTCGAGCCGCGGGCGCCGCTCTTGAGCGATTCGCCGACACCGGTGCGGGTGATCCACCAGGCCGGGGCCACCCCAAAGAGCAACACCGTGAGCACCGACGCACCCAGCAGGAAAAAACACACCCGGACGTCAGCGGAAAAATCCAGCGGATTGCCGGGCGAGCCAAAACGGGTTTCCAACCAGTCGGTGATCCAGCGCGCGACGAGGATTGCGCCCAGGCTGCCGGAGGTGGCGAGCAGCAGGCATTCGGCGACCAGCGGCCGCACGAGCTGGCGGCGCGAGGCCCCGAGTGCGGAGCGGATGGAAAATTCGCGGACCCGGGAAATGGCGCGGGCGAGAAGCAGATTGGCCAGGTTGGCGCAGGCGATGAGCGGCACGAAACCAGACAGGCCAACGAGCATCCAGGTCATGTTCAGGCCGACCCCGGTCAGGGTGGTGGATTGCAGCGTGCGCACGCCCACGGTGGTGTCGCGGTTCTCCAAGGGGAAATCCGCGGCGAGGCGTCCCGCCACCACCTTGAATTGAAGGGCCGCCTGAGCGGGCGTGACGCCGGCGCGATAACGCCCGATCACGGTGAAGCTGTCGTCCTTGCGGTTGGCACGCTCGGTTTCGTTCAAACCGAGGGGACGAAAGATCTCGATGGAGGAAATAGTCCGGGCCATGTCATCTTCCATGCTGGCGGGCAGTACCCCGACGATTTCGGCGGGCAGGCCGTCAATCCGCACGGATCGCCCGACAACGTCCCGGGCGCCGGCAAAGCGGCTTTGCCAGTAGCGATGACTGATCATGATCACCTGGTTTCGCCCCAGGGCCTCCTCCTCGGGCAGGAATCCGCGGCCCAATTCCGGCTTCACGCCCAGGACACTGAAGAAATTTGCGGTCACCCGCAGGGATTCGGGTATATCGGCCGGTTTGCCGGGTTCGGAAAGAGTGAAGGCCCAATAGCGGAAGCCCGCGAGCTCGGCGATCTCGCTGCTCTCGCGGACCAGGAAGGCGAAGTTCGGGGGCGCGTGCTGGCCGCGGGAATTTTGCGGGCCAACCTGATCCAGGACAAAAAGCCGTTCACGATCCGGATAGGATAGTGGACGGAGGAGAAAGCTGTTGAGCATGCTGAACATTGCCGTGTTCAAACCTATGCCAAGGGCAATGGTGAGGAGCGCGGTGGCGACAAAGCCCGGGGAACGGGTGAGCTGACGGAAAGCGTGTTTGAAGTCGGAGAACATGGAAGGAAGTAGGAAGGCCGAAGTGAGAATGAAAAAAAGAAGAACTCGCAGGGATCGGGATTTCTTAATTCATCCTTCTTCCATTACTCCGCTCTCAGCGCCACTGTCGGATCCACCTTGCTGGCGCGGCGGGCGGGCAGGTAGCACGAGACCAGCGCGACGAGCACGAGCAAAGTCGTCGTGGACAGCAGGACGGGGTAATCGAGGCCGGGTTTGCCGGTGAACACGGCGCTCAAGCCGGCGCTCATTGCCATGGAGCCAAGCAGGCCGACCCCGGCGCCGATCATGGCCAGCCGAAATCCCATGGTCATGATGAGCGTGCGAATGTCGCGCCATTGGGCGCCGAGCGCCATGCGCACGCCGATCTCGGTGGTGCGCTGCATCACGAGCCGCATGATCACTCCGTAAAGGCCGAGGGCGGCCAGGAAGAGCCCGAGCAAGCTGAAGCTGAAGAATATCTTGGTGATGAGTTGCATGCCGCGGACACCGGTCTTGGCCAGTTCGTCGGCCGTGTTGAGCATTTGCACGGGGATGGTCGGATCGAGCGCCTGGACCGCCAGGCGCAGCGGTTCGGTCATGGGTTGGGACGAGCGCACCATCACCGCCACATAGTTCCACGGTTCCTGCGCGAGAGGTTGGAAGACCTGGAGAGCCGTGGATTGCGGCGCCGGGTTGCCGGCCATGCTGACATCGGGAAACACACCGACGATCTCCGCCCAAGCGCGGGTGGCGGCGGTGCCGGTGCCGATGCGCCGGCCGATGGGACTCTCGCCGGGGAACAGGGCTTTCGCCATGGATTCGTTGATCATCACCACGCGCGGGGCGCCAAGGTTGTCAGCCGCGGTGAACTGGCGTCCGGAACGCAGCGGAATTTTGAGCGTGGCGAGATAGCCGGGGCTGACGGAGTTGACCATGGCGAGGGGCTCGCGGCCCGGTGCGGGCGGCTCGCGGCCCTCGACAAAATAAGTGCGCGAGGCGAGCAGGGTGTAGATCGGCGCGGTCCAGCCGATCGCAACGTTTTCGACGCCGGGCAGGGCCCGGAGGCGATCCTCCAGGCTCTGATAGAAATTGAGGGTCTGTTCGGGGGCGGAGTAGCGGGCCTGGGGCGGGCTGATGACGCCGTGGGTGAGGCCCGCCGGGGTCCAGCCCGGGTCCCGGGCGGCCAGGCTTTTCAAGCCGCGGAGGAAGAAGCCGGCGGAGCTGAGCAGCATGAGCGCCGCGGCGAATTGAAGAACGATCAGGGTATTCCGCAGGTAATGCTGGGACCGGTCGCCGGTCGAACCGCGGGCGCCGCTCTTGAGCGTCTCGTTTACCCGGACGCGTGAAGACAGCAACGCCGGCGCCAGGCCGAAGACCAGCCCGGTGACCAGGGAAAGGCCCAGGGCGAAAGCCAGGACGCGCCAGTCCACGGTGAGATCGAAGTTGATCGGCAGGTTCTCCGACAGGCGCTTGGAGATCCATTCGTTGCCCCAGACCGCGACCAGGATGCCGCCCAGGCCGCCGGCGAGCGCGAGGAAGAAGCTTTCCAGGAGGAGCGGGCGCAGCAGGTGAGCGCGGGAGGCGCCAAGCGCGGTACGAATGGCGAATTCCCGTCCCCGGGAAACGGCGCGGGCCAGCTGGAGGTTGGCGAGGTTGCCGCACACGATCAACAGGACGAAACCGGCGAGACCGAGCAGCATGACGGTCATGACGTCGGAGTCCGGCTGAACCGCCGAGTCCTGGAGGTTCATGGCGCGGAGCCCATCCTTGCTCTGCTCGCGCGGACGGCTGTCGGCGAGGCTGTTGTTGATGGCGGCCAGCCGGTCGTTGAGTTGCTGAGAGGTGAGCGGGCCGCGCGCCCGGCCCAGGACCTGGACGGAAGTGTCGTTACGGTCGGCTTTTTCCTGGTCGGTCAGCCCCAACGGGCGGAAGACATCGCCCGGCCCCCAGAGCATGAGGTTGGAAAAGTCCGCCGGCATCACGCCAACGACGGTGGTGCTCTCGCCGTCGATGGTCACCGCGTGGCCGACGATGTCGCGGTTGCCACCGAAATGCGCCATCCAGATCGCGTGACTTAGGATGATGACATGATTGCCGGGCTGTTCCTCCTCGGGGATGAACGCGCGGCCGACCTCGGGCTTCAGCCCAAGAATGTCAAAAAAATCCGCCGAGACGCGCAGCGCGTTGAAGTTGACCGGGGTGCGTCCCGGCTGGGTCAGCGTGTAGCCCCACTGGCGGTAGGCTGCCAGCCGGATGAAGTCCGCCGATTCCCGCCGGAGGTCGAGGAAGGATTGGGCGGTGTGGTTGGAACGCGGGTTCTGTGGGTTGGTCCGGAAGACGCGGACGAGCCGCTCGTTTTCCGGATAGGGCAGCGGCTTTAGGATCAGCAGGTTCATCACGCTGAACATCGAGGTGTTCAGGCCGATCCCGAGGGCAAGGGTGATCAGCGAGATGGCGGTGAAGCCCGGCGACTTGGTGAGCTGGCGAAACGCGAATTTTAGATCGGAGAACATGGGAGGAGGGGGAAAAATAAGAAGGAAGAAGGATGAAGTAAGAAGAGGTGGGGCCGGGATTATGTGGGAAATTTCTTCCTTCTTCATTCATACTTCTTCTTTCGCTCATTCGGCCCTGAGCGCCACCATCCGCCTGCGCCCGCTGGGCTTCGGCGAGACGAGAAACGCGAGGGAGGGTCGAGGTGACATGCGGGGTATTTGCGGTGGGCGATTACTCCGTGCGCAGCGCCACCATCGGGTCCACCCGCGTGGCGCGGCGCGCAGGAATGAAGGTTGCGACCAAGGAAACCACGCTCAGCACGCCGAAGACTGCGAGGTAGGTCGCCGGGTCGGTGGGCTTGACCTGGAACAGGAAATTTTGAATGCCGGCTGCGGCCAATAGGGCGGCGGCGAGGGCGCAACCGAGACCGAGAGCCAGCCCGATCCCGAGCTGGATCAGGCCCTGTCCGAGCACCATCTTCAGGATGCTCACCCGATCGGCGCCGAGCGCCATGCGGATGCCGAATTCCTGGGTACGCTGGTTAACCGAAAATGAGGTGACGCCGTAGAGCCCGACGGCGGCGAGAATGAGGGCGACCACGCCGAAAATGGTGAACATTGTGGCGATGATACGGTTTTGCCCGAAGGTTTCATTGAGGAGACGCTGCGGCGTACCGCCAAAATAGAGCGGGAGGTTGGCGTCGATTGCCTGCAGTTCGCGTCGGACCAAAGCCGCGGCGGTTTCACCCGATTGGCCGCCGCGCGGGCGCGCGACGACGGTGGCAAATTGCGGCGCGGGGAGCGCGGCCGGCACTTGGCCGAAGACATTGGCGTAGAGCGGCACGTAAAAGCCTTCCTCGCCGGCCGGGCCGTTTAAATTGCCGGCGAAGGGCGGGCTCATCCGCAACTCGGGAGCGAGACCGACGATGGTGCGCCATGGGCTGTAGAAGTTGTTGTTGCCGACGGTGCGGAAACGGCGACCCAACGGGCTTTCACCACCGAAGAACTTGCGCGCAAAGGTGGTGTTCACGATCGCGACCGGGCGCTTGAGGTCGTCATCTTCGTTGGTGAAGTCGCGGCCCTCGATGATTTTCACGCCCAGCGTGCTGAAAAAGCCATCGGAGATATTTTCAAAGTTGGCCTTGGGCCGGTCGGATTCCTTCGGGTAGGTCTGGCCCTCGATCTCAATGCCGCCATTGCCGGAGCCGATCATGCGGAAGCGGGAGCTGAAGGCCGCGCCTTCGAGGGCGGGGTTGGCGCGGAGCTGGCGAATGACCCGCTCGTAGAACTGTCGCTTGGCCTGCGGGGTCGGATAATCAGCCTCGAAGAGCCCGAGGCGACCGGAGTATACGGAGCCGGTGTCGTAGCCATAGTTGACCGATTGCTGCCGCAGGATGGATTGCAGCTGCAGGAGCGAGCCGACGAGCAGGATGCTTGTCAGGAGAATCTGGCAGACGACGAGGCCGCGCGTGATGAACGTGGTGAGGCGGCCGGTGTTGCCGCGGCCGGATTCCTTGAGCACGTCGGCGGCGCTGGCGCGCGAGGCCAGCCAGGCGGGGATGAGACCGGAGACGACCGCCGCGAGCATCGTGGCGCCGACGGTGAAGGCGAGCACCCGGCCGTCGATGGTGAACACGATCCAATAGGGCAGCGGGAAAGGCAGGGTCTGGACGGAGGCGGTGAGGAGGTCCACCGCCCAGTAGGAGCCGCCCACGCCGAGGACGGCGCCGAGGCCGGCCACCAGCAGGCTTTCGGTGAGCATCTGCCGCACGAGCCGGACGCGGGTGGCGCCAAGCGAAGAGCGGATGGCGAGCTCCTTGGCGCGCAACGTGGCGCGAGCGAATTGCATGTTCATCACGTTGACGCAGGCGATGAGTAGCACCCCGAGGCAGAAGCCGAGCATCGTGAACATCAGGCCCCGGAGCTGCGCGCCGGTGAAATTATTAATCAGCGGCTGGACGAGGGCGGCGGAGACATCCTTGTTCGTGGCGGGGTTGGCCTTGGCGAGATTGGCGGCGATGCCGGTGATCTCGGCGGTGGCCGACTCGGCGGTGGCGTTGGGTTTCAGCCGCCCGAGGATGGCGACGTTGTTGGCCGCCTGGTCGGTGCGGGGCCGAACGGGAAATTCGTTGTAGAGCGGGATCCAGAGCTGCTCATTGACCGGGAAATTGAACCGCGGCGGCATCACGCCGATGATGGTGGCGCTGCGGCCGTTGGTGCGCACTGCCTGCCCCACGATCTGCGGGTCACGGTTGAAGTCGTGCTCCCAGAGCTGGTGGCTGATGAGGACGACGCGCTCGGCGCCGGGCAGGTTGTCGGCCGCGGTGAAGTCGCGTCCGAGAATGGGGGAAACCCCGAGGATGCTGAAGAAGCTGTCGGTCACGTACGCGCCGGTGTAGCGCTGCGGCGTGCCTTTGTAGGTGAGATTGACGGTCGAGAAATTCATGTAGCCCGCCATGGCGCTGAAGGACGATTGGGCGGCCTTGATTTCCTCGTAATCCATCGCCGTGATGCGGCCGTTGAAATTGTTGGCGCCATTGGCGAGCTGGGGGTTGACGAGCTGCACGTCCATCAGCTGGTGGCTGTCGGGAAACGAGAAGCCGCGCAGCACGGTGGCGTTGACGACGGTGAACTGGGTGGTGACGGCGCAGATGCCCAGGGCGAGGACGAAGACTGCGAGGGCGCAGAAGGATTTCTCCTTGATCAGCACGCGCAGGCCGATGCGCAGGTCCTGGAGGAACGTTTCGATGATCATGGGTGGGGAGGGTCTTTGAATCGTTCTCGTTCTCTTACTCGTTCTCGTAATCTCTGCTTGGGGTTTTAGGACCGGGGAGAAAGAGGTGGAGCCGCGGGTTGAGCGATGCGCGGATCAACTTTCCCGCGGCAGCAGATGGGGCAGGAGGAAGAACAGGCGGATGACGATCCGGGGGAGCTCCGGGCGCGCCGACTCGAGGGGCAGGGCGGATTTCGCCACGATTTTGTCGCCTCGGCAGGCGGGGCAGACTGCGGGGGCGCGCGCGGCGCCGCTCAGACTGAGGCAGGTGATGGCGAGTGCGACAGACAGGGTGGTCAGAACGCGCGTGTGGGCGCGGAAAAACAGCGTGGTTGCGGCCGGGTGCATGCCGCCATTTTGCATGCCTTGTGCCAAGCCCGCGCGTAGTTGCTAAATGCTATGATGCAATAGGAAGCGAAACAGTCCGAAATCAGCTCCGTCCATTTCTCTGCGCAAATGAAATCCCGCCGTCCCACGGATGGGATGCTGGCGGCGGGTGATTTGTGCCTAGGCCATTTGCCGTAGGTCGGGCTTGTCCTGATATTTTGAAGCCATCTGACCTGAAGTGCAGCCGCGAAAGTAGCAGGACAGGTAGTCCGGGTCACGGATAGCGAAATGATTGAAGCCAATGACGCCGAACTCGTCATCCGTGATCTGACCCCGTGCCTTTCCCTTTACAGCCGGTAGTCGATCCGATCCACGGTGCGGTTGTCGGACGGCAGCTAAAGTAGGCTATTACCTGGATTCCGAAGACGAAAAAGCATCGTTCCATTCCAAGGAGGGAGGCCGTAGGAGGTTAGGTGCGAACCACAACTAACTACGGAGGAACAGAACGATGCAGTACGAGTTTCGACGGATTGGTGACGGAGGCCAAGCTGTTTTACGGGAGACAAAGCGGGCGGTAACGCCCTTTGGCGGGCTGGTGGTGATGGTGGAGTTGCTGCGCAAGCTCGGAGCGGTGGAGGCGGTGCGGGCGCGGCTGCCGTTCCGGTATGAGTCAAACAACGCCATCGATCCGGCGCACACGCTGCTGGCGTTCTGGCTGGGGGTGATGGCCGGGGCGCGGCGTTTCGCGCATCTGCAGATGCTGCGAAGTGACCGGGCCCTGCAGGAACTCTGCGGCACACGGTTTCCCGGCGATGATGCGGTGCGCAACTTTTTCCAACGCTTCGGCCCAGCGCAGAACGCGGCGTTCTTTCCGGCCATGTTTCGGTGGTTGCTGGAGCGCCACCCCCCGGGCCCGTGCCTGCTGGATCTGGACTCAACCTTGCTCCAGCGCTTCGGCCGGCAGGAAGGCGCGGAGCACGGCTACAACCCGACCCGGCGCAGCGGCCGGGCGCACCGACCCTTGGTTGCGTTCCTCACCCAACCGGTGCTCGTCTTGCATGCCTGGCTGCGCGCCGGGCATGCCGCGGACTCTCGCGGGGCGGTGGAGTTTCTCACCGAGGCGCTGGCCACGCTGCCGGCCTCCTGTCCGCTGCAGGGCCTGCGCGCTGACGCGGGCTTCCACGACCAGAAGCTGCTCGGCTTCCTCGAGGAGCGCGCCTTGCCCTATGTGATCGTCGCCCAGCGCAACCGGTCCATCCAACTCCACGTGCAGGGCCTCACCACGTGGACGACGGTCGAGCCCGGGGCTGACGTGGGCGAGTTCACCGAGCAACTGCCCGCCACCAGTCGCCCCCGTCGCTTCGTCGTCGTGCGCCTGCGTTTGCCCGATCCCACCGAACAGCGGCTCCTCGCCGTCCCCGGCTACGAATACCGGGTGTTCATCACCAATCGCCCGGAGCCCGCCGCCTGGATCTGGCATCACTACGACCAACGCGCGGCCATCGAGCCGCGCTTCTCCGAGTTGAAGACCGATCTGGGCGCCGACGACTTTTGCCTGCAAAAGTTTTTTCCCACGGAAGCGGCCTTCCTCAGTGTCCTCTTCGTCTTTAATCTGCTCAGCGTTTGCCAGGCCCTCGGCGCCTTCCGCCGTCAGGGGCAGGCCCGACCCGCCACCCTGCGCCAGTCGCTGTTTGTCTGTGGCGCCATCGCGGGGCGCTCCGGCCACAAGTTCGTCCTGTTTTTGTCCGCCGCTTGGGGCGGCCTTGCTTCGCGCAAACCCTTCCTCGATAAAATCCAACACGCCATCCTGCCTATCGCGCCGACATTGGATCCGCCACTCACTCCAGCCCCCTCCTCACCGGCTAAACTCCTCAAAAACAATCCGCCCCCATAACTCCAACATCGGAATCCAGGTATTAACCTACTTAGGCGTCAGGAGGAGTTTGTAGTTTAATAGACTACAAGAGATCGTTCCGGTCCGGACCTCTACTTCGCGCGTTCGACGCTGAGGCCGCCGTTGACGGACTCCATTTGCACCCGGGAGCCGCCGCCACCACCCAATGGGGTCAGGAGGGAATGGCGCTTAGATAAGGCGCAAAACTTTCTTGGAGAGCGGACTGCGACGCTCTGGGTCCGGAAAACGTGTGCGCATGATCTGCCGGGAGAGGCGGCGCATTTCCAGCAGAAGTTTTTGGACCCGGCGATGCTCGGTGA
>JANYDW010000051.1 GCA_025363455.1 Oleiharenicola sp. | reverse complement strand
TGGCTCGACGCCAGAAGACTTGAGCAAACGGCAGTCGAGACTAGCACGGATCAGCGCGTTCTGGCGCGGTCGTTGCTCACACAGATCTCACTTTTTGAAGAAGTCTGCCAGAGCGTGGCCGAGAGCCGGGGTTTTGTCCTGCCGGACTACTCGGCGGTGGCTACCTGGCTCCGCCAGGAGCTCACCAAACTTACGGACCTGTCCTAGCTGCCGGCCGAGATGGCCGGGAAGGACATGGTGAAGACCGTGCCGCCACCCGGACGAGCGGCAACTTCCATCTCCCCTTGGTGGGCCGATACGATGTGACGACAAATTGTCATGCCGAGCCCGGTGCCATGCGCCTTGGTGGACTCAATGGGCTTCTTCAGGATGCTTTCGAGGACTGCCGGGGACAGGCCGCTGCCATTGTCAGCGACGGCCAGCACGATACGGCCATCCAGCTGCGTGGTGCTGACCGTGACTTGGGAGGCACCTGATTCCAGGGCATTCTTGATCAGATTTTGGAGAAGACGAACGAGTTCGAAGCGGATGCCATTGATCACGGCACCCTTGCTGCCGGTCACCTCGACGCGATTGGTGCCGAAAAACAGCACGGTTTTGGTATCCACGGCCGTTTCGTAAAGGTCCAGTACGTCAACCTCGCCGGAATGCCGGGTGGTTTGGCGCCAGGATTCGGCGAGGTGGAGGCAAAAGGAAGAGCATTTCTCCAGGGTCTCGGCGTAATGGAGGATTCGTTCCCCGCTGCGTCCGGACGGCGGTAGCTGGCGAACTTCATCAAGCAACATGTTGGTGTAGCCGATGGCGACGACGAGGGGGTTGCAGATATCATGCACCATCTCCGCGGCAGCCTGGCTGAAGCCAGCGGTCATCTGCTGTTTTTTCTGGTCGGTTTTGACCGCCTCATAGGTGGTCTCGAGCTGTTTGAACATGGCCAAGCGTTTCTTGCGCTCCATCCCCTCAGTGGCATGTCGACGGACGGATTGTTGGAGAACATCGACGTCGAAAGGCTTCTTAAGGTATTCGTTGGCCCCAAGGCTGATTGCCGCCTGGGCCGTGGCGAGGGCGCCGTAGCCGGTCATCATGATGATGGAGACCTCGGCATCGATCTTGCGCATGGCCTCGAGGCCCTGGATGCCGTTTTTCTGCGGCATGCGGATGTCCATGATGACCACGGCAAAGTTTTCGCGGGCGAGCAACTCAAGCCCGCGGTCGACGCGATCCACGGCCATTACATTGAATTCTTCCTGCAGCAGGTAGCTGATACTCTCGCGCGGGCCGAGCTCATCGTCCACGACCAACACCTTGGGTCGGTTGGCGATTGGGATTGGAGGGGCGGAGTGAACGGGCGAGGCGGCTTCGGACATGGGTGACGTTGGCCGGACGCTGGACAGGGCCCGGGCGTTTGGCAATCCGAAGGTTGTTCTCGCAGGCAAAATGAAGCCAAGCTCGCAGCACGTATTTTTCCGGCCAGTCTTGGCTTCCGTCCCTGGGTGCCAACTCGAGAATGGTTTGATGGAAAATGGGGCTGTGAGCCGCCCCTTTCAGCTACTGGTCCAGATTGTCCAACGGGCCAGTAAAGACAATCCAGGTTAGCTACAGGAATGCGACTCACAGCGCCTGCAGACTGCTCAGGCATCACCGAGCTCCAATTCTTTTGCCGTAATTTTTCCGTAAGCAAAAAAATGATCGGAGCACCCCGAAAAATCCCGTCGTCGCAGCTGCGCCAACCCGAAACCGTCAGCTGCGGACAAGCGGACGACGGGATTTCCGCCTTGGGGAATAAGCTGCCCGAGGGATTGATCGATACAGGTACCCAGATTTAGGGATGACTTCGATGAAGGAGCGGAGATTGATGCCCAGCCGCCGGAAAGATGAGGTGACTTTCCCCAGCAAAACACGGCAGTTGGCGGTGTCCCCGGCAAATCTTTGGCTGAATAGCTCCGCGTAGAGAACCGGATATGGGACCACTTTGCCAGCCGAGCGGGATAACTGCCGGAGCAATTCCACTTCCTGTGGAGCCACATGCATCGATCGATTCATCCGGACCAGACGATGCTCGTGGGGCACGACCTGTACCCCGGCGAAATCATAGGTCGACGGCGAAATCTTGGTCGGGGAGGCAGAGCTGGGCCCTCCGGTGCGATATTTGGACAGATACTCCAGCAAGACCTCCATTCTCACGGGATCTCGCAAAACGCAATCGGCCCCCAGAGTTACATGGCGGGCTTCCTGCCGGATTGAGCAATCAGCCGGGACCAAAACAATGACCTTGATCTGTGTGGGCGGGTTGCGTCGCTTCAGTGAGGCGAGGATATCGTCCGAATATCCATCCCGAAGTCGTTGCCTGACCACCACGGCGCGCGGATCATTTTTCTCAACCAGCTTCTCGAAGTCGGACAGGGAGACACATGCATGGTTGGGCCACGATCGCTGTTCACACAACGTTGCCAGCAGAACAGCTTCACCGGGTGAACTGGATACGATAAATATCACGGGGGTAACAGGGTCGAAGCTGACGGCCTAGGCGCACCTCGGTAGTTGATGGCAAGCCAGGGCATCAAACGGGTAGTGCCAGTACGATTTCAAACTTTTCAGTTTTCGGTTGCACCGCGATGCCCAGTATTCCCTTGGATTTCTGGATGCCATGCAAAAGACCCCGGCTGGGCACCTGCAAGGCAGGCGCAGTATTGCCGCGCAACCACTCTCCTGCGACTGTCTCGTTGAGGGCCCTGCAACTGGCGCGAATCGAGAACAGTATCCCGGGGCCACTGGTAGTGGCATTTCGTCGGTTGACCCAGAGGAACGATCTCAATCGGGCATTGCTATTGATGTCAGCCAGACGCGCAAGTTTGTCGGATCGAATTTGCACCGTCGTGCCCGTCGGAGCCAAAGCCATTGTTTGCATTAGGGTCGGAACAAACATCAGCAAAAAGTCGATGCCGGTCAGGCCGGCGATTGTCAGGTCACAACCGAGTGGGGTCAGATCTATGGATTGCCCGCGTTCTTCCGCCTTGGCCAGGCGCTGGCTGATGTGGATGGCGTGGCGAAGGCAGATATCGATGACGGCGGGCGAAGATTCGCGATCCGCATAGGCTGACCCAAAATATCCCTCGGCAACTGCGCTCGCGGTCTCCACATTCCGGCGTGCTTCCTGCAAACTGCGAGAGACTGCGGCCAGCCGGGGATCGGCTCGATGCAGGGGATCGATGCCGTGGCTCGCACTGAGCAACAGCGCTTGTATGGTCGTTAGCTGGTTGGCCGTTTGCAACAGGGCCTCCCGGGCTGATTCCGAAGCGGTGGATTCCACGTCTCGCTCGATGCGCGCAAGTTCCAAGTCCTGTACAATGGCCTCGGATTCCTTCGCCAGAGTAAGTTCGTGTCGTCGTTGCCGTGTGCGAGCCACCCAGTCTGGAATCTTCTTCTCGAATCCCTTCTGATTCGGCAGGGGTTTGGGGATAAAATCCAGGACTTGCAGGGGTATGGCGCGCCGCAAGTTTTCTTCTGAGTCAAATCCACTCAACACCACGTATCCGAGCGCGGGATCCATGGCTCGTGCCTCCTCGATAAACTCAAGTCCGTCCATCTCTGGCATGCGTATGTCCACAATGCACAGGTCGAATGCCTGTCGGCCGATTTGGGTCAGTGCCTCACGAGGACTGAAAAAACAGGCCAGCAGATAGTCGCCCCCGAAGCGAAGCCTGAGCGAGGAGTGGATCTGTTTTTCGTCGTCAACGACCAGAATGGAAGGAGTCAGCAAATCGCTGGCGTGGGTGTTCATTGTAAAGTTCCGCTTCGAGCTGGTCGCTGTGGCCGTCGGGGTAGTCATGATGCATCGAGTTTTCGGGACGGGAAATCAGCTGTACTGGATTTGCAGGCAGGGTGAAAGTGAAGACAGCGCCCCCGCACGATGCCCTGCCGATACCGAGCTCACCACCGTGGAGACCGCTTATTTTTAGGCTGATGGCGAGCCCCAGGCCCAAGCCACGGATATCACTGCCAGTGTCCTTGGTGGTGAAATAGGGTTCGAAGATGCGTTCCATGAGGTCGGCGGGCACGCCGCGGCCTTGGTCGGCTACACTAAATGTGATCCGGTCCCTTTCGGCCTTGCTGGCGGACAGTGTGACCTGGCCACCGCCCGGCGTGGCCTCAATGCCGTTGACAACCAGGTTTTGCAACAAACGCAGAATCAGCGTTAGATCGGCGCTAAAGGAAAGTGGTTCGCTGCCAAGAATGCGGACGGTGACCCCCTGCATTGTGGCGCGCTCCCGGGTCAGCTTCGCCACCGTCGACAGGATCTCAGTGGAAATTGCGGGCGCATATTGCAGCACGTGTCTCCGGGAGAAAAACAAGCTTTCCCTGATATAGTCCTGCATGACCTTGATCGAGTGCTTGGCGTGAGCGAGCACTTCGGCCTCGGGGCTAGCGGCGATCACCCGACTCTCCATGTGCAGGAGAAAAGAAGATACTGGCGTAGCCAGGTTGTTGAGATCATGGGCCAGGCCCCGGGACATCATCGCGGCCGACTCCATTTTCTCGATTTGCGAGGTGCGCGTGGCGACCTGCGCTTGGCTGAGAATGTTATCCATCAGTTCAATCAGCTCGATGAGCAGTTGAATATCCGGGTAAGTATAGGGTCGCAGACTGTGCTTGTGACCAAACGTGACCACGCACGAGGGAGAGTGACTGCCTCTTGGCACGGCGATCAACGCCGACAGATTCCGCTCGGCCAGAACCATCTTGCTCAATTGGATCTCTTGGTCCGGCCGGCGCCGGACCAAGGTCTCGGCGGTTATGTATCCGGTCTCACGTAATCGCGGAAAGGTATTCGCGTAATCTGCTGTTTTCAGGATCAGGCTGGGTGATTCCCGGCTTTCGCTGGTATGAAAGTTCGCGAATTCAGCCTGGCACCAATCACGCAAAAACACTTCGAACCGGGTCGCCAGCCTGCTGGCATCAACCTCCTCGCGAGCCAATTCGATGATCCGGGCACGAGGGCTTGCGAGTATCTGTTTTGCATCAAGCTTTAACCAGCGGCAAACTTGACGATCCCAATATGCTGCAAGCAATCCTCCACAGCAGGCGCTTATGGTCAGATCAAAAGGCTCCCAAACCACACCATCGAGAAATGAGTCTACGACGTGGATGCAACCTGCGAGCACCGCCAAGGTGGAAAGGTGACGGCCCAAGGTGGCAAAAACCTGACGTGCGTCGAAAATTCGGTGATAACAAATGGCCCAAATTGTCAGCCCGAAGTACGCGACGACGACAAACGGTCCAGCATAGCGTAGCGCAGGTATTGCGAGCGCAGTGCTGAGGAAGAATGTGCAAAGGGTCGTAAGTGCACCGAGGCAGAAATTAATGACAAAAAACTTTATTTCCAGTCGTCGGACCCCGCTGCATCTGGGTATTTCCTTGGCAGCTTGATAAGTGATCAAAATGCACAAGGCGGAAAAGGACCCCATGTACGCCGGATATCCAACGCCTCGTACGTGAGCCTCGGATGTTGAATGGCTAGGTATGAACGACTCGGAAAAAGCGAGAGTAGCCAACAAGCAAGACGCCACAATCCACGCCGCCCATAGGTGGCTCCGCCGTCCTGTCGTCGAGTGCGTTCCGACAATTGCATCTTTGATCAGAAAAAAGGAACAAGGTAGAAATGCGGCCACGGCATTGCCGATTCTCAAACAAAACAGAAGATCGCGTGATTGGTCATCATAGGCTTCGCTCTGTCCGATGTGTACGACGAAAAAGATTGCGAGCAAATAGAGCGCAGAAATGGTTGCCGTGATTAGATAACATCGGTTGATCAACCTCCACGGATTGAGCACGAGAATAACCAGTCCCGTCGCAAAAGTAATGACTGAAGCAGTTAAGAAGATTATCTCGACCGTGCTCACAGGGGTTGGGATTCTCAGGGTAGTGTCGGCTCTCTGCCTGAGAGCAGTCCGATCATTAAAGTCCTCAAGAGACGGTGTTCCTTATTATACTGCGAGGGGAGATGACATATGGGTTCCCAGCATGACGAGAGATGGACCCAATACCCGGGTCAAACTAACCTAAATTCAGGTTAATCTCGCGATATACCTGCCCACCGCGATCTCTCCACCGGAGTCTGACGTTACGCCTTAATACCGCGGCTGAACAGTTCGCTGATAATGTCTTCGAGGGGGACGTCCTGGATCGTGATGTCGTCTACCGGGCCATGGGCGAGGATCTGGGAGCAGACGGCCGTTACGCGCTCGCTGGGGACATGGAGGACCAATTCGCCGTCCTCCCCGGCCTTGCTCACGCCATGCGCGGGCTGCCAGTCGGTGGGGAAGGAGCCGTCCCGGGGTTTGAAGCGAATGATGCGCTGGCGGGCGCCGGCGCCGGCGATGGCGTCGAGGTCGCCGTCGTAGATCTTCTTCCCGTGGTCGATCACGATCACCCGCTCGCAGAGCGACGAGATGTCGGCCATGTAGTGGCTCGTGAGGAGGATCGTGGTCTTGTACCGGCGGTTGTAGTCGCGCAGGAAACCGCGCACGGCCTTCTGTGAGACGACGTCGAGGCCGATCGTGGGCTCGTCGAGGAAGAGGACGCGCGGCCGGTGGAGCAGGGCGGCGATGAGCTCCATCTTCATACGTTCGCCGAGGGAAAGTTCGCGGACCATGACGTTGAGCTTGGGCCCGATGCCGAGGAGCTCGACCAGCTCATCGAGCGTGGCCTTGAACTCGGCGGGCGGCAGGCCGTAGATGGCGCGGAGGAGGTGGAAGGACTCCACGGCGGGCAGGTCCCACCAGAGCTGGTTTTTCTGGCCGAGCACAAGGGCGAAGAGGCGGCGGTAGGCGTTCTCCCGCTTCGAGGGATCGAAGCCCGCCACGCGGGCCGAGCCGCTGGTGGGGTAGATGAGGCCGGAGAGCATCTTGAGCGTGGTGGTCTTGCCCGCCCCGTTGGGCCCGAGGAAGCCGACGAGCTCGCCCTCCTTGATCGAGAAACTGACGTTGTCCGCTGCGCGGGTCTCCTCGAACTCGCGTTTGAACAAGCCTTTCACGCCGCCCCAGAACCCAGGCTGCTTCTTGTAGGTGCGGAAGACGCGGGTGAGATTTTCGACTTCGATCATGCGAGCCGGCGAAAAAGCATGGTTTTACGTTTAACGCAACCCGCCTTCGCAGAGCCTACGACGTGGCGAGCCCGCCTTCGCTGGGCCTTCAGCCGTCGCAGAGCCTATGGCTGACAGGACGGCTGGCATATCGCCTTCGCGGGACTTTCCATCTTCGCCAGACTACGGCGATCACGATGCTGGGCCGAGCGGGACCGCGGGAGGGCGCGCTGATGCCTACTGCTAAGGGCCCGGGCTACCGCACCTTGCCTCCCGGTGCGAAGGGAGGTCATCAGCTGGTTTGATGGGGCTAGTGAGCAAGCGACAAAGAAGGAGCGCGAGAGAAAGAATGCCTCAAGTCGGTCGTTCCATTCGTCGATAAATAGAGTATAAAGCGATCTCGGTTACCCCCGTTTTCGCCCCGTAACGTGCCCCCACTTTGTCAGCTCCCTGCCAAACCGATTCGGCTATGCGCGCCGCCGCATGGCTGGATCGCGACGGCTGCGTTTGGACTGTTGCTTGTGACCGGGAGCGCGCGGCTCCTGGCCCAGACGCCGTCACCCGTTTCGGCACGGACTGATCCGGTGGCGCCCGCGGTCATCACCACGGGTGGCGAATTTTGGACCCTGAGCGACGCGGAAAAGCAGAAGCCCCACCCGGTGCGAATGGAGCTCACGGTCTTTTATTACGATGCGCCATGGCATGTGCTTTGGGGGGAGAGTGCCGGCGCGGGCGTCTACTTGCCCACGCGCGGGCGGGCGCTGCCTATCCAGAGTGGCCAGCGGGTCAGGCTCGAGGGAACCGTGGTGGTCGCCGAGGGATTGGCTGGTGAATTGATTCAAGCGACAGTGCTGGACGGCAACGCGCTGCCGGCGCCGATACCACTGGCGGGTCGGATGGGCGAAATTGCTAAATTGGACGTCCACTGGGTCGAGGGCGAGGGCCATGTCTTCGGGCAGAGTGACCCGGATCCCACGCATGTGCTGTTCCAGGTGCTCTGTTAGAAACGGGTGATAGGCCTGCGCCTGCCGATCAGCGGTACAGACCCGGTGCCACAGTTGGTCGGAGCCCGGATCCGATTCCGGGGAACTTGTGTCGTCACGCGCGATTCCGAGGGACATCTCCAGCAGGTCGAATGTTGGGCACCGCGCCGCAGCGACGTCGAGGTGCTGGGCTGGCTGGCCGACGATGAGCGCTTCAAGTTGCCGCGTACGCTGCTGGACCAGCTAGCCACCGCAAAACAGCCGTGGGTGCGCGTGGTTGGCGAGGTGAAAGCGCAGGATTCGGGCAAATCGATCACCCTGCGTGATGGAACTGCACAGATCGTGATCGCCACCGCACAGCCCGAGATGCTGCCGGAAAATGCGGCGGTGGAAGTCATCGGCCGGCCCATGGTCGGGGAAGCCGGCTGGACGCTGGGCGAGCCACTTTTCCGTCGCACGGATCGAGCGGTCCTGCCGGTATCAAGCCTCCAAGTCCCGGGCCGGGCGTCGATGCGTCTGCGTTTGGCAGAGCACGTGTTGGACCTGCCCGCGGACGAGGCGGAGAAAAGATATCCGGTCGTGCTGCGGGGCGTCATCACCTGGGCTGACGAACGCGCGGAATTTTTCTACCTGCAGGATGCCAGCGGCGGAGTACGGGTGCGGCACCAGCCAGGACGAGGCGGGGCGATGGTTGCGGGTTCATCGCTCACCCTTACGGGCGTGACGGTGCGCGGGTCCTTTGTGCCGGAGGTCGAGATGATTGAGGCGTCCTTTTTGGGGAACATGGCGCAGCCGCCCGCGCGAGGCATCACACTGGAACAGGCGCTATCGGGGGCGGAAGAAGGCCAGCGCGTGGAAATCCACGGCTATGTGCGCCGGGTGGCTCAGGAAGGGGGCTGGACGAGGCTGGACCTCACCACGCTGACGGGCGAATTCACGGCCTATCTCCCCGAGGACAAGTCGATGGAAGCCATGGAAGGGGCGTTGGTCCGGGTGCGCGGCGTGTGCAACGCCTTGGTCAATGTGAATCGGGAACTCACCGACATACGTCTGTGGGTTCAGAGCCGCGACGCCGTGCTGGTGGACGAGCCGAGACCGACAAATCCTTATGCAGTGCCGGCCCAGACAATTTCCGGGCTGCGCCAGTCCTCTGCGGCGCAGTTGTCCAACCGGCGGGTACGACTGTCCGGCCAGATTCTGCTCTATGAGCCCGGGCGCTATCTTTACTTGGAGGACGAAGGCGGGGGCCTATTCGTGCTGACTCGAGAAACCAGCCAGCTCCATCCCGGCGACCGGGTGGAGGTGGTTGGTTTTCCGGGCCGGTCGGGCAGTCGCCTGATCCTGCGCGAAGCGGTCTGGCGCACCGTCAAAGCGGGACAGCTGATCAGCCCCCAAGAGCTGGCCAGCGTTGGCACGTTCCTGCCGGAGGCGGACGCCCGCTTGGTACGGATCCCCGCCATCCTGCGGCAGACCGTGACAGAAGGGACGCAAGCCAAGCTGACCTTGCAGGCTGGGGACACGGTTTTCGAAGCCATCCTGCACGATATCGCCGGGTGGACCCCACCTGCAACGGGCACCCGGCTCGACCTGACCGGCGTCTATGTGGTGGAATACGACGAATACCGCCGGCCGCACGGTTTCCACCTGGAGCTGCGCACGCCGGCCGACGTCAACGTATTGGAGCTGCCGCCGTGGTGGACGGCCCGGCGGACGGGTTACGCGGTGGGCGGCCTGGCCTTGTTCACGCTGATGATCGTCAGCTGGAGTGTCGTGCTGGGCCGCCGGGTGCGGGCGCAGACTGAGCAGATCCGCCGCCAGATGGAAAAAGAGGCGCGGCTGCAGGGTGAATTGGAGCGTTCCTCCCGGCTTGAATCACTCGGTGTGCTGGCCGGCGGCATCGCGCATGATTTCAACAACCTGCTCACCGCCATCCTGGGCAACCTTGGCCTGGCGGCGATGGACAAGCGCGTGATGGCCGCCGCCGGCGACTGCATCTCCGAGGCCGAGCGCGGGGCGCGCCGGGCCAAGGACATTACGCAGCAGCTGCTCACCTTCGCCAAGGGCGGCGATCCCGTGCGCACCAGTGTCTTCCTGCCGGATGTGGTGAAAGAGGCTGCGAACTTTGCGAGTCACGGATCCAAGGTGCGTTTCGACTTCGATTACCCCCCTGACCTGCCGCCGGGCGACGTCGATGCGGGGCAGATATCCCGCGTGGTCCACAACCTTGTCATCAACGCCGTGCAGGCCATGCCAGACGGCGGCGTGGTCAGCATCGCGTTGGCCGCCGTCTCGCTGGGAGCAGGTGACGTGGGCACCTTGCCCACCGGCAGATTCCTCAAGCTCACGATCGCCGACACCGGCAAGGGCATCGCGCCGGAGTACCTCCCCAAGATCTTCGATCCCTATTTCTCCACCAAGGACAAGTCGGGTAACAGTGGCCTTGGACTGGCCACCGTGCGCTCGATCATCAAAAAGCACAATGGGCACATCGAGGTGGAATCCCGGGTCGGGCAGGGCACCACCTTCCGGATCTGGCTGCCCGGCGCCCGGAAGGAAATATCGCGCGTGCCGACGGCCACTCCGTGGGCCAAGGGCCAGGGTCCGGCCCGCGTGCTCGTCATGGACGACGAGGATGTCATCCGGCGGGTGGCGGGCCGGATGCTTTCCCTGGCGGGCCATGAAGCCGTGTTTGCGGCCGACGGCGCCGAGGCCGTCCGGGTTTATACGTCGGTGCGCCAGTCGAGCCATCCGATCGACCTGGTGATCTTTGACCTCACTGTCCCCGGCGGCATGGGCGGCAAGGACGCCCTGCAGGAATTGCTCAAGTCCGATCCCGGCATCCGGGCCATCGCCTCCAGCGGTTATTCCAACGACCCGGTCATGGCCAATCCGCGCAGCTATGGATTCTGCGCCACCTTGCCCAAGCCCTATGATATTCCCGACCTGATGAAGGCGGTCGAGGAAGCCCGGCGTAGTTGAAGTAGGGGACAGGCGGGCTCAGGACTTGGGGAACAGCGACTCAAACACTCCGTAGCCACCGAGATCGGAACTCGGGAGGTTGGATTGGGTATGTAGCCCGCCAAAGACCATCGATAAATCAGTAAAGTGGCCGATCTGATAGAGGGTTTCGCCGCGAAACTGGCCATCGGGTCTCACTTCGATCTCCTGCTTGTACCGGCCGAAGTGGTCGAAGAGTTTCGTCAGTTCCCAGTTCAGGTCCAGGTTCTTGACCGACAGGTGGAGGCTGTCCTCCAGATAACGCTGGAGCGATCGTCCCTCGGCCTCGTATGCGGGTATCGCGATCGTCACGGAATGGGCGGACGACTTGATCACCGTGGCCAGGGTGGCCTCGTGCATCATCTGCGAAAGCCGGATCGTGGTGAGGAGCCGGACCGCAGCCTCGATCTCGGACGTATTGCGGGATTCGTATGGGAGGGATTGCTGGAACAAGGACCGGTATTCGGCGTCCAGAGCGCGGATCATGGTCGCATATGCGGGGTTGTTTCGGTCAATGAGCGGGATGGAGGTGGGAGAGGACTGGCTGACGGAGGGATTTTGCGCTTCGGGGGGCGCAGCGGAAAGTGCCGGACGGGGCGCAGGCGAATCGGCCGCTTTCGGGGTATTGACCGCGGCCGGCCGCGGGTCCGCGATTTCCCCGTGACGCAGCAGGATGGCGATGAAGATCGCGACAATACCGATCGCCACGACCACGGAGATGGTTTTTTTCATGAGATTGTTCCAGCCAGGCAGGGTACGTTCCCAAGGCCGAATGCGTCACGAAGGAATTAACCTTAGATCAGGTCATCGGCGACACCGGGAGGCGGCGCCTGCGCGGGTTGACGCACGCAAGAAAGCCGTGGCTTGGTGAGGATTTTGCTGTAGACGTGCGCCGTGCCCAAGTCCGCCGCCCCTGACATGGATCCCCATCTGCCCTTCATCGACCTGCATCGCCACCTCGACGGCAACATGCGGCTTACGACCATCCTCGACCTCGCCCGCCGGCACAGCATCCGGCTGCCCGCCGACACCCCCGAGGGACTGCGGCCCCATGTGCAGGTGATGGAGAAGGTGCCGGATTTGCTGACCTTCCTGACGAAGTTTGAGTGGATGATCGCCGTGCTTGCCGACGCCGCGGCCTGTCGGCGGATCGCGCGCGAAAACGTGGAGGACGCGAAAGCCGAGGGCATCGACTACCTGGAGCTGCGCTTTAGCCCGTATTTCATGGCAATGTCGCACCAGCTCGACATGGCCAAGGTGGTCGAGGCGGTCGTCGAGGGCGTGGCTGAGGGCAGCCGGGCGACGGGGGTGAAGGTGAAACTCATCGGCATTTTGAGCCGGACTTTTGGGGCCGCGGCGTGTCAGCGAGAGCTGGAGGCGCTGCTCACCCACCGCGAGCACCTCGTCGCCTTGGACCTGGCGGGCGACGAGAAAAACCATCCCGCGGAGCTCGTCGTCGAGCACTTCAAGCGCGGGCGCGACGCCGGCTGGGCGATCACGGTGCACGCAGGCGAGGCTGGGGGCGCCCCGAGCGTGTAGGCGGCGATCCGCGAGCTCGGGGCCACGCGCATCGGGCACGCGGTCCGTGCCGTGGCCGACCCCAAGCTGATGGATTACCTGGCCGCGAACCGCATCGGGATAGAGGCCAACCTCACGAGCAATGTGCAAACGAACACGGTGCCGAGTCTCGCCGCGCACCCGTTGAAGCGATTCCTCAACGCCGGGTTACGGGCTACGATCAACACGGACGACCCGAGCATCAGTGGCATCGACCTGCGGCACGAATACGACGTCGCCGCGCCCGCGGCCGGGCTCACCCCGGCGGAGATCAGGCAGGCGCAGCGCAATACGCTGGATATCGCGTTCCTGACCAAGGAAGAGAAATTGGCGTTGCTCGCGACGAGCGCCAACCGCGGCTAGGTTCCACGGCGCTTTCTGATTTTCAAGAGCGAGGGCGGAACAGTGCCGTGAGCTTGCGCCGGCTATTTTTGCCCGGAATGATGCAGGTGGTTACAGTTACGTGAAGAAGCAGCCGGACACGCCGGCTGAACTCACTTTGGCAAAGCACACGGTCGAAGGATGCGGCACGGAGGCAATATTCGCCGACGGAGAGCACTTAGTCTCGAGGAAGGGCGGGGGGGCGTTGAGCCAAGCTCCTATTCTTGGATCGATTGAGCGGGGGAGGAACGGCCCAGGAGTTCCAAGCCGCGTGCAGCGAGCATCCGGAGCAGCAGTGCCCCGAGGCAGACCATAAGAAACCACCAGCCAAACTGT
The DNA here is from genome assembly GCA_025363455.1 of Oleiharenicola sp. Taxonomy (GTDB): domain Bacteria; phylum Verrucomicrobiota; class Verrucomicrobiia; order Opitutales; family Opitutaceae; genus Lacunisphaera. Next base: position 95,416 of record JANYDW010000051.1, on the reverse strand, counting down.
TTCAGGAAAAGTACGGCCGACCAGGCTCCGGGGGAGTCCAGAGCCACCGCCGAGCGGACACCGAGGGTGCCGAACCAAGGGACGGCAAGAAACAAGACCAGGCACAACATCGCGATGCGATGGCAGCGCGATGCGACGAGCCCATCCCGGCGGATAAGGACGGCCAGCCATGGCAGGCAAAAGAGAAAATGCACAAGACGATAGTCGGGACTGCTGGTGAAGATGAAGCAAAACACCAGCATCGAGGCCCCGCCGACAAAGCAGGTTTGGCGGACATCAAAAGCCGGTGCCACGCGCTCCAAGGGGCCCAACAACCAGGCTAGGGCACCTGTGCCGATCAACCAGGCACCCAGACCAATCCAGGCAGCGCGGGCCAGGGTCTGCCCGACCATGATCCAGAGCTCGCGGACGCCAAAGAAGGGATAGAAGCGGTTGTCGAACTGATGAGTGGCGAGGTAGTGGACTTCCTCGCGCGTGAGCACGAGGAAGGCGGTTACCGCGACCAGGCCCAGTCCCAAGGCGACGGATTTTTCCCGGCGACTGGCGCCGCTGCCAAGGTATCCGGCATAGGCCACGGCGGGATAGTATTTGAAACCAATAAAGGCGGTGACGATCGCCCAGCCGGCCCAGCGCTGGGCCGGCCGCGGGCGGGCCATCAGCGTGAAAGCCCCCGCCAGTACGGAGAAAACCAGCAGGTCGATATTTCCCCGCTCAACGAGCAGCAAGACGGGCGGACTCACCAGCGTGGCCATCAGGTAGCCCGATTCCGCCAGATTGTGGGGACGGAACAGGAGGACAATGGTCAGGAGAAATCCGACCACGCACCCGACGGCCAGTGGCAAAGTGTAGGAGGGGCTGGGCGCGAAATATCCGTACCAATAGAGCGACTTCGGCCCGAAATAGATCCGCTGCATCAAGTCCGCCGGAATGATCTGCCCCGGCACCGCTTCATGTCGGGCCACGGCCTGGCCGATCGCAAGATGACTGTTCATGTCGAGGAACGTGGCGCCGAAACGAGCCATGCTCTGCGGCCAGATGGACCAGTCCCACAGGCGGGGATGACCGATGCAGAGCACGTAGACCGTCGCCGCGATCAATACCGGCCCCAAGCGATACCACGGCGAAGCGGTGGGTAGCTCGAGTGGCTGGGAAGGTTCGATCATGGCGCGAGCCCCGGTTTCCAACCGCTGGACTCGCCCGGCACCCAGTCGAAATAGATGCGCGCGGCGTCGAGGAAGTTGCCGCCCAGCGCGACGAAGCGGTCGAGCAGGGCAAAAATCTCCGCCTCTGTGATCGTGTTGCCATGCATCGTCCCGCCGAGGCAGAGTGAGGAGACGGTGAGGCCGGAGCCGGGCAATCGAATCGGCGTCATGGAGTACTTGGTCGAGACCACTAACCCAAAGCGCGTTGAGGTCAACGCGCTCCACCTGGAACCGATCAAGGATGCCCGAGTTTGCGATAGTCCAGGATGGTGTGGCTGATGAAGCCCGACTCGACGCACTTGAGGTCGGTAGCCAGCCCGGGTGGAGATACATCCTGGCCCTCGGTCCAGATGAGTTGGTGGCGACCCTGGTCGTCGGCCGCGGTGAACAAGCCGGGCACGAAGAAATGCGCCGGCACAGTGCGTTGCACGGCGGTGTCGGGCCGGCAGGGGTGGGGAAAGTTGAGGTTGTGGACGGTAAAGCTGTGCGGCGGGGTGGCGGGCAGAATCTCACCGGCGAGACGGGCGGCGCGCGCAGCGGAAATTTTCAAGGTATCGAGCAGTTCACCGTCGGGCACGCCGCCGTGTTCCTTGAGGTGGTGGTAAATCTCCTCTGAGACATCTTGCGAAACGGCCATGGCGGGCAGGCCATGGAGAGCGCCCTCCCAGGCGCCGGCGACGGTGCCGCTCGCGATGATGAAAGCGAGGGTGCAGTTGAAGCCGACGTTGATGCCGCTGACGACCCCGTCGACCCCGTGACCGCGGGATTGTTTGCCGCGTGCCTCGTCGACCTCCTTCGGCAAGAGATGCGCGATGGCGATGTTGACGCAGTCGGAGGGCGTCCCGTCGACGATCCAGGTCGGGCAGCCGAAGCCGCGGTCCACGGCGGCGGACTTGACGGGCCGCCCACGGGTCTTTGAAGCACCGGTCCAGCTCTGTTCATTCACCGGGGCGACGACGTAGAGCTCGTGGCCCGCGGCCTGGAGCGCGAAGACCAGTTCGTGGAGAAAGACCGAGTTGATGCCGTCGTCGTTGGTGACCAGGAGTTTCATTCGCGGGCCGAGGGAAGGGCGATCACCCGGTCGGGGTCAGGGTCTTTTCCTCGAGGGCCCGCTTGCGCCGGTTTTCGGTGAGTAACCAGACCATGTAGGCGACGACGATGACATTAATCACGAGGGCCGCGGCTTTCAGCCAGGTCGCGTGCCGGAACAACTCATAGATCTCAATCGGAATGTAGATGCCGCCACTCAGGGCGGCGAACCATTCGGCCCAGCGCCGGCCGTGCCAGAGTCCGTAGGTCTCGAAGAAGCGCACCGTCGCGTATACCGCGGCGAAGCCGGCGATCATCCACAAGCGCGTGTTGGTTAGATCGGCCGCCGCCTGGATGAAAATCGCCGGGTAGTGATGCTCAGGGTCGAGGTGGAGCCGGTTGACCAGGCGCTCGGCGAAAACCTCGGCGTCGCGGCCGAGGAAACTGAGCAGACCGAAGCCCACGATGAGCACGATTGCGCCCTTGAACGCCTCGAAAACGGCGACGACGCGCAGGCCCTTGCGGTGGTAGTTGGGGGTCGTGGCTGCGGACACGGTGGACAAGGTAGGCTTCCCGGGAGTTTGTGCAACGCTGGGCGTTAAAAAAGCCGCGACTTTCGCCGCGGCTCTGAAGTTTTTTCCAATAACCGGATTACAACTGGACCGGGGCGGTCTCGGCGGGGGCGGGGGCGGGTTCGCCGCCACCGGCCTGCTTCTGGGCCTCGAGCTCGGCCATCGCGGCCTTGCGGCTGAGACGGACCTTGCCGGAGCGCTCGTCGATGCCGACGCACTTGACCGTGATGGAGTCGCCGACCTTGACGACGTCCTCGGTGCGGCGCACGCGGAAGTCGGCCAGCTCGGAGATGTGGACCAGGCCTTCCTTGCCCGGCATGCACTCCACGAACGCACCGAACTCCTTGGTGCCGGTGACGCGGCCGGTGTAGATCTTGCCGATCTCGATCTGGGAACCGCCGCCGCAGAGGGCGTCGATTTCCTGCACGGCGCGGTTCATGGCGTCGGCATTGTTCGAGTAGATGAAGACCTTGCCGGAATCGTCGTCCGCGATGTCGATCTGCGCACCGGTTGTCTCGGTGATTCGGCGGATCGTCTTGCCGCCGGGCCCGATGAGCAGGCCGATCTTCTCGGGATCGATCTGGATCGTCTGGATGCGGGGTGCGTACTGGCTGAGGTCCTTGCGGGGCGCCGGGAGGGAGCCGAGCATGACCTTGAGGATCTCGATGCGGGCCTCGCGGCACTGGTGCACGGCCGCTTTGACGATTTCAAAGGGCAGACCATTGATCTTCAGGTCGAGCTGGAAGCCCGTGATACCCTTGGTCGTGCCGGCGATCTTGAAGTCCATGTCACCGAAGTGATCTTCTTCCCCGAGGATGTCGGTGATGGTGGTCCACTTGGTGATTGAGCCATCGGCGGCCATCTCGGTCATGAGGCCGCATGAAATGCCGGCGACAGGGGCGATGATCGGCACGCCGGCGTCCATGAGGGCGAGACAGCCGCCGCAGATCGAGGCCATCGAGGTCGAGCCATTGGAGGCCATGATCTCGGAGACGACGCGGATGGAGTAGGGGAAGACGTCCTCGGGGGGCAGGATCGGCACGAGGGAACGCTCGGCGAGCGCGCCGTGGCCGATTTCGCGGCGGCCGGGGCCGATGAAACGGCCGGCTTCGCCGACGGAGAACGGCGGGAAGTTATAGTGGAGGATAAACGACTTGGAGGTCGCGCCACCAGTGAGGCCGTCCATGTCCTGGGCTTCCTTGGTCGGCCCAAGGGTGACGATGGCAATGTTCTGGGTGTCGCCGCGTTGGAACATGGCGGAACCATGGACGCGGGGCAGCACGCCGACCTGGGCACTGAGCGGACGGAGTGACTTGGCGTCGCGATGGTCGGAGCGGGTGCCCTTGGCGAGCACGGTGGCGCGGTAGGCCTTGTATTGCAGGTCCTCAAACACGACGTTCAGATCGACGTCGGTGAACTTGCCTTCGCCGAGTTCCTTGAGGAGGGCCGCTTTGGCCTCTTCCTTGAGGGCCTTCACGTTGTTGGAGCGGACGTTCTTCTCGAAGCCGAAGATGGCGGCGGAGACGCGCTCGGCGGGGACGACGCGCTCGATGATGGCGCGGGCCTCGGGGGTGGCGCCCACGAGCTTGAAGGTGGCCTTCGGCTTGCCGGCGAGCTTCTGGAGCTCCTTGATTGCGGCGATGATGGGCTGGATGGCCTGGTGGCCGAACGCGAGCGCCTCGATGAACTTCTCCTCGGCGATCTGGTCGGCGGAACCTTCGATCATCAACATGTCCTTCTCATTGCCGACGTAGATCAGATCGAGCGCGGACGAATACATCTGCTCGATGGTCGGGTTGGCGACAAACTGGTCGTCGATGAGGGCGACGCGGACGCAGCCGATCGGCCCGTTCCACGGGATGTCGGAGATGGCGAGGGCGGCGCTGGCGCCGTTGACCATCGCGATGTCGGAGTCGTTGATGAGGTCGGCCGACATGAGCGTGCCGATGATCTGGACCTCATTGAGGAAACCTTCGGGGAAGAGCGGGCGGCAGGGGCGGTCGCAGAGGCGGGAGATGAGAATCTCGCGCTCGGAGGGACGACCCTCGCGCTTGAAGTAGCCGCCGGGGAAGCGGCCGGCCGCGGCGTACTTGTCGCGGTAATCGCAGGTGAGCGGGAAGAAGTCCTGGCCGGGGCGCATGGTTTGCGCGGCGCAGGCGGTGACGAGGACGTTGGTTTCGCCGACGTTGACGTTGACGGCGCCGCCCGCGAGCTGGGCGATGGAACCGGTCGAGAACGTGAGGTTCAGGCCGGGAACGGTGACATTGTGTTTCTGATTCATGACTTAGCTTTTCGGATGTGCGCTACGCCGGCCGGATTGCCGAAACGTTGCGCGGGGTTCGGATGATGTCCGTCTCGTGGCCCCTTTGAATCAGCTCCCGGGAAATTTCGAATTACGGCTCTCGAGGGTGTAGGTCGGGGGTTTACCCCCGACAAGTCGGGCATGAAGCCCGACCTACATTGAAAAGAGAGAAGTAAGCGGAAATGTCCCTTGGGGCTGCTTCTGGGGTTGAACAAAAGGCGGCCCGTCGGTGGGCCGCCTTTCGTGAAAACGGATTACTTGCGGAGACTCAGCTTCTGGAGCAGGTCGTTGTATTTGGCGAGGTCCTCGCTCTTGACGTAATCAAGAAGCTTGCGACGACGACTGGCCATTTGGAGAAGGCCGCGGCGGCTGTGGAAGTCCTTGCGATGCGTGCGCAGGTGCTCGGTCAAGTGATTGATCCGGGCGGTGAGCAGCGCGATCTGGACGTCGCTGGAGCCGGTGTCCTTCTCGTGAATTTTGTATTGGGCGATTACTTCTGACTTAACGGGTTGTGACATGTTTTAGGTGGTTGATAACGCGGTCTTGATTGAGGCTTTCACCTCATGTCGCCCGCTTTTGGAGGGCCGGCGGCACCGTTAGTGTCCGGTTGCCCGGACTGACCGTGGTGGGAGCCTGCGACCAGCAGACTCTCACTAACGTAAGCGGCCATTAACTTAATCGGCCCCCCTTCGTGCAAGCGTAATTTTGCAGGGATAGAGATGCGACAGGGTGACGCATTTCGGTCCTGATTCCCATTTATTAGCTTTCCCAATTTTCAACCAAGAGACCGGAGACACGGCCGAATTCGCGTACGTTGCGCGTTACGACAGTCGCCTCGAGTCGCAGCGCTTGGGCCGCGATCAGGGTATCAAAGGGGCCGATGCCTTGCCCGCGTGATTCGAGCTGGAAGCGGAGGGTCGCGTAACCGCGGGCATCTTCGCGGGTGAATGGTTCGACCGTGAGCAGTTGCTCCAGGGATTGGAGTTTCCGACGTTGGGCGGCATTACCGCCCTTGATCACACCGAATTCGCGCTCGGCGAGGACAATGACGGAAAGACGCAGTTCATCCTTCACAAAGGCCGTCTGCATTCGTGTCACGAGCCCTGCATTGACCCCGCGCATGTAGGCCGAGACCGCGTTTGTATCGGGCAGATAAAGCATCGCGGTCAGTCACGGGGGATGTCCTTGGCGGCATGGGCAGGGACGTCGGCGAGATCGGGGCAGGAGCCGGCCAGGGCAAAGAACTTGAGCCGACGTTCCTCCGCGTCGGCCCGCAGCGGCTCCAGCAGGACGCCCCGGGCTGTGCGCGAGACCTTGACCTCGGCCCCGGGCATTCGGAAAGCCTTGGGCAGGCGCACGGCCTGTGAACCGCCATGCTGGAAGAGTTTTGCCCGGGTGGGTGTGGCCATGTAGCTACACGTAGCTATTTGGTGGGCCCGGTCAAGTTTTCAGTTCGCCCGCAGGGCCAGACCCTTGACCTGGTCGCAGCCGGGCAGCTTCCGGAGTTTCTCCACGATGGCTTCGCGGTGCAGAAAGAGTTCGTTGCGGACGACACTGTGGGAGACGAGCACGACGAGCAGATTGCGCTCGACGGTGAGGGGGTGCGAGTAGCTGGCGTTGGCCTCGCCCACGAGTTCGGTCCATTTCTCGCGGATGCTATGCTCGAGCGAATCATGGCTGATGCGGTACTTGACCAGCAACTCGTCAATGACGGCGCCGAGATTGGTCGTATTGCGGCGCTTCGAACGGCTGCGATCCGCCGGCACCTGGCGGAGGTCTGCGATAAGGTTTTCGATCGCGCGGGAAAATTCCTTGGGCTCGGCGGACATGGAGCAAGGTTTAGCCACGGATAGCACCGATGGTCACGGATTAATTATGGCCACAAAAAGTCACAAAAAACATGGGGGCGAGTGAAACGATCAAGGCGCCTATAGGCGCGAGGAAGGTGATCGATGCGGCTTGCAGCCTTTTCGTGCCTCTTTGTGGCAATTTCAGGCTCCGGTATTCTGCCGGTCGTAGAGCGACTTGTAGAGGGCGTTGCTGGCGTAGAGCGAGGCGTGGTTGCCCTGGGCGACGATCTTGCCCTGATCAAAGACAAGGATCATCGAAGCGTCGCGGATGGTGCTGAAGCGGTGGGCGATGATGAGCACCGTCTTGCCCACGACGAGGTGGCGCAACGCGTCCTGCACCGCCGCTTCGCTGTCGGAGTCGAGCGCACTGGTGGCTTCGTCGAGGATGAGGATGGGCGCCTGGCGCAGAAAGGCGCGGGCGATAGCGACGCGCTGCTTCTGGCCGCCGGAGAGGAGGGATCCGCGCTCGCCAACGATGGTGTCATAGCCCTGGGGCAGCTTCTCGATGAACTCGTGGGCGTGGGCGCTTTTCGCAGCGTCGAGAATCTCGTCGCGCGAGGCGCCGGCCTTCCCGAGGGCGAGATTGTGATAGATGGTGTCGTTGAAGAGTACAGGTTCCTGCGAGACGAGGGCGATGTTGCGGCGCAGGTCGGAGAGCTTCATTTGCCGCACGTTGACGTTGTCAATTGTGACCCGGCCGGTTCCGGCCTCGTAGAAGCGCGGGACGAGATTGGCGAAGGTGCTTTTGCCCGCGCCGCTCGGTCCGACCAGCGCGCAGACCGTGCCGGCGGGAATGGAGACGCTGACCTGCGCGAGCGCGGGACTGTCGCCATAGGCAAAGGTCACGTCCTCGAACGCAATGTGCCCCCGCAGGCGCGTGACCAGCGCGGGTTGCGCCGGGTCGGCGATCGTCAGCGGCTCATTCAGGACGTATTCCAAACGCTCCATCGAGGCGGTGCCGCGATTCAGCTCCGTGTTGAGGTAGCCCATTTTCTTGATCGGTTCGTAGCAGAGGTAGAGCGCCATGATGATGGCGAAGAAGGTATCCCACTTCACGCCGGCTTTGTAGGCAAAGAGCAGGGTGGCGGCGATGCCGGCGCCGGATAGGATCTCGATGGCGGGGGTCAGGGCCTTGGCGTATTTCACCGTCTTCATCTGGGCGATAACGAGCGCGCTGGTGGCCAGGCCGAAGCGTTTGATCTCCCGCTGCTCCAGGCCGAAGGCCCGGACCTCGCGCGCGGCAGAAAGGTTCTCCACGAAATGGGAAGAAATGTCACCGATCTGATTCTGCACCTGCAGGGCTCGCTTCACGATCTTCTTGCCGATGTAGTGAACGGGCAGGACCGTGAAGGGGACCACGGCGAGGCAGACCAGCACCAGCCAGGCGCCATCCGTGATAAAGGCCTGGATGATCAGGAAGCCGATGGCACAGAGCAGCTGAATCGGCTGTTTCACCCCGTCGTCCGCGATAAGTGACAGGGTGAATTGCAACTGGGCGGTGTCCGACGTGCCGCGGGAAATCAGATCGCCGCTGGATTTGCGCTGGAGGAAGGAAAGGGGCAGCAGCTGGAGCTTGCTGAAATAGTCGAGGCGCACTGCTTCCAGGATACGCAGGCCGGTCAGCTGGACGTAGTAGCTGTTGAGGTAGCCACTGACGGCGCGCAGCAGGAAGATCAGCGGCACGCAGCCGACGATCAGCAGAATGGTGCTGTTGGGCAGCGGGAGGTCGCCCTTCGCGGGAAAGATGGGCGGAAAGGCATATTTAATGAGCGTGGGAAAGCCAAACCCGGTGGAAACGCCGAAGATCAATCCGTAAAACATCGCCGCGGCCAGGGTGCCGCGGTTCGACTTCAGGTAATGCAGGTAGGGTTGGAAACGGCGGAGCATGGGGGCGACATATACAGAAGGCAGATGACCCGCCTTCGCGCAAGGCTACGGCGAGGCAAGCAGAGGTCCAGCCGTCGCCAAGGCTATGGCTGGCAGGCAGGAGACAGAGGCCAGACGGAAGATGTGGAGCGTTCAGTGTAGGAGCCTGCTGGCAGGCGATTCAGGACCTTGAGAGAAGGCGTGCGTTCCAATCGCCAGCCAGCAGGGTCCTGCAATAGAGGCTCAATCTTTTGCGGATCGGACGTCCAACGCATCCCTCAACCCGTCCCCGAGGAAATTGAGGGAGAAAAGCGTGAGCGAGAAGAGCGCACCGGGGAAGACGAGGAGCCACCAGTACTCCTCCATCTTCTCGGCGCCGTCCTTGATCAACGTGCCCCATGAACTCATCGGCGGCTGCACGCCGAGACCGAGGAAGCTGAGAAAGGCCTCGAGCAGCATGACGGCCGGGATCGTGAGCGTGGTATAGACAATGATCGGGCCAAGGGCATTGGGCAGCAAGTGGCGGAAGATTATCCGGCTATGACTGAAACCCAGCGTCCGGGCGGCCTCGATGAACTCCATTTTTTTGAGCGACATGATCTGGCTGCGGACGATGCGGGCCATGGTCAGCCATTCCACGGCGCCGATGGCGACGAAGAGCAAGATAATGTTCCGGCCGAGGAAGACCATCAGCAGAATGACGAAGATCGTGAACGGCAGGGCGTAGATGATGTCAACCAGCCGCATCATGACGGCGTCCGCGCGCCCGCCAAGGTAGCCGGCGACGGCGCCGTAGACGACACCGATGGTCAGAGCAACGAAGGTGGCGCAGAGCCCGACGCCGAGCGAGATGCGTCCGCCGTAGAGCACGCGCACCAGCAGGTCACGGCCGAGCTGGTCGGTGCCGAGCCAGTGGGTGGAGCCGGGTGGGGCGAAGGTGTTGTTGAGATCCTGCTCTGCATAGCCGAAGGAGCTGAGCAGCGGGCCGAGCACACAGGCCGCGGCGAGCAGCAGAAGGGTAACGGCCCCGGCCACAGCCAGCCGATTACGCTGGAGCCGGTGCCGGGCATCGCGCCAGGGGGAGGAACCGGTTTCGGCTACCGCGGATGATGAAGCGGACGAATTCATTTTTCCCGCGAATTACGCGAATAAACGCGAATGGGTGGCTGGGGTATTGGCGTGCATTGGCGTGATTCGCGGGCGCTCCTCATTCGAATTTCAACCGGGGGTTGAGCCACACTTGCACGACATCCACCACCAGGTTGCACCCGACGATCAGCGTGGCGTAGAGGATGACTGTGCCGAGCACGAGGGTGTAGTCGCGGTTGAAGGCACTGTTGACGAACTCGCGGCCGAGGCCGGGGATCTGGAAGATCGTCTCGATCACGAACGAGCCGGTGAGGATGCCCGCGATGCCGGGTCCGAGGAAGGCAATCACCGGCAGCAGCCCGCCGCGCAGGGCGTGGCGGAAGACGATGCGCGACTCCGAGGCGCCCTTGGCCCGGGCGGTGCGGATGAAGTCCTGATTGAGCACCTCGAGCATGCCGCCGCGCGTGAGCCGCATGATGTAGGCAGCATAGACGAAGCCGAGCGTGAGGGCGGGCAGGACGCGATCGGCCGGCGAGTCCCAGCCCGAGGCATTGACCCAGCCGAGATGGATGCCGAAAAACAACACGAGTAGCGGTCCAAGGACGAAAGTGGGCACGCACATGCCAAGCAGGCCGGCGGAGCTGGCGAGGTAGTCGAGCCAGGTATTGCGGCGCACGGCGGCCAGCACGCCGAGGGTCAGGCCGAGTGCCAGCGCGATGACGAGGGCCAGTGCGCCGAGCTCAAGTGACACAGGCAGCTTGTCGCCGATGATCTCGTTGACCGTACGGTTGGGATACTTGAACGACGGCCCGAGATCGCCCCGCGCAATGCTGCCGAGGTAGGTGAGGTATTGTCGCCAGAGCGGTTGATCGAGGCCGTAGTGGGCCTCGAGGTTTTTCAGGATCTCCGGCGGGATGGTCTTCTCGGCCGTAAAGGGCCCGCCCGGGACGAAGCGCACCATGAAGAACGTCGCCGTGACGATGACGAAGAGCACGGGGATGACCTGCAGGAGGCGGCGGACGACGAAGCGGAACATGGGCGGTATGAATAGAAGGCAGATGATCAGCCTTCGCGCAAGGCTTCGGCCAGACAAGCCCGCCTTCGCGCAAGGCTACGGCGCGGCAAGCAGAGGTCAACGATCAGAGGCCAGACGGAAAGCGATCACTCGAACCAACACACCCCGGTCCCGCGACTGCGGGACCACCCCTCTTGATAGAGGGGATTAACTTGGGAAAACGAAGGTCCCCTCTATGAAGAGGGGTGCCCAAAGGGCGGGGTGTGTGGCTTGGCCCAGGGATTATGCCACTACTTCTTCAGCATCGCGTCGCGCGTGGCTTTGAACTCGTTGCCGGGGCGCCATTCGGGCCACCGGGCACCATCGGCGACCGCGCGGCCGACCTCGTAAAGGAAGGCGGCATCCTGCGCCGCGCCGGCGAAGGTCCAGTCGGGCTGTACCTCGTCGCCAACCTTGTGGTAGCGGTTGGCGATATAGTCGTTGGCCTGTTTCTCGGCAAGGTCGGCGGGCATGCCGATGTATTTCAGGCCACGGTGCAGGTAGTAGGAAGGCACGCCAACCTTCGCGAACTCGAAGTGATCGCTGCGGTAATAGTAGCCGCGCTCAGTGTGCGGCTCGGGCTCGATCTCCCGGCCCTGCGTTTTGGCGACGGTGGCACCGATGTCGTCCAGCGTGGAAGCGCCGTAGCCGACGATGACGATATCGCTGGTGGGGCCGAACTGGTTGGCGCCGTCGATGTTGATGGTCGCGAGCGTCTGCTTCAGCGGGTAAAGCGGGTTGGTGGCGTAATAGCGCGAACCGAGCAGGCCCTTTTCCTCGGCGGTGACGGAGAGGAAGAGGACGCTGCGCTTCGGGCGCTGGGCAGCGGGCAGGTCCACCATGGCCTGGGCAATCTCAAGCATCACGGCCACGCCGGCGGCGTTGTCGGCGGCGCCGTTGTAGATCTGGTCGCCGGCCAGGCGCGGATCGCGCCCGAGGTGGTCCCAGTGCGCCGTGTAGATGACGTACTCATTCTTTAGTTTTGGGTCCGAGCCGGGCAGCAGGCCGACGACATTGCGCGAGGCGACGTTGCGCAAGACATTGGTGACGGAGAACGTGGCCTTGGCGCCGAGTTTGACTGGCTTGAAATCGCTCCGGGCGGCGGCGGCCTTGTCGGTGTCATAGTTCCGGCCGGCAGCGGTGAAGAGCTTGCGCGCGGCGTCCAGCGTCAGCCAGCCCTGCATGGCGACGTGACCCGCGTTGCCGTCGGGGGCGCTGATCTCGAAATTTTCGCGTGAGTTGCTGCCTACGAGGACGGCAAACGGATAACCCGCGGGACCGGTCTCGTGGACGATGAGGCAGGCGGCGGCGCCTTTGGCGGCGGCGATTTCGTATTTGTAGGTCCAGCGGCCGTAGTAGGTCATGGCCTTGCCCTTGAACATCGCGTCATCCAGCGAGCCATCGGCCTTGGTGACCGGCGGGTCATTGACGAGCATGACGACCGTCTTGCCGCGCACATCGATGCCCTTGTAATCGTCCCAGCCATATTCGGGGGCGACGACGCCGTAGCCGACAAAGACGACCTCGGTGTCCTTCGCGCCGAACTGCGGCGTGACGCGGCTGGAAGGACCGATGTAGTCGTTGATGTTTTCCATGGCCAGGGTCTGGCCATCGAGCGTGAAGCTGAGTGTCGGGTCCGAGGTGATGCCGACGAGCGGAACATTCTGCACGTAACTCCCGTCGGGATTGCCGGGCGCGAGGCCGAGTTTCTGGAATTCGCCGACGAGGTAGGCGACAGTCTTCTCCTCGCCCGGCGAGCCCGGGGCGCGGCCCTCGAACTCGTCGGAAGCGAGGACCTTGACGCGAGTGAGAATGCTCGAGGCAGAAAGGCTTGAAGTAGCCTCCTTCGCTGAGACGAGCGAGGTTAAGGCCACAGCCAGGGCGAAAAGTACGGATAAGGATTTTCTATTCATGAAGGGAAACGTTTTCATAGTAGCGGGTCCAGAGAGCGTCCTCGCGCCAGCCTTGCACGGTCGGGCGGACGAGAAAGTTCTTGGCGTTAAAGTAGAGTGGGATCAGGGGCATTTCGTTGAGCAGCAATTTTTCCGCGTCCGTCAGGTTGGTCCCTGCGATCAGGCGGTCGTAACTCGCATTGCTCCAGTGGGGATAGTTGTCCGGGTGACCGCTTGTCAGGCGGTTGAGTAGATCGGCCGCGCTGCCGTAGTCAGGGATGGCGGTCGCGAAGGCCAGATCGTAGTCGCCAACAGCGAGAGCGGCGAGGTGGGTGCGTGCCTCGCGCTGGACCAAGGCCACCTCGATGCCCAGTTCCTTGCGCCACCTCTCCTGGATTGCCTCGAGCTGGGGCGTGCTCACGGGCCAGGTGCTCAGTTCCAACCGGGGAAAACCCCGGCCACCGGGAAATCCAGCCTCGGCCAGCAGGCGGCGCGCCTCGTCAGGATTTTCGGTGAGCGAAACCGCCGGAACGTACCGGCCCAGTCCAGCCGGGACGAAGGTAAAGGCGGGTTGTTGGCCGCCCTTGACGACCTTGTCGGTGAGAATCTTCCGGTCGAGGGCCAGGCTGAGGGCCCGGCGCACGCGGACGTCGTTGAGCGGGACCTTGGTGGTGTTGAGCGCGAGGTAGCGAGTCTCGTGTAGCGGCACGGTTTGCAGGAAGCTCGGCTCGGCGTTGCGGTAGGTGTCGAGCTTGGTGGCGGGTACGGCCATGGTGATGTCGAGCTGGCCGGCGCGGAATGCGCGTTCCTCGGTGTCGCCATTGTCGAATGCGAGGAATTGAATCCCGGTGACCAGGGTGGTGTAGGAGTTCCGGTGCATCGGATACTTCCGCACGACGATGCGCTGGTTGGGTAGCCATTCCACCAGGGTGAAGCGGCCGTCGCCGACAAAATGTTCCGGCCGAGACCAGTTGATGCCGAATTTCTCCACCGTGGCGGGGTGCACCGGAATCCAGGGTCCGCTCGCGGCGAGCTCTAGGAAATCAGGGGTGGAACGGGCCAGCGTGATGACCAGCGTGCGGTCATCGGGCGCGGCCACCCCGACCTCGGCAAAGTCGGTGACCGTGCCATGCAGAAAGGCGGGGGCGTTCTTGATGGAAAAAAAGAGCGAGCTCTTGGGCGCGGCCGTGGCGGGTGTCAGGGCCCGGCGGATCGAATACACGAAGTCCTGGGCGGTGACCACGTCACCGTTCGTCCAGAAAGCGCTGCCAGAAAGGTGAAAGGTCCAGGTGGCCCAGTTGTCGGTGGCCTCCCAATGCGATGCGACGGCCGGGATCGGTGTGCCGCCCACGGGACTGGGCGTGACCAGCCCCTCGCTCAGGGCCCGGATGACGAAGAACTCGTCGGGCAGGGTGGCGAGCTGGGGATCGAGGGTTGCGGGCTCGTTGCGCTGGGAGATACGGAGGATGCCGGCGGTCTCGGGCAGACGTCTTGAGCACGAACCAAGGAATGGCCACAAAAAGCACAAGAAGCACAAAAAGCCTGCACGGGTCATGGCGGGTGTAGGGGCGCACCTGGTGTGCGCCCAAAGACGTACCCGGGCGCGGACAAGCCACGCCCCTACAGGTCTTGATTTGGTACCGTCTCTAGTTCTCCAGCCAGACATGTTTGTACGGATGACGGTCGAGGGGCAGGGGATGCCAGCCGCGCACTGAAGGATGCACGAGGCGTACCGTGGTGAAATAATAGATCGGGATGATGGGCATTTCCTCGAGCAGAATCGCCTCGGCGGAGGCCAGACGCTTGAGTCGGGCAGCCGGATCGGATGTGCGGTCGGCCTCACGGAGCGCGGCGTCATAGGCGAGGCTGTTCCAGCCGGTGTGGTTGTTGTTCGAGCCGCCGCGGAAGACGTCGAGGAAGGACTTGGGGTCGGTGAAGTCGGCGACCCACTCGGAACGGAGAACGGAATAGTCGAGGGCTCGGCGCTTCGCCAAGAGCGTGGACATTTCCATGTTGTTAATCTCAACCCGCACGCCGATCCGTCGCCACATTTGCTGCACGGCCTCGGCGATGATGCGGTGGTTGCCCGAATTATTGATCAGGATGTCCAGCGGTGGCAGTCCCTGGCCTTCGGGAAATCCGGCGGCGGCGAGCAACCGCGCTGCCTCCGCCACGTCCTCCACCAGTCCGCCGGGAGCGGGATAGCCAGGCAAAGCCGGCACGAAGGTGGTGGCCGGTGACTGGCCGCCACGGGTGATTTTTTCCACGATCGCCCGCCGGTCGATCGCCCGCGCCAGCGCGCGACGCACGCGTGGATCGGCGAGCCCGGGCCGGGTGGTGTTAAGCCGGTAGAAGTAGGTGTCGAGGAACGGGCTGATCTTCAGCATCTCGGGGTGG
Source organism: Oleiharenicola sp. (assembly GCA_025363455.1). Lineage (GTDB taxonomy): Bacteria > Verrucomicrobiota > Verrucomicrobiia > Opitutales > Opitutaceae > Lacunisphaera. The sequence continues at coordinate 80,163 of JANYDW010000051.1, read as the reverse complement.
TCGCGCCGATAGCTGTCCACCTTGCCCACGGGGAGTGCCTCGGTGAGGTGCAGCTGGCCGGCGCGGAAAGCGCGCTCCTCGCTTTCGCGATCCTCGGCGGGATAGAAATGAATGGAGTTGAGCCGGACATTGGCGGCGTCCCAGTAGGACGGAGATTTGTCGGTGATGATCACCTGGCCACGACGGTTGGCCTTGAGCACGAACGGGCCGTTGCCGACGAAGGTGGCCGGGTCGGTCCACTTGGCGTCGCGTGAGGTGGCGCCGCCGTTTTTCTCGAGCGCGGGCAGGTAGACCGGATACCAGATGGGGTGGGAAAGCAACGTGGGCAGATATGGCGCGGGATGGGCGAGCGTGAGCCCGAGCGTGTGCGCGTCGGGGGCCGCGACCCCGACCTGCGTGAAGTCGGTCAGGCCGCCCTGGTACCAGGACTCGGCGTTCGCCAGCACAAAGAGCATGGCGGCATTGTCGGCGGCGAGGGACTTCGTGAGGACGCGCTTGATGGAGCCGGCGAAGTCCTGTGCGGTGACCGGTTCGCCGTTGGACCATTTGGCGTTGGCCCGGAGATGAAAGGTCCAGGTAAGGCCGTCGGGCGACGTCTCCCAGCGCTCGGCAACGCCGGGCACGGGATGGCCGTCCACCGGATCCTCGGCAACGAGGCCTTCGAAAAGGGCGGAGGCGACGTTGATCTCGGGCAGGGTGGTAATGAGGTGCGGGTCGAGGCTGGAAAGATCGGCGGCGAGTCCGCGGTGCAGCACCTCCTTGCGGATGCCGCGGGCGACATCGGTCTCGCGTTTTTTGCAGCCGGGGAGGAATGGCCACAAAAAGCACAAAAAGCACAAAAACCCGCAACGCGTCATCCCGAGCGCAGCGAGGGATCCAAGGGGTCGGGCTGGCTTCCGGGTAGACGTGGATTCTTCGCTGCGCTCAGAATGACGGGAGGGGGAATTCAAGGGATGGGTCGCGGCATAAAGCCGCTCCTACAATTTCTGAATCAGCGCCACGGCGTGGGCGGCGATGGCGAGGCCGCGGCCGATGTCGTCGCTCCCCTCATTGGTCGTGGCCTTCAATCCAATGGCGTCCACCGGCAGGCCCGTGGACTTGGCGAGGGCGGCCTTCATCTCGGCGAGGCGCGGGGCGATTTTCGGTTTTTCCGCGATCAGGGTGGCGTCGAGATTGACGGGCTCCCAACCGCGCTCGCGCAGGGTGGCGATGACGCGCTTGAGCAGCAACTGGGAGTCGGCGTTTTTGAAGGCCGGGTCGGTGTTGGGAAACTGGTGGCCGATATCGGATAGGCCGGCGGCGCCGAGGAGGGCGTCGCAGATGGCGTGGGTGAGCGCGTCGGCGTCGGAGTGGCCGTCGAGGCCGAAGTCAGCGGCAAAGGTTACGCCGCCGAGCACGAGCGGCCGGCCCTTGACGGTGCGGTGGATGTCGTAGCCGTGGCCGATGCGGAGCATGAGTGGGGGGCTGGCGCCTAAACAGGCGGGAAAGGCGGCCTTGATCCCTCGGTTTGGGTAAGCAGGAATTCCAGGTACGGCAGGTCGGTGGGCGTCGTGAGCTTGGGGTTGGCGTGCGGATTCTCGAGCAGGGCGACGGGATGATTGAGCAATTCGACGGCGGCGGCATCGTCGGTGATACTGAGCTTGCGCGCGGCGACCTTGGCGTACGCCCGGCAGATGAGTTCGCGGGCGAAGACCTGCGGGGTCTCCATGGCCCAGAGGCGGCGGCGGTCGAGCGAGCGCAGCCGGCCCTCGCCCCGGTGCTCCTTGATGGAGTCGGTCACGCGGTGCGCGAGGACGACGGCCTTTTCGCGGCGGACGATCTTATACAGGGCGACCAGTTGCTCGACGCGCACTAGCGGCCGGGCGCAGTCGTGGATGAAGACGTGGCTGATGTCCTCGGGCAGCTCGGCGAGCGCGGCGGCGACGGAATCCTGGCGCTCGGCGCCGCCGGGGACGAAGACGGCCGGGGTGGGCGCGTAGGCGGAAAGCTCGACCAGCTGGTGCTGGTCGCGGTACGTGACGACGAAGAAGTCGACGACGCCGCTGCGGACGAAGGTGGCGGCCAAGTGGGCGAAGGCCGGCTTGCCGGCCAGGGGGGCGAGGACCTTGTCGGCCACGGCGCCCTCCATGCGGCTGCTGCTGCCGGCGGCGAGAAGAATGGCGGCGGTGCGGCTCATGGGGTGGAAGGGCTGAAAGGTGGAAGGGCTGAAAAACTGAAAGCTGCAAGCGTCCGGCGACGGAAGGCCAAGCGGCCGCAGCGTAAAGAAACGAAGGAGGAATTCAGCTCTTCAGTCATTCAGGCCTTCAGCTTTTCGCCGATCCCAGCTCCGCGAGGATCGCGCGGGCGGCGTCGGCCGGGTCGGCGGCCTTGAGAATGGGTCGGCCGACGACAATGTAGTTGGAACCGGCGCGGGCGGCGTCGGCGGGGGTCATAACGCGCTTCTGGTCGTCGGAGCCCGGTGCCACCGGCGGCTGCGCCATCTGCATGATCTCCCGCACCCGCTCGACGGGCAGTTTCATCACTTCCGCCATTTCCCCGGGTGTCGGCGCGCGCCCGTATTCCTGCTCCAACTGCTTTTGCACATGGATGGTCTTGTCGACGGTCTCGGTCAGCTCGGCCGGGATAGGGGGACGCACTTCGGCCGGGCGGATGCCGGGCGTGATGAGTCGAGTCCAGTCGGGCAAGGTGCGGCGGAGCAGTTCGACCTCAAGCGGCGAGCAGACCAGACCGCTCAGACCGGAATCGATGGCGAGTTTGCCGAGACGGGCGACCTGGTCGGCGGGGGCGGCGGCAACGCCAATCTCGTTGAGACCGGCGGCATCGGTCGAGGTGAGGACAGTGACACCGAGGAGGAGCAGGTTGGGGTTGGTCTTCTGCTGGGCCGCCGCCGCGGCACGCATCATCTCACTGCCGCCGGAGGTGTGCAGGGTAAGCATCTTGATCGGCAGGGGGCCGAGCGACTCCACGGCCTTGGCGACGGTGTTGGGAATGTCGTGCAGCTTGAGATCGAGGAAGACATTAAAGCCCATGCCGGCAACCTCGCGTACGTAATCGGGGCCGTAGGCGGTGAACATTTGCAGGCCGAGTTTCACCCAGCCGAGCTGGCCGCGCAATTGGCGGAGGATAGGCGCGGCTTCTTCGCGCGTGGGGACATCGAGGGCGAGGATCAGGTCGCAGGGCATTGGGCGGACAACCACTAATGGACACTAATGGGCACTAATCAAAGAGAGAAATCATCGAGGCTTTGGACTAGGATTGAGACCAATTAATGTGCATTAGTGATCGAAAGTTCATGCATGTCACGCTGTTCAGTCCCGCGAAGGTGAATCTTTTCCTGGCCGTCACGGGCCGGCGGGCGAATGGCTTTCACGACCTGCTGTCGGTGGCTGCGCCGCTGGACTTTGGCGACCAGCTGGTCGCCGAGGCTGGGGCGGACCAGACCGAGGGCAGAGCCGGGAGCCAGTTCACCCTGGAATGCGATCACCCGGAGGTGCCGGTGGACAGCAACAACCTCGTGCTGAGGGCGGCGGAGGCTTTTGCAGCGGCGGCGGTGGCTTGGAAAGAGCCGGTGCATTTTCGCCTGACCAAGCGCATTCCACCCGGGGCCGGCCTGGGCGGGGGCAGCAGCAATGCGGTCGCGGCATTGCGCGCGATGAACCAGCTTTCCGGCGGTATGCTCGACGAGCCACGTTTGGCGGCGGTGGCGGCAAAGCTGGGGTCGGATTGCGCACTTTTCCTGGCCGACGCGCCGGTCGTGATGCGTGGCCGGGGTGAACGCGTGGAGCCGCTGTCTGCTCCGGCTGCAGCGAGGCTGCGAACGAGACGAGTGCTGCTCTTCAAGCCATCTTTTGGCATCAGCACGCCTTGGGCGTACCAGCGGATGATCGCCCGGGGGAGCGACTACCTGCCCGCGCCTGAGGCCGAATCGCGATTGGCCGCATGGCTGGGCGGCGCCGCTCCGGTAGAGGAGCTTTTGTTCAATAACATGGAGCCGGCGGCGTTTGAAAAATATGTCGCCCTTGCGGTGTTGCTGGAGAAATTACGCGCGGAATTCGGCATCGTGGCACGGATGAGTGGCAGCGGCAGCGCCTGTTACTCGCTGCTCGGTGACGATCAGGTGTCGGCCTCGCTGGTGGCGCGGATCCGCGCGTGTTGGGGGGCGGACGCGTTCGTGCAGGAGGCCCGGTTGCTCTAGCGGTGCGTCCGGGGCGCCGCTTAAAAATCTGGCGGACTGGCTGGTGACAGCCTAGTTCCGCATTGACCGGGTCACGCGGTGGTTTGTTAATCGCGCCGCGCCGCTCGCATGAGCACCCCCAAGAAAAGCGAATTCACCGTCCAGGGCATTGCCGCTTCCCAGGGCATAGCCTACGGGCAGGTGTTTCTCTACCTGCAGAACGAACTGGAGGTGCCGCGCTACATCGTGGAGCCGGACAAGCGCGTGGCGGAGATCGCGCGCTTCGACCAGGCACTGATCGTCACGCGGCAGCAGATCGCCCGCATCCAGGAGCAGGTGTCGAAAAACCTGGGGGAGGAGGAGGCGCTGATCTTCGACGCGCACCAGATGGTGCTCGAGGACCAGGCGCTCATCGGCGAGACCATCCGCGATTTTGAGAAGTCCGGCCTGAACATTGAGACATGCTTCAACGCCGTCGCCCAGCGCTACATCCAGGCGTTCAGCGAGATTGACGACGAATACCTGCGCGAGCGCGCCGCCGACATCAAGGACGTGGCCAAGCGCGTGCTGCATGTCCTCCTCGGCCAGACCGCCGGCAGCCTGACTGCGCTGGTGGACAAGCGGATAATCGTGGCCCACGACATTTCGCCGTCCGAGGCGGCGGGCATCGACCGCAGCGCAGCGCTGGGCATCGTGACCGATGCGGGCAGCCGCACCAGCCACGCCGTCATCGTTGCGCGCTCGATGAAGATCCCGGCGGTGGTCGGCACGGACGATCTCACCACCAAGCTGACCGACGGCGACTGGTTGATGGTGGATGGCTACGACGGCGTCGTCATCGTCAACCCGACCGAGCAGACGCTCTTCCGCTACGGCAAAATCCAGAAGATCAAGCAGACCTTCGAGTCCCGGCTGATGACGGCCAACGAGCTGCCGGCCGAGACGCTGGACGGCGTCGCGGTCACGCTCCGGGCCAACATTGAGAAGCCTGATGAAATCGCCCTGGTTAAACAATACCGCTCGGCGGGCGTGGGGCTGTACCGCACGGAGTTTCTCTTCCTCAGCTCGGCCAAGGTGCCGACGGAGGAGCAGCAGTATGCCGCCTATCGCGAGATCGTCGCCGGACTGGCGCCGTCACCGGTGACCATCCGCACGCTCGATGTCGGTGGCGACAAGCCACTACCTGGCGATCCGGAGCTGATCGGGCCCGAGGCCAATCCTTTCCTTGGTTTCCGGGCGATCCGCATGTGCCTGGAGAACCCGGAGCTGTTCAAGAACCAGCTGCGCGCAATCCTGCGGGCCAGCGCCCACGGCACGGTGGAGCTGATGTATCCGATGATCAGCGGCCCGGACGAGCTGGACCGGGCCAACGCTTTGTTAACGGAAGCCAAGGCCGAGCTGAAGGAGCGGGGCCAGGCCTACGATGAAAAGATGCGCGTCGGCACGATGATCGAGATCCCCAGTGCCGCCCTCGCCGGCGAGGTGCTGGCGGAGAAAAGCGATTTCTTCAGCGTCGGTACCAATGACCTGATCCAATACCTGCTGGCCATTGATCGAGGTAACAGTCGCATCGCCCACCTTTACGATCCCACCCACCCGGCGGTCCTGCGGACCCTCAAGCAGATCGTGGACACGGGCCACGCGCGCGGCATCAAGGTCAGCGTCTGCGGCGAGATGGCGGGTGACGCCATCTACGCCCCGCTGTTGCTCGGGCTCGGCGTGGATGAGCTGAGCATGACCCCCACGCTCGTGCCCTCGGTGCGCTACCTCGTTCGCGTGATGAAGATGAGCGAGGCCCGCGCGCTCGCGGCCGAGGCGCTGAAGCAAACCGATGCGAAGAAAACGTACGCGCTCGCCGAGGCTTTCTACAACGAGCGGATGATGGTGGAGTAGGGTATTTTCGATTCCGGATGGACGGGCGGCAGGGTGTGAGGGCAGCTCCCCGCCCGATTGCAGCGGGAGGGCCGACCGCCGGGTCGGCCGCGCGGACCAGCCGGAGCTGGGCGCCACAGGCGGGATCAGCGAGCTCTACAGCAAAAGACGCAGGTTTGACCTCAGAGGATACCTGTTGCGTTGGCCGGGATTGTGCAGCCGTGTGAGTATCATGGCGACACCCACCACCGATTCGCCCAAGTTCGATGTGACCGTGCGAGTAGGGTGTAGCCTGGCCTATGAGGTGACCGGCTCCGCCATGTTGCTGCTGAACTTGAGGCCCACGCCGAATCGCAACCACGCCGTCGTCTTCGAGGCGCTCACGTTGGGCGACAACCTCCCGGCCGAGCAGTTCAACGACAGCCATGGCAACCTCGTTTACCGGGTGAAGCTGGCGCCTGGCGCCAATTACTTCCGGCACGACGCCATCGTGTCCCTCTCTTCGCAGCCGGATAACCACGGCATGCCCGGCACCATGCCGCATCTGCCCGGCGACCTGCCAGTTGAACTGCTGCGTTATACTCTGCCGAGCAGGTATTGCGACTCGGACAAGCTGGTCAACTTTGCGTGGGAAAAATTCGGCCAGCTCGAGCATGGTTGGCCCCGGGTGCAGGCCATCAGCCGGTGGATTCACGACAATTTCGAGTATCGCTACATGTCCGGCCGGCCGGACCTGTCCGCGTGGGATGTGTTGCAGCGCGGCTACGGCGTGTGCCGGGACTTCGCCCACCTGGCGATCGCCCTCAACCGCACTTTCAACGTGCCGGCCCGTTACGTGACCGGCCATCTGCCGGACATCGGTTGGCCCGATCCGGACAACCACATGGATTTCCACGCGTACGCCGAGGTTTATCTCGGCGGCAATTGGTTCACCACCGACGCGCGGTTTCATAAGCCCCGCATCGGCCGGATCAAGGTGTCCTGCGGTCAGGACGCGGTGGATGGCGCGTTCTCCACCATCTTCGGCGGGGCGACTCTGAGTTATTTCCAAGTCTGGGCTTACCAGGTGGCGCGTGGCACCGTGGGGGTGGGCGACCCGTTGGATTTCACAAGGCGGCTCGACAACCAGTGGATCGTGCGGACGGATCCTGAGATATAATCAGCCGAAGCGGCTGGCCGACAAACCAGTTGGCCGTGCGCGGTGGCGGACCGGACGATAGGCGTCGTGTTCGGTGCGGGCCGTTTGTATGCAGACTGACTCATGAGAGACGACTACCTGCATGCCGCCGCCAAGATAATTCCCGATCCTTACATTCTCGTGAATGTGGTGTCGCGTCGCGTGAAGCAGCTCCGGCGCGGCAGCCGGCCTCTCGTGGAATCGCTCGAGAAGCTCCTGCCCGAGGATGTCGCCCTGCGCGAGATCATGGAAGGCCGCATCAGCTACGACCTCGGCACCGATACGCGTTGAGCGGGACGGTCAGGCACTGGGCCTGTCGTCGGAGGATCGAAAGGCAGGTTCGCCAGGTCAAAACCCGCGGCGATGGCCACGCGGAGTTCCGCCCTCCGGCTATTTCCCGCCCTTCACGCCGCTGGCGAGGAGGGTCTCGAAACGGGGTTCGGTGGGCTCGCGGGATACGATCGTGACGTCCACCTTGAGAAAACCAGCGGTCTTCAGAAAGCCATGGAGGGTGCTCTCCTTGAAACCGAGCCAGAGATCACCATAGGCCTCGCGGGCTTTTTCGAAGTCGTGTTCCTTCAGATCGAGGACGAGGAGCTGACCGCCGGGCTTCAGGATGCGATGGGCTTCGTTGACGGCGGTCTGCGGGTGCGTGGCGTGGTGCAGGGCCTGGGAAAGAATGGCGAGGTCGACTGACTTGTCGGGCAGCGGCACCTGCTCGATGTTGCCCAGCTTGTAGGTGAGGTTCGCGAGGCCATTTTTCTTTGCGAGCTCCGTGCCGACCTCCACCATCTTGGGCGCGTTATCGATGCACCAGACGCGTTCGGCGCGACGGGCGAGGAGCTGGGATACCAGACCCTCACCGGCGCCGAGGTCGGCCACGGTGATGGCGGGCACGAGGCGGAGAGCCAGGTGGCCCAGGGCTTCCCAGGAGCGGCCGGGGCAGTAGTTTTTGCCGAGCTTGCCGGCGATGAGATTAAAATACTGCTCCGAGTGCTGGCGACGCTTGTGGAGCGTGCGTTCGAGGCTGCCGCGGTCCTCCGCAGATTCGGGGAGGTCGGCGACGGAATCGCAGGCGGCGCGGAGGAGGGTGACCTGCTTGTCGGGCAGGCCGGCGCGGAGGGAGTAGAAGGCCTTTTTGCCGTCGCGTCGGTCGGTGACGAAACCGGCCTGGCGGAGGAGGGCGAGCTGGGACGAGATACGGGACTGGCCCATGCCGAGAATCTCCTGCAGTTCGGCGACGGAGAGTTCTTCCTTGAGCAACAGGGCGAGCAGACGCAAGCGGGTGGGATCGGAAAGTACCTTGAGGCTGTCCCAATTGTCGGTCATGCGGCCTCCGACCTATGGGGAGAAAGGTGGGCAATGACAAGCGTGGGCCTGCTTCGCTGAAAGCTACCCAGGCCACGGCGCGTGGATGCAAAGCGGGGTGGCTGCCCCCGCCAAAGAAGAAGGCGGGATCAGCGATCCCGCCCTACAACGAAGAATGAAGGATTTCTGGAAGAACTCAGCTCTTCTTGGCGTCGACGTGACGCGAGATACCGGCGATCTGGAACTCCTGATGCGCGGTACCGATCTTGAGCTTCACGTGTTCGCCGACCTTCTTGCCCATGATAGCCTGGCCGAGCGGGGTCTTGTAGGCGAGGACGTGCTTGTCCGGATCGCTGTCCCACGCGCCGAGGACGGTGTAGCGGACGGCTTTGCCATTCGCGACGTCGCGGAGGTCAACCACGGTGCCGACGCTGATCGAGTCGGTGCTGGCCTCGCTGAAGTCGGTGATGCGGGCACGCGCGAGGTCGCGCTCAAGCTGCGCTTTCTGGCCCATGAGTACACCCTGGTCCTGCTTGGCCATCTTGAACTCGGAGTTCTCCTTAAGGTCGCCGTGCTCGCGGGCGATGGAGATGGCCTTGGAGTTGTCAGGGATGCGCTTGGAGACGATCTCCTCGTACTCGACGCGCTTCTTCTCGTAACTCTCGCGGGAGACGAGGAACTGCTCGTCCTTGGTCTCGGCCTCGCCGGAGACGAGGGTCTGAAGAGAGGGGAAGAGCTTGATGAAGCGGGCGAGGAGGGACTTCTTGGTCAGTTCCTCAAAGCCTTGGTTGAGCAGCAGGCTGTTGCCCAGGTCGCGGGCGGTCTCGGTGTCGGCGGCGGCAAGCAAGTCGGAGATCAGATCGGCGTCGTCGCTCAGGGCCTCGCCCAGCGGGATGCGACGCGTGCCGGCGGACTGGAGGGCCTCGTAGTCGATGGCGAAGAAAATAGCGCCAAGCAGGCGGGGGGTGATGAGACCGTTAAGCAGCTTCGAGAACTTCTTGGAATGGCGGTTCTTGATGATCCAGAGGAGGACGGGCGCGCGGAGATTCTGCTCTGACTTCCAACGGTTGAGGGCGGCGGCGAGCTCGTCGGCCTGGCCGTTTTCCATGAGAAAATTGATGCACTCGGTGGTGAACTTGCCTTGGGAAGTCTTCAACAGGGCGAAGACGATCTCGCGCCACTCGAGCGGGTGGGTCTCCTTGACGAGGTCGAGGAAGCGGGATTGGAAATGGACGGGGATCTTCTCGGCGATGGCGGTGAGACCGCGGACTTCCTTGATGAGTTCGGCCTGGGTCGGAGCGGCGGAATGATTGTCGTGGCCGAGGATTTTGGCGAGCTCATCGCGGACGAAAGCGCCGTAGAGACGTTCGGAGGCGTCGAGCTGATTGCTGTCGCGGACAGCCTCGGTGATGCCGTTGAGCACGGTGCCGAGGGACTGCTTGGAGTCTTCCTTGATGGAGGCGGCGAGGAGATCCTCGGCGAGGGAGATGCGGCGGCGGGCGGAGCGGGTGTTGGTAAACTCCTCCATGATCTCCGACTCGGCCGAGACCGGTTCGTCCCGGACGACATAGCAGTCGGTCTTTTTGGCCGGCACGCCCACGCGAGGATCCTTGATCAATTGCTTTTTGACGCCGGAGAACCAACGCTTGAACTTCTCCTCGCCCACCACCTGGGAAAGGACGATCTCGAGCTCGATGGCGCTGGCCGCCTGATTTGGATAGGCGGAAAGGGTGTCGATGACGAGCTGGACGGGATCATCTTCGACGAGCTGTTTGACCTTGGCGGGCTCGGTCTCCTTGCGGGCCAGGATGTGCTTGGCCGGAAGGACTTCCATGCTGCCGACGCAGAAGGCGGGATCCATGCGGTGGCCTTTCTTACCCTTGAAATCGATGACCAACTTCAGGTCCGCCTCGTCATAGCTCTTGATCTGCCCGAAACCCCAGCTCTGGTGAACCACGTAGGCACCGGGTTCCATGGCCTCCAACTTGGCTTTGGACGCCTTGAGGGCGGAGTGCTTGGCGAGGATCGCGGAGATGGCTTCGGAATTCATAATTGCGTATCGAGTCGGTGAACCGATTAGTTGAGGCGACAATGATGCATGATGTCAAACAGGGTTTGGAAAAAGCCACGGACGCGCCCAAGCCTCAATTGAGCGGCTGGGTGGCTGCCGCCGGCCTCGTGGAACGCTGGCTCGGCCGGTCCGAGCGCGTTGATGCGTTGCTGGAAGGACTTGCGCCAAGCCTCTCCGCGCAAGAACGCGCCCGGGCGCAGCATCTATTCTATGGCGTGGTCCGCTGGGCCAGTCGTTTGGAGTCGGCATTGGCCGGATTGATGACACGCGAGCCGCGCGCCAAGGTGAAAGCGGTGTTGATGATTGCGGGGTTTGAACTGCTGGAACGTCCTTCGCCGAGCCTACGGACGTCAGGGGCTAGCCCAGCCGTGGACGAGCACGTAGCCAAGGTGGTCCACCACGCCGTCGAGCGGGCGAAAGGGGTTTGCAGTCCCAAGGAGGCCGGGCTGGTCAACGCGGTCGCACGCAAGCTCGCAACCCGACTGGCCGAAAAACCGGCCGACCTCGCGACCGAGCTGGCCCATCCGGAATGGCTGGTGGCGCGTTGGACCCGGCAGTTTGGTGCGGCGACGACCCGGAAACTGCTCGAATGGAACCAGCAACCGGCGCCGGTCTATGCCCGGTGGCGCACGGAAGCTCCCGTGCCCGAGTTTCTCGCGCCGACGAAATGGGCGAATTTCTTCGAGGTGAAAGCGGGGAAATGGGACGAGGTCCGCCGGCTGGCCAACGAGGGCGCGCTCTACCTGCAGGATCCTTCGACCCGGCTCTGTGTCGAGTTGCTCGCGCCCCAAGCCGGCGAGACCATCCTCGATGCCTGCGCCGCCCCGGGCGGCAAGAGCCTGTTCATCGCCGATGTGATGAAAACGGGCAAAGTGGTGGCGCTCGATGAGCCGGTCGCACCGGGCAAGTCTGACCTCCGTCTCGTGCGCCTTAAGGAAAACCTCGCGCGGGCACCCGGCGGCGTCGAGGTGGCGCTGGTGCAGGCCGATTTGCGTTCCGCCGGGAGTGTTTATTACCGGAACCTAAGCCTACCGGAGTCCTACGATGCCGTGCTGCTGGACGCTCCATGCTCCAACACCGGGGTCATGCGCCACCGCATCGACGTGAAATGGCGCTTGCAGGACGGCGACTTTGCCCGGCACGGGCAGCAGCAGCTGGAGCTGTTGCACGCGGCGGGCCGGCTGGTTCGGCCCGGCGGCCGGCTCGTCTACAGCACCTGCAGCATCGACGCCGACGAGAACGACAGCGTCATCAAGGGCTTCTTCGACAGCCGCGCCGGCGGACCGTTCAAGCTGGAGAAGCAGATCCTCGCCAACCCGTGGACCGACGGCCACGACGGAGCGGGGGCATTCTTGCTGAGGAAAGCCTGATCATTCTCTTTCTCGCTCTTCGTTCTCCTACCCTGAAACCGGAGAGAACGAGAAGGATTAGGAGAACGAGAACGATTCTTCACGGCACCAGCTCAAACACCTCGACGTCGTGGTCAGTCTCCTTGGCCCCGGAAAGGAAAGTGTAGGTGATTCGGGAGGCGGATTTCACGAGGGCGGTGTAGCGCTCGAGGGTCCAGTGCTCGACCAGCTCGCCGTTGATGCGCACGCAGAGGTCGCCGGGTTCGACGGGCAGCTTGCTGTTGGGGGTGTCGGGCACGACGGCGAGGAGCCGCCAGTAGTTGGCGAAGCGGCGAAAAGAGAGTCCGGTGCTGCGGCGGCCCGGCATGACCACGGGACCGTCCAAGCTGCACACCATCGTCACGGTGTGCCGCTGCTGGTCAAAGGTGAGGCGAAAATACCGAAGGAGCTCGCCGCCGAGGGAGGAGAGCTGCTCGGTCAGATCGACGACCGGCTGCGAGACGAGCTGCGTCCCGATCATGACACTCTGGTCGAGCCGACCGACGAGCTGGCGCTTGTCACCGTCGAGGGAGCCTACGAGGAGGCCGACCCGCGGACCGTGGGCGAAGCGGGGGTGCAGGCCGGCGGGATTGAGGGACAAGCCGAGATCGCTGCCTGAGTCAATCAGGACGAAGAACGACTCGTTGTCCATTTGCACGGGAATGAGAGGCGTGGTCTGTTCGCGATTGTACGCAATGATGCTGCCATGCGGCGGGACGGCTGGCGGGGGCGCAACGACGGGGTTGGGCGCGATCTCGAGGACAGCGGCGGGATAGTCGACCGTCAGCAGGGTGTCGCGGAAGAGAGGAAATCCGATGATGCCGTCGATCTTCAGGCCCACGTGGGCGGAGAAATCCGAGAAATCATAGATCACCGCCGGCACGTCGTCGAAGTAGGCCTCGCCGATCCGGAAGTGGTGCAGGGTCACCGCAGGCAACTCAACCTCGCGGCCGTTCGCGCCGCGTACCGGTAGCGTGCGGGGCGGGGCGCCGCGCCGTTCCTTTTTCTTGAGCGCACCAGCCAGAGTCGAGGACACGTAGGTCACCGATGAGCCGGTATCGACCATGAAGCGGTAGGTCTTGCCGTCCGCCTGGGCCGACTCGACGAAAAAGAAGTTGGCGATAAGCTGGGCCGGGACGCGGACCGGCTGGGGCAGGACGCGGGTGGCGGCGGGGGCGCGACCCCGGCTGGAGATGCAGCCGGTCCCGAGCAAAAGGAAGAAGGAGAAAAGAAGAAGGAAGACCCGCCTTCGCCAGGCTTCGGCGCGGCAAGCAGAGGACAGAAGGCAGGGAAACCAGCGGAGCCCGGACCGGCGACTGGTACAATCGAGAGTCGAGAATCGGGAATCGAAAATCATTTATGCGGTCGTGGCAGGCCGGAGCCGAGCAGAGCCGAGCCGAGGAGAATGACGCTGCCAACCAAGAAAGTGACTGTGCCGCCGGAGTTGAAAAAGAGCCAGCCGGCCACGGCCGGGCTGAGGGCGCGCGCGAGAAAACCGAGCGAGCGGTAGATGCCAAGCACCCGACCCTGTTCCTCGGGCGGAGCGTACAGGGAAATGAGGGATGACATGGCGACGTTGGCGAAGCCCGAGCCGATGGTGCTGAGTGTGAGCATCAGGTAAAGCAGCGGGGCGGACTGGGCCACGCCGATGGCATAACCGATGCCCGCGAAGGCCACGCCGATCAGCGTCATGCCGGCGACGGCGGAGAATTTCTCCCCGAGCTTCGGCACATAGCGTCGGGCCAGGACGCCCTGGGTGACGATGGAGACAAGCCCGATGTTGACAAAGATCAGGGTGAGGTCGCGCGGCGTGTAGTGGAGGGCGTCGGCCGTGAAGAAACTGATGATGGATTCGAAGAAACTGAAACCGAAGGTGACCACGAAACCGACCAGGTTGGCGCGACGGATGGCCGGGTCGGGGATCTGGAAAAGCGAATGGACGGGATTGCGCTCGCGGAGGGTAAGATCGCGGCCGCGCGACTCGGGCGGCAGGGTTTCCCGGAAGCGGGCCTGGATCCAAAGGAGGTTGACGAGGCAGAGACCGAAGGCGATGGCCGCGGGCACGCTGAAAGGGTGCACGCCATACGCGGCGAGGTCAGGCCAGCGATCGAGGAGATTGAGATGGGCGGTGAGGCCGCCGATCGCCGGGCCGGTCAGGAACCCGAGGCCAAAGGCAACGCCGACGATGCCCATGCCCTTGGCGCGGTTTTCGCGCGTGGTGACATCGGAGACCGCGGCAATGGCGACGGCCAGGTTGCCGCCCATGATGCCACCGATGATGCGGCCGGCAAAAAAGAGCAAAAAGGATCCGCTGAAGAACAGCAGGAGGTAGCTGAAGGCATTGCCCGCGATGGTCAGGAGCAGCACGGGCCGGCGGCCGACGCGGTCAGAGCGCGCCCCCCAGACGGGAGAGAAGAGGAACTGCATGAGCGAATACACCGAGCCGAGGGCGCCGGCGAAAAGCGCGCCCGTGGCCAGATCTGAGGCGTGCGCGGCATGCGCCAGTGATTGCAGCCGGGTTACCACGTGGGCCAGCAAGCCACCGCCGGCCTCCTTCTTAACATACCATTCAAGCATAGCCGGGCCGACCGGGAAGAAGATCGAGAAACCGATGAGGTCGATGTAGAGCGTCAGGAAGATGACGCCGAGCGACAAGGGTTTGGGGGCGGAGGGGGATGAGTTGGCGGCAGGAGTGGACACGAAAGCGGCCAAGTTGACCGAAAGCGGCCCACGCGCAAAGCGAATTGGCGGGAATTGTAGGGCAAGGTCGCTGATCCCGCCTGGGGGAGGGCTCGCGACCCTGCGAGCCGGCCCGCAGAGACGCGGGCCCTCCATCATTTCAGCGTCGCCTGTACCCTCTTCGACAGCTTGGCCGCAACGAGGTCATAGCTGTGCCGGATCCGCGCCTCCAGTTGCTTCTCCGGCAGGACGGCGAGGTCTTCGACCTTCACCCACATGCGCTTGGCGCAATAGGGCGCCTGGCTGATGCCGTCGATCTCGGTCAGCTCGTCGAACTCCTCGGGCGTGCACTTGAAAATGACACCGGCAATCACCTCGCCGTCGAGGACGATCATGAAGAACATCTTGCCCACGACCTTGAAGACCTGACCGCCCCACTGCTTGACGACGGTGGTCCGGGGCTGGGCGAGGGCGAAGGACTTGAGACGGTCAAGGCGCATGAAAGCGATCGGTCTGAGGGTAGGGCGGGACCGCTGGGCCCGCCGGGAATTTTGAAACGGCGCGCCCAGCGGTCGCGCCCTACCTCAAAGTTTGTACGGCTCCCACCTATGCTCTCCGAGCTTCGGCGCGACAAAGCGGGCAACATTCATAGTTTGTACGGCAACGGGAAGCGAGACGTCAGGGCCACGACCTTGGTCTTGGTGGCGGCGATGACGGCGGCCTCGTCAGGCTTGCCGATGGCCGCCAGCACGCCGTCGATCAGGCCGGCGATTTCGTTCATGTCGGCTTCCTTCATCCCCCGCGTGGTCATGGCGGGCGAGCCGAGGCGGATACCCGAGGCTTGGAAGGGCGAGCGGGTCTCGAAGGGAACGGTGTTCTTGTTGCAGGTGATGTTGGCCTTATCGAGCGTCTCCTGCGCGACCTTGCCGGTGAGGTCGGGGAACTTGGCGCGGAGGTCCACCAGCATGAGATGGTTGTCGGTGCCGCCTGAGTTGATCTTGTAGCCCCGCGCGGTCATGGCGGCCGCCAGGGCCTGCGCATTCTTGATCACCTGGCCGCTGTAATCCTTGAAGTCTGGCTTGAGGCACTCACCGAAGCACACGGCCTTGGCGGCGATGACGTGCATGAGCGGGCCGCCCTGGCCACCGGGAAACACGGCGGAGTCGATGGCTTTGGCGTGGGCCGCCTTGCACATGGTGAGGCCGCCACGCGGACCGCGGAGGGTCTTGTGCGTGGTGGTCGTGACGAAGTCGGCGTGCGGGAACGGCGAGGGATGGTGACCGGTGGCGACAAGGCCGGCGATGTGGGCGATGTCGGCGAAAAGCAGCGCGCCGACCGAGCGCGCAATCTCGCCCATGCGGGCGAAGTCGATGATGCGCGAGTAGGCGGAAGCGCCGACGGTGATCATCTTGGGTTTCTCGCGAAGGGCGATGGCGGCGAGCTCGTCGTAATCGATCAGGCCGTTGTCCTCCCGGACGCCATATTGGCTGAAATTGTAGAGCTTCCCGGAGAAATTGGCCGGGTTGCCGTGGGTGAGGTGGCCGCCGTGGCTGAGGTTCATGCCGAGGATCTTGTCGCCCGGCGAGAGGACGGCGGTGTAGACGGCGAAGTTGGCCTGCGAGCCGGAATGCGGCTGGACGTTAGCGTGCTCGGCGTGGAAGAGCTGCTTCGCGCGCTCGATGGCGAGCACCTCGACCTTGTCCACCTGCTCGCAGCCGCCATACCAGCGCTTGCCAGGGTAACCTTCGGCATACTTGTTGGTGAGCACCGAACCCATGGCCTCAATGACGGCGGGGTAGGTGAAATTCTCCGAGGCGATCAACTCGAGGTGACTCTGCTGACGGGCTAGTTCGCCGGCAATGATGGCGTGGACGGCAGGATCGAGCTGGGCGAGGGGGGCGGCGTTCAGGGACATGAAGGGATTTTCGATTTTGGGTTCGCGATTTTCGATTGGCCTGAAGCAGAGCGCACTCGAAATCAAAAATCGAGAATCGAAAATCAAAAATCAGGCCTTCCGGCCGTCGATGAGTGTCTTAAGGTGCGCAATAATGCCTGGGATGGCCTCAACCATCTCATCGCGGCAGGATTCGTAGAGCTTGAGCGGGCCGCCATAGGGGTCGCCGATCTCGTGAGCGGCGGGCGGGGGCAGGAATTCGCGGAAGAGATACAAGTGCTCCGGCGCGGGCCGGGCGCGCATCCGGATGATGGCGCGGTGCGATTCGGTCATGCCGAAAACGGCGGCGGAGTTGTCCAGCATTTCCTGGGTAAGGCCCTGGCTGCGGTGGTCGCTGATGTCGATGCCGACCTTCTTGAGCGCGGTGACGGAGTTTTCCGAGACGGCCTCGCCCGTGTGGGCGGCGACCCCGGCCGAGATGACTTTAAGGCTACGCAACGGTTCGGGCTGGGCGGAGAGTGCGTGCGCGAGCAGGCCTTGCCCCATCGGGCTCCGGCAAATGTTGCCGGTGCAGACTACAAGGATGTGGCCGGGAGCGGGCATGGGTGCACCGATAAGCTGTAAGCTTTACGCAGTAAGCTAAAGGCAGAAAAAGCGGGAAGGCAAAAGAGGGGGACAGGGTGGCAGCGTGGGTCTTGAATGAAGGAGCGGCTTTATGCCCCGACGGCCCGGCGACGAGCACCGGCCCTATACAAGGCAGTCGGGGCGTAAAGCCCCTCCCACATTACGGAGCAATCTCTTCCTACCGTTTCAGCGCCAGCAAGGCGTGGTGCAGGTGCACGGCACGCTGGAGAACCCGGTCGGTTATGGTGGGGGGAATTTCCTTGCCCGGGGCCGAACCGGCTTCGGGTGGATGGGCATCATGGTTGCCGTTCTTAAACTCGTGCACGAGCGTGGCCTCGTCGAATCTTTCCTTCTCAATCTTGCCCGAGATGAGCTGGGTGAGACTGGTACCGGACTCCAGTGCGGCATAGGCCGCGCGGTCGGCTGCGGCGGTTTGCTCGACGACGACTTGTGCGGCGGGATGTGAGTCCTTCACACCGAGAGTCACCAGCCGGGTGGAGGTCGGGCCGAGAATACCGGCGACCGCGGCGGGCGTGGCGGGGCTGACGAGTACGTAGAGGGTTGGCTTCGCCGGTTGGCTGTTCAGGACCCGGAGCAGGTCGGCGACGGCGGGCTCGTCAGCCGGGTAGCGCAGGTCGAGGACCAGGGCGGCGGGGCGGAGCAGGGCGGCGTTGAGGTCGACGGCGGATTTGGTCAGCGAGTTAATCCGCAGGTAGGTCAGGCCCTGGCCGAGGTCGGCGGGCTCGGCGGCGCGAACCAGAAGACAGAGGACGGAGGACAGAAGACAGATGGCGGACAGACGGAGGAAAAGTTTCATTGGCGATTAAGCTGACGGGCGCCGATGTCGCGGCGATAATACTTGGACGCACACTGGATTTTTTCGCAAACGGCGTAGGCGCGGTCGGCGGCCTCGCGAAGCGTCGGGGCGAGGGCGGTGACACCGAGCACACGTCCGCCATTCATCACGATCTGGCCGGCCGGATTTTTTGCCGTGCCGGCGTGGAGGATGGAGACCGGAGACGGGAGGCTGGAGACGGGAGGGAAGGTGATGACGTCGCCCTTCGGATAATTGTCCGGGTAGCCTTTCGCGGCGATGACAACACAGATCGCGGCGTCGGTGCTGACTTCGAGCTTCATACCTTGGAGTTCGCCTTGGGCCGCGGCCCAAAGCAGGGCGAGGACGTCACTCTTGATGCGCGGAAGGACGACCTGGGTTTCGGGGTCGCCGAAGCGCGTGTTGTATTCCAGGACGGAGGGGCCCTCGGCCGTGAGCATGATGCCGATGAAGAGGGTGCCGCGGAACTTGATGCCCTCGGCGGCGATGGCGTCGACGGAAGGTTTCACGATTTCGCGATCAATGCGGTCCAGCAGCGCGGGCGTAACCACCTCGGCGGGCGAGTAGGTACCCATGCCACCGGTGTTGGGGCCGATGTCACCATCGCCGATGCGCTTGTGGTCCTGCGAGACGGGGAGAATGACGTAGTCGCGGTCGGACACGACGACGAGGATCGAGGTCTCGTCGCCGAACATGCAGTCCTCGATGAGAATCTGGCTGCCGGCGGAGCCGAATTTGTTGCCGGCGAGCATGTCGCGCACGGCTGCCTCGGCCTCGGCGAGCGTCAACGCCACGACCACGCCCTTGCCGGCGGCGAGGCCGTCGGCCTTGATGACGATGGGTGCGCCGCGCATCCGCACATAGGCCAGCGCGGGCCCGACGTCGGTGAAGATGCCGGCCGGGGCGGTCGGGATCTTGTATTTCAGGAGGATCTGCTTGGTGAAAACCTTGGAGGCCTCGAGGCGGGCGCCATCGGCTTGGGGGCCGTAGGCCGGAATGCCGGCCTGCATCAGCGCGTCCACGAGGCCGAGTGAGAGCGGCACCTCGGGGCCGACGACGACGAACTCCACCTTCTCGCGCCGGGCCAGCTCGACAAGCCCGGCGACGTTGTCGGCCGCCACGGGGAAACAGATGGCGTCGTCGGTGATCCCGGCATTGCCCGGCGCGCAGAGCAGGCGGGGCTTGGCTGGGGAGAGGGCGAGGGCCTTGGCGAGGGCGTGTTCGCGTCCGCCGGCGCCGACAATCAGAACGGAAGAAGGAAGATTTTTAGCCACGGATGACACAGATGGGCACGGATGAAGCCGGGCGTCCAGCCGAGGTTGAGCCTCCAGTTCAGCTATATGCTTTTTCCATGGAGCCTCGCTCAAGGCTTGCTCAATCTTGGCGTCAACGAATGCCCGCAAGCCTGTCCAGTCGGCAGCTTGCGAGGTTAAGAAGGGTAAGCCGACTTGCCGGGTGAGGTTTGCCAAACCCATTACTTCCTCTGCGATCTCTCCGGATGACCACCGTTGACGCCGTATGTGAACGTCCGAGACCTTCCCGGTCACAAATGCTTCAACATTTGCGAGGCCAATATCCGCACTATCTTTAACCGAGAGGGGCTCGCGGTATTCTCGGCGACGAAGTTTGACACAGATTCCCCGGAAGTGGCCCGGGTATGCTCCGACGGTTAAAACGGCATAGTCGGTAACAAACCCAAAGATAAACGGTTCGATCTGCTTGAGCGTGCCGCCACACTCATCGGCCAGCGGCGAGAATTCCTGCCGCACTGCATTTCGGAAGGCGTCGTCTGGATCATTTCTGAATGACAGCATAGCCTCACAACACCTTCAGCGTCTTGCGGTAGAAGGCGATGACCTCGGCGGGGTCGTCGGTGAAGAGGATGTAGTCGTTCATCCACGCGGGGGAACGCTTCTCCTTGATCATGGTGTTCACCTGGCGGCGGAGGTCGCCCCAAAACTTGGCGTTGAAGAAAACGTAGGGGACGCGGGGACGAATACCGAGCTTGAGGTTGCAGAGCTCGATGCCGATTTCCTCAAGCGTGCCGACGCCGCCGACGTTGAAAATGCAAAAGTCCGCCGCCTCGAACCATTTTTGCCGGAAGTGGCGGGAGTTTTCCTGGAAAGTGTTGAAAAAATCCACGCCCAGTTCGGGCGGCTGAGCCTCGAGCTCGAGGAAGCACGCGCCGGTGAGCGCGCCCTTGCTGCGGGCGGTCTCGGTGGCGAGGCGCATGACGCCGCCGCCGCCGCCGGTGAGGACGCCAAGATTGCCGCCCATAAAGCCGGTGAGCTGGTTGACGAGGCTCGAGATGCGGTCGGTGTCGGCCTGGTCGAGGCCGACGGCCGATCCGTAGAAAGCGAGGATCGTGGCTTCCTGGAATTTGCGGGCCGCCTCTTCGCGGACGAAGAACCCATGGTCGCGCCGGTAGGTGTGAAAGTAGAGATCCTTCGTCATTTCGTCATACCAGTAGACCGGGATGCCCAGGGAGTGGAACATGTCGAGGCGCGCGTGGGCATTGCTCGACAGGAAGTAACCGTGCGTGCGCGAGGCCTTGCGGAAAACGAGGCGTTTGGGTTTCATATCGCCGAGACGGGTGACCAGCTCGGTGTGTTCCAGCAGGTCGGGGAAATAGTCGACCACGAGCGTGTCGGCATCTTCGCTCTTGGAATCGAGCGCCTGGATCATGGTGCGGGCGCCGAGCGGACAGGCGTCGGCGGCGAGCATCTTCTTCAGGTCCTCGTCGTTGGCGCGCACCACCACCGAGCGATTTTCCATCGTGGCACTCTGGCCGCGGACAGTGATCTTGGTCTTGGGCTTCGCCTCGGCGAGTTCCACCGCGGGCGAAGTATCCATGCACTTGTAGAGGCTCTTGACGGTGCCGAGGAGACGCAGGCGTTTCTTGACGAGGGTCTTGGCCTCGGGATCTTCGGGGGGCGGGGCGCGGAAGATTTCGACCGAGACCATCGGGTTGACGACGGGTTGCTCGCCGGTGTTGTAGACCTCAAGCATGATGTTGGTGCCGGAAGTTTTGATGGGATCGAGCAGGACGGCGGAGGTGTGGAGGCCGAAGTTGCCCTCGCCCGGGCTGAGCATCACGTAGTGCTCGCGGAGGTACATGGAGCAGCTGGTGAGGACGCCCGAGTGCGGCGGGATGGTGAGCGGGGAGGCGTCGTGACGGACCTGGACCTTGTCGAGGAAGCTGCGGCCCGCGTAGCCCGAAACGATATGCTCAAAATTGATGCGGCTGAGGCGGGGGTTGAGCGTGTAGCTGACCGGGTGAGGGGTGAAGAATACGCGCCCGGAGCTGTCGATCGAGATCGTGTTGGGCAGCTTGAGAAGGTTTTCCTTGATGGCGGTCCAGATCTCGGTGGAAGTGAGTTTGGAAGGGGCCGGAGCGTGGAAAAGCCGGCCGACCGGGACGCCGGGCCGAAGTAGTTTCTGCCAATAGGGGGCATTGGGGAAGCTGAGGTCGTAGAGGAAGGCCTCGACGCTGAGGAGAACGCGGTTGCCGTCCAGGGTGGGTTTGCCTTGGAGGATCAACTCGATACCGATGCGGGCGAGCGAGCTGCGCTCGGTGAAGCGGAGGGTGGCCAGATGGGACTTCATGAAGTCCAGCTCGGTCGGGTGGCGGGGCCAGAACGCGAGAGAGAGGGTGGCGCGATCGGTGCCCTTGGCCTTGACGGTGAGGATCTGGCCGTCGGTGCTGTGCCAGAATTGGTTTTCGTTCATGGGATTGGGCAGGATGGGGGCCGCGGCGAGGGGAGACAAGCCCGGGTTGGGGCCGGCGGAGAGGAGATTTACCGCCAATGGGATTGATTTTTTTCAGACAGGTGAACAATTTCGCGCTCTTTGACGGCACAAATCTGCCCGGGCCGTTTCCCAACCGGGCTCCAGTTACTCCATGAAACTCACCACCCAACTCACAGCCGGTCTCTTCAGCCTCGGCTTGCTCACGGCCGTTTCCGCTGACGATGCGGTCAAATTCAAAATTCCCGGGACCGCCGCCGCTGCGGCCGCCCCTGTCGCGGCCAAGCCCGCTGCGGCCGCTCCGGTGGCAGCTGCGCCTGCGCCCGTGGCTGCTCCGGCCCCTGCGCCCGTGGCGGTGAAATATTCCGAAGCAGAGCTGATGGAGGCTTACGGCTACATTTTTGTGGTCCAAACCCGGGTAGCCAGCCAGTTGCAGGCCCTCGACATCTCACCCGCCCAGCGGGATGCGATGGTTCGCGGCATCGCCATGGCGATGAATGGCAAGGAGCTTCCCTATGATCCGGAGCAGGTGCAGACCCAGCTGCAGGACTTCCTGGGCGAGAAGCAAAAAGTCTTCATGGGCAAACTGCGGACCCAGCAGACTGCACTGAGCGCCGACTACTTTACCAAGCTCAAGGATAACAAGAACGTGATCGAACTGCCCAGCGGCCTGCGTTACGAGATCATCAAAGCCGGCACGGGCGCCGTGGCCAAGCCCGGCCAGATGGTGACCATCCATTACAACGGCACTCTGGTCACCGGTCAGATGTTCGACAGCTCCGTCAAGCGCGGCCAGCCGATCGAGATTTTGTTGCAACCCGCCACGCCCCAAAATCCGAACGGCGTCATCGCCGGCATGTTTGAGGGCATCCAGAAAACGGGCGTCGGCGGCAAGCTGAAGCTGCACATCCCGGCGGCCCTGGCCTACGGCGACGAAGGCAACCAGGGTATTCCTCCCGGCGCGGCGTTGATCTTCGAGGTCGAGATTATCGGCGTGAAAGACGCACCGCCCGCTCCCGCCGCCAAGTAAGCCGGTCCACCGGTCCGAATTTTTCCACGCCTCCCCTTTGCGGGAGGCGTTTTTCTTGCGCCGGTGCGCGGCGAGGTGTTCGCTGGCCCGGTCGCATGGACACCAATCTTTATCTCGTCGGCTTCATGGGCACGGGCAAAAGCACCGTGGGCCGGCAGGTGGCGCGCCAGATGGGCTTTGAATTTCTCGACAGCGACCACGAGATTGAGCGACGGCAAGGCCAGCCGGTCTCGCAGATCTTCGCCACGGAAGGCGAGGCGCGATTCCGCGCCCTGGAGCGCGATTTCATTGAGCAAGGACATCCGGAAAAAAAATGCGTGGTCTCGTGCGGCGGAGGCCTGGTGGTGCCGCCCGGCATGCTGGAGCTTCTGCGCAGTCGCGGCGTGGTGATCTGCATGCACGCCCCGATCGAAACCATCCTCAAGCGCACGCTGCACGCCACCCATCGCCCGCTGCTCCAGGTGGATGACCGGGAGGCGCGACTGCGCGAGCTTTATACCCAGCGTGAGGGACTTTACCGCCGCACCGGCACGATGGTACTCACGGACAAGCGGCCGTTGCGGGAAATCGCGATCCACGTGCTGCGGGTCTACCGGCAGGAAGCGGCCCAATTCGGCAAATGAACACGCCGGCCGGAGCTGTCCTGGCCGGTGCGTCCCGGGATGCGCTGCGGGCAGGCTTGCGGTCGCTGGGTTTCGACGAGGTGAGGTTTGCGGAGGTGGATGCACCGGAGACGAGCCTGCGGGAATGGCTGGCCGCGGGCCATCATGCCGACATGGCGTGGATGGAACGCACCGCTCCCAAGCGGATGAATCCTGACCTGGTGCTGCCGGGAGCAAAATCTGTGATCATTTTGGGCGTCAATTATTGGAGCAACTTGTGGGAGCGACCTTGGTCGCGACAAAACGAAACAATCGCGAGCAAGCTCGCTCCCACCCCAAATGATCCCACGTGGGCCCGCTATGCGCTGCACGAAGACTATCATGACACGATCAAGCTGGGGTTGGTAGCGGCAGGTCGGTTGCTGGAGGAACTGGGTGGTCTGACTGCGACGGACTACCGTTACTACGTTGACACCGGACCGGTGTTGGAACGCGGCTGGGCCGCCCGCAGTGGTCTGGGTTTTCGCGGCAAGAATGGCATGTTGATCTCCCGCCGCCATGGGAACTGGCTTTTTCTGGCTAGCATCTTGATGCGGTGGGCGATCGAGCCCGATGCACCCCTGCGGAAAAAACCATTGCCCCCTGCCGGAACGGAGCCGACGGGTCTATTATGCGGCAAGTGCACGCGCTGTCTGGACGCGTGCCCGACCTCGGCCTTTCCCCGACCCGGGGTGGTCGATGCGCGCCGCTGTATTTCTTACCAGACGATCGAGAACAAGGGCGTCATCCCGCGCGAACTGCGCGCCGGGATCGGCACGCGGATTTACGGCTGCGACGTGTGCCTTGAGGTCTGCCCGTGGAACCGTTTTGCACAGGAGGGGAGGCGGGTGTTGCTGTCCTCCCGGCGTGACCTCGCGGAATTGGGCCTCGGGGAAATCCTCGCATTGACGCCGGAGCGGTTTGCCGAGGTGTTTCGCCGGACGGCCGTGAAGCGCCTGAAGCTGACCGGTCTTCTGCGCAACGCGTGCGTGGTGGCGGGGAACACGGGTGATGCGACGCTGCTACCGGCGCTAATCCGCTTGGTGACGCATGAGGCCGCCGTGGTGCGGGCGCACGCGGTCTGGGCGGTGCGGCGTCTGGCGGGAGACTCGCCGGCCAGCAACCTCTTGCAGGAAGCCCGGTCAAACGAAACCGACGCCAGCGTGCTCGAGGAATACGCGGCGATTGGGTAGGGCCGTGAGTCCGTTCGCCGCTGGGCGTTGGCGCGGAGCGGAGTCCGCGCCCTACCTGACGCTGAACAGTTCCTTCATCCGCTGCACCAGATAGGCGGGGGGCCGGACCGGTTCGCCGGACTTGTTGATGAAGGCGTGGATGGTAAAGCCGGTGACGAGCAACTCCTCGCCGCGGCGCACCTCATAGTCCAGATGGACGCGAAGGGTGGGGCGTTCCTTGAGACGGG
The DNA here is from genome assembly GCA_025363455.1 of Oleiharenicola sp. Lineage (GTDB taxonomy): Bacteria > Verrucomicrobiota > Verrucomicrobiia > Opitutales > Opitutaceae > Lacunisphaera. The sequence continues at coordinate 55,303 of JANYDW010000051.1, read as the reverse complement.
TGATGATCGTTACCGTGTCGTCGTAGAGGGCGGGGCGGCTGTATTTTACGCCAAGCTCGATGACGGGCAGGTGGTAGCCTTGGGCTTCGAGTTCCTTGTAGGGCAGGCCGCATTCCTTCAGCAGGGTGGTACGGCCCACCTCGAACCACGGCAGATAGTTGCCATGGTAGACGATGCCCATCATGTCGGTCTCGGCATAGCGGACGGTGATTTGGGCGCGGGATTCGATCATAGGACCTTGCCAAAGGTGGCAGAGTGCGGTTGCCCAAACAAGGTCAGAGCTGAATCACGCCAGGTGCGGCTGAGGGCGCGGGTTCGGGCCGCCTCGCCGAGCCGGCGGCGCAGCGGGATATCGAGGAGCAACCGGGCAAAGGCCGTGGTTAGGGCAGGGGTGTCGCCAGGCGCGACCAACAGGCCGGTCACCCCGTCCACGACCGCTTCCGGCACACCGCCAATGGCGTGGGCGACGATAGGCAGACCATGGGCGCCCGCCTCCAAATAGACCAGGCCGAAGCCTTCGACGCTGTGCTTGTGCGGCATGCTCGTCATGGCGAAGATATCAGCCTGTGCATAAGTAGCTCCGAGTTGTTCGTCGGGGATGTCGCCCAAGAATTTAACCGGGAAACCGGCATCAGCGGCGGCGGCAACAAGCAGGTTGTCGTAGTTCTCTTTGCCATGTGCCCCGACGAGCCAGTATTCGAGCGCGGAGCGCTGGTTGGCGGGGAGGGCCTTGAGCGCGTTGATGACCTCCAGCTGACCTTTGCGCGGATTGAGCCGGGCGACAGTCAGGATGACAGTCTTGGCCCCCGGCAGGGCGGCGGGCGACGATTGTTGGTGCCGAAGATCGGGGCGGAGCGCGCCGGGGGTGACCACGACCTTTTCGGCGGCCGATGGGAAATGGTTCTGCAGCAACTGGCGGGCAAATTCGCTCACCACACTGATGCGGGTGGTTTTGGCCAGCAAGTGGTTGGAACTCCAGCGCAAGAGCCGGCGGGAGGCCAGGCGTTGGATTTCCGAACCGTGGAAGGTTAGCATCAGCCGGGCTGGCCGGATGGTATCGAAGTACTGCAGGAGCAGCATCGCGAGCAAGGGACCGGGTTCGGGAATGTAAAGGGTGGCGTCATTCAGCCGGTCGGCGTGTGCGACCAATTCCCGGGCCATGCGCCACTGGCTGCGGAGACTATGATCGCCCGACAACGGCAGCCGTCGCACCTGGAACGGCGACACGGGTTCCGGCACGCCAGCAGGCAGGGCCGGAGCCCAGACCTCGACCCGGTAGTTTAACTCGTGGGCCGCCCGCGCCATTTCGGCCGAGTAGACCGCGATCCCCCCGCGATGTGGGTAGTACTCATGCGTGACAAGGATTAGACTAGGATGGGAACGGCCTGAGAAACTTGACCCTTTTGGCGGCATGAAAATTAAAAAGTGGGTGAACTTGGATCAGCGGCCGGCAGGGGCGGCATGTCGTCGTGCATCGCACGCCGAGTCAACAAGCTAAAATCAACGCTGATTCATGATATTTCACACTAGTGATGGAGGATTTTTGGGATTTACATGTCAGCAAGGGAGAACATATCTTGTCCCCCAATGGCCCAGTCCGTTAACACCCATTCCGGCGTCACACTGAAACCGTTCACCGCCGAAGATGATACAAACCTGCGTGAAGCGCTGAAGCGCTGTTCCGCAGCCACTTATGAGGCGGCCGCTCAGTTCCGGAAAACCGGAAACACCGAGCACCTCCCGGCTATCGTGCTTGGCATCATCGAGCGCTACGTTGAACCGGATCTCCGTGCCAAGCTGAAGGATGCCGACGACGACCTGCGGGTCATCGAGGATCTGGGCATCGACTCGCTAACCATGATGGAAATCGTCATCCTCGTGGAGGATGTGCTGCAGATGACCATCAACAATGAGGAATTGCGCCATCTTCGTACGGTGGGCGATGTAAAGACGTTTATTGAGTGCAAGGTGCGCGGCCTGCCCCTGCCCAAACCCACCAAGTTTATTCCGATCGAGCAGATTGTGTCCGTGATGCCGATCCAGCCGCCCTTCCTGTTTCTCGGCGAGGCCTCGGTTAACGCCCATGGCGCCAACGCCAAGTACAAGATCAGCGGCCAGGAGTTTTTCCTGCAGGGTCACTTCAAGGACAACCCAGTCCTGCCCGCGTCGATCATGCTGGAGGCGCTCGGCCAGCTCGCGGTCCTCTTCCTCATCGAGGGTCAGGTCGGCGAGGCCGGAAAGACGGTCGACCATCGTACAATTTTCTTCACCTCCTGCGAAGGCGTCCGCTGCCATCGCGTCTGCCGCCCGGGCGACGTGCTCAGCCTCTCAATCAAGCCGAAGCGGCTCAAATCCCCGCTGGCCACGTTCGAGGGCCAGATCCGGGTCGGTCAAGAAAAGGCGGCCATCGCTGAGGAAATTACCCTTACTTTCGGGTTCGCCGAGGAAGTCGCCCAGCCGGTGCCGCAGGTGGCCCCGGCCGAGCAGCCCGTGGCGCTCAACCCGGCCAAGTCGGCGGTCAACGCCTGAGCCGCTCCTGCGGTGGTTGACCGTCGAGTCAAAAGCCTCTTGATAGGCGACACCTTGATTGCGTCACCGGCGTTGGTTGGCGCGGCCTGAGTTCTCCATGCGGAAAGTATATATCACCGGCGTCGGTTTCATCACCAGTATCGGCAACGATGCTGTCTCCGTCTCGGAGAGCCTGCGCGAACTCCGGCACGGCATGGTGCAGTATCCCCCGTTCCAGAAGCCGGATGTGCCGGTGAAGGTGGCTGCACCCATCCGGGATTTCCAGACCGACACCACGGACCAGGAGGACTGGGTGTTCCCCGCCCGCTACAACATCCGCCGGGAAATCCTGCGCGGGATGGCGCCCCACGGGGTCTATGCCTATTGCGCGATGCTGCAGGCGGTCGAGGACGCCAAGCTCACGGAGGCCGATTACTCCAATCCGGCCACCGGACTCTATGCGGCTTCGGCCGGTTCGCCCTTCCTGCTCGGGTATCATCTGGAACGCATGCGCAAGGTCGGCGTCATGCGCTGCCCGCCCCTGGGGATCGTGGCTTCGATCTCGGGCACGGTGAATTTCAACCTGGTGTCGCAGTTCAAGATCAAGGGTGCCTCCACGGGTTTCTCCTCGGCCTGCGCCTCGTCAGCGCACGCCATGGGTTTCGCCTACGACGAGATCGCCCTTGGGCGGCAGAAGCGGATGTTCGTCATCGGCGCCGAGGACGGCAACGTCGAGAGTATCCTGCCTTTCGCCGGCATGCGCGCTCTGTCCCTGCAGACTGATCCCTCCATCGCCTCGCGGCCGTTCGATGTGGCCCGCGATGGTTTTGTCGGCACGGGTGGGGCCGTTGTCCTGGTCATCGAGAGCGAGGAGGAGGTTGCCCGCCGCCGCCCCAAGGTCTACGGCGAGGTGGCCGGCTGGGGCCAGGCCTCGGACGGCCACAACGTCGCCATTTCCCATCCCGATGGCGAAGGTCTCCGCATGGCGATCGAAAATGCCCTCAAATATTCCGACATCGCCCCGGAGGACGTGGATTACGTCAATGCCCACGCCACTTCTACGCCGATTGGAGACATTTCCGAGGCCAAGGCGCTCAAGGCGATCTTCACGGAGTCGCCTTCCCGTCCGGCCATCAGCAGCACCAAGGCCCTTACCGGCCACGGGCTTTCCCTGGCCGGGGCACAAGAGGCGGCGTTTTGCGCCCTCGCGATGAAGGAAGGTTTCATCCCGGGTTCGGCGCACATCACCAACCTCGATCCCGCCTGCGCCGGTCTGAACATAATCCGCGCCACCCTGCCGCAGCGTCCCAACGTCGTACTGAGCAACAGCAGCGGCTTCGGCGGCGCCAACGTTTGCCTCGTGTTCAAGTCGGTCTGACGCGGATGAGCCCCGGGCCACTTTCCTCCCGCTACCGCACCGCCTTTGTGACGGGGGCCAGCACCGGGTTGGGGCTGGCCTTTACCGATATGCTGCTGGCCGGAGGCGTCGAGGTCTGGGGCACTTCCCGCGATGCCTCCCGCCTGCCCGCGCGCCCCCGGTTTCATGCCGTGGCGTTCGAGCTTGGTGACGGCATCGCGGCCGGGAAAATATTCCTCGAGATGGAAAAGGCCGCGGGTGGTTTCGATGTTGTCGTCAACAACGCCGGGTTCGGGGCCTTCGGTTCCTTTGCCCACACTGACTTTGCCGTCTGGGAGGACCAGTATCGCGTCATGCTGGTCAACACGGCGCACCTCAGCCAGGTCGCGTTGCGCGGCATGCTGGGTCGCAACCAGGGGGCGCTGGTCAACATCGCCTCCATCGCCGGCGAATTCGGCATGCCCTACCAGGCCGTCTACAACTCGGTTAAAGCCGGCCTTTCTGCGCTCAACGAGAGCCTCATGTATGAGGTCAAGGGTACGGGAGTCATCGTCATCGATTTCCGGCCGGGCGACTACCGCACCGATTTCGAGGGTTCCGTCCGCCGCCCGCCGGGTACCGCCGGTCCAGGCCAGGAGAAAGCTTGGGCGGCCTTCACCGCGATGATGCGGTCCGGCCCGCCCCCGGCGCACGCCGCGGTGTCGCTCCAGCGTGCCCTGCTCCGCGGTCGCAGCGGCACCGTGCGCAGCGGCCGCTTCTTCCAGGCCGTGTTCGCGCCGTTCCTGGCCCGTTTCGGATCGCTGGCGTTGAAGCGCAAGATCCAGGAAAAATACTTTGGCTTATGAGACATGACCATCGTTCTTCGGTTTTTGTAGGAGCCTGCTTGCAGGCGATGGATTGTCGGCATCGCCTGCAAGCAGGCTCCTACATTAACTGATTCATGCAGCGCGTCCGCATTCTCATCCTGACCTCCAGCACTGGCGCCGGACATGACGCCCGGGCCCAGGCATTCGCCGAATGGTGCTTCGAGCTCTACCGGCACAACGTGGATGTCCGCATCGAACAGATGCTGGAGAAATCCTCGGGTTTTTTCAGTGCCGGCGTGCAATTCTACAATTGGATCCAGAAGAAATCTCCGTGGCTGCACAAGGGCTTCTACCTGTTCGTCGAGCTGCTCAGCTTGCTCAACCGCCGGTCGGTCTCCTTCGGCCGGGGCTACTATGAGGCCGTGTTGCGCGAATACCAGCCGCACCTCGTGTTTAGCGTCCATGACTGTCTGAACCGCGGTTATTTCCAACTGGCGCGGAAAATCCTCGACGCGGACAAGGTTCGTTGCGCGACCTATTGCGGTGAGTTTTCCGGCGGTTTTGGTTACAGCATCAACTGGGTGGAGCCCACGGCCGACCTCTACATCTCCCGCACGGCCACGGCCCGTGACTACGCCGTGAAGTTGGGCATGCCCGTGAAATGCACGCGGGTGCGCGGCCACCTGATGCAGCCCCGCCAACACATCGGGTTCATGAACGCGGAGACGCGGGCGGCGTACCTGGAGGAAGAGCTTGAGCTGCAGCCCGGGCTCTTCACCGTTTTTCTCGCCACCGGCGGTAACGGCGCCAACAACCACCTCGAACTGCTGGAAGTGCTGCTGCGCCACGCCGAGCGCGTGCAGGCCGTGGTCATCTGCGGCAAGAACCGCGAAGTCTACAACCAGGTGCTGCACTGGCGGACCGAGCACCCCCAACTGAACTGCTTCCTCGATGGCTATTCCGAGCAGGTCCACCTCCTGATGCAGGTCAGCGACATCATCATCACGCGCGGTGGCACCACGTCCTGTGCCAAGGCGCTGCATTTCCGGTGTCCCATCGTCTTCAATGCGCTCGGCGGCGTGATGCCGCAGGAGGAATTGACGGTGAAGTTCTTCAATCGCGGTGCGGGGGTCGCGCTCATCACCAGCGCTGCGGACCTGGATACGATCCTTGCCCGCTGGCTGGCGGACCGCGCCGGTTACGAGCATTTCCGCGATGACTTCCTGAAACTTCGCTATGAGGAGGACCCGACCCTGGTCATCACCGAGCTGGTCGATCTGGCGCAGGAAGTCTCGCACACCACGCACCAGGCCGGTCCGTTTCCGCTCAAACCGCGCAAGGGTGCGGATGAGGGGACTGGTCCGACTATCTAAAAGGCGGAGTGGGGACAGTCCTTGACCGGGCTGGCCCGGTAGCCGCGCTCGCGATATTCGAACCAGTCGAAATCTGCGGGCTTGGCCGTGCCGGCCATGTCCTGGCAGGCCACGCCGACGAAGGCCCCGGTGAAGTTGGGCAGGCCGGGCATGGAGGCTTCGTCAGAGAGGATGCTGGCGTCGAAGTGCTGGGGCAGCCAGCGCCAGTTGCGGTCCACGTCTTCGACGCGGTAAGCGAACAGCAGCCGCTCCTCGTCCACCTCGACACGCAATTCGATGCGCTTGCCGGCGGGCACCGGGATCGGGGCAGTGAAGGCATCGGATACGACGCCGTCGGGAATCGCCGACATCACGCGCAGGTGCTTGCCGTGGGTTTCATCGTGCGAAACATGGAAAAAATGGAACTTGGCCGCACCGTAGTAGCAGACGAGGCCAGCGAGTTGTTGGAAATGCTCAGGTTCAAACTCGACGACGGTGGACGCGCTGTAACAAAAAGCCTGCTGGCGACGCGCCACGAGCGACTGTTTGAACAGGCTGCCAATGGTCTCGCGGCCAAAGAGCCGTAGATGGCCGGGGCGGGCGGTGAGGCTGAACAATTCGTCCGGCCAGGGGGAGCGTAGCCATTGAAATTCGATAGGTAGCTGCCGGGCGTCGAATTCGCTGCGTTCCGGGGCCGACGGAAAGGGGTGGGCGGGGAGAGCCGGGGCGGGCGGCGTCAGTTGGGGAATCGCCTGGCCGTCGGTCGTGCGCAGCCAGTCATCCTGGCCCCAGACCATCGGCTGCAGGGCGGTCTCGCGCCCGAGCACACAGCGACCGCGGTTCTTGAGCGGTCGGCCGCACAAGTAGGCCAGATAGGTTTCACCGCCCGGCGTCTCGACGAAATCGGCGTGACCGGCGCGTTGCAGCGGGGAGTCAGGCCGGTTTCGTGCGCTGAGGATGTAGGTGTCGGGATGCAGCTCGTAGGGACCGGCGAGGTGACGTGAACGACACATCGTGACGGCGTGACCCCAGCCCGTTCCGCCCTCGGCGGTGATGAGGTAATACCACCCGTTGCGCTTGTAGAGGTGCGGCGCCTCGGTGAGGCCGAGCGGCGTGCCCGGGAAGATATTCGCGCGGGTGCCGAGGAGCTTGCGTTCTTTCACGGAGTATTCCTGCAGCACGATGCCGGCAAAGCGGTTGTTGCCAGGGCGATAATCCCACAGCTGGTTGACGAACCATTTACGGCCGTCGTCATCGTGGAACAGCGATGGATCGAAGCCGCTACTGTTCATGTAGACCGGATCGGACCATTCGCCGTCGATCTGGTCGGCCGTGACGAGGTAATTGTGGAAATCGCGCAGCGAGGCGCCCGAGGCTCCGCCGACCGAGGTGCGGCCATAGCGCTTCACGTCAGTGTAGATCAGCCAGAACTTGCCGTCGGCGTGCGAGAGGCACGGGGCCCAGATGCCGCATGAATCGGGATCGCCCAGCATGTTGAGCTGGCTCGGTCGGGTGAGCGGGCGCGTCAGCAGCCGCCAATTCACCAGGTCGCGCGAGTGGTGGATCTGCACGCCCGGAAACCACTCGAAGGTAGAAGTGGCAATGTAGTAATCTGCACCGACGCGCAGGATGGACGGGTCGGGATTAAAACCAGGCAGGATGGGGTTGCGGATGTTCACGGGAACCAGTGCGGGCGGTTTAAGAGGCAGCGGCGGGTCGTTCGCGCACCACTGTCCATAGGATCACGGCCCCCACGATGTCCAGCGCGGCGAGGAGGACGAAAAAGGGCGCGTAGCCGATCGTCGCCACGTATTTGCCGATCAGGAGAGTGAACACGAGGATTCCCGCGTTGCCGCAGGTGCCCGCCATGCCGGCGACGGTGGCGACTTCGTTGCGCTTGAATAGGTCGGAGGCCATCGTGATCACCGTGACGGAGAGGGTCTGGTGCGCAAATCCGGCGATGCAGAGCAAGCCGATCGCGACGTAGGGACTCTTGACGACACCGACAAAGGCGACACCGATCATCATGATGGCCCCGGCCGTGAAAGCCCCACGCCGGGCGTTGATCAGGCTGACGCCGCGCCGTTGGAGGAAAACCACGATGGTCGGACCGCAAAAGCAGCCCAGGTCGGCGGCAAGGAAGGGCATCCAGGCAAACCAGGCGATCTGCTTCAGGTCGAAACCACGCACCGTCATGAAATACAGAGGCAGCCAGAAGGAGAGCGTACCCCAGGTGGGATCGGCGAGGAAGCGGGGCAGAGCGATGCCCCAGAAGTTTCGCTGCCGGACGAGGGTGAGAATCGAGGGCTTGCGGCCGTCGCCCTGGAGATGCGTTTCCTGCCCGGCCTCGATGTGGCGTCGTTCCTCGTCGGAAAGAGCGGTGTGTTTGGCCGGCGAGTTGTAGAAGAACAGCCACAGGCCCAGCCAGAGCAGACCGAGCCCGCCGGTGACCACGAAGGCCGCTTGCCAACTATGGTAGGTAATCACCCAGAAGACCAACGGCGGAGCCAGCAGTGAACCGAATGAGGCGCCAATGTTGTAGAGGCCACCGGCATAGCCGCGTTCCTTGGCTGGAAACCATTCTGACACGGCCTTCATGCCGGCCGGATTGGCCGAGCCTTCGGCGAGGCCGAGCAGCCCGCGCAGTCCGGCAAAGACCGGCCAGCTGTGCGCCAGACCGTGGGCCATGCTAATGAGCGACCAGGCGGAAACAAAGAGGGCTAGGCCGAGTTTCAAGCCGACGACATCAAGCACATAGCCGCAGACCGGCTGGAGCATGATGGTGGCCTGGAAAGTGGCCGTGATCCACGAGTACTGCTCGGTGGTCATGCCCAGGTCCTTCATCACGGTAGGCGCGGCCACCGCGAGCGTATTGCGGGTCAGGTAATTGACGATCGCACCGAGCATGATCAGGCTGATCATCCACCAGCGGAGTCCGGGGATTTTAGGGAACGTCATGCGGGGTGGGGGTACGTTACGGGCGGGGCGCGAGGGCGCAAACCAAGAAGGCCTTGCCAACGTTTCCGTCTTGTCCGGCACCGGCCAGACTGCCGTTAGGCTAACACTATCCCTGGTGGCGGGTTCGTTTGCACAAATTGCAGTGGCGGTCGATGCAGGCTGTCGGACTTAGGCGCGCGGCATCCATTGTTTGTGCTTGAGACCACCGCGGGCGACTTGGACAAGGCGACGCGACCTTTTTAGTAACGGAAGTCTCTACTCGTGGCGGTCCCGGTTCCCGATGGACCACCGGTGCGGCTGCCCGCTCACGGTGCCACCCGCAATCAGCGCTTGCGGCGGAACACAGCCAAACCAGCAAAGACAAGACCGAGCAGCGTCAGGGTGGCTCCGCCATCCGGAACACTGCGTCCGCTGTAAGCGACATTGTCCAATTCGAAAGCGTATTGGGTGCTGCTCGCGACGACTTTGTTGAACGAACCGTTGAGGTCATTGAAGTTCACATAAAATGTGCCCTGCTGACCTTGATTGCCGTTCGCGCTGGTCCAAATATTGGTGCCCGTGAATGAGCCGACCAAGTTTGCTCCATTGTAAAACGAAAGGGTGTTGTAGTTGTCCACTGAACCCCACAGCAGGCCAAAGTAAGTCTGGTGGGTGCTAAAATCAAAGACAACGGAGCCAATGCCCGTGCTCAAGTACTTGGTAGAGTCCACTCCATTCGGTTGATCGGGACTGCCGAAGCCCAAGCCATTGCCGCCCGAGACGAAGGGCGCTGCATAGAGGCCGCTGGCGGCGCCTTGCACGACCTGGCCTGTGCCGGTAAAGGAGACGTGGAGCGTTGCGTCCGCCCATTGCGCGGAATTCCCCAGTACCAAGGTGTCGAAGTTCAGCTTTGGGGATCGCGTCGCAGCACCACCGTTGATCGAGGAAACGCTAAAGCTGTCGGCGAAGAGACCGGACGTCAGGCAGAGGGCGAGAAACGAAGTGCGGAGCAGATTTTTCATTAAAGAGAGTTCGAAAATGAGGTTTAGCAGGAGGAAGGCCAGATTCTGGCCTGTATCCGAGCTCTCTGCCTTTTTTCTTCACAAAAACTTGCAAATCAATTACTAGCATTCCTGTTTGCCAGCAAATTATTTGCCATAATTTTAAATCACCCATCCACGGAGCTATATTTTGTAAGGGAGTCCGACGATCTAGCTACCTTTGGACTGTATCCATCACCGACCCTGGGCTTAACTCGTTCAGCTCATCACTGCCCACCGCATTTCCTTGCCGGCTGTGGTGGTCCGGCTTGATACCGTCAGGTACTGGCCGCCGTCAGATAGGGGAGCTTTTTCGCAGTCTCCGTCACGGCAGGGACGCCGTCGAGGAGCTCGCCGATGGCGTCCCAGCGGCCGTTGACGAGGGCGTCGCGCGCGCTGTCGCGGATCTGGGCGGGGACGGTCTGGCCGGAGAAGCGAATTTCCTGCTTCACGACGTCGATTACGACTTCGGTGGCGGGATTCTTTTCCACGGCGGCGGCGATCTTGGCGATGTCCTCGCGCTTGGCGCAGGCGAGCGGCATGCCGAGGGTGATGCTGTTGCCGAAGAAGATCTCGGCGAAGTTCTCGGCGATGACAGCTTTGAAGCCGTATTTCTGGATCGCCTGCGGGGCGTGCTCGCGCGAGGAACCGCAGCCGAAGTTGGCGCCGGAAAGGAGGATCGTGGCGCCCTTGAAGCGCGGATCGTTCAGCGGGTGGTTCGTGTCGTTGCCCGTGGTGGTGTCCTTGCGGACATCGTAGAAGAGGAATTCGCCGAGGCCGTCAAAGGTCACGCACTTCATGAAGCGCGCGGGGATGATGCGGTCGGTGTCGATGTCGTTGCCCGGGACGTTGACGGCGCGGCCGGAGACGGAGGTGATTTTTGCGAGAGCCATGGGAAGAAGAGATTTTTAGCCCACGAAACACACGAAATGACACGAAAGAAACGGAGGAGGGGTTTCGTGATATTTCGTGTGTTTCGTGGGCAATGGTTTGAAGGTTTGGTTTAGTTGACGGCGAAGACCTCACGGGCATCGGCGACGGCGCCGGTGACGGCCGCCGCGGCGACCATGACCGGGCTCATGAGGAGCGTGCGGCCGGTGGTCGAGCCCTGGCGGCCCTTGAAGTTGCGGTTGGAGGAGCTGGCACAGAGCTGGTCCCCGATAAGCTTGTCGGGGTTCATCGCGAGGCACATGGAGCAACCGGCCGCGCGCCACTCGAAGCCGGCCTCGGCGAGCACCTTGTCGATGCCGAGTTTTTCGCACTGCAGGGCGACGATCTGCGAGCCGGGGACGGCGATGGCCTTCACGCCCGGGGCGACCTTGCGGCCCTTCACATACTTGGCGACCTCCTGGAAATCCGAGAGGCGGCCGTTGGTGCAGGACCCGAGGAAGGCGACGTTGATCTTCGTGCCCTTGATGGGCTTCCCGGCGGGCAGCTTCATGTAGGCGAGAGCCTCGATGATGCCGGCCTTGTCGTCGGCCGAGGTGGCGGTGTCCGGGCTGGGGACATTTTCGTTGATCGTGATACCCTGGCCGGGATTGATGCCCCAGGTGACGGACGGGGCGACGTCGGCGGCGTTAATCTTGACGACGTCGTCGTAACGGCAGCCCGCATCAGAAGCGAAGGACTTCCAGCCGGTAACGGCGGCATCCCAAGCGGCGCCGGTGGGCGAGTAGGGCCGGCCCTTGAGGTAGGCGAAGGTGGTCTCGTCGGGATTGACGTAGCCCACGCGTGCGCCGCCCTCGATGGACATATTGCAGACGGTCATGCGCTCTTCCATTGTGAACCCGTCAAAGGTGCTGCCGGCATACTCATAGGCGTAGCCGGTGCCGCCGTTGACGCCGAGCTGGCGGATGAGGTGGAGAATAACGTCCTTGGCGTAGACGCCGGGGCGGAGCTTGCCGTTCACCTCGATGCGACGGACCTTGAGCTCGCCGAGGGCCATGGTCTGCGTGGCCAGCACATCGCGCACCTGGCTCGTCCCGATGCCGAAGGCGATCGCGCCAAACGCGCCGTGGGGGGAGGGGTGGGAGTCGCCGCTGGCGATCGTCGTGCCGGGCTGGGTGATGCCCTGCTCGGGGCCGACGATGTGGACGATGCCCTGCTTGCCCGAGGCGCGGTCAAAGAAGGTGATGCCGAATTGCGCGCAGTTCTTGCGGACCTCGTCCATCATGGCCTGCGCAAGCGGGTCCTGGTAGGGCTCGACCAGCTCATTGGTCGGGATGATGTGGTCCACCGTCGCGAAGGTGCGGTGCGGCATCAGGACCTGGAGGCCGAGGTCGCGCAGCATGCCGAAGGCCTGGGGTGAGGTGACCTCGTGGATCAGGTGCGTGCCGATGAGGAGCTGGGTCTGGCCGTTGGCCAGCTTTTTGACGGTGTGGGCGTGCCACACTTTTTCGAAGAGGGATTGGGGCATGGGGAGAAGAGTGAAGGTGAGAATGAAAGGACGAGTGTAGGTCGGGGTTTATCCCCGACAAGTCGGGCGTAAAGCCCGACCTACAAGACGACCAGACTACCAGAATCTTGCCATAACAGGAAATACTTGTTTCATGCTCTGTGATGCCTCGCGAGTATCAGTATCCCTTTGAACTCCGGCACCTCGTCTACTTTCGCGAGGTGGCGCGGCAGCTGCATTACCGCAAGGCGGCCGAGACGCTCGCGGTGGCCCAGCCGGCCCTGTCGCGCAGCATCACCCAGCTCGAAACTGCGTTGGGGGTCGACCTGCTCAGCCGCACGCGGCGCAAGGTCGAGCTGACGACCGCCGGGCGGTCGTTCCTTGAGCGCATCGAGCCGCTGCTGCGCGGGCTGGCGGCCGTGCCTCGCGACATCCAGGCGCTGGCCGGCGGGCAGGCCGGGCACGTGCGGGTGGCCTTCACCGGTCTCGCGATGGCCACGGTGCTGCCGGGTATCCTGCGCGACTTCAACAAGCGCTACCCCGGCATCCGGGTGGAATTGAACGAGTCGCCGACCTCCGCCCAGCTCGAATCCCTCAAGAACGGGGAGATCGCCTGCGGGTTCTTTCATCCCGACGCCACCACGCCGCCGGGGCTATCGACCAAGGTGCTAATGCAGGAAAAGAACGGCGTGTTGCTCCCCGCCGATCATCCGCTGGCCAAATCAAAAAAACTCCGCCTGCGCGACCTGGCGGGAACGCCGTTCGTAATGTTTCCCCGCGCGCATAATCCCGGGTTCTATGACCGCGTGCTGGCAGCGTTCCAGCTGGCCGGGGTGACGCCCCGGATTGCCGACGAGGTCTGGCCGCGCGCCAACGCCATCGGCCTCGTTCGCGCCGGGCTGGGGGCGACCTTCATGTCGCCCTCCGAGGCCAAGCAGCTTCCAAGCGAAGTGACGTTCCGGCCGCTTGACGGCCCGGCGCCCGAGAGCCGGCTGGTGCTCGGCTGGCGGAAGGATGCGCCGGCGGATCCGGCCCTCGGGGCCTTCCTCACCGTGGCGGGAGCGGCGACCGCATGAGAAATTTCGAACGCCAAACTCCAAATGCCAAACAGGTTCAAAACTGAAAATCAAAAGTCCGAAACAGAATTTGGGGTTTACTTGGCCTTTGGAGTTTGGCCTTTGGAGTTTTAAACCCGTAAACTGCCCCAATCAGTTTGAGCTCACCCAAACCCACCATCGTCCTCCTCTTCACGACCTTTCCGAAGACCTCGGAGACGTTCCTGCAGCGCGACGTCGCGGCCCTGCAGGCGCAGGGGCTGAACCTGCGGCTCTACTCGCTTTGGGGCGGGGGCGGGGAGTTTCGCGGGCTGCCCGTGCGGAGTTTCAGCAAGTGGAAGCTCGTACCTCTCTTCCTGTTTGAAATCCCGTGGCAGTGCGTGCGCCGGCCGCGGGTGGTGCGCGACTTGTTCGAGGGTGTGCTCACCCGCCGGGCGCCGTCTTGGTTGAATTTCTGGGAAAACATGCTCGGCGCGGGCTTCGCCGGATGCTTTTACCGCGAACTTCAGCGGGATCCCCCTGCTCTCATTCATGGCGCCTGGGCCGGTGCTCCCGCGACCGCGGGATGGATATTGTGGCGGATGTTCGGCTGGCATTACAGCTCGGGCGCTCATGCCTACGACATCTACGAGCACGGCGGCGACTGGTGGTTGCTGGAGAAACTGCGGCACGCGCGGTTCATCCACGCCTCGACCGAGGCGGCCAGGCGCGAGCTGGTGGAACGGGGCGTGCCGGCGGCGCAAATCCAAGTCATCCGCCGTGGATTCGACACCTTCCCTCCTTTCAAACAACTGCGTCCCTCGCGCCAGCCGATGCGCTTGCTCTGCATTGCCCGCCTCGTGCCGAAGAAGGGGCTCGATTATCAGCTGGCCATCTACGCGGCTCTGAAGACGGCCGGCTTCAAGTTCGAGGCCCGGATTGTCGGCGACGGCCCGTTGCAGTCGGCGCTGGAAGCCCGGACCCGCGAATTGGGGCTGGGTGACCAGGTGAAATTTCTCGGCCGGTTCGAACAGGCGGCGGTGTGGGAGCAACTTGCATGGGCCGATGTGCTGCTGCACACGGGTATCGTGGCGCCGAGCGGCGACCGTGACGGCCTGCCCAACGTGATTCCCGAGGCCATGGCCGCTGGCGTGATGGTCGTCACTTCGCCGGTGTCGGCGACGACCGAGGCGGTGCAACAGGAGCGTACGGGGCTGGTGGCCGAGGTCACGCAACCGCAAGAATGGGTCGCGGTGCTGCAGCGGCTGGCGGCCAATGATGCGCTGGCCGACCGCCTGCGCGGCGCCGCGCGCCGCTGGGTCGAGGAGAATTACGACGCGCACAAAAACACCGCACGGCTGGCGGCGTGTTTCACGACGGCGATGCAGGGCCCGGAATTTTAGCCACGAAAAGTCACGAAAATGCACGAAAAGAGATCACACTCCCGTTTCCGTCCTCCTGATCCCGCAGTCGCGGGAGAAGGATCCGGGGGGATGGCGACGGCTGCATCCCGGACTTGGATTCTTCGCGGCGCTCAGAATGACGGGTGGGGTTTGTTTTTGTGTCTTTTTGCGCCTCTTGGTGGCCAATCCTTCCGATGATTTACTACGACACCACCAAGATGGGCGCGGCGAAGCACCGCTCGGGCCTGATGCGGCTCAGCTCACGCATTCGGGAGGAACTGGGCTCCATCGTGACCGAAGTAGCGTGGGACGGAGGGCGGCGCAGCTTTGTGGCCGAAAAAAAACGCGAGCCGGTGGCCTTCACAGCGACGGACTGGTTGCTGACGGTCGAGCAGTTCTGCGAGGCGGACCGGCCGGGGTTCCGGGCCTTCGTGCAAAACCCGCCGTGCCGGCTGGCGGCGATGATTCATGACGCCATCCCGTTGCGCTGGCCACACATCACGTGGCCGCAGAGCGTGCAGCGGCATCCGGAATACATGAAGCTGCTCGCCGGTTTCAACCGGACTTGGGCCATCTCTGACGCGACGCGGCGAGACTTTGTCGAGTTCTGGCGCTGGCAGGGTGTGACGCCGAAGTCGACGACCGAGGTGATTGAGCTCGGCGCGGATTTTGACGGCGGCAATCGGGTGCAGCGCGATCCGGTCATGCCGAAGGAACGGCCGGCGCTACTGTGCGTCGGCATTGTCGAGCCACGCAAGAACCAGGCCTTTCTTCTGGATGTGGCGGAGGCGCTGTGGCGCGACGGACTCGACTACGAGCTTCACGTCGTGGGCCGGATCAACCCGCATTTTGGCAAGCCGATCGCCGCGCGGATGACCACGCTTCAGAGCCGGGAGTTGCGCTTTCGTTTTCATGCGCAGGCCGGTGACCGGGAGCTCGGCCGGCTATACGCCAACGCCCGGGCCGTCGTATTCCCCACCATTGCCGAAGGCTGTGGGCTGCCGCTGCTCGAGGCCTTGTGGCGCGGCGTGCCGTGCGTCTGCAGCGACCTGCCGGTGCTGCGCGAAAACGCAGACGGCGGCGGCTGCCTGGTCGCCAAGGTTAACGACACCGCCGATTGGTCCGCCAAGTTGCGCGCGGTGCTGACGGACGCGGACGAGTGTCGGCGTTTGCAGCGCGAGGCGATGGCGCGACCGCTGCCACGGTGGAGCCAAACCGCAAGGACGTTGCTGGAGGGGTTGAAGTGATGGTGTAGGGCTGCCGCTTGTCGGCAGGCCGGCCCGGCGACGAGCGCCGGCCCTACAAAAAAAATCACATCTGCTTCACCGCGTAGGCCATGGCGGCGGCGATCTTCTCGAGATCGTCGTCGCTGTGCAGGGCGGAGACGGCGGTTCGGATCAGGTCCTTGCCGGGCGGAACGGCCGGGGCGATGGACATCACGGTGAACACACCCTTCTCGAGCAGCGCGTTCCAGAAACGGTAGACGAGTTCCTTCGAGCCGAGCACGATCGGGACGGCGGGGGTCTCGCTGCCCCAGATGTCGAGGCCGAGGCCTTTGAGCATATCGCGGTAGCGCTTGGTGTTTCGCCAGAGCCGCTCGAGGTGCTGGGGTTCGGTCTGCATCACGTCGAGCGCGGCCGAGGCGGTGGCGGCCATGGCGGGGCCGATGGCGGCACTGAAAAGCGTCTGCTTGGAATTCGTCCGGAGATACTCGATGAGCGTGCGCGAGCCGGCGACAAAGCCGCCGGTGCTGGCGAGGGACTTGGAGAGCGAGCCGCAGATCAGGTCCACCTGATCGTTGAGCTTGAAGTGATCGACCGTGCCGCGGCCCTGACGGCCGAGAACCCCGAAGCCATGCGCATCATCGAGCACAGTGAAGCAGCCGGCCTCCTCGCCGATCTGGGCCAGCTCGGGCAGGCTGCAGATGTGGCCTTCCATCGAGTAGACGCCCTCAACGACCAGCATCTTCGGCGTGTTGTGCGGGAGACTTTTCAGGATTTGGCGCAAATCCTCAGGGTTATTGTGACTGAAACGTTCGACCGTCGCCATCGAGAGGCGGGTGGCGTCAACCAGGCACGAGTGAATGTTTTTATCAGCGAGGATAATGTCGCCCTTCTGGGCGAAGGAGGCGACGGCCGAGCAGCAGGAAATGTAACCCGCGACGCTGACATGGCAGGCCTCGCGGCCGAGAAACGTGGCAATCTTTTCCTCCAAGGCGACATGGTAGGCGCGCGAACCGTTGGAAATGCGCGCCCCGGTCGGGCTGGTGCCCCAGACCTTGGCCGCCGCGCCGCAGGCCTCGATCACTTTGGGGTGGAAGGACAGTCCAAGGTAGTCGTTGCTTGAGAGCATAACCATGTCGCGGTTATCAAGCCGGATATGGGTGCCCTTCTGCGACTCAATGGCGTGGTAGTACGGCTTGTACTTCAACCGCATCTTCGTCGCGTAGTCGTCCTGCGCGCGCTCCACGATGGCTTTTTTGTTCTTGGTGAAGAGGGACAGGGCCATGAAATTGTGGGCCGACTAGAGGTCAGTTGCCGGGCCTTAGCAACCGCAAAGGCCGCCGGCGGCGGGCACCGTGACGGAACGTGTTGATCGCAACGTTTTCACAAAACGCGCTGAGGTCAGCGCGCTCCACCATCAAGCGCGACGCGGCAACGCCTGCATCCAGGTGGTGAATTCAGCGGTATATTCGGGCCAGGTCTTGAGATGGCGGATGCGGGCGGCGGCGGAGAGGGCGGAGATTTCCGCCGGATGACGGAGGAGCCGGCGCAGGGCATCGGCAAGGCTGGCGGAGTCCACCGAGTCGAGCGGGAGGCAGCCGCCGCCGTGGGCAGACTCGCCCAGCGCACCGCGGCCGGAGCAGACGCAGGGCTTGCCGTAGTGCAGGCTCTCCAGCACCGGCATGCCGAAGCCCTCGATCAGGGAGGGATAGACCGTGAAGCTGCACTGGCGGTAGGCCGCGTGCAATTCGGTCTCGGGCACCGAGCCGTTGAACAGCAGAGGTCGGCCGGCATTTTTAAGTTGTTGAATCCGGGCCAGCGCCGGGCCGGCGGTGTCGGGCCGGGCGATGCCGATCAGCTGCAGTTCAAACAACAGGCCCTCGCGCCAAAGCGTCTCGCAGGCCTCCAGGAGGGCCAGGTGGTTTTTGCGACCTTCGAGGGTGCAAACACAGAGGATGCGCGCGAGTGTGGACGTCGTGGGCAGCTGGCCGGTGGCGGCCGGCCGGTCCGTCGCAAGCGGCAGGGCATGGACCGGTGGAGGGCTGTCTACGTCGAGCCAGCGCCAGTATTCGCGCAGGCTGGCGGCGGAATCCTCCGAGATCGCCGCGACCCCGTCGAACAGGAGCAGCTCGCGCAAGTAGGCGGGAAAGCGGGCGACGGTACCCGGCGGGGTGAGCTCGGGAAACTTCAGCGCGATGGCGTCATAGAAGATCGCCACCCGCGGTCCGGTCACGGCCGACAGCAGCCCGGGCAGATACGCTCCGACTTTGCTGGAAAAAAACTCCGGGCAGATCAAGCCGGCTGAGTCCGGCAGGGCCGGCGGCCTGGCTCCGACCCAGCGGCGGATCTTGCCCGAATACCTCTGGCTCAGGGTCCACTTGGCGCCGCGGGACTTGCCGGTCCCGCCACTACCATCGCGCAGGACGGCCAGTTCGCCCGGGGCGAGCGCCCGCCAGCTGCGCATAAACGGGTCATGACAGATCGGCGCGGCCTGGCCCGCGACATAGAGTTCTTCGAACAACCGGCGGCAAACGCGTTGAATGCCGGTCTGCGCCGAGGTGTGGCTGGTGTGGGTGGCGTCGTAAAGCAGGGGAGCGGAACTCATGGCGTGGATTCGATGATGACCTCGCGCACGGCAAAAGGCCATGGGATCGAGGTGTCGAGCGTGGAAACGACCTGGCACTCGATGACTTGTTTCACGTCGGCCGTCAGCGGCACGTCGATCCGCCAGGGCGGCGGACCGCTTACTTCCTGGACCGTCTCCGTCCCGGCGCCGGTCCGGTGGACGATCCGCCACGTCGCCTGCGGCCAGTTCTTCTTCTTGTAAGGTTCGAGCAGCATCCGCAACCGCGAGGCGGAATGGGGCGTGATCTCGAGGGAGAAATGCAGCGAGGCGTGGTCGGGGTAACCGTTGGTCGGATAGACACCCTGGAGCTCGGTGACGCGGTTGGCCTTGCGCAGGAGGACAAATTCCCGGCCGCTCAGGATCCGCGGCGAGTTGGCATCGAAACATTCGGACCAGCGTTTCCCGACCAGCAGCGCGGCCGGCCGGCCGGTGGGAATGGCTGATTCGTCCCGCACGCCGAGCCGCAGGTAGCCGCCGCCATCCCCGCCGCGCCGGGCGAAATAAATCCGGCTGGAGGAGAGAAAATAGGCGGACCACATGCTGTGAAAAAAAGGCATGCGGAAGCTCGCAGATTCCATCAGCACGGGTTTTTCGCTCAGGGTTGTTTCGGAGAGTTCGCGCAGCGCGAGCCAGTCACGGGAAATCATTTTCACCCGGCGCCAGGCATAGATCTGCTGGAAATTTCCAACATCGGCGGCGGCATAGAAGGCGATGATGCACGCGAGGCCAACGCCGGCGGCCCGGCGCCGCCAGCCCACCAGCAGGCGCCAGTGGTCGAATTGGGCGTCGAGCAGGGCGGCCGTCATGGTCGCGGTGACAAAGACGCCGCTGAACTGGACCGTTTTCTGCCACCCGTATTTGAAGCCGGTGATCAGGGTGTAGACCAGCAGCACGCCGCTCCCGGCCAGCGCGAACAGGGCGCCCCGGCGGTCGCGGGCCCGCCACCAGGCAGTCACGGCGGCATCCAGGAGCATGAGCGTCAGCGCGGCGCCGAGCACGTAACCCAGGCCGGCGGCGACCGGAACCGAGAGGGTGGCGATACCGGGGACGTATTCCGCGAGGTTGAGCGATTCGAACAGGTTGGCAAAAATATTCTCGGTGTGGGCAGTGTGGAAGGAGTAGGTGAACCCCCGCCACGCTCGTACCGTGATCGCGGGATTGATCACGGTGCCGGCGATAAAGGCCGCGGCGACCCAGCCGCCATTGGCCCGGACGACCGCCCACCGGCGGGCAAACCAGGGCCGCAACCAGAGCAGGCCGCAGGGCAGGAGGATAAACGGGATCATTTCAGGGTACACGGCCAACTGGCCGTGAAAGCCCAGCCCGAGCAGCGCGCACCAGCCGAGGCGGTGTGACCGGGTTCCGGCGCGAAGGGCCTGTTCAGTCGCGAGCACCACGGTCGCGCCCATGATCGCCCCCAGCAAGTTCGGCAAATTGGAATTGGCGTAGAAGAAAAGGAAGATGGGCTGCAGGAACACGAGCGCGGCGAGCGCCGCACGGGAAAGCCGCGTCCGGAAAAACGTGGTGACGGCCAGATAGACCGCCGCGGTCCAGGGCACGAAGAGCGCGGCGGCCAGATACAGGCAGGTGAACAAGGGCGCGGTGGAGGCCAGACTCGAGAACAGTGCCAGGAGGGTTTCCATGCCCAGTTGCCCGCGGCGGGGATTCCAGCCGACATTATCCTCGGCCAGGTTCATCCACGGCTGGGTCTCGCTGCGCACCGGCGCTTCCATGTAAGTGTGATGTTGGAGAAACTCGCCGGAGGTTATCCAAATATAGCTGTCGTGATTGGCGGTGCCGTCGTAAAACAGAGCCTGCCAGTCCAGCAGCGCCGGGCCGAGCAACACCACCAGGAATATCGCCGCCAAGGCAAGGACCATGAGGCCGGAGCGGGAACGGACCGAGCTGCGGACATCCGCGCGCAGCTGGTTCCGGCAGCTGGGCCAGAGCAAGGTGCCCGCCGCTGGCAGCAGGCAGATCCACATTCCCATGCCGGACAGGGGGAGAAAAAAATTCACAGCCACCACCATCAGGAGCAGCGTGGCCAGGCCGGCGACCGCCGCCAGAGCCAGGCGTTCCGGGTAAGTCTCAACCAGGTTCAGCGCGCTCAGCCAATAACCGGACAGGAGTATGGCCGCAGCCACCGCGAGCAGAAACACCAAACCGCAGAGGGGGTTCATGGGCTGTCCTCGATGCGGAGGGTGCGCACGGCAAAGGACACGGTGCTGGTCGGACCATTGTGGCCGGCCAGGGTGATGGTGACCTGGTTGCGGCGCGCCGCAACCAGGGGAATAACGAGATGCCAGGGCGAGGGCCCGGAAACGGTCTCGGTGAAATCCTCCGCGCCCTCGGCGTGGCGGGTGAGCTGCCAGGCCCCGGCGGGCCAGCCGGCTTTTGACCGCGGGGCGAGCTCGAGCAGCAGGTTGCACGGGGAATGGGGCAGGATTTCCATCGTCGTCGCCACACTGACAAAGTCGGGCACACCGGTGAGTGGATATCCTCCGCTCAGCTTGAACACCCGGTTGTTTTTCTGCAGCAGGGTGTATTCGCGGCCGGTGTAGAGGCGGGGGGAGTTGGCGTCGAAGGTGTCGGCCCAGTCGTGACCGACCAGGACTGCCGCGGGGCGGGGTATCACGTGATTCTGCTCGTTGACCACGCTGTCCCGAAGATAACCGCCACTCAGCTCGCCGGGGGCCGCAAAATAAATGTGGCTGTCAGGGAGGAAATAGGCCGACCACATGCTATGAAAAAAAGCCCACCGGAAGGTGCCCGTGTCGACCAACACCGGGGCCTGGCGCAGGGTGGTGCGGGATTGGTCGCGCAGGGCAAACCAGTCCGCGGAGATCACCTTGCGGTTGCTCCACTTGTAGATGTCCAGGCAGCTCTGCACCGTGGCCACGCCCATGAAGAGAGCGATGGCCGCCGTGCCGGCCCACGCCAGCCAGCGGCGGAAGTCCGTCAGCTGCCGTTCCCGCGCGAGGGCGTCCAACACCGCGACCGGGACGACGGTGGCGACGAAGATGCCGCTGAACTGGATGGTTTTTTGCCACCCATAGGCAAAATCGGTGGCGATGGTGTAAGCGAGCATCGCGCCGCTGCCGGCAAAAATGGCCAGTGCGCCAAAGCGATCCCGGGACCGCCAGAAAGCCAACCCCAAGCAGGCCAGCAGCACCAAGCTGAGCAGCCCGCCCAGCCAGTCGCCCAAGAGCCTGGCTGAGGGAATCGCGAGCGAGGCAAGCCCCGGCAAATACTCGCCCGCAGAAAGAGGGGCGAAGACGTTCGCATAAAATTGATTGGCGCGGGCGAGGCCGAGGACCGCCATGAAACCGTAGCAGGCACGAATCGTGGTGGCCGGGTTGACCAGCAGACCGGCCATCGCTCCGGCCCCGACCGCCAGGCAGCGTTTCCAGCCGGCGCGGGTTTCGCCGCCAAACCAGCCCCGCAGCCAGAGAAACCCGCAGCTCAGCGCCACAAACGGAACCATCTCGGGATACGAGCAGAAGAGACCGTGTACGCTCAGGGTGAGCAACAGCATCCATGCCATGGCGGCACGGGCTTGGACGGCTGGCGTGCGCAGCGCTTGTTCCAGGGCGAGGACCGCGGTCGCGCCGGTGAGCGTGCCGAGCAGGTTCGCGAGGTTGGCGTTGGAAAAATAGAAGATGAAAATCGGCTGGAACACCGCCATGCCCACCAGCGCAATGGGCGTCGGCTGGCGGTTGAAAAAGGTTTTGGTGGTCAGGAACACCGCCGCCACCCAGGGCAGGAAAAGGGCGGCGGTGCCATAGAGGTAGATCTTGAGCGGCGAGGCGCCGACCAGGGTGGATGCAAGCGCGAGCAGGCCCTCCGCCCCCATCCGTCCCCAAGCTGGCTTTATTCCGGCGATGGCCCCGGCGGCATTGAACAACGGCTGGGTCGCGTTGAGCCCGCCGGGTTCCAAGTAATTGTGCCGCTTCAGGTATTCGGCCGCCGCCACCCAGAAGAAGCTGTCGTGATTGGCCGAGCCGTCGTAGAATATGCGGTGGCCATCGGCGATCATCGGCCAAAGGAGCAGGGATAAAAACAAACCCAGCAGCAGTCCAACCATGCGGGACTCGCGATCCCGCCCGAAGATCGCCAGATCAGCCAGCAGGGAGCGGCGGTTGCGGCCACCGGCGAGGGTGACGGCCATCGGCAGCAAGCCCAGGCCGGCCCAAGGCAGGGCCAAAGGAACGAAGAAGTTCACCGCCGCCACCACCAGCAACAGGGACGCGAGACCGGCCAGCAGGGATACGGCCAGTCGTTCCGCCGGGGTGGCGTTGGTCAGCTCGGCTGCCAGCCAGTAGCCGCTGAGCAGGAAACCCAGGGGAAAAAAAAGGAGCAGCAGGAGCCCTTCGAGCTGGTTCATTCAGCTGAAAACGAGGCAACGAACGAAACCTTCATGGATGCAGAGTGATGCACGCAAAACCACCCCCTGCAACCCGCATTTCCGGGTGGTGGGCACCGGCCAGCCCGGGTTTCATCGAGGCAGGGTCGATTTCCCTTCCGGCTTGCGGGCCACCAGGAGGAACTGCCGGCCGCGAATCTTCCAGAACCAGGGAGACATGAGATAGAGGCGGACAAAAAACATCGGATACTCCGGGGCCTTGATCATTGTGAAAGGTAGGAAGCGGGGTTTCACTAACTCGAGCTGATACCCGGTGATTTCCATCGCCTCGCCGAGGGAGGCCTCGGTGAGATAGACATGGTGATCGTAGAAATCCCAATACTCGCCGTGAAGGTATTTGATGTTGGGTCCGATTGCGATCAACCGCCCACCCGGTTTGAGAGCCTTCAGGGCGTGGGCCAGGGTGTGGCTGAGCTTCTCCTTGGTGGGCAAATGCTCGAAAAAATTGCTGGTGAAGATCACGTCCAGGCTGCTCTCGGCCACCGGCCAGGAGTTGGAACAATCCTGGTGGATAAACTGGACGTCCGCGGCCAGTTGCCGGCCGACGTCGGGATTCAGGTCCATGCCGATCTTTTTGCCGGCCTCCACATTGTTGATGAACTCGCCGTAGCCACAGCCCAGGTCCAAAACCGTGCTGTCCCGCGGAACCCAGCCCTGGAGAAACTCCCGGGTGATAACCCGCCACACCTGGTTCCGGTACTGCATCGTGCGGGCGAAGCGCCGGTGGTAAATCAGGGAGAGTTCCTGCGGGGTGTTCGACATGAAGGGGAGAGCGAAACCGAGAGACGGGAAACAGTCCAAGAAAAAGAAACCCCCCGGGGCGTGATCCCGGGGGTTGGATAGCGGAGATCTGAGGCTGTTGGTTGATGCTAAAGGACCGCCAGCACCGTGATCGTGAAGCGGGTGCCGGTCCAGCCGTACACGCCAGTAAAATTCGTGCTGGAAAAATCTCCGCCCCGTCCGTCCATGCTTCCGCCGCCGCCGTTTGCGGCCCGGAGGTAAGTGCCGTCCAGCGAATACGGGCCGGCGGGCGGGTAATTGGCGGTGTAGTAGGTGATATCAGCCCTCGTCAAAACCTTGGCGTAGATCGAACCGGAGTCCAGCGGCCGGGATGAGCCCGCGCCCCAAGGGTCCACAAATCTGAAGGTTTCCCATGAACCGGCATAGTCACGGTTGACTACCAACGAAGCGTTCGAGCTGTAGGCGGTCTGCCAACCGTAGCTGGCAAATAAAACACGAGCGGCCGCCTGATTATTCCAACACAGGAACTTCGGGTTCTCCGTGCTTTTGATCGAGATGGACCAGCCGTCATTGTAGACGAGCGAATCATCGATCACGAAGGTTTCCCAACTGCCGGCATAATTGCGATTGGCCACCAGAGTACTGCCGCCGCCGTTTTCGGCACAGAGATACTGGCCGTTTTCCGCCTGGATCGTGACGAGATATTGCGTCGCCTGAAGCGCGCCACAACTGACGCACGCGAGACCGATAACACCGACAAGTTTGAAGAGGGCTTTCATGAACGTACTTCCTAGACGTTTTAGTTTCACCTGCGCTCGTTTCCGAACGCACATGTCGGCCTGTTGCGCGTCGTTCAAAACAGAGCGGTCTCTCCCTGTAAAGGTGGAAGCGTGGCTTAATCGGAAAGTCACTTTATCCACGTGGAGTCAATTCACCCGGCGGGACAGCTCCGCGCTGGCCTCCTGCTCCTGTTGGATGCTTTGCAAGGCGGTCAACTGGCCGGGTGAGAGAAAGACGCGAGCCTGGTCGATGATCGCTGGCGTGATGAGGGGTGGAGCACTGGCGCCACTGGGAGATGGCGGTTTTGGGCCGCCTGAAGCCACGGTCCCGCCGGCTGCCTGGCTGTCAGGCATGAGGACATCCATCAGCCGGGCGTACTGCGGGGCGGAGAGGGGTTCGGTGGTATAGCTCAAGCGCTGCTGGACGCGTTCGACGGTGACCCGTGGCATCGGAGACGACTGGAATTTCTGATACTTGGCGTAGTCGGCTTCGCCGAGGGCGAAGCTGATCTGGGCCTCGATTTCCGTGGCCGCGTTGTTGACCAAGGCTTGGATCTTGGGCCCATTTTCGGGCGTGGGAGCGAGTCCCTGTGTGCGCATCGCGGCGATGACATCGCGAAAGATATTCTGCCGGTCCTGCAGCAAGCCTTGCAGCTTCTGCAGTTTTTCGGGCGGCAAATCGAGGTACATGAACAGGGAGGCGTACTTGCTGTCCAGGGCCGAACGCGTCTGCAGCGCCATAAGGCGCTGGGCTTCCGGGGTATCGTTGCGCGCGGAAATCTCGGCCCGGTGTCTTTCAATGTCGCGATCCATCGTCGCAGGAGCTGGGGCGGACCGGACCTCGGCGGGTTTGGCCTCGACCAGAGTCGGGGCCGGTGCTGAGACGGGCTTGGTTGCCTCCGCCGTTTTGGCTGCCGCGCGAAGCTGGGCCTCCAGCTCAAGGCGGGCGGCATGCTGGCGCCAAGCAACCAAACCTAGCCCAAAGGAGAGGAGACACAGGACGGGAACGAGAACGCGAGATGACATGGCAATTAAAGGAGATACAAAATTGCCGGCTGGACGGGATGACCTGCCGGTGACGAATGGATCGCTTTTCGGGTGGGAGCAGGGGCGAAATGGAGAGCAGAGAAAGAAAGACCCGGTACCATGCCCCGGGTCTTCGAAAGACGACCTTGTTGCCTAAGGCAGAACGGCCAGGACGGTGATATAAAACCTGGTTCCCGTCCATCCACGCAATTGAGAAGATATAAAATTGGTGCTCGGTTGATCACCCCCGAATCCATCCATCGAGCTTCCCCCTCCATTGGCGGCCCGCAAATAGGTTCCAGGATATGAGCCAAGATATTGATATGGACTATGGGGATTATAGATATCAGTTCGCGTCAGGATTTTGGTGTTGACCCAGCCATTTCCCAGGATCGCGGACGCCCCAGCGCCCCAAGGATCCACAAAGCCAAAGGTTTCCCACGAACCAACATAGTCCCGATTGATCACTAAGCTAGGGTTGCTGGTGTAGACAAAAGTGCTGTACGGAGTTATTGTTGACTGCTGATTGTTCCAGCAGAGGAACTTTGGGTTCTCCGTACTCTTGATCGAAAGATACCATCCGTTTCCGCTCCCGACGGAATCGTCGATGACGAAGGTTTCCCAACTGCCGACATTATTGCGGTTGGCTACGACAGTGCTGCCGCCGCCGTTTTCGGCACAAAGATACTGGCCGTTTTCTGCCTGAATGGCGACGAGATATTGCGTCGCCCGAAGCGCGCCACAACTGAGGCACGCGAAACCTACCACACCGACAAGTTTGAACAGGGCTTTCATAAACATACTTCCCTACGTATTAGTTTCACCTGCGCTCGTTGCCGAACGCACATGTTGGCCCGTTGGCAAACATTCAAACCGAATGAGCGCCCGTTGTACAGGCGTCATGCCGTTATGTGCCTGATGCCGACAGTGATTTATCCAGCCGTTTGCGACAGCAGAATGTCAGCTGACGAAAGCGAAGCAGTTAATCGCCGCCATTACCGGACCAAGTTACCAGGAGGCGAGGGCCTCAAGCCGGCGGCGATAGCGGGCCCCGATCACCGCCGGCGAAAGATTGGTTTCGACGCTGAGCCGGGCCGCCGCGCCGACCTTGCGGACCAGGGCGGGGTCGCCATGCAATTGCTGCATCCACCAGGCGGCGTGCTCGATGTCCGGGGCGGCCCAGGTCTGGCCCTTGGCGTAGGGCCCGTGGCTGCGGTCGAGGGTGACCAGCCCGGCGCGGACCGGGCAGGCGTTGTTCGCGTTGATGAAATCCGTGGTGCCGGACCAGTCCGTCGCGATGACCGGCTTGCCGAGATACATGCATTCGGCCAGTGCGAGGCCGAAACCCTCCGAGCGGTGCAGGGAGACGAAGCAATCGCAGGCCGACTCCAGTTCGTAGATCTCGGTGCGGGTGAGGGTCTGGGTGATGATCGTGGTGCCGGGGAGGGCGGCCGCCGCCTCGCGCAGGCGTTCGAAGTCGGCCGGATTAAGCGGAACATTGTGGACCTTGATCACGAGCGCGGCGCCACGGCCGGCCAGGCCGGAGCGCTGGAAGGCCTCGATCACCGCCGCCGGATTTTTTCGCTCCGAGTAGGAGTTGAGGTCGTAGAGGAAGAGGAAGAGAAACTTGTCCTTCGGCAGTCCATATTTTTGCCGAAAGTCGCCGCTGGGTCGCGCGAAGGAAATGGCATGGGGCATCGTGAGGACCGGCACGACGAGCTTTTGCGCGATGGCCTCGGTGGTGAAACGCGATGGGGTCCAGATCTCGTCAAAATAGTCGGAGAAGGGCACCCAGGCGTCGGGAAATTCCGGCAGTTCCCAGGCCCAGTAACCGATGTTGTATTTGCCCAGGCGAAAGGCGGCGCCGTGGTGATGATCAATGTCGGAGGAGACCGGGGCATCGAGATGAAAGACATTTACCGGGTACGGGTTGTCGGATTGGAGCCGGGCCACGAAGGTGTCATCGGTCTGCGGGTTGATGCAGTGCAGCTTCAGTTCGATCAAGGCGGTCTTGATCCGGGCCGCATCGGCGGCGCGGGCCATGCAACGAACCGATTCGCCCACGCCCAAGTCGGCGCGGAAGAAACCCGCGATATTGAGGCCGAGCTGCAGGGTGCGCCGGGCGAAGCCGGGGTTCCACGGTACGGTGCGGTTGCTGAAATCGAAGAGAATCTCCGCATCGACCTCGATGCGCTGGATGCGGAGCCGGTGTTTGTATGCCTGAGCCCGCCAGGGTTGCAGGAAGCCCAGGCCCGTGATGCGGCCCAGCCAAGCCAGCAGGTTGTTTACGCTCACGCCGATGAGCTGCAAGGTGAGGACATGACCGCCCGCAGGTGGCTCCGCCGGCAGGAGGAGTTCGATTCGAAAAGGTCCGGTGACCAGGCCTGGACGCCTCAACTCGTCCGCTCCATTGAGTAGCGCGACCAGGCCGATGTTTCCCTGTGAGGTCGGATTGGCGGGATCGGCCGGCAGCAATTCGCCGATAACGGTCACCCGGCGGGCCCCGGTGAGGGAAGCCAGGGTCAGGGTAGCCTGCTCGCGAATCCAGAAGGAATCGGTCGCGACTTCGTCGTGAAAGAGTCCGGTGAACTTGGGGCGGAGACGGAAAGACATGCCAGTCACCATTTAGGGAACAGACACGGATAGATTTTCAACCATGAATCCCAACTCGCGCGGATCGGCCCCGCCCGGCCGGAAGGTCTGGCCTTCGAGCCGCCATTCCAGCGTGGTCAGGCCCTTCGCGAGGAGCAGTTCGACTTCCTGAATTTCCTTCCCGGGGTGAAGGGTTTGCAATGCTCGGCCATTCAGCTGGAGCAGGACGGTCGAACTGCCCGGGCCATCCAAACGGAAACGCAATTTCGCGCTGACGGCGGAATCCACCCACAGGCCCAGCTGGGCCTCGCGGGTGACCCAGCGCCACTGTTTGGCTTCCGCCGTTTCGAGCGGGAACCAGCCGCTCAAGGCCAGCAGGTGGGGCTGACCCGCCGGCACGGGGCCCTCCTGCCAGGGTTCCCGCAGGCGCGGGTCGTGGTAATCGGGGGCTTGGGGCCGGTTGGCGGCATGGAGTCGGAAGATTCGTACGGGCAGCGCCGGGTCGGGCGGCACGAGTTCGCTGAGGTCAAGCGCTTGCAGGGAATTGATCAACGCGGCGCCGTTGTCCGCATAGGCGCGTTGGTCGAGCCACAGGGCGGAGAAGCCAGCCTGTTCCAGCGCTGTGACGAGTTCTGCTGCCGGCAGGCGACTGACATAGCGACCCCAGGACAAGGCGGGATCGACACGGAGATGGCCGTACGAAAAGCGAAGGGTATGCGAGGCAAGGAAGGGCAGAGCGTGCTCGTAATCGGGCATGCCTAGCGTCGCGCCGGCCTCGGGGAAAGGCACGGCTGGTAGCTGAAACACGGCCGCTCCGGCCGGTAACGTACGCTCGAGGTTGTCGGTGGCATTTTCGTAGAGATGCCAGCGGGACAGGTTGCTCTCGCCCACCAACGGATCATCGCCCAAGGGCGGGGTCTCCTCCCAGCACGCCGCAAGGGAGATCAGCGCGGCGCCGACGACGGAGGCGAAGCGGGGCAACCGGCGGCTTTGCTGGGTGAGCCAGCGCCCGGCAAAAAACAAAACCCAGATCAGCGTGAAGATCCCGATGCGCGTGCTGGCGCGGAACAGCTCGAAACCAGCGGCCCCCAGCCAGGTGTTGATGCCACCGGCGATGCCGAAGGCGGTGATCCAGGCCAGGCCGAGACAGGAATCGAGCCGCAACCACTGGTGGCGGTGCAGACGAAGCAGACCGGCGGCAAGCAGCCCGGCCAGCGCGACAATGCCGAGCAGACCGAGATAATTATAGAAAAATTCCCCCGTGTTGTGCCTCGCCGACATCCAGGAACGGCCGATCGCCGCCAAGGCCGGCACCCGGTGATCTGCCGGTGGGACGAGCCATTCCACCGGACGCAGGGCATAGACCTGAAAGTCCCCCGGGTTGCGGAGCAGCGCGTGTCCGGTGACGCCTCGCAGTCGCTGTCCGATGTAGGTGGCGTTGCTGGCCAGAAAACTGCCGAGCAGGCAGCCCAGGAAAACCAGCAGGGGAATTTTCCGCGACCACGGGTTGCGCCGCACCAAGGCCAGCAACAGGGCCCCGCCCGCGACGACGCCCGCGAAATAAGCGAGGTAGGGATTGGAGATCCCGAGCCAGAGGCCGAGCCCGGCCGCGAGGATTTTCCAGCCGGTTCGATTCGGTCGCGCTTCACCTCGGCGGGCTGCCCAAGCGCAGAGCAGAATCAGGGGAGGATAGACGAAGGTCTGGCTCAGGCTGAGGGTGACGCCCCACCGGAGGTTGTAGTTGGAGAACGCGAAAACGAGGCCAAGAGCCAAGGCCCATTCCCAACGACAGCGTAGCCAGCGGGCGCAGAGGTAGAAAGAGGCGGCATTCAATCCGGTGAAGAGCGCGCTGACTAGATTGATGGCCGTGAACAAGCCGGTCAGGCGCGACAGCTGGCCCGTCAGCACGAAGACCAGCCGGTCCGGCACGGGGTAGGCGGACCAGTCGGCCCCGTCCGGCGCACCGAGTCGCTCGACCTGGCTGAAGTGACGGAGTGCCTGGCCGGGCTGCTCCGCGGCAATCTGGACGCGGGTATAAACTTCCAGCGGATCGCCGTTCAGCCAATGCGGCCGGCCCCAGTCGGTCCAGGTCAACCGGTGGAAAAGCAGGCCGGTGAAAAGGCCCCCAAGCAGGACGACAAGCGCAGCTTGAAACCAACGGGGGTACCGGGCTGAAGAAGGGGCGAACATGCAGCGCTGTTTTGATGCGGGATTTGCCCGCGCGCGCCAATCCCAATACTTGCGCACTTCATTGCTGACGGCAGGGCCAAAATCATAACAAGCTTGCCTGTCACTCCCGCATGCCCCCGGCCCTGAGTTTTGTCATTCCGCTGTATTCCAGCGCAGAAACCATCGCATCCCTCGTGAAGCAGATCGAGGGGTTGACCGTGGAGGGCGGGCATGAACTGGTGTTGGTCAACGACGGCAGCCGCGACAAAACCGCGGCCATCTGCCGCGAGTTGCTGCGCGAGGCGCGCATCCCCATCACTTTCGTCAATCATGCGCGCAATTACGGCGAGCACAACGCCGTGCTCAGCGGTTACCGGCACGCCCGCGGCGCTTATATCGTCAACCTCGACGACGATGGGCAGAATCCGCCGGCCGAGGCGGTGCGCCTCTGGCAGCATGCCAAACGCGAGGGCCTCGACGTGGTCTATGGCCACTATGCGGACAAGAAACATTCCGCCTGGCGCAACCTGGGCAGCTGGATGACCAACCGGCTGACGGACTGGGTGCTCGACAAGCCGAAGGGGTTTTACCTCTCCAGTTTCCGCTGTGTCAGTGCCTTCGTGGCTCGCGAAGTCGCCCTGCATGAGGGACCCTATCCGTATATCGACGGACTGATCCTGCAGGTGACGCAAGAGATCGGAGCGATCGAGGTGCGGCATGACGAGCGGGAGGCCGGGCAGAGTGGCTACACGCTGCGACGCCTGGTCCGGCTGTGGGCCAGCACCTTCGTGAATTTTTCGGTGATGCCGCTGCGTTTGGCGACCTTGCTCGGGCTCGTCATGGCGGGGGGCGGCCTCGCGGGCCTGGCAGTGGTTTTCTACCTGCGACTGACCAACCAGGGTCCCGACTACGGCTGGGGCACGCTGATGGGCGCGCTGCTGGTCTTCTCCGGCACGCAGCTGGTGATGCTTGGCCTGATCGGCGAATACCTCGGCCGGATGTTTTTGACCGTTAACCGCCGGCCCCAGTCGACGGTGCGCTCGGTGGAGCGGAGCGGGCCGGGCTGAGAGAGGTGGAACCCGGCCTCTGGACGGGTTTGTTTGATGCTCGCAAAAAAACGTGTCCGGAGGCCGCGTTCCACCGAGGCCGCGAATGTCGCCGTGGTCGCGCCCTACCATCAAAGAGTCTTCCACCGTTCGATCTCCGCCTCGATGGCGAGGTGCACGCCGAGCAGGATCCGGGCGGTGGGTCGCGGCAGCAACCGGCAGCGATAGAGAAAACAATCGCGCGCCAGCGCGAGGTCGGGGTAATCGCGGGGCTCTTCCTCGTGCACGGATAAGTGATGGCGACACCAGTCACGAGCGGAGAGGCGTGCAATGGCATGCCGCCAACGCTGCACCAGCCGGGCGGTGTTTTGCTCGTCGCGCAGCTTGCGGCCGGTCGAGGCGCTGATGTGATGCCGCACCACACTGTGCCGGGCGACGTAGTTAACCAGCCCCTGTTGCCGGGCGCGGAAACACAGATCAACGTCCTCGCAGCCGTTGACGTAGCCCTCGTCGAAACCACCGAGCCGCTGCCAGGTATCGCGCCGGATGCCGAAGCAGGCCCCGGTCAAGGCCACCACCCGGCGGTAGAAAGGCAGGCCCGGTCCGCGGGCAGTGTCATGCTCGGGTTTGCCCTTGTAGTTAAAAATGATCCGCGTGTGGTCAACGGTCCCGGTGGCGAAATTCAGCTGCACGTTGCCAACGAGCCCGGCGCGCGGAAAACGCGCGAAAGCCGTCAGCATGGGTTCCAGCCAGCCGGGCAACAACACCAGGTCGTTGTTCAGGAAGAAAAGGATTTCGCCCTGCGCAGTCGCGGCACCGCGGTTGCAGGTGCCCGCGAAGCCGAGGTTCTTTTCGTTCAGGATCGCGCGGCAGGGGGCGGACAAAGAAGAGGGGTTCGACGAGCTCACCCTTGGCTGGCTGAGGCCAGCCAGCCATTCCCGCGTGCCGTCGGTACTGCCGTCGTCGACGAAGATGATCTCATGCTTCAGGCTGGGGGGCACAGTGGCCTGCAAACTGGCCAGCATCGCCTGCGTCAGTGGCAGGCAATTATAGAGCGGAATGATGAAGGAGACCTGCATACTGTCAGGACAGCAGAAGCTGCAGCGAAAGAAAAATCACCGCGAGCGAGCGAGGATCATGGGCGCTGCTCAGGCCCGTGCCGTAGCGAAGGACAATTTCGTTGTCCCCAGGGCGTAAAGTCAGGGGGAGAGAAATGGTTTCCTTTTGGTTAACGCGGCCGAAGGCATGTTTGTGCACCACGGTGCCGTTAAATTCGAGCATGACGGTCTGGTTTTCGGAATAAGTCAGGACCTCGGCGAGCAATCGTGCCGGGTGGCCGGCGGATGAGGAGACTGTGAGCACCGTGGCCGGGGCATATCCCCAGTGAAACGGGGGCAGAAAGGCCTCCGGCACGGGGCCTTCGCGCGGACCCCAACCTTCCCGCGCCGTGAACCCGGAGAAGGCCGGAATCGGGCCGAGTGCGGACGGCGCCAGGGCGCTCGCGGTAAACTCGCGGATGTTGGAACCGGTTTCCGCGGGGGCTGCGATATCAAACCCGGTGGCATCAGCCAGCCGACCGTGGCTGGTTGCGAGTTGATCGAGGTAGGGCAGGAGAGCGCGGGTCACCCGAGACCAATCCTGCGCGGAGGTGTATCGAAGTGGGCCACCGCGATAATCGATGGGCTGAAACCGCAGTGCACCCGCCGGCCCGCTGACCGTGGCCAGGAACAACTCGGGATTCTCAGCGAGCAGCTGGTAACCCAGCCGATAGTGCACATCGAGCCCGGCCGCGGCGCGACCTCGACTTAACCGTTGCAACTCGGCGCGGACCACCCGCAACACTTGATGTTGGGGCGAGCGGAGCGCCAGATGGGCGAGCTGGAATTCTGTCGGCAAAGGCCGGTCGGGCAACAACTCGGTGCCGCGATAAAGTGCGTGGCTGCCCTTGCCGGCGGCTAGGGACTGGTCCACAGCGTGAAACCGGGGAATAAAAATTTTCCGGGTGACGGAAGGTTGGACCTGACAGTGGCGCAGCCGCTGCACCGGATTGAGCAATGCAGGGTCGTCGCCGTCCGACGGGAAGTAATTGAGCAGCGGCAGGCTGACGGGAAGGTCGTCGCCTGCTCCGGCCAGGCATTGGGCCAGCGCCGCGCGGCCTGGTCCGGTCAGGATCTCGTCGGCGTCCAGGGGCAGCACCCAGTCGCCGCCATGGGTCGACGCCGCGAGCCGCGTGAGATGGTTGCTGCGCGCCTGCTGGAGATGGCCGGGAGCGTCGTCGCGGAAAAGTGTGAGGGGCAGGCCCTCGCGTTGGAGGGCGCAAAGAATTTCGCGAGTGCCGTCGGTGCTGTCGTGGTCGAAAACGAGGTGGTGGTCCACCCAAGCCAGGGTGTGGCGGACAAAGGACTCGATGATATCGGCCTCGTTCTTGACAATGGAAACGGCCACCAGACGCATGGAGGCAGTGTGCGGGTCGGTAGAAGAAAGCGGAGCCAAAACTGGCGAAAGAACCGTTCTTCAGCGCTGCGTCAATCCCACGCCCTAAAATCCGGCCCGGCGGCTAGGTACGTCGCCTGAGTTTATGGATGGATGACAGGCTTGTAACTATCATTTGGTTTGTATTGCATGAAAGCGCTGTCGGGGGCCACCGACACAGAACTATGTCAGCATTAAAGGAGATCGCCCCTACACCGCAGACTGGAGAGCTTTTCGAGAAAGACACCCTCGTAAAGATTAGGGACACGCACTCGAAGGAAATTGTGATTGGATTGTGCGGCGCCATTGGTGCGCCCTTGAGAACAGTAGCGGATATTCTTAAGGAACTACTTGAACAAAAGTACAATTATCGTCCGCAGATCATCAAGCTTAGCAGCTTCATCGAAGAATACTGTGGTCCAGCTCCGACCGACCCGGATAAACACAATCGCTACAAATACCTCATCGATAGCGGGAACGAGCTGAGAAAATTACATGCTCCTACGTTGCTTGCTGAACTTGCGATAAAACAGATCGCGATTCGACGGGCTGATGAGACGCCAAAGGAAGCCACCCGACCTCCGCCTATACGCTTCTGCCACATACTGGATTCTATAAAAAATACTGCAGAGTTGGAGCTTCTACGAGCTGTATACGGTCGACTTTTCGTTTTAATCGGCGTGCATGCATCACCCGAGGATCGCGCGCGGACGCTGAAATCGCGTGGGGTTGATGAAAAAGCTATATCGCTCTTGATGGATACAGATTCCGGAGAAGATTTTGCTCATGGGCAGGAGGTGAGGGAAACTTATCCGCTTTCAGATTTTTTTGTACAGGCTGGGAACAGCAATACAACTGAGCTCAAAGCTTCATTGGATCGCGTGGTTCATTTGATCACGAATTCACGAATTGTGACTCCAACAAGAGAAGAGACTGCGATGTATCATGCTTACGCGGCTTCCATGAATTCGGGATGCTTGTCCAGGCAGGTGGGAGCGGCGGTTACGGATCGGGAAGGCAATATTATTGGACTCGGTTGGAATGATGTACCGAAAGCGAAAGGTGGGGTGTACACAGAAGGCGTGCAATCAGATCATCGCTGCATGCACCGTGATGCTGGTAGGTGTTTTAACGATCATGAAAAAGACCTACTCGCAGATCTAATCACCGATGCCGTTGCATCTGTTGTTCCTTCCATCAAGACTCTGCGTGCAGATGTGAAACAGGCGATTAAGAAATCCCGCATCAAAGATCTCATTGAGTTTTCACGAGCTGTGCATGCGGAAATGATGGCTATCATAGACGCGGGCGCCAATGCGAACGGGAGTCGATTAAAAGAGGGGCGTATCTTCATTACGACATACCCATGTCATTCTTGCGCTCGGCACATTATCGCCGCGGGCATTAAGGAGGTGATTTACATTGAGCCCTATCGGAAGAGCTTGGCCATAAAGCTTCATTCGGATGCCTTAATTGAAGAGGCAAAATCGGAAGAAAAGGTCTGCATATTCCCGTTCGTGGGCGTAGGTCCTTCTAGATATTCAGACTTTTTTGTTAAAACATCTGATCGGAAGGACGGTGAGGGGAAGATGACAACGATGAAGAATCAGGCGGCTCTCTTGAAAACTTCGATTTCCCTCCGCTCACTGCCTGAGTTAGAAGCGCTTATTATTCAGCAACTCGATGGCCGAAAGCTTGTCAGGCGCGAAGATGACCCGCACAAACCTGCTATAGCATGAACCTTGGCGAACAGATGCAGTTGGATTTTTCGGAGAAACCTCAATTGGCGCAATCGCGACCTTTATCTGATGAGGGGTCTTCCGCGAATGTCATTTCATTTGCTGAAGCCGCTTCTGATATTCTAAAATCAAGGGAAGAGGAACTCGTGGAGCGCGTTCGTTCTTGGGGACCCAAGCAGAAGACGTCTTGATGTTGGGCAACGAGCGAGCTCGGGTTGGAAACGGAAATCAAGCCTTGAGCCTTGGCGTTCCCACCGTGAAATCTCACGTAAGCAGCCGCTTCAGGTACTGGCCGTAGGAGGACTTGCCGAGCTGCTTGATGTTGGCCTCGAGGCCGGCGCGGTCGATCCAGCCCTGCTTGTAGGCGATCTCCTCAATGCAGGCGATCTTCAGACCCGTGCGATTCTCGAGGACATGGACAAATTGGGCGGCCTCGATGAGCGAGTCGTGCGTGCCGGTGTCGAGCCAGGCCGTGCCGCGGCCGAAGAGCTCGACGTGCAGCTTGCCCTTCTCGAGATAGAGCCGGTTGAGGTCGGTGATTTCCAGTTCACCGCGGGCGGAGGGCTTGAGGCTCTTGGCGAGCGGGACGACGTCGGCGTCGTAGAAATAGAGTCCCGGGACGGCGTAGTTGGACTTGGGCAGCTTCGGCTTTTCCTCGAGGGAGAGCACGCGGCCGTCCGGGGCGAACTCGACCACGCCATATTCCATCGGGTTGGCGACATGGTAGCCGAAGATGGTGGAACCTGTCGTGCGGGCAGCGGCCTCGGCGAGGGAGTTCACAAACTCGGCGCCGTAGAAAAGATTGTCGCCGAGGACGAGAGCGGAGGGTTCGCCTTGCAGGAAGCCGGTGTCACCAGCGATATGGAAGGCCTGCGCGAGGCCGTCGGGGCTGGGCTGCTCCGCATAGCTGAACTTGAGCCCGAGGTTGGCGCCCGTCCCGAGGAGTTTCTTGAAATGAGGCAGGTCGGTGGGCGTCGAGATGATCAGGATCTCCTGGATGCCAGCGAGCATCAGTACGGACAGCGGATAGTACACCATCGGTTTGTCGTAGACCGGCATGAGCTGCTTGCTCACCGCGATGGTCAACGGGTAGAGACGGGTTCCTGATCCACCGGCGAGGATGATGCCTTTGCGATTCATGGGAAAGATTGGTTAACCGCGAAGGGCGCGAAGTAACGCGAAAAAGCAGGGGGTAGGGGTTCCTTCGCGAATCTTGGCGAGCTTCGCGGTTGCTTATCAGCCTGTGCCCAACCGCTCGAGCTTGTACGAGCCGTCGAGAATACCCTTCCACCAGGCTTCGTTGTCCAGATACCACTGCACGGTCTGGCGGAAGCCCGAGGTGTGGTCCTGCTTGGGGGTCCAACCGAGCTCCCGCTTGATCTTGGTGGCGTCGATCGCGTAGCGCAGGTCGTGGCCGGGGCGATCGGTAACGAACGATATCTGGCTCTCGTATTTCTTGCCGTCCTTTCGCGGGCGGAACTCGTCGAGCAGGCTGCAGAGCAGGCGCACGAGGGCGA
Organism: Oleiharenicola sp.; assembly: GCA_025363455.1. Taxonomy (GTDB): domain Bacteria; phylum Verrucomicrobiota; class Verrucomicrobiia; order Opitutales; family Opitutaceae; genus Lacunisphaera. The sequence goes on along the minus strand of JANYDW010000051.1, from coordinate 18,118 downwards.
TGTTCTGGCGCTCGTTGTTGCCGCCGATGTTGTAGGTCTGGCCGGTGCGGCCCTTCGCGATGACGGTATGCAACGCCTCGGCGTGGTCACCGACATAGAGCCAGTCACGGATGTTCTCGCCCTTGCCGTAGACGGGGATCGGGTCGCCGCGCAGGGCCTTGAGGATGACGACGGGGATGAGTTTCTCGGGAAACTGGTAGGGGCCGTAGTTGTTCGAACAGTTGGTCACCAGCACGGGCAACTTGAACGTGTCGGCCCAGGCGCGGGCGAGGTGGTCGGACGAGGCCTTGCTGGCGGAGTAGGGCGAATGCGGGTCGTAAGGCGTCTCCTCGGTGAAGAGACCGGTGGCGCCCAGCGAGCCGTAGACCTCGTCGGTCGAGACGTGGAGGAAGCGGAAGGCGTCCTTGGCGGGGCCACTGAGCGTCTCAAAGTGGCCGCGAGCGGCCTGCAGCAGGGAGAAGGTGCCGACGACGTTGGTCTGGATGAATGCGCCGGGGCCGTCGATCGAGCGGTCCACGTGGCTTTCGGCCGCGAGATGCATGACCCAGTCGGGCATGAACTCGGTAAAAAGGCCGGCGATCGCCGCGGCGTCACAAATGTCGGTCTGCGCAAAGCGGTAGCGGGGATTCTGCTCGAGATCGGCGAGCGAGCGGCGGTTGCCGGCATAGGTCAGCGCATCGACGTTGAGCACGGTATGATTCGTCGTTGTGACGAGCAGGCGGACAAGGTTGCTACCGATAAAGCCGGCGCCGCCGGTGACGATGATTTTCATGAAGATTATTTAACCGCGAAGGGCACGAAGAGGCGCGAAAGTTAGGACTGGGAGAGGATGATCCGTTCCCACTGGAGGCGGGGATGGGAGCCGCAGTTGACCAAAAGGCCGAGTTGGAGCCCCGTGACCTTGAGATAATTCAATAATTGAGCCCGATGCTCGTCGGTCAAGGCTTTGGCCGCTTTAAGTTCGACGATGATTTTTTCGAAGCATAGCAGGTCGGGGGTGTAGGTGTGCTTGAGTGGCCGGTCCCGGTAGTGGATCGGGTAATTGTGCTGGGCGTCGAATGGTATGCCGGAAAGCTCCAGTTCTATCTCCAATGCGTCTTGGTAGACGGGTTCAACAAAACCGTTCCCCTTGTCCTTATGCACGGCCAAGCATGCGCCATTGATGCGGTAAACTTCGTCGCGATAAAGCAGCTCGTCTGGCATGGCCTTCGCGGTGCTTCGCGCCCTTCGCGGTTCAAACCGCCTTCACCCATCTCCGCAGGTCGCGTTCCACGGCCTCGTGAACCTCGGTCAGCTTGATGCCGGTGGCGGCGAGCTTGGTTGAGTTCATCACGCAATTTGAGCGAGGGGTTTTGGCGGCGGTGCGCATGAACTCGGCCTCGTCGGAGAAGAACTTGAAGTCCTTGTTGGAGACGCCGGTTTTCTTGATGAGCGCGACGACCTCCCTGGTCGTGACGTGGCCGGGGTTGGTGACGTTATAGATGCCAAAGGGCACGCGCTTTTCCCAGCAGGCGAAGGTGGCGGCGACGAATTCGTCGAGCTGTGAGATGGAATTCTCGGCGTCGAGCAGGTTGGCGTAGCGCAGGAGCTTGGTCAGGTAGTTGCGCGGATAGTCGACCTGGTTGAAGGGAATACGCAGACGCCAGAGATAGACATTGGGCGCGCCGGCGAGAACTTCCTCACCAAGGGCCTTGGTCCCGGAGTAGAAACTGCAGTTGTCGGTGCGGAAGCTGAAATTGGGCGTGTCGGTCTCGGTGAAGCCGGTGCCGTCCGGCCGCGCGCCGGTGTAGATGCAGCCGGAGGAAACGTGGCCCCAAGGTACGCCCGCGTCCGCACAGGCTTGGGCGATGGTGCCCGGAAGAACTGCATTGCCCATGATGCACTCGGCCTTGTGTAGTTCGCAGGCGTCGACGTTGGGCTTGCCGGTGTAGCCGGCGGCGTTGATCAGGAAGGCCGGTTTTTCGCGGCGGAGGAGTTCAGTCAGGGCAGCGAGGTTGGTATAGTCAAAATCCGCCCGGCGGACATTGCGGAAGGGCAAGCCCTTGCGCTGCAACAGCGCCTGATAAGCCGAACCGACGTAACCGGAACCTCCGAGCAGATAGATCATGGGAAAACGGACAGATAAGGTACGAAGACGATGGGCAACAAGTTGTTTTTTTCCGGGCTAAAGCCGCTGGCGCTACACCGTAAGGTTCATCCACACACCCCGGCGCTGCGCGCCACCCCTCTTCACAGAGGGGACCCCAACCAGTGGTGTCTTGATTCCCCTCTGGAGAGGTGTGCCCGACAGGGCGGGGTGTGTTGGTCTCGAGAAACCCAACGGAGTAGGTCTACCGCTTCCGGTAATCGCCCCGGCTGAAATATTTTTCCAGCCAGACATAGGCGCAGATGAAGAAGTAGCGGCTGCCCATTTCCTTGATCTTGAGCTTGGCCTCGCCGTATTTGCGGTTTTGCCATGAGATCGGGATGACGGTCCAGGTGTAGCCGCGGACGATGGCCTTCAGCGGGATTTCCACCGTGAGGTTGAAGTGGGGGGCCAGATAAGGCCGGCCACCCTCGATGACGGTGCGCCGGTAGGCCTTGAAGGCGTTGGTAGTGTCGTTCAGGGCGATGTTGAAGCCGATCCGCACGAGGAAATTGGCGAGACGGTTGACCCATAGCTTGACCCGCGGATAATCGATGACCTGTCCGCCCTTGATGAAGCGGCTGCCGAAAACGCAATCCCAGCCCTCATTGAGCAGGCGCCAGTAACGCACGGCATGCGCGGGCGAATCGGAGGCATCGGCCATCATGATGACGCAAGCATCGCCCTTCATCTGGCTAAGTCCGTAGAGGACGGCCCGGCCGAAGCCATTCTGGCCGGGATTCTTGACGGGCGCCAGCGTAGGCACGGTCTGCTTCAACTCCGCCAGCACGACCCAGGTGCGGTCGCGGCTGCCGTCGTCCACCACGACAATCTCATGCGGCACGCCTTCACCCTGCATCGTCTCGTAGATGTTTCTGATGGTCGACGGCAGAGAATCCTGCTCATCCCGCGCCGGGATGATGATGGAGTAAAGCGTCAGCGGAAGCTGGATGGGAGGGCGGGAGCGCGGCGAACCGAACATCAGCCGAACATTTGGGACAATGTCCCGCGCGGCAAGCCTTGGGTGGCCGCCAATCCGGGTAGGGCGGTGAGTCCCTTCACCGCCGGGCATGTTGCGGCGCGGAGCGGAGTCCGCGCCCTACCAGTGATTTTCGTTCACCGCGGTGCCGACAGTTTCAGCCAGCCGGGATTTTGCTCCGCATGGTCGGCGATTTCAGTGAGAATAGCCGTCGTGGGAGTGGCGGGGCTCCAGTCCCACAGTTTCGTGGCCTTGGCATGGTCGAGCACGATCCAGGGGATGTCGAAGGGGCGGGGCGTGCCGTCAGCCACGACGGCGTGCGGGCCGAAGCGCTGCGTGCACCAGTCGCTCAGCTGCCGGAGCGACATGGTCGAGGCGGCACCGCCCGAGAAATTCGCGATCCGGTCGGCGACCGCGAGCTTCGGCGCGACGAATTGCTTTTCCAGAACCGGCAGGAGATCGTGCGGGTGCAGGCAATCGCGCACCTGGTGGCCGTGACCGCCAAAGCCGAGATACTTGAGCGGGCGTTTTCGCCGCCAAGCGTTGATCCAGTAGGCGAAGATGCCCTGGTCGGCCCGGCCGAACTGGCCCGCGCCGGCCAGCACGCCGCAGCGATTGATGAACACCGGAAAGCCGAAGGTCTCGCCGTATTCGAGGGCCATCGCCTCGGAGGCGAGCTTGGTCGCGCCGTAGAGGGAGATGGGTGCCAGCGTGGCGAAATCCTCGGTGAGGCCCGCCGGGCTCAGGCCGGGCGTGAGGCGTGAGGCGTGAGGCGTGAGGATGAAGGCGTCGCTGACGGCCTCGACCTTCAGCGCCGCCAGCGGGGCGATGGAGTAGACGCGGCTGGTCGAGAGGAGGATGAAGCCCGCCTTGTGCGCTTTGCAGTATTCGAGAACGTTGATCGTGCCGGTAAGGTTGTGGTCCACGAGTTCGCGCGAACTTGTCTTCCCATCGATGCCGGCCAGCACGCTGGGGTTGGCGGCGGCATCGATGACAAAGTCGGCGGGGGGAATCGCGTCCATGGCGCGGGCGTCGCGCAGGTCCGCGGTGATGACCTTGGCGCCGAGCTTTTCCAGCGGCACTCGGTTGGTCTCGCTGCCTGGGCGGATGAAATTGTCAAAGCCCGTGACCGAGTGACCGGCGACCAGCAACTCCCGGGCGAGGGAGTTGCCAACAAAGCCGCAGATGCCGGTGATGAGGATGCGCATGAGGGAGGATGAAAGCAGAGGGGCCGGACCGGGTGAAGCGGGAAAAACGGGCGGGGCGGCGGTTACTTGATTTGGAAATTTGCCAGATAGGTCCAATCCCAAGCCGGGCTACCGTTTGGACCGGGGTCAATGGTCAAGGCGAGTTCAGTTCCTGCCTCGATGTCGGTTGGCAGGGTCAGTTCGGCGTGTTGGTTGCCTTGGTCCGTGGGCTGACCAACAGGCTGCAGCAAACGAGCAAACACGATTTTGTCGGGCTGGCCGGCGCGGCTCAGAATCACATTAAATCCGGCGCCGTCGGTTTTGCCACCGTCGCGGTAGGCTCCGGCGCGGAAACCGAATTCAAACACGACGGACCGCTCGCCACCATGCAGCCGGAAAGCCAGGCTGGCGGGCGCATGCAGCGCCAGCACAGGCAACGCGCCTTCGGTCTCAAGATACGTGACGTCGGCGGTAATTGCGTCGGGCACCCGGTTGAAGCCCGGGAATTGCCGGTAGGAATACAGCGGGCTGTGGTCAAAGGCGGCGCTGGCCAGATAGGCCCAGTCCCACACGGAGTTTTCCTCCGGGCCCGGAGAGGTCCGGAGGGTGAGCCGGGAACCCGCGGGCACGGGCGGCAACGCGAAATGATCGCCCACCAAACCGCGATCAGACTTCTTGTGCACCGGATCGAGCAGCCGGCTGTAAATGGGAAAGACCGCGCCGGAGGGTGTAGTCAGCTCGGCGGTGAACAGCGTGCCGTTGCCATCGCCTTCCAGGTAGGCTCGCGGGTCATAACCACATTCAAAATAAAACTCCCGTTCGGTGCCGCGCAGCGGCCAGGAAATCTCGGCGCGCGGCAGCATCATGCGCACAGGGCGGCCGCCGATAACGTTGGCCTGCAGGCCGGCGTGGTCGAGGCCGAGTGGCGTGGGGCCAAGTTTACCGCGAACCGGCCGCCCGCTCACGGCCAAGGTCAGCAGGTGCGCGGCGTCGTGACGACTCGCGGCATAGCGGTCCGTCCGCACATAGACCCGGGCGTATTCCAGATCCATGATTTCAACGTAGTTTTCCCGGACAAAGGCGGCGAGGCCGGGGGAGATTTCATGGCCCGTTTGGTTGCGGTCCTGAAAGAAGTCGGCCGTCGGACCGACCGCATCGACAAACACGGCGGGCCGACTGCGGCGCAGATCGGCGAGATACTCCGCCCGGTAGACATCGCGGCGGGGCGAATCCTGGATGCATAAGTGGGTCGTGCTCTGGCGCGCGGCCTGACGCAGACCCGTTTCAACATAAAAGTCGCACATCCAACCCCAGACCGCCAGGGAGTCGTCCGGTCGCGCAAATGCCTGCGTGATCCGACCCACCGCCGTGAGCGGCCGCGCTTGGAATTCAGTGAGACGATCCACCATCTCCGGTACTGGTTGTTGCCAGCGCAAGGCCAATGGTCCGCCGACGGCCAGGACCACCCAGGTTCCCGTAAACGACAGACGGAGCCACCGACGGTCCCATCGATGCCAGATGGATCCGAGGACGGCTCCCGACCAGAGGGTCAGCGGGATGATTAGAAACAGGAGGTAGTGCGCCGCGGGACGGCGCGGCGTGAGCACCGCCACCGTTGCGGCGGCGAACAGAATCATCCCCAGCCACCACAGACTGCGCCGCCACAATCCAAGGGGCCGGCCCGCCAGGCTGCCGGCCAGGGCCATGAGTCCGGCCAGGGCGAAACAGGCTTGGAAATGCCAGGTACGGTTCAGACTCTCCACCAGGATTTGTCAGACCTGCGCCATGGTCATGCCGGAGGAAACGTAGGTCACGTTTTGCAGGATATAGCTCCGCAGAAACACCGGCCAAACGCCGGTGACGGCGACCAGACCGAGCCCCACCAGGTTGGGCAACAGTGCGGCGAGCAGCAGTTCACCACTGAGACGCCTCCTCCGCGCGACAGTCAGACCGGGATGCCACCAGAGGACGCCGGCCGCCCAGAGCAAGAGCGCTGGCAGGAAAGGAACCGCCTGGAGTTTGGTCCACGGCAGCAGTCCGGCCGCCACGCCACCGGCCCACCAGCTGGCATGGTATCCGGCCGTATCGGGATCCTTGCGGACCAACAGCCAACACGCGCAAGCCACGAGAAAAACGGGAAGGTGTTCGGTCGAATAATGGATAAAATCGTCCTGGGTAACGATGGCGAAGAACAGGGCGCCGGGCAGCAGGGCCAGTCTGGCGGCTCCGGTCGGAAGAAAACTTCGCATCGTCCGGTAGGCGCAGAACAACGCGCCCCCGACCAACAGCAGGCCGCCAATCCGGGCCGTCAGGAAATTCACCGGCAGGGTGAGAAGCTTGGCCCAGAGGAGAATTCCGAAGTCGAGCGGGCCGCCCGTGAAACCGTCCACGGAGCGCCAGAAAACCGGATCGTGGGCCAGGGTCAGGGCTCCGGTCAGGAGTTGGCTTTCATCGGGGTTGTAGCCCCCCGGATAAAACCACAGGGGCCAGCGCCAGGCGGCGAGAAGCAGGGCCAGGACGGCCGGGGCGGTCCACGCGCGTTCGCGTGGTGCGACCGGGGAGTCTACGGGGCGCAATCCTGCCATCACCCAGGCGAGGAAGAGGCAGGTGGCGAGGACGGTGCCGGTCCAGTAAGCCGGGTGGTTGTGATCCAACCAAAGGGTGAGGCGCGGGAGGAACAATCGTGTTAACGAAGTGGGGCTGGCGGCGGAGTGCGTCAAGCCAAGGGTCACACCCCTGGGCGAGTGCGACTCGCGGAAGGCGGGACGGACAATTGGGGGTTGAACAATTCGCAGCGGGGCAGGTCTAATAGCCAATGAAACTCCTGCGCACTTTTCCTGCCGGCCTTGTTCCTTTGCTGCTGGCTCTGGCCGCGGTTCCGGCGTTTGCGGCCAATCGCACGCTCGTCATCACCGCGCCGCCTTCCGTGCGGCCCGGCGATTCGATTCACGTCACCGTCACGGCGAGTACCGATGCCACTGATGGCGAGCAGATCAGTTTTTTCCAGTCCGAGTATTCCACCGACGGCGGCAAGTCCTGGGTGCCGGTTTATGCAGAGAAAGTGGGACGCTCGGCCACCCGGGCATTCGATTTTCCAGCCGGAGCAGAGGGCTCCAGGGCCTTGGTGCGGGCGCGAATGGCGTTTCGTGGCGGCAAGGCCGGTGATGTCGACTTCGCTGGGACGCAGATTGCCTGGGGCGGGTCCTGGGGCAAGTGGGAGACCCCGCCGGCAAAACAGGCCTCCATCAAAGTCACCGCGCACTAAGCGCGAAATTTCGCGGGGACCCGCAGGACTTCTCGTCCGAAGAGTGGCCGGGTCGGGAAGCCGTGGTTCGCTCTGGGCGCACGCCAAATTCTCGTGACAAGTTCCTGAAGCTGCGTTCCGATTCCGGGGCATGGAGCGGCACGACGGGCGCGCGGGCCGGCCGCGCACCACGCCCTCATTTAATCCCCGTAATCCCTTCTCAATGCGTAATGTCTTTGTTTGTGGTGGGGCCGGCTTCATCGGCAGCCACCTGACCGCGCGGCTCCTTGGCCGGAAGAGCGTTGAGCGGCTGGTCATCTACGACAATTTCACCTCGGGCACCCGGCAGCATCTGGCCGCGGTGGCGGGCGATCCTCGCCTGACGGTCGTTGAAGGTGACGCCAAGGACCTGAAGAAACTTACGTCGGCGATGGCGGGGATCGACACGGTCTTTCACCTGGCGGCCAATCCCGACATCGCGAAGGCCGTGACGCAGCCGGACATTGATTTCTGGGAAGGCACCTACCTGGCGCAAAATGTCATCGAGGCCATGCGCGTGGCCGGGGCAAAGCGTCTCCTCTACATGTCGGGCAGTGGCATCTACGGCGAGAACGCCGGCGTCGCCTTTCCGGAGAATTACGGCCCGAACCGCCCGATCTCGACGTATGGCGCCAGCAAGCTGGCCTGCGAGGCATTGATCTGCGCCTATTGCCACATGTTCGGCCTGACGGCGCGCGCCTTCCGCTTTGCGAATGTCGTCGGGCCGCGCCAGACCCATGGCGTGGGCTATGATTTTGTCCGCCGCTTGAAAAAGGATCCGACCCAGCTGCGCATCCTCGGCGACGGCACGCAGAGCAAGAGCTACATCCACGTCGAGGACATCCTCGAGGCGGTCTTCCTGGCCAACGAGAAAAGCCCGGAACGCTATGACGTGTTCAATGTCGCCACCGGCGACTATATCACCGTGCGGGAGATCGCCGAGCTTGCCGCGCAGGTCTGCGGTCTGCCGGCGGGCAGCGTCCGCCATGACTTCACGGGCGGCGACCGGGGCTGGAAAGGCGATGTGCCGGTGGTGCGCTTCGACTGCACCAAGATCCAGTCGCTCGGCTGGACCTGCCGCCGCAATTCCGCCGAGGCGATGCGGCACTCGATGAGCGCGATGCGGGATGAAATCAGCCATGCCTGAACCCCGGCCCGCGCCCACGGTCATCGAACATTTGCTGCCGCCGGGCGCAACGCCCGGCCCGGTGGACCTCAGCCTGGTGGTGCCTGCTCTTAACGAGGCGATCACCGTCGGCGAATTCGTCGGCTGGTGCAAACTGGGGCTGCAGATCGCGGGTGTCACGGGCCAGATTTTGATCGTCGACAGCTCGACCGATGCGACCCCGGACATCGTGCTGGCCGCAGGAGGCGAGGTCTTGCGGGTGCCGAAGCGCGGGCTGGGCCGGGCCTATATCGACGCGCTCCCCTACATCCGCGGGCGCTGGATCGTGATGGGCGATGCGGATCTGACCTACGACTTTCGCGAACTCGTGCCGTTCATCGTACAATTCCGGGCAGGCGCTGATTTCGTGATGGGTAGCCGCTTTGACGGGACGATCGAAGTCGGCTCGATGCCGCCGCTGCACCGTTATTTTGGCACGCCGCTGACGACGTGGATCCTCAACCGGATTTACGGCAGCGGCTACACCGACATCCACTGCGGCATGCGCGGGCTGACGCGCGAGGCGCTCATGCGGATCGACTTGAAATCCCAGTCATGGGAGTATGCCTCGGAGATGGTGTTGAAGGCCGCGCGGCTGGGCCTGCGCATCGAGGAAGTGCCGGTGAAATTCTACAAGGACCGCGAGGGCCGGCTGAGTCACCACCGCCGCATGGGCTGGCTGTCGCCGTGGATCGCGGGCTGGCTCAACCTCAAGGTGATGCTCGTGTACTCGCCGGATAGCTTCCTGCTGGTGCCCGGCGCACTGCTCATGCTGGCGGGCCTGCTCTTGTCCGTGCCGCTCGCCTTTGGGCCGCTGGTCGTTGGCGGCGTGGGTTTTGAAATTCACTGGATGTTGCTCGGGCTCACGTGCGTGACGTTGGGTTACGGATGTTTCCAAGTCGGCATCCTGGCGCGCATCATGCACGGTTTGCGACCGGGGCTGACGGAGAGGGTCCAGAAAATACTGACTTACGATCGCGGGATGATCGTGGCTGGATTGCTGATTCTCGTGGGCTTGTTCTTCGGCGGCCAGCTGGCCTGGCACTACGTCCAAGGAGGATTCCGCCTGGCGATCGTTTCCTATCGGGCGATTTTCGGCCTGCTGCTCATCATCCTGGGCTTCCAGACCTTTGGATTCACCCTGCTGTTGGAAATGACCCAGCGGGTGGTCCGCGGCCGGACGCTCAATGCCAACTGAGGCCATGGAATCCCATGACTATGACTGGAACCAGCATTGGGATAATTTCGACGACGCGTCGTCCCTTAACCCGGCGCAACGGATGCGTCACCAGCTGGTGGTCCGGCTGTTACGGGAGCGGCTGGGAAATGATCGCACCCGGATCCTCGACTTGGGCAGCGGCCAGGGCGACCTGGCGGTGATCCTGCGCCGGCAGCTCGCCGGCGCGGAATTGATCGGGTTTGAACTGAGTGCCAGTGGAGTTGCGATTTCCCAAAAGAAAGTTCCCGACGCCAGTTTTCTGGTCGTGGATTTGTTCCAGCCGCCGCCGGAGGCGAAGGATTTCACCGGCTGGGCAAGCGACGCCGTTTGCTCGGAAGTGCTGGAGCACGTGGATTCCCCGGTGGATTTCCTGAAAGCCTCCCGTCCCTATCTGGCGAACGGAGCGCGCCTTGTGGTCACGGTGCCGGGCGGGCCGATGTCGGCCTTCGATAAACACATCGGCCATCGCCAGCATTTCACCCGCGAATCGATCAGCCGCGTGCTCACCGAGGCTGGCTTCACCGTGGAGCGGACCTGCCTGAGCGGGTTTCCCTTCTTCAACCTTTACCGTCTGGTCGTGATCGCCCGCGGGGAGAAACTCGCGACGGATGTCGCGGCCGGCCACACCGGCACCTCGGGCTCGCTGGCCCGGATGGTGATGGCGATGTTCCGCGGCCTGTTCCGGCTCAACCTGATGAACTCGCCCTTCGGCTGGCAGGTGGTGGCAGTGGCGCGAAAGGCGGGATAAATTCGCAGAGCACGAACTTCGGCGAGTCCAGGTTGCGACAAACAGACATTCCCCAGTGGGATGTCTCGCGAAGGACGCGAAGGGAGCAAAGGACCAATTGCTCGGACCTTTAATTCCTTCGCCTCCTTCGCGAGACAATGAATCAGGCAACATCTCAGATGGTCAGGGCGTAAAGCCCGATCCAAACTCGAGCTACACGCCTTCTAGATTCTTCGTTCTTTGGAAAACCAAGAGGGCGGCACCCAGCGCGAGGACGACACCAGCCACCGCCAGCCAGAGGCTCACTGTCGTGTAGAGCGGCCAGTAGGCAAAGGTGATCTCATGGCGTCCGGCGGTGGGGATCACGACGCCCTTGAAAGCGTGGTTCACACGAAAGTAAGAGGCGGGCTTCCCATCCACCATCGCTTGGAAGTCTTGCTCGTAATAAGCCTCGGTGAGCACAGCGATGCCTGGTCCGGGCGCATCGACCGTGAAGGAGGTATTGTTGGTCGTAAGGTGGTAGTTGGTGGCGGGCCGGACGGTGCGACCTGCCAGGTCGGCCGATAGCGGCGGAAGATCCGTCTGCCCTTTTTGACCCGCCGCAAATGGCAAGCGATCGCCGCGGTAGATCAGATTCCCGAAATCCTTGGCGGTGTCATAGGCTGCCAGCCGGTCGGTGAAGAAGGCGCGGGGCCACGCCGTGGGGCTCTGGTAGATGTCGAGATCAAGCTGCTTCACCAACTTGAGCCCCGGGATTTCAGGAGCGGGCGTCGCGTGGTCGGTGACGTAGTAGTCCGTGTTCATCATGTCATGGACGGGCAACAGCCGGGGCGCGTCCGCCACCTTGTTGGCCCAGTCCCAATCCCACACGCGCTTCAGGTCGAATTCCAGGGCCAGTTCGTTGTAGTAGCGACCGCGTAGTGTATCGACGCCGTAGAGCCCCTCCCAATTCAGCGCGATGTTATAGCCGGGAAAAAGACCTCCGCCCCAACTGCAACGGCGGCCGGGTTCGTGGGCCTGTTGATCGACGAAGCCGACCCCAGCCGACGGTGCGTGGAGGTCGTAGCGCAGGCCCGGTACAAAGGCGTATTGATTGAAAAAGGTTTCACCATACTGGCACTGCCGCCAGAGCAACAACGGCAGGCCGAGCGCCAGCGCCACATACAGCGGAGCCGGCCGGGCTGAGCGAACGGCCCAGCGAAGCGTGCAAGCCAGAGCCACGAGGGCAGCCAGCAATCCTGGCACATATCCCTTGAAGAATGCGCTCGTGGCATATCCATTCCGCGTGGCCCCGAAAAACACGATGAGCAGGCCGGCGGTGACCGCCAGCACCGCGCCCAATTGTGTCCACCATCCCTCCTGCTGCGTTCGTTGGAAGGCGTCGCGAAAACCGCAGCCGGCCAGCACAGCAGCGACGACCAGCAGCGGACAGGAAAACGTGTTGAAGATATGATGGATGTTCGCGACGAAGGGGATTTTCACGATCAGCGACGGGGGAACGATGCCGAAAGCCATGGCCAGCGGCAGGGTTCCCCCGAGCACCAGGGCCAGGCCCGTGCGATCAGTCCGCCACAAGCGGGGGCTGACCAGCCACCAGAGCACGCCGGCCAAAAAGACAAAGTTCAGTGCCGGTGCGACGACGATTTCATCGGCCACCGTCTGACGATAAAAGATATCGTCGAAAAACCCGATCAGCAGGCCGAGGGGGAGCGTGTGGGCGGTCGGTTGGTCATAGACCGTGAATGAATGTCGCAACGCCACCAGGAACGAAATCCATAACGGGGCAGTGAGCAGGATGAAAACACCGCCGGCCGCCGCCGCCAGGGCGAAGACCCGCCCACGTCGGCCGCGAGCCTCGGGCAGCAGCAGGAGCAGGAACACGCCCGCCAGGTTCAGGCAGACCATCGTCATGTAGGCTTCCTTCACCGTGCCGCTGGTCATCACCATCCAATTGGCGAGAATGAGTCCGGCGAGCCAGCCCAGCTGCCGGCGCGGGGTGGGAGCGGCGATCAGTCCGGTCCAAGCCAGCAGAATCAGCGGCGAGTAGCACACGCCGAAATTGGCCGGATGGTTGAGGCGGTACATGAAGAATCCAATGAACGCGCCGGCCACCGCGACCAATACCGCCGCCGCGAGATGGCGCGTCAGCCGCCACACGGTGAAGCCGAGCCCGGCGGTGAAAAGCCAGCGCGCGATCAGGAAGCGCAGATCCCAGGCCCACGCGGCGCCATTCGCGAGGATGGAGATGAAATTGAGCGGCTCGCCGAAGCCCGACTGGCCCTGCCCAAGCATCGGCATGCCGCCGAGTGAGTAGCGGTTCCAGAGCGGCAGTTCGCCGTGCGCCAGTGCCTCCCGCTGCATCATCGGGTAATACAGATGATTGAAAAGCAGCGCGCCCGTGTCGGAGCTCATCGTGTTCGTGGAAATGAAGTCCTCCGCACCCGGCAGGGTCGGCCAGCTCCCATAGAGCATGTATGAACCGTTGTTGGGTGAGGCAAAGCTCCGACCCTGGAAAATCACGGGATGACATTGCACGGCTACCGCGATCAGGGCGGCGACTGCGATCGTCGTGTTCGGACGCTGCTGCAGCCGTTGCCCGGCGCGGACGGCGAGGCGCTGGAGCCATCCGGCAACGAACGGGCACCCGAGGATCAGCCCGGCGAGGAACACCGGCACCGCCACGGGCAGGCCGACCTCGAGCCAGATCCGGACATCGCTGCTCAGGCGAAGTGGGCGGGAAAATTCCAATTCCATGATCGCGTCACCCGCCTTGGGAACCGTCCGGATCTCCAGCGTATCGCCGCGGATCTCCGTGTGGGCGATCTGGGCGTAGGCCTTGAAATCCGCCGGACTGAACCGGTGCACCACCCGGCCGCGGGCGGTGACGATCTGTGCATGGGCGAGGGTCATGGTGCCGTCGCCGTCGAGTGGATCGAAGCGGAGGCCTTTGAAATCACCCATCGGCATCATGTACCGGTAGACGACGGGCTTCGGTTCGATTTTCAGCGGCTGGCGCGAAGAGTCGTTTTCATTGTAACCCTTGCCGAGGTCCCAGAACAACTGCGTGGCGCCAGGGGTGGTGGAAGTCAGGGTGACGTCAAAGAAGTAGTAGTCACGCCGCTCGACACTCGTGGTCATGACCGGCAGCGCTGCGGCCACCGCCAGGACCAGGGCCAGCGAAACGGCCCGCCAGTCGAACAGGGACTTCATTGGACGCCGGTCGGGCGTTTTTTCCACGCCTCGACGATCTGGCGGATGGTTTCCTCGAGCGACTGGGTGATGTCCCACTTCGGGTAGTGGGCGCGCATCTTCCGCAGGTCGGAGTAATAGCAGATATGATCGCCGGCGCGGTTCTGGTCGACATAGGTGTGGACCTGCGCCTTCCCGGAGAATTTCTCCACGATCTTGAAGGCCTCGAGAATGGACGTGCTGTTCGCCTTGCCGCCGCCGAGATTGTAGACCTCGCCGGCGCGGGGGTTCTCGACGAAGGCCGCCATGAAGCGCGCGACATCGAGCGAGTGGATGTTGTCGCGCACCTGCTTGCCCTTGTAGCCGAACACGCGGTATTCCTTGCCCTCGAGGTTGCACTTCACGAGGTAGGAAAGAAAACCGTGCAACTCGACGCCGGTGTGGTTGGGGCCGGTGAGGCAGCCGCCGCGCAGCGCACAGGTCGGCAGGTTGAAGTAACGGCCATACTCCTGCACCATGACGTCGGCCGCGACCTTCGACGCCCCAAAGAGCGAATGCTTTGACTGGTCGATGGTGAACGTCTCGGGGATGCCGTGGGCGTAGGCCGGGTCGGCATAATCCCAGCGCGTGGCGAGCTCGGTCAGCTTGATGCCGTTGGGGGCGTCGCCGTAGACCTTGTTCGTGCTCATGTGCACGAAGGGCGACTCCGGGCAGGCCTGGCGCGCGGCCTCGAGGAAGTTCAGCGTGCCGACGGCGTTGGTGTCGAAATCGTCGAAGGGAATCGCGGCGGCCCGGTCGTGCGAGGGCTGGGCGGCGGTGTGGACGATCACCGACGGCTTCACGGTCTTGACGAGGGCGAGGACGCCGGCGCGGTCGCGGATGTCGAGCTCGTGGTGGACGAAGCCCTTGAGGTCCTGCGCGAGGCGCTGCTGGTTCCAGCGCGTGTCACCCTGCGGGCCGAAGAAAACGGCGCGCTGGTTGTTGTCCACGCCGTGGACGGTGTAGCCGAGGGCGGCAAAATAAACGCAGACTTCCGAGCCGATGAGGCCCGAGGAGCCGGTGACTAGAATGGTCTTGGCCATGGGAGGGAAGGGCTAGCCATATAAGGGGACCGTCCCAGTTCCAGCTGATTATTAACCGGCGGACGCACCGGGCACCGTAGTCGGCAGAGGCGCGGCGCCTCGTTTGCTCCATGCCGCGGCCCTTTCCCACCCCGTGGCGCCGATGAAGACGAGCATCAGCAGATAAACCGGCGCGAAGTCGGAGACCACGAGGACAGACGAGGACGAGGCTGGGATCATCGCTTGTCTAAACACGGCAGCGGCGCAGGCGAACCACGCCGCGACGGCCACCGTCAGGGGATAATTCCACTGGCGGCGCAACCCGAGCCAGGCCACGCGTAGCAGCGCCAGCGCTTGGGCCAGCCAGAACAATGTCGTTAGGACGGGACGCAGGGTCTTGCCGATCTGCTGTAGGCCCTCGACTTTCTGGCCATTGAGCACATAGCGGGCGGCCCCGACCTTGTCCAATTCGCCCACGGGCGGCGACAGGCGCTCATGGGTGAGATCACGGAACAACTGCAGTTCCTCAGGTGAGCCCGTGCTGGGAGGAACGCGTGCGCTGAAGCGGCTGAAACTTGCCACGAAATCCACGGCCGAACCCAGGCGCGACCAAAGCCCGGTTCCCCCGTCATCCGGGGAAGCAGCGGCGCGGAATTCGCTCATACTAAAGCGATCATAGTGGCGCTGGTTTTGTACACAAACGAGCAGGACGGGGAAGGCGGCGATGGCCAGGGCCACGCCGAGCCAGACGGCGGCACGTTGCGCGGCATCGCGCGAGATTTGCCACGAGCCGTACAAATACGCCCCGGCCAGGAGCAGCAGGCTCGGCACGATCCACAGTACTCCTTCGCCGGTGAGATAAAAAGCGGCGTCGGCGAGTCCGAGCAAAAGAACCCAAGGCGCCAACCGCCGTGCGGGCTCGGTCCGGCGCAGATACAAGGCGACAAGGCCGGCGAAAACCATCAGGACGAGCGGACCGGAGAGATGCTGCCGTAGGACGCGACCCATGCTCGGGCCGTCGAACGTCATCGGGTTCGAGAGAAGCAGTGCGTAGAGGGCCAGCCGGGCTCCGGCCCGGGTCACGGCCGGTCGCAGAGCCCGGACGAACAATCCGCAGGCGGCGGCATACAACAGGTGCTGCGCCAGGAAGAGCGGCACGCCGACCACGAAGGCGGCGGCAATGAACAGGGGATAGAACTGGCCCGGGACCAAAGTGAGTTCACTGTAGGGCCCGAGCCATTCACCGCGCACGAGATGCTGGGCCAGCTCGATGAAGTGCTGATCATCGGCGCCGCCGATGGCATAGATCCCCTGGCCGCGAGTGAGCCAGAGCTTGAGCGCCGTGAGGGCCAGCGCGACCGCCAGCCAGATCCGATTCCGAGGGAGGGCGATCATGCGGCGTCCGTGCGCGTATCGAGTCGCAACACGCCCAGGAAAAAGCTGGTCAGGATGACCTCGCTACCGAGGACGAGGCAGAGGGCACCGGGGATAACCCAGCGCAGGGTTTCGGCCGGTTGCAGTTGACCGAAACCGTGGCCACCCCAGATCCCCACCGCGCCGATGGATAAAGCGAGCCCGGTCGCGACCAACAGGGAGCCGGTTACGAGGCCTGACTCGAGCGTGATATGGCGGAACCAGTTCTCAAAAGCGGCCTCGGGCCGGCGCAGCCCGGCGCGAGCCGCGACAAATTTGCTGAGCACGGCGAAGGAAGCGGCCTGGAAGCCGATGAGCACGGCCACGGCGGCGAAGAGCAGGGTGTGCACATCGAGCGTGATTCGCCCGAGGGGCAGCGGCCCACGGACCAGGACGCTGCCGGTGACGAAGCCAGCCGACATCAGGAGGACGCCCGGGTACCAGAAAAGCCAGCGCGGGCTGAACAGCAGCATGAAGCGCAGGTGCCTCCAGCCGTCGCGCCAAGGCCGGAGATGAGGCGGGCGGTCGCGGTCGTCCTTGCGCAGCACGGTGGGCACCTCCTCGACGCGGAGGCCGAAAAGCACGGACTTGATGACAATTTCCGAGGCCAGCTCCATGCCCGTGGTGCGCAGATCCATCCGGCGGTAGGCCACGGCGGTGAACGCGCGCATGCCGCAGTGGAAGTCGCCAATACCGGTGCGGAAGAAGAGCCGGCCGATGAACGAGAGGACCGGGTTGCCGATGTGGCGGTTTTTCCACGGCATGGCCCCAGGCGCGATGCCGCCGAGGAACCGGTTGCCCATGACAAGGTCGGCGCCGGCGCGGAGCCGCTCGACGAACCGGGGCAGGTGGGAAAAATCGTAGCTCCCGTCAGCATCGCCCATGAGAATGAAGCGCCCTCGTGCCGCCATGATGCCGCCGCGCAGGGCGTTGCCGTAGCCCTTGATCGCGATTGGCACGACGCGGGCGCCGGCCTCGGTCGCGAGCTCTGGGGAACCGTCGGTGCTGCCGTTGTCCGCGACCAAAACCTCGCCCGCGATGCCGGAAGCCGCCAGGGCGTCCATGGCCTCGCGCACGCACCCCGTGATGGTGCGAGCTTCGTTCAGGCACGGGATCACCACGGTAAGTTCGAGCGGCGCGGCGGCGGGGGACGGGAGGGCAGACACGCCCGGGAGCAAAGCAACCGGGCCCGCCATGGCAAAGGCAGAAATGCGGCGGGCGGGGCTTATAACCCATCTCTGGGAGCCAAGATCGTCATCCATCGTCCCGATAAGTCAGGCGGCGCGGCGGACTGAACACACAAACAAAGCCTTGTCCCTATTTTCGGGCTCCAGCCTCCCAACAATCCAGATGGAGTGTTCTGAGGCCAATGTTCGTATTACGAACATTGGCGTTGAGACCACCGCGCATGGCTGGCTGGGAGACGATCTGAGAGGGTACGATCTGAGAGGGTCAGTACGATCTGAGCCGGAAGCATTCAGTTGAGGCGTGTTATCATTCGCGGGTGTCCGGACTAAATGGTGGAACCCGGCCTCCGGACGGGTTCGCAGGATACACGGAGGAGAAAACGCGTCCAGAGGCCGCGTTCCACCCGATTCAATTGCATGCTTCCGGCTGAGAGGGTCAGGTTGGAATGGCGCTTAGATAACCGTCGAGTGAAGCAGGTCTTCGATTTCATCGTAGTCGGCGGGAAGCGGAAACACGCATGCGGTGGCGGGGACGGCTGAGGAGCTGATAATCTTTGGTGCGCCGCTTCCGCGCCCGAGGTTC
>JANYDW010000036.1 GCA_025363455.1 Oleiharenicola sp. | reverse complement strand
CATGGCCAAGATCTAACGTGTCTCCCAGCGACCAAAACACCGCTCCGCACGCAAAATGCGTCACACCCCAAAACTGACCGATGAAACTCATATCATGAATGTTATAGAATCTAACCGCTCCACGTTCCGGACAGTAGTGGCAGGACACCGTAAATCCATCTCGGACAATGGCACGGTCGGCGATCCGTATCATGGTGAATTGCCAGTCGTCGACCTTCCCGGTGTCCGCGACCTTCTCCATCACGGTAATGAGGTCCGGCTTGTCGCTGGCCTTTTGCTCGAACTTCTCCTTCACGAGTAGCGTGCCCACGGGGAAATGATGGGACCCCGGGTTATCCTTTCGTTCTTCGATTGCGAGCCGGTTCGCGTAGAGGTGGATGCCGGGCTCGAGATGAGGGCCGTGAATGCTGCTTGGGGTGATGCACAACGTCCTCGACGCTTCCACCATGTCCATTTGTTCTGCGGTGAGGCGGGTCAACTGGCGATAGCGCAGGAAACGCGCAACCAGGGCTTCGTCATCAGCCCCGCGGGTGATGGTCCCGATGAAGACCAGCAGGACGAGGATCAAACGGGAATGGATCTTCACGGTGCAGGAGCGATGTATTTGATGCTAGTGGCGCTGTTACTTGAGCCAAGGCGAATTTCCTCCCCCGCTTCCAGGATTGAACTCCCGGGTTGCTTCACGCAGGGTGCGCCGTCGCGCGTCACCGACCTCAACCCGCCCAACTCTCTATGGACCGTCTACAAGGCCTGTTTGGCATCGCCCTCATTCTCGGCATCGCCGTCCTGTTCTCCAACAACCGCACCAAGATCAACCTCCGGCTGGTCCTCAGCGGCATCACGCTGCAGGTGGTCATCGCTCTGCTGATCTTTCACGTGGGACCGGTGGGGCGATTTTTCCAACTGGTGGGGCAGGGTATCGGCAAGCTCGAGGAATTCGCCCGGGCCGGCGCGGCCTTTGTCTACGGTGGCATCATGGTGGACCAGTTTGGCAAGACGGGCAACTACGTGGCGGGCGGCTTCGTCTTCGCCTTCAATGTCACGGCGACCATCGTGCTGGTCTGCGCGCTGGTCGCGATCCTGTACCATTTCGGCATCATGCAGCGCGTGGTGGCCGTCGTGGCCAAGGCAATGAATTTCATCATGCGGGTCAGCGGCGCGGAGGCGTTAAGCAATGTGGCCAGCGCGCTGGTCGGGCAGGTGGAGGCGCAGGTGATGATCCGACCCTACCTCGCGGGTATGACCAAGAGCGAACTGCTGGCCTCGATGAGCGGGAGCCTGGCCTGCATCGCGGGCGGCATCCTGGTGGTTTACGTCAACATGGGAAAAAATGCCGGCCTGGACCTGGCGCCCATGCTGATCACGGCCAGTCTCATGGCCGCGCCGGGCGCGCTGGTCATTGCCAAGATCATTTATCCCGAGACAGAGGAGAGCCAGACCATGGGCCAGGTGAAACTGGAGGTGAAGAGCGACTACTCCAATGTGATCGACGCCGTTTCTCACGGGGCCGGCGACGGCTTCAAGATCGCGATGAACGTGATCGCCATGCTCATCGGCTTTATCGCGGTGATCGCCTGCATCGACTGGATCATGGTTTCCATCGGGCATGTGTTTAATCCCAATTTCGACCTGACGCTCAATTGGATCTTCGGGAAGGCATTTTATCCCATGGCCTGGGCAATGGGCGTGCCCAGCGCCGACGTCAACAACGTGGCCACCTTGTTAGGGCAGAAAATCACGATCAACGAATTCGTGGCCTTCAAGAGCCTGACCGACAAGATCGTGCCGATCGTCACCCCCAAAGGGCTGCTCATCGTCAGCATCGCGATCTGCGGGTTCGCCAACTTCAGCAGCGTGGGTATGCAGATCGGTGGCATCGGCGCGCTGGTGCCCGAGCGCCGTGCCGACCTGGCCAAGTTGGGCCTGAAGGCGCTGCTCTGTGGCACGCTCGCTTCGTATCTTTCCGCGAGTATCGCTGGGATCGTGGTCTGAGCGCGAAATGGAATAGGTCTCATCGGGGCATTAAGCCCCTCCTACAGTCGGAGCCGCAGGCGTTTCTTTTTTTCAACCACACCCAGGCAGGCGGAAAAGAGCGGAGTGGCTCCCTGTGCGGGGCGACTTGTCCAGCGAGGTTACGAATAGGTAAAACATCTACTAAAGCCCGTTCGGATCGGAAGACTGTTATGCGGATGAAACTTTTGCCCGGCTCAGGCGTCTGAGCAGGCGAGTGCCATGATGGAATTAATCAACACAGTACTGATGCTAGCCGGTTTGATCGCAGCCGGAGCTGTGGCGGTGATGTGCGGCGTCTGTCTCGTGGTCTGGGTGGCTGGCGGCAAGATCGCGACACGCAGGTGAGGCTTGGCGGAACTTGTGGGAGCGGGCGTGCTCGCGATTCCTTTGCTTATACCGCGCCCACACATTCCGGTGCTGCGCACCACCCCTCTTCATAGAGGGGAATCAATCCTACGCAACCGGAAGTCCCCTCTATGAAGAGGGGTGCCCGATAGGGCGGGGTGTGTAGGTTTATGGCTCCACTTCGTGGTTTCCTAAACCGCGTGCCGGCCCTAGCCTGACGTCATGGACATCAAGGAACGGTTGGCCCGGCATCTGGGCAGGAAACCTGATACGGTCAGAGCGGCCTTCGTGGCGCCGAACGCCACGGTGCTCGGCGACGTAAAGCTCGGGCCCTTGAGCAGCGTGTGGTATGGCTGCGTGTTGCGGGGCGACATTCATTCGATCGAGATCGGCGAGGGTACCAACATCCAGGATCTGGCGATGGTGCACCTGGCCGACGATTACGACGTGAAGATCGGTCGCTACACCACGGTCGGTCACAGCGCGATCATCCATGCCTGCACGATCGGCGACGAGTGCCTGATCGGCATGGGCGCGACTATCCTGGACGGTGCGGTCATCGGCGACCATTGCATTGTCGGCGCCAACTCGCTCGTTACCCAGCGGTTTGTCGCGCCGCCGGGCTCGATGATTCTGGGTTCGCCGGCCAAGGTGGTGCGTCCGCTGAAGGAAACCGAGCTGCTCGGCCTGCGCGCCTGGGCCGAGAAGTATGTCGAGGTCGCCAAGGCCCACGCCGCGCGGAAGAAGTGAGCAATCCCGCAGGGCGATCGTCAGTGTGGGAGCGAGCTTGCCCGCGATGTTGAGGGCCCGAATCGCGAGCAAGCTCGCTCCCACCTGAAACCATCTTTCGCCAAGATATGCGGAGCGCGATTGTAAGCGACGGCGTACAATCACGACAAAAGGAGTTAGCATGAAAACAAACATTGGCTCGTACGATGTCGCGGTGCGATTTGTCGGCGGTTGCTTGATCGCCATGTGGGGGGTGCAGAAGGAAACCTGGTGGGGCCTGCTCGGCCTGCTGCCGATCATTACGGCCCTGGCTGGTTACTGCCCGCTCTACACCCTGTTGCATATCGATACAACGGCCCGGGATCATTAGCCGGCGACTGTCCGCTACACACCCCGGCGCTGCGCCACCCCTCTCCAGAGGGGAATCAAGCCATGCAGCCGAAGTCCCCTCTACGAAGAGGGGTGCCCGACAGGGCGGGGTGTGTAGATGTATTCTACCTGACCCGCTCCAGAATCGTGAACGTATACCGGTAGTTGGCGTCCGCGCTTTCACGCCGCCAGGATTCGCGCCAATCAAGTTGTCGCCATTCCGGGAACCACGTGTCGCCTTCGACCTCGGCATGGACCAGCGTCAGCAGGATGCGGTCCGCCAAAGGCAGCGTCTCCTCATAAATGCGCTGGCCGCCACAGACCATGATGGCGCCCGGCAGGGTTTGGGCGAGGGCAAGAGCGGCGGGGACGTTTGCAGCGGTCAGCGGAGAGATCGCCCTGCCGGTAGGGCGCGGACTCCGTTCCGCGCCGTGTAGAATACGCTCCGGCTGCGAGGTGATCACCACCGGTTGACGGCCATCGGCCAGAACCCGGGGCCAGGTTTCGTAGCAAATACGGCCCAGCACAACAGTCTGGTTGGCGGTCTGGTCGTGGAACCATTGCTTGTCCTCCGGGATGTCGAATGGCAGACGGCCGGCGCGGCCGATGATGCGGTTCTCGGCGCAGGCAACGATGAGTTGGATGGGTTTGGGCATGGCAAAAGACACGAATTGCACTAATGGACACGAAGCAAGGCAGCCGGACGGCCTTGGGTCTCCGCCTTGGGGCAGGGGTGCTCGCGGACGAAGATTCCATCGGGGATATTCGCGGAAATTGGTGAAATTCGTGTCACGGTATTCTCGGTTGCGGTTGGAGCATGGATTCCAAAGCTACCGCGCCATGCGTAGCAAACTTCGTTTACTGACGGCGGCGCTCCTGGGATCGGCCGCCTTTTTTGTTTCGGTCCGGGCGGATGAATTCGACGCCCGTTATCAGGCCGTAGTCGCCTCCAAGGGGAAGGCATCAGAGACCGAGCGGTTACATGCCTTGTTCAAGGCGGATTGGGCCTATACGATGGCGGAATACCCGGAGTATGCGACTTATGTCGGCTATCCCGGCGGCGACACGCGCTGGACTGACCTTTCCCCCGCAGCCATCGCCCGGCGCAAGCAACTGGCGAGCCGCGGCCTGCCGGTGCTGGCCACCATCGATCGGTCGCAGCTCAATGCGGTGGACCGGGTGAGCTACGACCTCTTCAAGCGACAGGCGGAGGAGGAGGTCGAGGGCGATCGGTTCCCCAAGGAACTTTTGCAGCTCACGCAGATGGACGGTATCCAGCAGGACGCGGCCCAAATGTTCAGTGTCATGCAAGGCGCGACGTCCGGGCAGTTGGAAAACCACCTGGCCCGCCTGCAAGCGTTGCCGGCGCAAGTGGACAAGGTAATCGCCCTCCTGCGCGACGGTTTGGCGAAGGGCATCACGCCGCCGCAGATCACGCTGCGCGACGTACCCCAGCAGGTGCTTAATCAGATTCCCGATGAACCGCTGAAAAGCCCGCTCCTGCAAGGCTTCGCCGATCTGCCGCCCACCGTTTCAGGCGAGGAGGGCCTCAGGCTGCGCGCCGCGGCCGCCAAGGTCTACACGGCGGAGGTGCGTCCGGCCTTCCAACGGTTGCACGCCTTCCTGTCGGAGAATTATCTGCCCGCCGCGCGGACGTCGATCGCGGCCTCTGATCTGCCCGACGGCAAGGCCTGGTATGCCTGGCGCGTCAAAACCCAGACCTCCACCGATCTCACGCCCCAGCAGATTCATGACATCGGCCTCGCCGAGGTGAAACGCATCCACGCCGAGATGGAGCGGATTAAGGCTCAGACCGGCTTCAAGGGCACACTCAAGGAGTTCTTTGTCCACCTCCGCAGCGACCCGAAGTTCTATTTCACCGACAAGGAAGATCTACTCAGGGCGTACCGCGACATCGCCAAGCGCATCGACCCGCAGCTCATGAAGCTCTTCAAGACCCTTCCGCGGTCGACTTACGGGGTGATCCCGGTTCCGACCTATGCAGAGAAGTCCCAGACCACCGCCTACTACAACGGCGGTTCGCAGGGTGCCGGCCGGCCGGGTTATTTCTACGCCAACACCTACGAGCTCAACACCCGGCCGAAATGGGAGATGGAGCCGCTCACGCTCCACGAGGCCGTCCCCGGCCATCACCTGCAGATCTCGCTCGCACAAGAGATGGGTGACCTGCCGGAGTTCCGCCGCTATGGCGGCTACACGGCCTTCGTCGAGGGGTGGGGGCTTTACTCAGAGAGCCTTGGTGAGGAACTCGGGCTCTACACCGATCCCTACGCCAAGTTCGGCCAGCTGACCTATGAGATGTGGCGCGCGATCCGCCTCGTGGTGGACACCGGCATGCACTCGCTCGGGTGGACACGCCAGCAGGCGATCGACTTCTTCCTGGAGAACGCCGGCAAATCCGAGCACGACATCGTCGTCGAGGTCGACCGCTACATCGTCTGGCCCGGCCAGGCGCTGGCCTACAAGCTCGGCGAGCTGAAGATCAAGGAACTGCGCGCCTACGCCACGAAGGAGCTCGGATCGAAGTTCGACGTGCGGCTTTTCCACGACGAGGTGCTGCGCAACGGCGCCGTCCCGCTCAGCGTGCTCGACACCTACATCCGGGAGTGGGTGGCCGCGCAGAAGAAGGGGTAGGGTGGATTACAGGTAGGGCGCGACCGCTGGGCGCGCCGCAAGGACATTCGCGGACGGCCCGGCGGTCCGTCCCTACCGGCGCTGCCGCGCCAAACTTGGGTTTGAGTAGCTTGGGATTCGCCGCTTCCGGCATTGCATGGCGGACGCAATCCTTGTGTCATAACGGCAAATGACTATCGGAGTACCCAAGGAAGTTAAAATCGGTGAAACCCGCGTCTCGATGACACCCAGCCTCTGCCGGCGCGTGACCGCCCTCGGCGGCAAGGTGCTCATCGAGAAGTCGGCCGGCGTTAGCGCCGGCTTCACCGACGACGAATACAAATCCACGGGCGCCACGTTGGTGCCGTCTGCCGCCAAGGTCTGGAAAGGGGCCGAGCTGATCCTCAAGGTCAAGGAGCCCCTCGAGGCCGAGTACGGCCTCATGCAGCAGGGCCAGACGATCTTCACCTACCTGCATCTGGCCGCCGGCCCGAAGCTGGCGAAGGAACTTTGCCGCAAGGGCATCCTCGGCATCGCCTACGAAACGGTGGAAGGAGGGGACGGACAGTTCCCGCTACTCAAGCCCATGTCGCAGATCGCCGGCCGGCTCTCGATCCAGATCGGCGCGTATTTTCTCCAGTCGCAATTGGGCGGCTCCGGCGTGCTGCTGGGCGGCATTCCCGGCACGGCTCCGGGCCACGTGGTCGTGGTCGGGGCGGGCAATTCGGGTGCGCACGCCGTGCGCATGGCCGCCGGCATGGGCGCGCGTGTGACCGTGCTCGACCTCGACACCCGCAAGCTCGAGATCCTGGACCAGGAATACCGGGGCAAGGTGATCACGCTGATGTCCAATCCCGCCAACATCGAGAGCGAGGTGGCCGATGCCGACCTGCTGATCGGCGCCGTGCTCATTCCCGCCGCAAAGGCCCCGATCGTCGTGTCAAAAAAAATGGTCGCCCGGATGCGCCCCGGCAGCGTGATCGTGGACATCGCCATCGACCAGGGCGGTTGCATCGAGACCATCCGTCCGACCTCGCACCAGAAGCCAACCTACCACGAGCACGGCGTCATCCATTACGCGGTGCCCAACATGCCCGCGCTCGTCGGCCGGACCTCCACCATGGGACTCACGCAGGCCACCGAGCCCTTTGTCGCCATGATGGTGCAGAAAGGCGTGGAGCGTGCGCTCAACGAACACAAGGGTCTCGCCGGCGGCGTGAACACCCGCAACGGCCGCATCACCTACGATGCCGTCGTGAAGGCGCTGGGCTTCGATTCGTGAGTCGTGGCTGTAGGGCGGGGCCGCTGCCCGCTATTGGAGGGCTCGCGTCCCGGCGAGCCGTTTGGTGATCGGGCGGCCCGCAGAGACGCGGGCCCTCCACCAAGACACGGCAGACGGAATCGGCGATCCCGCCCTACTGTTCCGACCCTCGGTGCTGGCTCACGGCAAGGGTTTTTCCCTTGCCCGAGGTTTTCTCGCCGGCAGGGTCCTTTGCGGGCCACAAACAATCACTGCCGTGTCATTTCGCCGATTGATCTCTCTGTTCGTCGGTTTGGCCTTGTTGGGCTCTGCTTTGCGGGCGGCCAAGGGTGAACCCTATCCCGGCTTGGAGCGGAAGTGGACGCATTACCAGTCGCCGAATTTCGAACTCTACAGCGCCAAAGGCGACCGCGAGTCGCGGGATGTGCTGGAAAAGATGGAACTGCTGCGGGCGCTTTTTCTCGACACCTTCAAGTTGCAGCCGCGGCTCCCCCAGCCGGTTACCCTCTACTTTTTCGCACGGCAGGACGAGTTCGACGCCTACCTGCCGGCGTCCCGTCGGGGCGGCGATTCCAGCTATGCGGGCTACTGCAATAGTTTCCCCGACCGTACCGTGATCTCCCTGGCCCCGATGAATGATCGCAGCCAGACACGGCAGCTGGTTTACCACGAATACATCCACTACCTCTTCCGCATCACCGAGCAGAATCCCGTTCCCTGGTTCAACGAGGGGATGGCGGAAATTTTCTCGACGATGGACGAGGACAAGGAGTGGGTGGTGCTCGGTACACCGGTCAAGGGGCGGGTCCAGGATTTGCACACCTACCCGATGATGCCCTTCGGCCAGCTCTTCGCCGTCCGCTCCGATTCGCCGCTTTTTAAGGACTCCGTCGATACTGGCATCTTTTACGCGCAGTCCTGGGCGTTCCTCCACTATTGCCGGTTTGGCCTGCACAAGATTCCCCCTGAAAAGATGGAGCTCTTCCTCCGCGTGGCCGGTTCCCCTGATATACAGGAGAAGGCGGAGCAGTTTCGGGCCGTTTGCAAGGACCTGCTCGGCATGGATTATCCGGAGCTGCTGCGTGAACTAGAACACTACGTTATGTCCGGCCGCTTCCAGGGACGCAAGGCCCCGCGCCCCGCCATCGCGGACCCCAAGGGGTACGAGGTGCGGAGCGTCCCCGCCGACGAGATGGGGGAGCGGCTGGCTGAGTTGATGTTGCGCTCCACGGGCAGCCCGATCGCCAACTTATACGTGCGAAATCGCTTGGAACAGGGTCCGGACCTCCGCTTGCATGAGCTAATGGGTTCGGTTGCGCTTATGGCGGACGAAACCGACGTCGCCCGAGACCACTGGCGGCAGGCGGTGGAGCTGGGCACGACCAACGCGGCGATCTTTCGCGAGCTGGCCCGGCTCGAGTCCAACACCGTCTTTGCCGAGTTCAACCTCGACTATCGGATGCCGCCGAAACGGGCAGATGACCTCCGGAAACTACTGAAGAAATCCATCGAGTGCGCGCCGACCCAGAGCATGGGCTATGAGATGCTGGCGTGGGTCGAGGCCTCCGTGAGCCAGCCTGAGATTGCCAACGTCAAACTTGTGCAGGGCCATTTCAACACGCTTAACGACCGGCCCCGGACGCTTCTCGCACTCGTTCTGGTGCGCATGCGGCTGGGGGACGAGAAGGATGCTGCCGACCTGTTGAAGGAGCTCGGGAAATTGCAGCCAAATGATTGGGTGCGCTATTGCGCCGAACTTACGGCCGCCCGGTTGGAAAACCGGCCGGTGGATTCCGAGCGCTTGCCGAAGTTGAAGATGCCGGGCATGCGGATCAAGATGCCCGCCATTACTCTCCCACATTGAGCCGCTACTGCGCCGGCGTGTTCCAATTCTCTAGCTGCCACAGCTCGGGCTCGAGCAGGGGCAATTCCTTCCCAAGCCGGCGCTTGACGATTCATGGCGCCATCGCATCTTCTATCCGCAGTGAGCGTTCTCGAAATCAAGCAGAGTCTGTCCCGTCTTTCCGCCCGGGAGCGGAGGGAAATCCAGATTTACCTGCACCAGCTGAAGCGGATGACGCCAGCTTGGAAAAAGGCCACCGCGAAGAAAATAGAGGACGTTCGGGCTGGGAAGTTTACGACACTCGCAGAGTTGGAAGCGCGTCACCGCCGTGGCTAGTCGGACGGGATACGAGGCCGTTTTCACTGCATCAGCGGTCGAGTTTTTCGTTGGTCTTGGTAATCGCCGCCAAAGACGGCTGTTGGACCGGGCTGGTGAACTGGCGGCAGACCCGTTCCTTGTACCGGATTTCAGGACAGTCGACGCATCCGGACGGGAGATATTCCATCTCCTGGCAGATGGGTTCATCTTCGATTTCTGGGTGGATCACGCTGTCCGGCAGGTCGTCATCACGGAGATTGATAATGTCGACTGAAATTTACCTGCGGATTGCCGCCTGTCTGGAAGCGACTTCCGCCGGCGTGTTCCAGTTCTCTAGCTGCCAAAGGTCGGCGCCCGGCAGCGGTACGCTGACCAGCAGCTTTTGTGCGATCAAGGCATCCGCCAAGGTCTGCAGCGAATAGTTTGGGCCGGCGAGTCGCCGGACGGCCTCGGCGCGGGCGGCCTGCGGATAGATGGCAGCGAGCGGCTCATGGGTGCCGTCGTGTCGCCGTATCATCGCGCCGCAGCCGGGCGAACAGAACCCGCCGAGCCACTTGAACCAGCCGGCCTCGATTCGGGGCATGTCCGTGGCAATGACGGCCAGCCATCCGGTCGAGCAGGCGGTCAGGGCCGCATGCATTCCCGCCAGCGGTCCGATGCCTGACACCTCATCCTGCCAGAGCGGAATGTCGGCAGGGAGGTTGAGTGCGGGCTGGTCGGGCCGGCGCACGACGCCGACCGTGCGGGCACCGGCCGAGCGCAGCATCAGCACTTGGCGTTTCCAGAGGGGCTGATCCCCGACAACCAGCGCAGCCTTGTCGCGGCCCATGCGGCGGGACTCGCCCCCGGCCAGCACGGCACCGGTCAGTTCACCTTTCGGAATCATGTTCATTCCTCGCGCCAAGGACGCAACGGGCGCAAAGGATAAGGTTCTGTCCGTTGCGACCTTGGCGACCTTGGCGCGAGGAAGACCGGGGGTTCATGGGTATTTTTGTAGGAGCCTGCTTGCAGGCGATTCGAAATTGATGTCACGGGCGGGTCGCCTGCAAGCAGGCTCCTACGGGACAGAATTTGTCCGCAGCCAGCCATCAGACAAAATCCGGCAGCGCAGACCGCCGCGGCCTTTCAGCCACTCGTGGGCGCCGGGGCCGAGCGCCTCATCCATCCAGTAGCAGGGTTTGCATTCCTCGCTGCCCTCAAGCCGCACGCCCTGCAGCTCGAATTGCCGGCCGATGAAATCATTAAGGTCGGCCCCGCTGACGAGCAGATTACGGCGTAAGGCTGAAGGGCGGGCCGACGGCAAGCCAAGGGTGCGGGAGAGCTCGTCGAAGACCTCCTGCGCAAAGAGCGTGACCTGGCCCTTGTAGTTTTCCTTGTGGTCGAAGTAACGGTCGCCGCGCAGCCCGCGGCCGGTAACACACTCCACGCTCTCGACCTCACGGATCTGGAATTTCGCTGAACCGAGTCCGTGCCTCCCCAAATAGCTGTGCCCGTCCGACACGAAGATGCGGTGGAGGGCGAGGGCGGTGAGGACGGGCGGGGTCATAGCGGATTCAGAGGGAACCACTAATTTACGCTAGTGAACACTAATCAGGGAGGGAGACACGAACCAAAGGCTGGTTTGGCCACGAAAAGGCACGAAAATGATTTTGTCCTGCGGGAAAGTGTTCCGTGCGCCTATAGGCGCCTCGGGACTTGCAGCGGCGGACATATATTTTGTGACTTTTTGTGGCAAAAGTCAGAGGTTTGGGGCCAGCGAGACCGCGACGGCGCAGGCCTTGTAGGCGGGTTGCCGCGAGTGGGGATCGTAGGCGGGGAAGGTCAGCACATTAACTTCCGCGAAGTGCATCGGCATGAACACCTGGCCTGGCTGCACGATCGGCGTGACAACGGCGAGTGCGGTGGTCGAGCCCCGGCGGGAGCGGATCAGCATCCGGTCGCCCGTAACGGCGCCGAGCGGCGCGGCGTCGGAGGGGTTGAGTTCGATCCACGGCAGGTTGGGCGCAAGCTTGCGCAGCACGGCGCTTTTGTCAGTGCGCGAGCCGGTGTGCCACTGGGCGGAGGAACCGCGGCCGGTGTTGAGGAGAAACGGGTAGGCGGCGTCGACCGGCTCGGGCAGCGGCACGGGCGGGTCGAAGAGAAATTTCGCGCGGTGGTCGGAGGTGAAGAATTTCCCGTCAGCGAAGAGGCGGCTTTCGAAAAAGGCTGAAGGACTGAATGACTGAAGGGCTGACCCCGCTTCCTTCAGTTTTTCAGCTTTCAGTCTTTCAGCCATTTCTTCCGAGAACGGCCACTGGATCCCTCCGCTGGCCTCAATGTGGTCGTAGTCGCGGATACCCGAGAAGTCACAGGGCTGGCCGCGCGAGAGATCCTTCAGGACCCCGAACGCGGCGGCTGGCGAAGACCAGCGCGCGAACATCGGGCTGCAGCCCCAGGCCTCGGCCACGAGCTTGAAGATGGCGAAATCACTCAGCGCCTGGCCGGGCGCGCGGGCGACTTTGCGGGCGACGCCGAGGCGGCGCTCACTATTGATAAACACGCCGTCCTTTTCGCCCCAGCCGGCGGCAGGCAGAACGAGGTCTGCCTGCCGGGCAGTCTCGGTCGTTGCATACATGTCCTGCACGACGAGGAAATCGAGCTTGTCGCGAAGCTGGGCGAACTTGCCCGAATTGATCCAGGAGTGGGCCGTGTTGGTGGCGATGATCCAGAGCGCGCGGATCTCACCGGCGTCGACCGCATCGAGGATGCGGTCATAGGCCCGACTGGCCTGTTGCGGGATGAGGCTGGGGTCGATGCCGAGGATCTGGCCGACATGTTCACGATGCGCGGCGTTGGCGTAGTCGTAGCCGCCGATGAGCGAGGTGGCGTTGCCAAACAGGCGCGAGCCCATCGCGTTGCACTGACCGGTGATGGAGTTGGCGCCGGTGCCGGGTTGGCCAATCTGCCCGGCCATGAGTGAGAGATTGATCAACGCCTGCGCCGTGCGTGTGGCTTGATGGCTCTGGTTGACACCCATCGTCCACCAGTAAGAGACGCGCGCCCCCGGTCGGGCGATCAGCTCGGCGGTGTGCAGGATGTCCGCCATGCTCAACCCGGTTTCCCTGGCGACGTGCTCCGGGGTGAAGGTGTCTACGAACGAGGCGAACTCGGCGAAGCCCGTCGTATGTTCGGCGATGAAGGTGGGATCAACGGCCCCGCGTTTGATCAGCTCGCGGGCGAGGCCGTAGAGCAGCGTGAGGTCGGTCTTGGGCCGGGCCGGCAGGTGCAGCGTCGCGGCCATGGCCGTCTCGGTGCGTCGCGGATCCACGACGATGATGGCGGGATTGCGGCGATTGCGCATCACCCGCTGCCACATGATGGGGTGGGCAATGCAGGGGTTGGCGCCGACGAAGACCAGCACGTCGCTCTCCTCGAAGTCGGCATAAGTGAACGGCGGCGCGTCGAAGCCATAGGACTGTTTATAGGCCACGTGCGAGGTGGCCATGCACTGCCGGGTGTTGCTGTCGATGTCGGCGATGCCCATGCCGAACTTCGCGAGGGCGCCGAGCAGGGCCATCTCTTCCACCACGATCTGGCCGGTGCTCAGGACGGCAACGGCGCCGGGGCCGTGCAGAGCTTGGACCGACTTGAAGCGGCCAGAGAACTCGGCCAACGCCCGTGGCCAGTCCACGGGCCGCAGTCCGCCCTTGGAGTCGCGAAGGAGCGGAGAGGTGGCCCGGTCAGGCGCAGCGAGGGGTGTCAGCGCTTCCCAGCCCTTGGGGCAGGCCATGCCGAGGTTGACGGGATAATCGGGATCCGGCGTGAGATTGATGGCCTCACCCGCAGCATTGAGGTGGATCTGCAGCGAGCAACCCGTGCTGCAGAAACCGCAGATGGCCTTCGCGGTGCCGGCCGGGGCCAGGCGCGAGGGCACCTTGCCCAGACCGAAATCGCCCGGATGTTGCACGAGTTCGCTCGTCATCGGCCCGGTGCGGGCGAGCAACAACTGTTCAAGGAGTGAAGGCATGGATCAAATTGTCGGAGCCTGCTTGCAGGCGATATGGACGTTGTGTGGCTGGCGGGCGCGCCGGATCGCCGGCAAGCAGGCTCCTACAGTGGGAGACAGGATTTTCATGCGTGGCCTCCCCGGCCGGGGTCGGGCTGGCCCGGCATCTTGGGCGCGTCGACGGCACGGAAAAAAAGATAGCGCTCGGCCAGTTCGCCGAGGAGCGCAAAGGCCAGCGCGGGCCACGCCACCCAGAGTGGAGCCGTGCCACTCGATACCATGAATGGCAGCAAAATCCCGCCGAGCAGCGCGGCGAACACGCGCAGTTCATTCGCCGGGCGCAGGGGGCCGGTCAGCAGCAGGGCGGTCTGGCGGGCGGGTGGAGACATGCCATCGTCTTCCTCGGCCAGCGCGGCCAGCGCTTTGGTTTCAAAGGCGAGCTTCAGAATCGTGGCGCCGGCGAGGAGATAGCCGAGGGCGAGGGGCGCGCCCGGAGCGGTGAGGGCACCGGCGAGACCGAGAATCACGGCAGTACCAAAGAAGCGCGGCGCGGTGTTGGCGACGCGCCAGAACACCCGATGCGTGTCCGCGTAGATCATCACGGAGCAGAAGAGGCCGAGCACACCAAGGCAGGCCGTGCCGACGGCAAGGCCCGAACGCAGCTGACCGGCCAGCGGCAGCCAGCCGAGGCGCACCGCGACGTAGGCGGAGGCCAGCGGGAACCAGAGACCGAAGACGACGGCCTCGCGGCTGAACCAGGATTTGCGCAGCCCGAGGAAGACGCGCCACGCCCGCAATGGTTGCCCGAGGTGCAGGCCGGCAAGGGCGAGCCCCGTGGCACCAGCCACCCAACCGCAGACGGCCAACGCGGAGGTCCGGAGATCGAGAATTTTGTCGGCCACGCCACAACCTACCGCCATCGGCATCAGCATCAAGAGTGCGACCAGCGGCCAGTGCGGCGGCTGGGGCCGGAGCACGGCAGCATCGGCGGACCGTACGTCCACCGGCGTCGGTCGCTTGGTGATGTAGTGCGTCGTCGGCTGGGTGTACGACGGGTCGGGGGCGGAGGGGAGAAACTTGGAGGTGTCGGGGCGTAAAGCCCCTCCCACACTCACGTGCAGTTCGACCTTGATGATTTTGATGGCGTGGGTGGGGCAGGCCTGGGCGCAGGCGGGCGCCTCACCGGCGCCGAGCCGCTGCTGGCACATGTCACATTTTCGCACGATGCCGAGCCGGTCGTTGTATTTCGGCACGTCGTAAGGGCACTTCAAAATACAATACTGGCAGCCGATGCACTGGTCATCAAGGTGGCGGACGATGCCGGTGACCGGATCCTTCTCGTAGGCGAGCACCGGGCAGCCATTAAGGCAGCCGGGATCGGCGCAATGGTGGCAGGCGGTGGTGACGGTCTGCTGATAGGGCGCGGCACGCGAGCCGCCGACCACGAAGCCGACATCGCGCCATGCTTCTTCGTCATCGAGGCCATTGAGGGAATGGCAGGCGACGACGCAGGCCTTGCAGCCGGTGCAGGAATCGAGGTCGACCTGGAAGGCGTATTGCTCGCCCGGGCCGGGTTTGGTCAGGGGGATGAGATCGGCGTGGGTCTTGGAATTGAACTGACCGCGCTGCGCCCGGTCGTAGGCCTCCGCTGCGCGTACGACAGGCGTCTGCAGCTGGCCCTGCTCGGCGAGTAGCTCGTCTACCAGAGCGAGCAGCGGAGGCTGGCGGGGCGCGACCATCAGTAGCGGCAGTTACCGGCCTCGCGCAAAGGTCGCAGAGTGCGCAAAGGAACCGAACCATTGCGTCCTTGGTGGACTTTGCGCGAGGTGGATTGGGGTATCATGTTTCAATAAACGTCCCGCGAATACCGCTTGGTTGACCTTAATACCTGAACATACGTCGCAGCCTCAGCGGGCGTCTTGCCACCGGCCTTTTCGATCACCTGGTGGAGGGTGGTGTCGACATCCTTGGCCATGCGCGAAGCATCGCCGCAGACGTAGAAGTGGGCGCCCTTTTCGAGCCAGGCGTAAAGTTCAGCGGCGGCCTCGAGCATGCGGTGCTGGACGTAGATTTTCTCGGCCTGGTCGCGGGAGAAGGCGAGATCGAGGCGCGTGAGCACCCCGGATTCCTGCAGGCCGGTGAGCTCCTCGCGGTAGAGGAAATCGGCGGTCGCTTTCTGGTCGCCGAAGAAGAGCCAGTTTTTGCCCTTGGCCCCGGTCGCCCGGCGCTCGGCGAGGAAGGCGCGGAACGGTGCAATACCCGTGCCGGGCCCCACCATGATCATGGAGGTGTCGCCATTCGCGGGCGGGCGGAAGGCCTTGTTGGAATGGACGAACACGCCGACCTTGCCCGCAGCCAGGCCGCGCTCGGCAAGGAAGGTGGAGCAGACGCCCTTACGGGGCCGGCCGTCCTTCTCGTAGCGCACGGCGCCAACCGTCAAATGCACCTGGCCGGCGTGGGCCTTGGGCGAGGAGGAAATTGAATAGAGGCGCGGTTGGATTTTCTTCAGCACGCCGATCAACGCAGCCGGGGCGGGCTTGGTGGGCGCGGCCAGAAGCACATCAATGACGTGATGGTGGGCTTGGGCTGTCAGGGTAGGAGGGGTTTTATGCCCCGACTCAGATGCAACGTCGGGGCGTAAAGCCCCTCCTACAAGACTGAGCAACTCCGCCGAGGGCTTGCCGAGATCGTAGCACTCGGTGAGTGCGCGCCGCAGCGGCAGTTCGCCCGCCGGCGAAGGTACCCCCTCCTCGCCGTCGCAGCCAAGGGCGGCGAGCACATCGGCGACGAGGGCCGGGCAGTTCTGCGGAACGACGCCGAGGGCGTCGCCGGCCTCATAGGTCAGGCCGGAACCCTCGAGAGAGAACTCGATGTGGTTGACCTCCTTCGCCGACCCGGGGCCGTTCAAGTTGCGGACAGCGAGGACGGGGGCGGGGAAGGGGTTTTTCTTCGAGTAGCCGGATTCCTCACTTGTGGGAGCGACCTTGGTCGCGATGGGCTCAGAAATCGCGAGCGAGCTCGCTCCCACAGAAGATCCGAGCGCATTCAGCGAGGCGTCGAGCCACGCGGTGAACGGAGCATCGTAATTGAGATCGCAATCGGTACGGGGGGTCACGCGCGTCGCACCGAGTCGTTCGAACCACGCGTCGAGGTCTTTGCCGCACTGGCAGAACTGGGCGTAGTTCGTATCGCCGAGGGAGCAGACAGAAAAACGCACGGAGGTTAGCGGACGATCGCCGGCACCCTTGAGAGCCAAGTACAGGGCCCGGGCATTGTCGGGCGGCTCGCCGTCGCCATAAGTGCTGGTGATGACGAGGAGATTCTTCTCGCCGGCGAGGCGGGCAAGGTCGGCCTGGGCCATGTCGAGAACTGTTGCGGCGAAGCCGCGTTTGCCGGCCTCCTTGGCCATTTTTTTGGCGAGCCCCTCGGCGGTTCCGGTTTGGGAGCCGAACAGGATGGTAAGCGGCTGAAGCGCCTGCGGCGCTAGCTGAGAGCTGAGAGCTGAGGGCTGACAGCCAGAAGTGCGGGAGAAGACCCCGGCGAAGAAGCCGTTGAGCCAAGCGCGCTGCTCGGGCGAAAACGGGGCGGTATCAGGAATGAGAGGAACAGGAGACATTTTTAGTGGCCTCGCGCAAAGGGGGCTGAGGGCGCAAAGGTTGTGGACTTGGCGGCCTTTGCGTCCTTGGCGCGAGGATTAGGTCGATAGAAATTCTTGAAGTTCTTTCACGGTGTGGCGGCGGGTCCACTGGAGGAAGGATTCGCCGGCGGTGCAGCGGTCGCGGTAGGTGACGAGGATTTTCTCGACGAGGGCGGGCAGTTCGTCGGAGCCGATGCCGCGGAAGATCTCGCGCGCGATGCCTTGCTCCTGATCCATGCCGCCGCCGAGGACGATATGGTAGCCCTCGCGACCGTCGGTGAGCTTCGTGGCCACACCGCCGATGTCGCCGCAATAGTGCTGGGCGCAGGAATGGGCGCAGCCGGTGAGGTGGATGTTGACGGGTTGGTCGAGCTCGGGGACGCGCTTGCGCAGGTGGGCCATCAGCGTGACGGCGTTGCCCTTGGTATCGGCGGCGGCGTATTTGCAGCCCTTGCTGCCGGTGCAAGCGATGACACATCCGGCGGTGGCGTGCGCAGAAGTGAAGAACCCCATGCTCTCGATCGAGCGCACCAGCGTGGCGCAATATGCATCGGAAACATGGGGGATGATGAGGCTCTGCCAGACGGTGAGGCGGAGTTCGCCCGTGCCGTAGTGGTCGGCGAGGTCGGCCAGGCGGCGCATCTGCTTCGCGGTCATGCGGCCAACTGGTACGCCCACACCGACATAGTTGCGGCCGGGCTGGGATTGCTTGAACACGCCGAGGTGACCGTGCTTCAGCACCGGTCGGCGCGGCTCGGCGCACTCGCGCGGGGCGTAGACCAGCGGGAAGGCGAGTTTCTTCTGCGTTTCCTCGAGGAAACGCGGAAAACCGCCCCACTTCTCGAGGAGATACTTGAGCCGTGCCTTCTTGCGGTCGGTGCGGTCGCCGTTCTCGCGGAAGACGCGCAACATGGCGGCGGCGACGGGGACGAGCTCGGACGGCGTGAGTAGCACTCCGGTGTCGCGGGCGAAATCCTTGTGGCCCGAGATGCCGCCGACCTCGCACCGGAAGTAGATGCCGGGGGCCAGCGCGCTGAGGTCAGCGCGCTCCACCTTGGCAAGCGAAGATTCTGTCACGCGAACGGCGAAGAAACCGATGTCGTTGGTGTCAGCAGCGGTGGAGATGGCGCCGCCGGAGTCGAAGGCGACATTGAACTTGCGGGGCAGGCCGTAGAGGTCGCGGTGATTGAGGATATAGTGGTGCAGCGCGTGGGCGTAGGGACGGACGTCGATCAGCTCGTCGCGGTCGAAGCCGCTGGTGGGGGTGGCGGTGACGTTGCGGATGTTGTCGGCGCCCGCGCCGCGGGAGGTGAGGCCGAGCTCCTGCACGCGGGTGAGGGCGCGGATGATGGAACGGGGCTTCAACTCGCGCAGCTGGAGGTTGGCGCGGGTGGTGATGTCGGCGCCACCGTTGCCGCAGTCCTCGGCGAGCCCGGCCAGGCCGCGGAGTTGGTGGGAGGTAATCTCGCCGGCGGGGATGCGGAGGCGCATCATGAAACTGTCCTGCGCCGGGGCGACGTAGAATAGGCCGTGGAACTTGAAGCGGAAGGTGTCGGCCTCGTCAGGGAACTTGTCGGTGGCGGCGTGGGCGACGAGCTTTTCCCAGACGTCGAGGCCGTTCTCCTCGTGTTTCCAGCGCTCCGGTTTCGAGAGGTCGGCGAGGGGCGTGCCGAAGACGGAATCATCCGCCGGCATGGCGAGATTGCCAGTCACGGCACCGCCGGGCGAGCCGGTCAGTTGGCCGGCGGCATTGGCGCCAACGTAGGCGTACTGGCCGCTGGCGAGCACTCCGGCCATGAAGCCCTGTAAGTATTCCTTTTGGTCGGGCGAGAAGGAATGGGGCGACGCGGGAGGAGGGACGGGCAGCGAGTTCATGTCCGCAGGAAGAATTGCAGCAGGTTCAAGGCGGCCAGCAGCCCGGCGAGGAGCTGCCAGACGAGGAGCGGGTTGCGTTCGAGCAGGGGCGTGTCAGGCGCGAAGAACGGCTCGACCTTGTCGGGATGTTCGAGATCGTAGGTCAACTGCGAGTAGTTCTGGTAGCGCTGAGCGGGCTCGGCGGCGACGCAGCGGAGCAACACGGCCTCGAGCCAGTCTGGTAGGGCGGGGTTGAGCCGGGCCGGCCGGGCCGGCGCGGTGAAACGGGGATTTTGGAACCGCTCGATCTCGCCGTAGGGATAAGTGCGGGTAGCAGCCTCGAACAGGGTGACGCCGATGCCGTAGATCTCGGTGCGTTCGGAATGCGGGGCACCCGTGAAACGCTCTGGGGCGATGTAGCTGGCGGTACCGGAACGGGAGGGCGGAGCGAAGAGCGGCGCCACGCTGCCGAAGTCTAGCAGAGTGAACTCGGCGGAGATGCCCCGGCGGCGGACGAGAATGTTTTCCGGTTTCAGGTCGCCATGCACCAGGTCGTGCCGGAGCAGGAACTGGGTGGCAGCGGTGAGAAACCGGCCGAGGGCGATAACTTCCTCCGTGATCAGGGGCCGCTCCGCGAGGCATTCGCGCAGAGTGGGACCGACGATGTATTCCAGGCTGTAGCAACAGACCGGGTCGCCGGGCGGAATTTCGACGGTCGGGAAAAAGGTGGATTGCAGCCGGTGGGCCCGGGTGATCTCGGTGCTGAACAGCGAGCGGAGTTTCTCGTCATGGCGGGCGTCATTCGGGGCGAACTTCAGGACGCGTTTCTCCCCGTCGTGCAGGCGCCGCGCGAGCCAGACGCGGCTGTCGGGATCAAGGGCACTGAGCAGGATATGGCCGGCCCACTCCTGGCCGATCTCCAGCGTGCCTGGCACCATCAGGCTGGCGACCGACAGGGGGCCGGCGGTGGGGGTCTCGATCGAGATGACCACGGCCGTGGCGTCGTCTTCGGGATTCTCAATGGCGCGGATGAGCGGAATCGCATCGGGGTGGCGGGAGAGGAGAGCCGCCAATTTCTCCTGGGTAAGCGGCCGCGTGACGCCGTCGGTGCAGATTAGCACGCGGTCGCCCGCAGCGACGCGCCAGGAAAACACGTGGGGTGCGATCGTGGCATCGAGGCCCAGGGCATGGGTCAGGACGTGGGATTTTTCGGGTCCGACCAGCGAGTGGCGCTCGGATAGTTGCCGCAGTTCGCCGGCGCGGAGCAGGAACACCTCGGTATCGCCGAGGTTCACACCCCACATCATGTCGCCCGAGATGGCGACCGCCGCCAAGGTGCAGCCGAGGGCGCCTTCGGTGCCGTAGCGGTGCAGTGCCTCCTCGCAGAGCTGGCGGTTGATTTGCGTCGTGAACTCCACGAGGGCACGATCCACGGACCAGCCGGAAGGCCGCGTCTCAAAGTTATCCGCGAACCGGCGGACGGCCAGGGCGGCGCCGGCGCCGCCCGCCCGCGCGCTGCCGATGCCGTCGGCCACGGCCGCGACCTGCAGGCCGTCATACGCGCGGTGCGCGAAGGCGTCGTCGGAGTTGGTGCGGCCGGTGCCGGGAACGGACGCGGTGGTGACGTGCAGGCCCATGGTTCAAATGCGGGCCTGGGCGGAAGCGCCCCAGGTGGTGCGCCAGCGTTTCTTGACGAGAAACAGGCCGGCCAGGGCGACCAAGGCCAGCGTGGCGAAGAAGACGATGCCGCTGGTGTAGCTGCCCGTGTATTCGCGGGACAAGCCGAAGAGCCGGCCCAGTACGAAGCCGCCGATGCCCCCTCCGCAACCGACGAGGCCGGTCATGAGGCTGATGTCCTTGGCGAAACGCTGGGGTAGGAGTTGGAAGACCGAGCCGTTGCACATGCCAAAGGCACCCGAGGCGACGAAGAACGCCCCGCCACAGATCCAGAGATTGTCGAACAAGGCGGCCACGATCATGGCGAGGGCGGCCACGCTGTAGAACACGCTGAGCGAGCGGATGCCCCCGAGCTTGTCGGCCAGGGCGCCGCCATACGGACGGCCGAGCGCGCCCACGAGGGTGCAGAAGGCCGCCATCTCGCCCGCCTGCACCGGCTTCAGGTGGAACTGATCGCTGAAGTAGATGGCGAAGGCCGTCGCGAGGCCGACGAAACCGCCGAAGCTGACCGTATAGAAAAAACAGAACCAGTGTGCGTCCTTCTCCCGGAGCACCCGGCCATAGTCGGCCAGCTTCTTCCGTTTGAATTCGCCCGGAGGCTCCTTGGAGAAAATGGCGTAGAGCACGAAGGCGACGGCGAGCGGGATCAGCGCGGCGCCGAACACGGCCTGCCAGCCCCAGTGGGCGGCGATGCGAGGGGCGGCCAGATGATCGATGACCACGCCAATATTACCCGCCCCCGCGAGCCCCAGCACGACGCCTTGCATGCGCGGCGGATACCAGCGGCCCGATTGCGGGAGTGCGACGGCGAAGCTGGCCCCGGCGAGACCGAGGGCCACGCCGAGCCACAAGGCTTGGGCGAGGGAGGCAATGCCGAACTTCCACGCGACCGCCAGGCTGGCCATCACGAGGAGTTGGGCGATCAGCCCCGTGGTCTTTGTCCCGATGCGATCAACCAGGAGGCTGAGCGCGATGCGCAGAAACGCCCCGGCCAGGATCGGCAGGGAGACCATGAGAAATTTTTGATCGGCATTGAGCTGGAGGGTTGGCGCGATCAAGGCACCGAGTGCCCCGAGCAGCGTCCAGACCATGAAGCTGACGTCGAAATACAGGAAGGATGTCACCAGCGTGGGCCAGTGACCGTTGTCGCGCAGATCTCGCCACTTCATGGAAGCGAGCCCGGACTAGAGGTAAAGAGATACCCCGCCAGGGTGTTGGAGGTGATGTGGATCATGGGCAATGAGGACTGCGCCAAGCCGTTCCTCCCGGGAGTGGGGCGGGGTAATCGGGGTGCTGGGAGGCTTGCGGCATGGCACCATCCCCTAAGCGGTCGCCATGCCAGTTTTTTTGTTTTTACGAATTAGCCGGACTGAAAGATTTCATGACAGCCATGAATCCGGCTCATTGATTCCCAAAGGACGAAAGTGCTGACAGTTGCACTTTCGCCCGAAACTGGAGGGAGAATCAGGTATTTGATTTCCCGTCGCTGCTTGGGAGAGTGTAGGTCGGGGTTTGCCTCCGACGTGAACGTTGTTTGTCGGGCATAAAGCCCGACCTACAATTAAACGGATCCGCGGCCATAAATCACAGATTCAAGGTCAGTTGGACGTAGACGTAGCCGGCATCCTTGGAGCCGACGGCCGAGAGCGACTGCTTGATGTAGTCGCCGCGATAGTAGTGGGCGACAGCAGTCTCGATCTGGGCGTAAGGTTTGAAGGTCCAGGCGGCGACCAGATCGACCTCGGTGCCGAGTTTGTTGCTGTAGGAAGGATTGATCCGGTAACCCCCGCCGCTCCCGACGGCGGCCGTGGTGAAGTTGCGCGGAACGCCACCCAGGTTGTACCAAAAATCGGTGGTGCGATCGAGCAGTTGGTAGTGGAATTCGGCGGCTAGGCTGATGTTGGACCGGGGCTTCACAGTGAAGACGGCGCGCAGGTCATGCAGGTTCTGCAGGCTGTTCAGGTCCATGTAGCCGTAGTGCAGATGGGTCGTGGCGAAAAGATTCTGGAAGGTTTCGCTCGAGCCGTCGGACGAGCTCTTGTCGCCCGACGCGAAGCTGTAGAGCAGGCCGACGCGCGGCTGCCAGGGATGCTCGGTCCACGTGTAACCGCCCTGCAAGACGAAGGCGTAAGCATCTTGCTTCAGGCGCGGGGCGGCCAGGGCGGTGGCCACGGTGGTGGCGGGGAAAACCGCGGTGCGATTTCCGAACTGGTGCATCGCTTCCAGGCCGTAGTCCCAGGCGTCGTAGGCCAGCGGCTTGGACTTGATGCGGATGCCGGCGGTGTAGAGGTCTTGCGCACCGGGGAAGCGGAAGGGCGCGGCGATGGCGCTCCAGTTGTCGGTGGCGATACCGCGCTCGACGTTGCGGGCGTAGAAGTAGGCCTCGACGATCTCTTTCTTGGCCAGCGTGGGGAAATTGAAATAGGCCCCGGAGAAGTGGTCCTGCGAGTTGGACTTGTTCAGGTTCTTGTTGTCGTTGTAGACGAGGCCGCCGGTCCAGACGTCGACGCCGAACAGGGCATTCTGCCAGCGGACCTTGACCGCGTCGAAGGTGCGGGCGTTGTTGTTCCAGCGCAGGTGGCCGAGGAGGCGTTGGTCACCATAGACGAGTTCCTGGCGGCCGATTTTGACCGAGACGGGGAATTCCTTGTGGTTGCCGAGAAAGACGTAGGCTTGGTGCACATCCATCGGGCCGTCGCGCTCGGCCACGCCCTGGCCAGCAGCCGTGGCGACGAACCGTTCGTCGCCCAGGGAGTAACTGGAGCGACCCTCGACGAGGAAATTCCACCACTTGGCGGTGTAGCCAACGCGTGGCATGACCCGGGTGAGGGAGTAATGGTTGTTGTTGTCGTCCTGCGGGCGCAGTGAGAAATCCCAGTTCGAGCCGGCCTTGGTGAAGCCGGCGTCATCCTTGCTCTCGTAGCGGAAGCGGATGTTCACGCCGATGTCCCACGAGCTGGCGTAGACATTGTCGGTGCGCAGCCAGTCGTTGGTGTAGCCGGCGAAGGGCCGGGCCGGCGGTGGCGGCGTGTACTGGGCGCGGAGCGCCGGGAGGGCGAAGCAGGCGAGCGCGAGGAGCATCCCACACTTGTAACCTAATAGGTTACAAATGCGCGGGGCCAAGGAGGCCCGGCTGGGCGGCGGCGCAAGAAGCGTCGCGAAAGAATTCGACTGAATTCGGGTCTGGCGGAGGTGTGTGTTCATGGTGCGGTTGGGTCGAGGAGGGAATCAGGCGGCGGGATTGAAGGCACTGAGCAGGCGCTGGAAGCCTGAGCGGGGCGCGCCGATTGCCGTCGGCGGCGTGGAAGGGGGGAACGCGGTGGGAGCGGCGGGTGGCGGAGCGACTGCGGCAGGGCGGGCGGGACGGTGATGCGAGCGTTCCTCGAGGAAGCCGATGAGCTCCTCGCGGAGCCGGTAATATTCGGGGTCTTCCAGCAGCTGCTTGCGGGAGCGGGGCCGGGGGAACTTCACCTCGAGGATCTCGCCAACGGTGGCGGCCGGGCCGCTGGTCATCATGACGACGCGGTCGGAGAGAAAAAGCGCCTCATCCACGTCATGCGTGACCATGAGGGCGGTCTTGCGGTCCTTCTGCCAGAGGTCGATCAGCACCTGCTGAAGCTCGGCGCGGGTGAGCGAGTCGAGCATGCCAAAAGGCTCGTCGAGGAGGAGCATCTTGGGCGAAAGCGCGAAGGCGCGGGCAATGCCGCAGCGCTGGCGCATGCCCTGGGAGAGCTCGGCCGGCTTCTTGTGCATAGCGTCGCCGAGGCCGACGACCGTGAGGTAATACTCGACGATCTGGCGGCGTTCCTCGGCGTCGGCGGTGTAGTAGACCTGCTCGACCCCGAGCATGACGTTCTCGAAAGCGGTGAGCCAGGGCAGGAGACAGGGCGCCTGGAAGACGACGCCGCGGTCGGGGCCGGCGCCGGTGACTTCCTTGCCGGCGAGTACGATGCCGCCGGAGCTCACGTCGGCCAGGCCGGCGATCATGGCGAGGACGGTGGACTTGCCGCAGCCGGAGTGGCCGATGAGCGTGATGAACTCACCCTTTTGGATGCGCAGGTCGAAGTTCTCGACGATGACCGAGGGTCCCTTGGGCGTTTCGTAGACCTTGCCGAGCTGGGAGATTTCGAGGAAGGAGGACACGGGAAATTTATGATTTATGATTTATAATTAATGATTGCCCACACACCCCGCCCTGACGGGCACCCCTCTTCATAGAGGGGACTTCGGCTGCGGAAGTTTGGCTCCCCTCTAGCAAGAGGGGTGGCGCGCAGCGCCGGGGTGTTTTGGTCGCGATTGCACTCATGAGTTGAGCGCGACGGTCTCTTCCTTGATCTCACTCGGCCGGAGCGGGCGGCGGCGGTCGGTGCGCGGGAGGTCGAGGTTCTCGGGGAGGATATCGGGCAAAACGAGTTTCTGCCGGACCGTGGACTTGCGGCGTTCGCCGTAGCCGAGGAGCTCGGTGGTGATGAGGGCTCGGAGCCGCTTGAACTCCGGGTCATGGTTGAGGGCCTTGCGGTCGCGCGGGCGGTCGAGCGAGACCTGGAACGACGGCCCGAGGGTGGCGCCGGGGCCCGGCGTGAGCGGGATGATGCGGTCGGCGAGCAACAGGGCCTCGTCAACGTCGTTGGTGATGAGGACAACGGTCTTCTTGTCCTTTTCCCAGATGCGCTCGAACTCGTCCTGCAACGTGGCGCGGGTGAGGGCGTCGAGGGCGGAGAGCGGCTCGTCGAGGAGCAGGATCTGCGGGTCCAACGCGAGGGCGCGGGCCACGGAGACACGCTGGCGCTGGCCGCCCGAAAGTTCGCGCGGGAGCTTGTGCGCATGGGGCGTCAGGTTGACGGTGGCGATGGCGGTCGCGGCGAGTTGGGCGCGTTTCTCGGTCGAGTGATTTGGGAAGACCTGGTCGATGGCCAGGGCGATGTTATCGGTGACGGTGAGCCAGGGCAGGAGCGAGTAGTTCTGGAAAACGATGCCGCGGTCGGGCCCGGGCGCGGTGATCTCGAGGTCGTTGAGCTTGACCGTGCCGGTGTCGGGCCGGGTGAGGCCGGCGATCAGCGAGATGAGCGTGGTCTTGCC
This sequence comes from Oleiharenicola sp., assembly GCA_025363455.1. Classification (GTDB taxonomy): domain Bacteria; phylum Verrucomicrobiota; class Verrucomicrobiia; order Opitutales; family Opitutaceae; genus Lacunisphaera. The sequence goes on along the minus strand of JANYDW010000036.1, from coordinate 36,693 downwards.
CGAGCCCGAGTAGCCGACGATGGCGACGAATTCACCGCGGACGATGCTGAGGTTGACGTTGCTCAAAACCGGAGCGCTGGTGCCAAAGGATTTGCTGACGTTGGTGAGTTCGAGGAAGGGCATCGGCACTGATGACTTACGACTTATGATTTATGATTTGAGACGGAGCTTCGCCTGTGGGAGAACGTTGGCCGTCATGACCAACGACGAACTCAAGGAGAGGACGGTTCAATTCGCGGTCCGGGTAATGAAAATGGCCGATTCGTTGCCGCGTTCCGCTTCGGGGAAAACAGTTGCCAACCAAGTAGCTCGCAGTGGCGGATCGGTTGCGGCCAACTATCGTGCGGCTCTGCGAGGCAAATCGCGGGCTGATTTCATTAACAAGATTACCATCGTGCTCGAGGAGGCGGACGAAACAGATCTGTGGATCGAGATCGCCAAGCGCTGTGGGCATATTCCGGCCCGGCGTGTCACGACCTTGCAGGCTGAGGCGATCGAGCTGACGAAAATATTTAACGCCACGCGAACCTCGGCACTCAGTCATAAGTCTTAAGTCGTAAATCATAAGTCCTCAGGCGCTTTTAAACCTCCGCTCCAGCAGGCTCATCAACCGGTCGAGCACGAAGCCGACGAGGCCGATGGTGATGATCGAGAGGATGATGTGTTCGTAGATGAGCGCGTTGTATTCCTGCCAGAGAAAGCCGCCGGCGCCGGGACGTCCGGTGAGCATCTCGGCGGCCACGATGGCGAGCCATGCAATGCCGAGCGACAGGCGGAAACCCGTGAACATGTAGGGCAGGGTCGCGGGAATGAGGATCTTGGTGAGCGTTTTCCAGCGCGAGAGCTTGAGGACCTTGCCGACGTTGAGGAAATCCTGCGGCACGGCGCGCACGCCGACGGCAGTGTTGAGCACGGTCGGCCACATGGCGCAGATGGCGATGGTGAACAGTGCGCCGTAGGTGCCGGCCTCCTTGCCGGCGTTCATGAAGAGCACGAGACCGAGCGGCAGCCAGGCCAGCGGCGAGACCGGGCGCAGAATCTGGATGATCGGGTCGAAGGTCTTGGTGAAGGTCTTCGAGAGTCCGAGGCAGAAACCGATCGGCGTGCCGACGATAAGCGCGATGGCATAGCCCTGCGCCACGAGGATCAGCGAATACCACGTGAAGCGCAGGATGCCCTGGTCCATCTCGCCGCGCTTGGCGAAGGGCGAGAGCACGTAGTCGCGGCTCGATTCCCAGGTCTTGGCCGGCGAAGGCAGGTTGGTCGCCCAGGTGTTGCTGGAGATCGCCCAGAGGATGAGCACGATGCCGAAGCCGAGCAGCGGCAGCAGGAGCCAGTCGAGTTTGAAGGATTTCATAAGGCAGGGGCCCGCGAATCACGCGAATGGACACGAATGAAATCGGAAACAGAGATGAATTTCATTGGCGGATATTCGCGTGATTCGCGGGCAGTAACTCAGCCCTTGAGGCTCTTGACCGTCGCGCCGGTGGCGAAGGCTTCGGGGTTCGCGGGGTCAAAGGTCGCGCCGTCGAAGAGCGTTTCGGGCGTGGCGTCGGCGCCGCCATGGGCGTAACCAATTTCCTTCATCGCCTCCTCGTAGAGATCGGCGCGCATGACCCGCTTGGCGATGCCGTCATAATCAGGCGTGCCGGTGACCATGCCCCAGCGGCGGTATTGCGAGAGAAACCACTTCGCGTACTTGGCCTGCGGGTAATTGCAGTTGCGCTTGCTGTAGTGCATGTAGAACTCGTCGTCCTTCTTGCGGCCGTCGCCGTAGTCCAGCTTGCCCTGCAGGCGGCCGAGGATGATTTCCTTCTGGCAGTTGATGTAGGTGGCCTTGGAGACGATGTCGCATTGCTCCACGCGATTTTCCATGACGTCGAGCCAGACGCTCGCCTCGTGCAGGGCCTTGAGGACGGCCTTGACCGTCTTGGGATTCTTGAGGGCAAATTCCTCCGTGAAGGCGCAGACCTTCTCCGGGTGGTCCTTCCAGATGTCCTGCGTGGTGACCGAGGTGAAGCCGATACCGTCGGCGATGGAGCGGGCGCCCCAGGGTTCGCCAACACAGAAGCCATCCATCTTGCCGATCTTCATGTTGGCGACCATCTGGGCGGGCGGGACGGTGATGAGGCTGACATCGCCACCCTCGCCGTTCGGGCCACCGGGATTGATGCCGCCGGCGGCGAGGTAGTAGCGAAGCCACATGGCGTGCGTGCCCGGCGGGAAGGTCATGGCAAAGGTGAGCGGCTCGCCGAGCTTCTTGGCCTGGTCGGCGAAGGGCTTGAGCGCCTCCGGGTCGGCGCCGACCTTGCCCTTCAACTCGGTCTTGAGGGTGATGGCCTGGCCGTTGCGGTTGAGGATCCAGGGGGCGACCATTGGTTTCTTGGGCGAACCGGCGAGGCCCATGGTTGAGGCGAGCGGCATGCCGATGAGCATGTGCGTGGCCTGGATGGAGCCGGTGGAGAGGCTGTCGCGGATGGCGGCCCAGTTGGCGCCTTTCGTGACGGTCGAGTTGATGCCGTATTTTTTGAAGAAGCCCTTCTCGTGCGCGATGACGATGGGCGAGCAATCCGTCAGCGCGATCATGCCGAAGTTGAGGTCGGGCGTCTCGGGCGCGTCGGACGCGGAGCCGGCGGTGGCGGCCCAGCTTTTGTTACCGAGGGCGGCCCACAGGGCGGCGGTGCCGGCCAGCGTGGCGCCGCGGGAAAGGAATTCGCGACGGTTAAGCGGGGACGAACGCCCCGCCGTGGAGCTTGGTTGATGGTGGTGCATAGGTGGTGTCGAGGTTGGCAATGGCTTCGCGATACATGTCCTCGCGAAAGAGACGGCGGGGTAAACTGGGGGTAAGCTGGGCGCGCGGCAGGAGGCCCGTGGCAATGAGTTCGTTCTGGAGTGTGGCGGCGCGGACCGGGGTGGGCGCGTTGGCGTCGCCCCGGCTGAAGACATGGAAATCGGGCACGGACTCGATGAGATCGGCCCGACATGCGAACTGGCCGAGGAGCGTCGGGGCGATGACGGCGGCGGGCAGATCGAGGTAAGCCGGGGCCGAGAGGATTTCCGCGAGCTCAGCGCGATGCTCCGGCACGTCGCACCAGGCGGCGGCCTCGGCGAGAGCGGCGATAAGGCGGCTGTGCTCGGACGCCCGGCGTTCGGCGAAGGCGGCGCGGACCATCAGCACCTTCTCGACATGGCCGGGCGAGAGTGCGGCGCTCCAGGCCGGGCACCAGCCTTCGCCTTGCTGCACCGCCAAGGTGTTCCAGGGCTCGCCGGCGCAGTAGCCGTCGAGCGTGCCGGCCGCGAGATTGCGGAACATCTGGGCCGGGGGCACGACGGCGATGCGCACGTCGCGCTCCGGATCGAGCCGCGCGGACCGCAGCCACTGCTGGAGCAGTACCTGGTGCATCGAGTAGGGAAACACGATGCCGAAGGTGAGCTTGTTCTCTCCGCGGCGGCGCAGGGCCTCGTCGCGCAGGGAGGCCAGGTCGCGCACGCCGGACGACCACAGGCGGGTAGATAGCGTGATCGCGTTGCCGTGAAGATTGAAAATAAAGCCGGTGCAGACGTCGGCCGGGGCGCAGCCGAGGCCAAGTTGCGCCGCCCAGAGCATCGGGGCCGGGGCGTGGGCGGCGTCGAGTTCGCCGTAAGTGACCTTGTCGCGGATCGTGGCCCAGCCGACCTCGCGACGGAGCTCGATCGTGAGTCCGCGCCGGGCAAAATAGCCGCGTTCCTGCGCCACCACGAGAGGCGCGGCATCGGTCAACGCCAGGAAACCGACGCGTAGCGGGCGTTCGATGGAGGAGAAATGAGTTGGAGTGGCGACGGGCATCTCTGCCCTGACCTTAGCGCATGACGTGCCAGCCGGCGGATTTGGCCTGATTACTGCTCTCTAAAGAACTCATGCAGTTAATGAGTCCCTTTCATGTTGAGACCGACCTGCTCGCCTGATGAAGAACAACACATTCGAGACCCGGCAATTGCTCGCCTTCGCCACCTTGGCGCGGCTGGGCAGCTTCACGCGTGCGGCGCAGGAACTGTTTCTCACGCAGAGCGCCATCAGCCATGCCATCAAGGCGCTGGAGGAACAGGCCGGCTGCCGGCTCTTCGAGCGTGCCGGCCGGCGCGTGACGCTGACGCAATCGGGCGAGCAATTCCTGCGGCACGTGGACAAGATCCTGGCCGAGATGAAAACGGCGCGCCGCGGCCTCGACGAACTTTCCCGCTGGGGCCATGGCCGGCTCCGCGTGGGCGCGAGCACCACCGCCTGCCAGTACATTTTGCCGACCGTGCTGCGGGAATTTAAGCAGAGCTTTCCCAAGTGCGTCATTACGATCGATCCGGGCGACCACGCCCGGCAAATGGATCTGCTGCTGAACAACCGGATTGATCTGGCTCTGATGCTCGAGCCCGAAGCGCAAAAGGAACTGACTTTTGTGCCTCTCTTTGGCGACGAGATGCGCTTGCTCGTGGCACCCGGCCATCCGTGGGCCCGGGCCGGCCGGGTGCAGCGGGACAACTTTGAGGAGCAGACGCTCATCGTCTACAACCACACGAGCTACACCTTCCGTCTGGTGAAGGATCATTTCCGCGACGAGGGCCTGCCACTGAACAACATCCTCGAGGTCGGCAGCATGGAGGCGATCAAGGAGCTGGTGAAGATCGGCCTTGGCGTCGGCATCCTGGCGCCGTGGGTGGCCGTGGCGGAGCTGGGCTCGGGCGCACTGGTGTCGCTGCCGCTCGGCAAGCACAAGCTGCGGCGTCAGTGGGGCATCGGCCATCTGCGCGGCCGCCGGCTCTCACTCGGCGAGGAGACCTTTGTCGGCCTGTGCAAGTCGGTGACGCACGAACTCACCGGCCGCGGCGTCAGCGCGGTGGCATGAGAGGTGAGTGTGCTCCCTTGGCGCACTTTGACCTGCTGCCCGAATGTGGGAGGGGCTTCACGCCCCGACGGCCTTTGCCTTCGGTGTCGAGTCGTGCTGAGCCGAAGCGGCTAGGGCGCCCAATGCCCAATCAGTCGGTCACGATCGGGAAATGGGCAACCTGACCCCGGAGGGTCGTCGTCAGCGCCAGGAAACCGATGCGCAACGGGCGCTCGGCCGGAGAGAAGGAAGTGGCGGTGGTGGCGGACATGTCTGCCACCGGTATTAGCGCATGACGTGCCAGCCGGCGGATTTGGCCTGATTACTGCTCTTTAAAGAATTCATGGAGTTTATGAGTCCCTTTCATGTCGCGACCGACCACCGCGCCGCATGAAGAACAACACATTCGACACCCGTCAGTTGCTCGCCTTCGCCACCTTGGCGCGGCTGGGCAGTTTCACGCGCGCGGCGCAGGAATTATTCCTGACGCAGAGCGCGATCAGCCACGCCATCAAGGCGCTGGAGGAACAGGCCGGCTGCCGGCTCTTTGAGCGCGCCGGCCGGCGCGTGGCACTCACGCAATCAGGGGAGCAATTCCTGCGGCACGTGGACAAGATCCTCGCTGAGATGAAGTCGGCGCGCCGCGGCCTCGACGAATTGTCGCGCTGGGGCCACGGCCGGCTCCGCGTGGGCGCAAGCACCACCGCGTGCCAATACATTTTGCCGACGGTGTTGCGGGAATTCAAACAGAGCTTCCCCAAGTGCGTCATCACGATCGATCCGGGCGACCACGCCCGGCAGATGGATCTGCTGCTGAACAACCGGATCGACCTGGCCCTGATGCTCGAGCCCGAAGGGCAGAAGGAACTCACCTTTGTGCCTCTCTTTGGCGACGAGATGCGCTTGCTCGTGGCGCCCGGCCATCCGTGGGCCCGGGCGGGTCGGGTGCAACGGGACAATTTTGAGGAGCAGACGCTCATTGTCTACAATCACACGAGTTACACCTTTCGCCTCGTGAAGGAGCATTTCAGCGCCGAGGGCCTGCCGTTGAACAACATCCTCGAGCTCGGCAGCATGGACGCGATCAAGGAGCTGGTGAAGATCGGCCTCGGGGTCGGCATCCTGGCTCCGTGGGTGGCCGTGGCGGAACTGGCCTCGGGTGCGCTGGTGTCGCTACCGCTCGGCAAGCACAAGCTGCGGCGCCAGTGGGGCATCGGCCACCTGCGCGGTCGACGGCTTTCCCTCGGCGAGGAGACCTTCGTAGGCCTGTGCAAGTCGGTGACGCACGAGCTCGCGGGCCGCGGGGTCAGTGCGGTCAGCGCGGCTGCAAGCTAGGGCGGTTTCAGGAATTCTGTAGCCGACCCTCTAGCTCGCTCCCGCCGGCCGGTTGGTCTGGCACACGGCTCGACAGCGTCGCTCTTTGCACCCAAGGTTCCGCTATGCGCCTACCCCTCACGCTGCTCCTTGCCGGCTACGCTTTAACCGCCGCCGCCGAGCCCCAAAAGATATCCTACGCCCGCGTGTTTCCCAACGGGGGACAAATTGGGCTCTTCATCGCCTCCGCCGATGGCAGCGACGAGCATCCCCTGCTCGGCAATCACGAACTGGACTACGACGCCGTGTGGTCGCCGGATGGCGCGACACTGGTGTTTACCTCTGAGCGGGAGGGCTCGGCCGATCTCTTCCGCGTAAAGCCCGATGGCACGGGACTGGAGCGGCTGACCGATGACCCGGCTTACGATGATCAAGCGGCGTTCTCACCCGACGGGAAGCAGCTCGTGTTTGTCAGTTCCCGCAACGGCGGCTTCGCGCATCTCTGGACCATGGATCTCGCGACGCGGCGGACCAAGGCGCTGACCATGGGGACCGGAACGGGCGGTGACTTTCGTCCGGCGTGGTCCCCTGACGGGAAATGGATCGCCTTTTCATCGGATCGGGAAAGCTCGCTGCCGTTTTCGGACGGACGCTGGGAGCGATTGCAGGAGGTCGATCTCTTTGTGATTCGCCCCGACGGCACGGGATTGAAGCGGATCACCGAGCATGGCGCTTTTGTCGGGAGTCCGAAGTGGTCGGCGGACAGCCGGCAGGTGCTGGCCTACGCGATGACGGCAGAGCAAACCCTCGCCAACCGGCGGCCCAGTCCCGAGCCGAACAACGACACGCGGCTCGTTTCGATCGAGGTCGCCACCGGGAAAATGACAGACCTGGCTGCGCCGCCGGGAGTAAACTTTGCCCCGTCTTATGTCGGCAACACGATTGGCTACCTCCGGCGCGACAAGGCCGGGCCCGGCGCGGGGATCTATTACATCAACGGCAAGGCCGGACCGAAAGGGGAGGTGCGCGGAGCGGCGTGGTCGCCCGATGGTGCGCGCATCGTGTTTCACCGGAGAATGACCGCATCCCGGCCGCCCTGGAAAAAAACGTTCAGCCGGCTTCCCGGATATGAACTGACGCTGACGGGCTTGCTGCCGTCGTTCAATCCGGCCGGGGATCGATTCGTCACGCTCGAAAGGTCCACTGGCATTTATGGGACGGGCATTGCGCTCGCGTCCCCTGGTTCCGCCAAGTCGGAGGTCATTTTCTCGGATCCCAAGCGTAACGTCCTCGGGCCGCAATGGTCACCGGATGGCGCGACAATCATGTTTGGCATCGGGGATTTCAACGCGTTCTTCAACGGTTTCCACGGGAAATTCCACAAGCCCGCCGACCGGGTGGAAGGCGGGGCGCAGGTCGCGCTGATTAACGCCGACGGCTCCGGTTTTCGCGAGGTGACCACCGGGCCGAACAACAACGGCTTTCCTTCGATGGCGCCCGACGGGAAGCGTTTTGTCTATCGCACGTTTGGGGCCGATGGCGGCGGACTGCGGATCATGAATCTGGAAACGAAGGCCGTGACCACCTTGACGGACGGCTATGACAATTTTCCGCTGTGGTCACCCCGCGGGGACTTGATCATGTTTTCCCGGCAGGCCGGCGGCAATTATGAGGTCTACACGATCAAGCCGGATGGAACCGACGTGAAGCAGCTCACCTTCACCCACGGCAACGACACCCACATGGGCTGGTCGCCGGACGGCGAATTCATCGTCTTCACCTCGTCGCGGATGGGTTTCAAGGACGAGGTGGTCTACACCGATGCCCCGCAGCCCTATGGGGAAATCTTTGTGATGCGCTATGACGGCACGGACGTTCAGCAGTTAACTGACAACCAGTGGGAGGATGGCACGCCGGCGTGGCAGCCGACCGGCCGGATGCAGGCGAAGCCATAAACCAAACGGCCCCATGCAGGGGTCGGGCCTCACCGCTCACTCTAATCTCAGGGTCCCCTCGACGGGTCCCGCCGCGTTCTCGACCAACGGCGTTGGCTGGTTCGTTTCACCCAGCAAAAAGCCCGCGCCAAAAGGTGCGCGGGCTGAATTGAGTAGGTGTAGGACGAACTCAGGCCTTCACCAGAGTGAGCCTTACGCCTTCACTACGATCTTCACGCTCTCGAGCGCGACGCGGTCGACGGGGGTACTCTTCTCGCCGCCGCCGCCCGACTTGGTCGGGACCGTGGCGATGCGCTCCAACACGTCCTCGCCGGAGATCAGCTGGCCGAAGGCGGTGTACTGGCGGTCAAGGAACTTGGCGTCGCCATGGCAGATGAAGAATTGCGAGCCGGCGGAGTCGGGCTGGGCGGAGCGAGCCATGGAGATGACACCCTTCACGTGGGACTTGGCGTTGAACTCGGCCTTGATCTTGTAGCCGGGGCCGCCGGTGCCGGGCTGGCCGGTCTCGCCGGCCTTGGTGTTGGGGCAGCCGCCCTGGACCATAAAGTCCTTGATGATGCGGTGAAAAGCCGTGCCGTCATAGAAACCCTCGCGGGCGAGCTTCTTGAAGTTCTCGACGGTCTTGGGCGCGACGTCGGGCCAGAAGGCGATGGTCATCTCGCCATAGCTGGTTTTCAGCACGGCGACTTCGGTGGAGGGGGCGGTGTTGCTCATGTAAAGGAAACCAAGAAGCGATTCGCACGCCACGCCGCAAGAACCAAATGGAATGCCTTTTCCCTCGCTATCCCCGGAGGTGGCTAACCGCTAATTGGAATTCACCAAAGGTGAAATCTACGAATGCCACTCCGGCTGATCGCCTTCCTCGGCAGATTTTGGGTCTGCTGATCGCAGACGCAATCGGCCCGGGATTAGCGGGCCCGAGGTAGTGTTTTCAAACCTTCCGATCTGGAGAGGATTAACCACGAATGCTTCGCCTAACGGCTCCGCTTTAGAATCCCCTCCGCCTGATCGGCTCCGGTTTTGGGTCCGCGGAGCGGCTGATCGCCGCGGAGAGCAGGAGGGAAGCCCGGTGGTCCGTCGGCGATTCGCCGACCCCCGGAACCCACCACGGAGCCGATTAGGCGGAGCACTCAAAGTAGCAAAGCCGTTAGGCGATGCATTCGTGGTAAAAACCGGATCGGTTGTTTTCTGCCTCGGGTTCGTCTGGCGAGTTTAGCGGTTTGAACACACGCCCCAGGAACCGACTGCGCAGGCGATCAGCCAGAGCCGCTCACTCAAAAGTTCGCCGGTGGCGAAATTCATTAGCGGTTAACCCGGCCATGGTGATTGACCGTGCGCGCCTATTCAACGGTCGCGAAGAACCAAATGGACATGCCGGGCCGCCCCCGGCTCACTGGCGCCGTGCGATTCGCCCAAGTCACCCTGCAAGGCTTCCGCAATCTGCCGCTGGCCGAGGTTGAACTCGCTGGCCGGCGGACATTTCTGGGCGGGGCCAATGCGCAGGGTAAGACGAATTTTCTCGAGGCGCTGGGCTACGTGACGGCGCTGCGGTCGTTCCGCGGAGCGGAGACGCGCGCGCTGATCGGGCTGGGCCAGCCGCAGGCGGGGCTGGCGTTTGGGCTCGAGCACGAGGTTTTCGGAGCGAGCCGGGTGACGATCACGCTCACGACCGAGGGGCGCGAAGTGCAGTGGGAGCAGGGCAAGGTGACCAGACTGGCCGACTTCATCGGCCGTTTTCCCACGGTGGCGTTCTCGTCGCACGACAACCAGTTCCTGCGCGGTGCGCCTGCGCTGCGTCGCCGTTGGCTCGACCTCACGCTCGCCGCGATGGCCCCGGCTTATTTGACGGCGTTGCAGCGCTACACCCGGGCGGTGGCGGAACGAAATATGCTGCTCAAGCAAGGTGGTCGCGACCTCGGGGCCATCGAGGCGTTCGAGCACGAACTGGCGACTCATGCAGTCGCGCTGGTGGCCGCGCGCACGGCGGGCGTGGCGGCGCTGGGCGAACTGTTTCACACGGCGCATGCCCGGCTCGTGCCGGAGGACGAATCCGCGGGGCTGGTCTACGCGCCCGACACGGGCGCGGGGACGGCGGAAGAGCACGCGGCATTGCAGGCGAAGAACCGGCCGCGTGACACGTTACTAAAATCGACCGAACGCGGCCCACACCGCGATGATGTAGACCTGCTGCTGAACGGGCGGCCGGCGCGGCAATTCGCCTCAGAAGGGCAGCAGCGTTGTCTGGTCATTGCCTTGCGACTGGCGCAAGCGGCCTATTTCAAGGCGCAGGGCGGGATCACGCCGGTGCTGTTGTGCGATGATGTGCTCGGCGAGCTCGATCCGTCGCGCCGCGCGCGATTCTGGGAGATGCTCGATCCCGCGGCCGCGGGACAGGTCATCGCGACGGGGACAACGTTGCCCGAGGGCGATGGCTGGCAATTGTTGCGAGTGGAGAATGGGAGAATTCGTTCATGAAAAGCGATTTTGTAGGAGCCTGCTCGCAGGCGATGGGATGTCAGAATCGCCTGCAAGCAGGCTCCTACACCAAAGCTCAACCATGACCTTTGAACCCTGGCAGTGGGTGCTGCTTTATCTTGCGGCCGTCATCTCGGGTTTCTCGAAGACTGGGATTCCCGGGATCTCGATCCTGTCGGTGAGCATCTATGCAAACATCCTGCCGGCGCGCATGGCGACGGGCGTGGTGCTGCCGATGCTGATCTTTGCCGATATCTTCGCCTTTTTGGTCTATCGGAAAAATCTGGAATGGCAACGGGTGGGGCGGTTGCTGCCTTGGGCGCTGGGCGGCCTGGTGCTGGGCTGGCTGGCGTTGGGCCGGGTGGATGACCGCCAGACCGCCCGGCTGGTCGGGGGAATCATCGCGGCGATGTTGGGGCTGCACCTCTGGCGGCGCTGGAAGAATTCCGACGAGGTCGCGGCGCATGCGCCGGCGTGGTTCGGGCCGGTGATGGGTGTGTTCGCCGGGATCACCACCATGATCGCCAACGCCGCCGGGCCGGTGATGACGCTCTACCTGCTGGCGATGCGGCTCAATAAGCTGGAATTTCTGGGCACGGGCGCGGCATTTTTCCTGCTGATCAACTGGATCAAAGTACCCTTTATCGCCCAGCTCGGGCTCATCAACGCCACGAGCCTCAGCCTTAATCTCCACCTGCTGCCGGCGGTCGCGGTCGGCGCTTTGCTCGGCCGGCCGGTGGTGGAGCGGGTGAACCAGAAAGTTTTCGAGAATGTGGCGCTGACCCTGACGGGGCTCGCCGTGGTCAAATTGCTCTTCTTTTAGCGTAAAATGTGACGTTAACTTTCCCAAGATGAATGGGATAAGATTATGCGTTATATACCCATTGATATATAGGCAATATACCCTAGTTTAGGGCTATGACCTCGCGCTCCCGTTCACCCGTTTCCTTAGCCTTAGCCGCCGTTTTTCTTTGCTTGGGCGGCTTGGCCTTCGGAGGCACGGCGACCGATGTGAACGGGCTTTACTACACGGGCGTGGACAACAACGGCACCGTGTTGGCCGGAGGGGCAACTGATTCGCACTGGACCGTGACTTACGCCCGCGTGAACGGGACGGATTACTCCGGGGCCAGCACTTATACCGGATCCTCCTACGTTTTGAGCCCAAGTTATATCGACAGTGCCTATGTGGCCAACAGCTCCACCTCCAAGTGGATCACGGCGCCGGGCGCGAGTTCCGGCGGCATGACGAATGTCGGTGGCGACTACCTGCCCGGCAACGGCACCAGCGGTACCAATAGCGCGCAGTATGTCTACCGGCTGGCTTTCACCATCACGGGCACAGGCAGCGGTTCGCTGACCAACAATGTTTCCATCTCCCTCACCCTGGCGGCGGACGATCAATACAAGGTTTACGTCAACCCGAACCTGAATGGTAACGGCAGTATCAAGACCAGCAACAGCACTCTCGCCGGTTCGCGCACCAATGCGTGGAGCAACACGACCGCGCTCTACCTGCAGAATTTCACCGACGCCAACGCCACGGCCAACTCGAATTTCGTCATCGGTACGAATTACCTCTACGTCGTGGTGGACAACACCAACAGCCAGACTGGCACGTCGAGCTCGAGTTCGCCCAATCCCAGCGGCCTGCTCGTCTATCAGGTGGGGGCGGCGACGATGATCGATGGCACGCCCATTCCGGAAACCGGCACGATCCTGCCCGTCGTCGCGGCGCTGGTTTTGTTCGGTTGGCGGCGACTGCGCCTGCGGTTGGCCGCCTGAGGCGCAATTCTCAAAGCTCAGGGACTATTGTCATCGCGGGGTGCGCGAAGCGCTCCGTGGCGATCCAGATGGATCGCTTCGTCGCTGTGCTCCTCGCAATGACAGGACAAAAGCCAGGGACGGTGACGTCACTCCGCCAAGGCTTCCTTGATCAGTTCCACCTCGCGCAGCGTGAGCGAAGTCGGAGGAAGGGTGTCCAGAAGCCGGTGCGCCTCGGCCTTCTGGCCGGTGGCGGCCAGGGCCAGCCCGTAGGCGAACGCGAGCCCCGGAGACCGGCCGGCTTCGGCGGCCAGCGGTTTAAGGAGGTCCTGTGCTTCGCTGGCCCTTTTTTGCGTGACGAGTACAAAGGCGCCGGTGGCGAGATAGAACGGGTTGCGCGGTTCCGCGATGAGATTGGCGCGGGCGATCTTGTCGGCGTTGCGCATATCCCGGCCGGTCAACGCGGCAAAGAAGGCAAAGTTGTTGGCCACGGCGGCATCGTGTGGCCGCAGGAGATTCAATTGGCGAAAAACGCGATACTGGCCTTCGGCGTCGCGCGTTACCTGATAGTGCCGGGCGAGCGCCCCGAGCGCCTCGATCGCCACCTGACCATCTTGCTCCGCGACGCGCCACCACAGGTCCACCGCTTCCTGCACCCGTCCCCAGCTGTAGAGCAACGAGGCGGCGAAGTGCCCGTGCGCCCCGTGCACCTGGGCGTGGCTATAAAGGGTGCGCCACAGTTCATCAGCCGGGGTGTTCTCGCCACGCATGTGTGCCGCCTGCAGCCCGTAGGTCCAGCGCATGAAATTGGCTTCCGGGCCCCAGTCCTTGCCGCTGGTCCACGCCTGCAGCGCCGACCAGTCGCCGGCCTGGCGCAGAGCTTCGGCCGCGGCGACCACCAGCGGAGGACGCTGCAAGGCGTCGGAGGGCAGGCTGCGCATCCAATCCACCGCATCGGCGCCGCGACCGATCTGATTTAGCCAGCTAAGCAACTGGGCCGCAGCCTGCGGGGAGACGGCGTGGTCCTTTTTCAGCGCCGCGACCACCTCGGTGTAGTGCGGTTCATCCACCCGGGCTAGCGCCAGCAGGCATTGGGGCATGTCGGCGACCGTGCAGCCCGGGTGAATCCGGAGGGCCTCGGCCCATTCCCGCAAGGCGGCGCGGTCATTGCGGATGAGCGCATCGTCGAGCAGGGTGCGCAAGGCGATCGCACCCCATTCGCGATCGCCCTTCCATTTCCCGAGGAGAGTGAGGCCGCGCTGCCGCTCCACCGGGTCGGTGGCGTTAAGTAAAATAAGCCCCAGCGGCACCTCGTTGATGGCCGCCGGACCTTCCAGCCGTCGGGCGACCTCGAAATAGTTTCGGGCGGGGGTCAGGCGCTGTTCACGTCGGGCCAGTTCGCCCCGCAGCCGCTGCACGTGCGGGGAGCCAGCCTGGAATTCAATGGGGAGGCCGTTGAGTGCGTGTTCAGCCTCGACCGGCTGGTCGGCACGGAGGGCCGCGGCGGCCCAGGCGATCACCGCCGGCGGGTTGGCGGGGGCGAGTCCTACCGCACGACGCGAGTATTCCAAGGCCTTGGTTTTCTGCCCGCCCAGCCGCGCCAGTTCGGCGGCAATCAACCAAGGTTCGGGATTGGTGGGGTCGGCGATAGCCGCCTTTTGCACGGCCTCCGCGGCATAGTGGAGCTGGCCGGCCGCGAGCCATTCGCGGGCGATCCGGACGGCCGAGCGCCGCGTCCATGCCGGGTAGGCCCAATACCAAACCGACCCGCCGGCCACGAGCATGGCGGCGGCCAGATACAGGCCGAGGCGGGCAGTCCGGCTGGCCTCGAAGAAATCCAGCAATCGCCACCAGACGTCACGCAGGTGAAACGCCGCGAATTGCGCTCGCCAGCGTTGCCACGGGCCCTGAAACGGCGTCATGGATCGCTCGTGACGGTCAGGCGGTTTGCGGCGGGAGGGCTTCATCGGTGAAACCCCATGAGTCTGGATGAGTGACCGGCCGTTAAACAAGCTTGGATGCCGCGGTTGGAGTTTTGTAGGAGCCTGCTTGCAGGCGATTCCAACAACCCATCGCCTGCAAGCAGGCTCCTACAATGGAGGACGCCAGGAAAATTATTCCCTGCTTCTCTTTCATGTACTTCGGGTGTTTCGTGGAGGCTAAATGGCGCGACAATCCGTCAGGCAGATGTGGAAGGCGAAGATCGAGGGGAAGCTCGCGCCCCGGGCCGCGGAAGCGCCGGTGCCTGCTCGGCGGGCGGCGTTTCACGGCCGCGTTCTGGGCATTGACCCGAGCCTGCGCGGGACCGGCCTGGCGCTGATCGAGTTCGCGCCCGGGCGCGAGCCGGTGCTGCTGCGCTGCCAGACCGTGCGCGTCGCGTCGAAGCACCCGATGACGCATTGCCTGGCCGAAATCCACCGGGCGGTGGCGGCGTTTGTGGCGGACTTCGACCCGCGGCACGTGGCGCTGGAGCAGACGATCTACGTGCAAAATTTTCAGACCGCGCAGATCCTCGGTGCGGCACGCGGAGCGGCCATCACCGCCGCGGCTCTGCGCGACAAGGAAGTGTTCGAGTACGCGCCATTGCGCGTGAAGCAGGCCGTGACCGGCCAGGGTCGGGCCAGCAAGGAGCAGATGGCCCGCACCGTGATGGCGATGCTGGGGCACGGCCGCGCGCTGGCGTTCGATGAGGCCGACGCGGCCGGCGTGGCGTTGTGCCACGCGTTCACCTGGCGGCCCTAGTCCCGCGTAATGGCGGCTTAACGGTTCAAATACCGTCGCTGCTAGGTGGGCAGAAGTACCAAGCAGCCGTTGCCAAGCCGGAAATGGAGGCAGATGCTCCCCCGCATGATTGAAACGGTGCCACCGTGGGCAAAGAAGAAGTTCTACTTCCGGCCCCGGCTGATTGACGCACTGAAGGGTTACACACGGGATAACTTTCTGGCCGATCTCGGGGCGGGGCTGACCGTCGGCATTGTCGCACTGTCGCTCTGTATCGGCCTCGGCATCGCCGCGGGGGTGACGCCGCAGGCGGGGCTTTATGCCGGCATCATCGGTGGGTTTCTGGTCTCGATGCTGGGCGGCTCGCGGGTGCAGATCGGCGGGCCGGCGGGTGCGTTCGTGGGCCTGATTGCGCTCATGATGGCGCAATTCGGCCTGGCCGATCTGCTGCTGTGCACGATGATGGCGGGGGTTATTTTGTTTGCGATGGGGGCCCTGAAGCTGGGCAACCTGATCAAGTTTGTGCCTCATCCCGTGACGGTTGGGTTCACTTGCGGCATCGCGATCACGATCCTGTCCACCCAGATCCGCGCGCTGCTCGGGCTGCAACTGGAGGGGGCCGAGCCGGCCGAGTTCCTGCCGAAGATGGCCGCCCTGGCCCGGGCGTTGCCGACGGTGGCCTGGACGACTCTGGCCATCGCGGGTCTCTCGCTGGCCATAATTCTGCTTTGGCCCAAGCGCTGGAACCGCGTGCCCGGTTCAATCGTGGCTGTGGCCGTAGGCACGGCGCTCGTGGCAGTGTTCCGGCTGCCGGTGGAAACCATCGGCAGCAAATACGGCGGCATCCCGCAGGGCTGGCCGGCTTTTCATTTTCCCGCGCTGGACTTCGGCCACCTCAGCAGCCTGATTCGGCCGGCGTTCACCATCGCCCTGCTCGGGGCCATCGAGTCGCTGTTGGCCGCGGTTGTGGCCGACGGCCTGATCGATGACCGACACGACTCGAACCAGGAATTGATGGCGCAGGGGGCCGCGAATTTCGTGGTGCCGTTGTTCGGCGGGCTGCCGGTCACCGGGGTCCTGGCCCGCACTGCGACCAACATCCGCTGCGGGGCGCGCACCCCGGTGGCGGGCATCGTGCACGCAGCCTTCCTGCTCGGGGTGCTGCTGGTGGCCGCGCCGCTCGCCGGCGGGGTGCCGCTGGCCGCCCTGGCGGCCGTGCTGGCCGTGGTGGCCATCCGCATGGGCGAATGGGAGGAGTTTGCCCTGCTGCGCAAAAAGCCCCGCGGCGATGCGGCGGTATTCCTGACCACCTTCGGCCTCACCGTCCTGTTTGACCTGACGGTGGCGGTCGAGGTGGGCATGGTTTTGGCGGCGGTCTCCTTCATCAAGCGCGTGGCGGACACCACCAAGATTCACCAAATGACCGGGGAGGAGGCGGAGGCGGGCGGGCAGGGTCACGAGCCGGTGGCCAATGTGCCGCGCGGCGTGATGATCTACCGGGTTTTCGGCGCACTGCTTTTCGGGTCAGCGGAGAAGCTGGAGAGCATCATCCGGCGTTCGGGCGGAGACACCCGCGTCGTCATCGTGCATATGGCGGCCGTGACAGCCATGGATGCCACGGCGCTCAATCGCGTGGAAAACCTGCAGGAAAAACTCCACCGGCACGGGAAGCAGCTCATTCTCAGCGGGCCGCACACCCAGCCTTACTTCATGATGGAGAAGGCCGGGTTTTTCGACCAGTTGGGCCGGGAGAACATCTGTGCCGACCTGGAGTCGGCCGTCACCCGGGCCCGCGCGGTGTTGAAAGTACCCTGAGGCACGCCCGCCGCCACCTGGGCAGAACCAACCTTGTTGCAGAGAGCGCTTGAAGTCTGCATGGAAAATACGTTTATCGGGTCCACCCTCGCGTGCCGATGACCGCCACCAATCCCGGACTTGTACCGACGACCGCCACCAATCCAGGACTAAAGCCCAGCTTGCTGAAGCTGGGTGCGTTGCTGAACCAGTCTGTGTTGCTGTTGAGCCCCGACGTCCGTGTGGCCCGCCTCTCGAGCGAGCGACTGGCGCTCAAGTACCTGCCGGGTCGGCGGTACCTCATCGTGACGCCCCTGCAATGGAATACCCTCCAGGAATTCAAGGGCGGGCGCAAGGTCACCGACGTCCTGTGCGGACTCATCTCGACCCAACGCAATCCCTCTTTGCGCGAACTCTACGAGCTGGTGGCGAAGGCGGCCCAAGCTGGCATCCTTCAGGCCCCAGTCTGGCCGGTCCCACCGCCTGAGTTGCCGGCGAAATGGCCCCTGCGCATCAATGGAATGGTGATGCGCTGGGTGACGGGGATTGCAATGCTGGCGGCGATCGGGAGCTTGTTTCTTCGCCCGCCGCGTCTGCCGGAGGAACCGGTGTGGCTGTTGCTCGGCTGGCTGGCGGCCTGTGGTGCGGCCACCTTGGGCTCCTTGTTGGCCGCCAGTGTCGTCAAAGCCGCCGGAGGCGAGGTCTACCGCATCGGCTTCGTTTGGAAATCGCTCCTGCCGCATCTGCGCGCCGGGTTGAGCGACGCCCTGATGGGGGGACGCGCACTGGAAGCGAACGCCGCGCTTGCCCGCCTCGCCCCGCATTTCATCATCCTGACCGTGGTGGCCTGGCGGGCGCCGGACTTCGTCGTCCCCGTGCTGGGGGGTGCGCTGCTGGCGCTTTCGCCGCTCTGGCGCTCGCCCTTGCTCGATCTGCTCGGGGCGCTCTACCGCGAGCAATACCTGGCCACGGCCCATGATTTTGTGCTGCCGCGCGACCGCCTGTTCCGGTTGCTGACACTGGCGCGCCAGCAGCTGCAGGATCGCAAATACCTGCTCATGTGCGCCGGGGCGACGGTGGCCTGGCTGGCCCTCACCGTCCTGACCGCCGGGATATTGCTGAACCTCCATGCGATGTCGCTCATCGAGCGGTTCCGGGCCTCGGGTGCGGGAAATTATACCATCCTCGCCGTGCTTGGGCTGTGCGGAGTACTGGTGGTCGGTGCGGTCGGTTTCGCCGGCTGGAGCGCCCTCAGCCACCTGCGCGCCAGGTGGCGGGAGCGAGCCGAGCGCAAGCTCCGGCCGGCCGCCGTGCTGGTATCACCCGCGACGATCGCCGATTGGCTGGGCAAGTCGGTCCTGTTCCGCGAGCTGCCGAAGGAGGATATTGCAGCGGTGGCCGCGGTGGTGAAGCCCGAGGAACACACCCGGGGGAGTTATGTGGTACGTGAGGGTGAGGCGGGCGATCGGCTCTTCATCGTGTTGTCGGGCCGGCTCGAAGTGCGGCGCGACTATGCGCCGGGCCGCTCGGAACCGGTGACGGAGGTGGAGGAAGGCGACGTGTTTGGCGAGATCGCCCTGTTGCATGCCATCCCGCGAACGCGGTCCATCCGCAGCCAGGGTCGAAGTGTGTTGCTGGCGCTGGACAAGGCGGATTTCGAGCGGCTGGTGTTGTCCAAAATCTCGCGGCAGGTTGTGGCCGACGCGGTACAGAAGGTGAGCTTCCTGCAGCGCGCGGAGCTGTCGCACAACTGGAGTCATGCGATGATGTCGGCATTTGCCCGCCGCTCAAAGATCCTGGAAGCGCCGGAAAACGCGCTGATCCTGGAGGAGGGCAAGGTCAACCACTGCTTCTACCTGGTGCATCGCGGCGAACTGGCGGTGCGGGTCAAGGACCGGGAGTTGCGCCGCCTGAAGACCGGCGACAGCTTCGGTGAACTCAGTCTGCTCGGCAACGGCATCGCGACGGCGAACGTCATGGTTGCGACCAAGTCGGCCAGCGTGCTGGAGATCTCGGCCCGGGACTTCCTGGATTTCATCTCCCAGGACTTCATGGTCGGCCTCGGCTGGGAGGAATCGCGCAAGAAAAGGAAAGACCGTTGAGCGCACCTGGGAGGCTGGATTTCCGTACGAAACTCAGCTCCCGAGCACTTTCTTGATGATGCGGGCGAGGTCGCCGACGCGGTAGGGCTTGGTCAGATAACCGCAGAAGCCCATGTCCAAGAACTGCCGGGCCATGTCATCGTTGTCATAGCCGCTGGCGATGATGGCGCGCACCTCGGGGTGCAGCTCGCGCAGCTGCTTGTAGCACTGCTCGCCGCCCATGCCGCCGATGATCGTAAGGTCCATGATGACGGTGTCGTAGGGCCGGCCGATGTTGAGGTAGCGCTTGTAGAACTGGATCGCCTCCTCGCCGCTCTTCGCGAGGTCGTATTTGTAGCCGAGGCTCTCAAGCATGCCGCCGGTGAGCAGGCAGATGTTCGGATCGTCATCCATGAAGAGGATGCGACCCGTACGCTGGGCGTAGTTGAAAGAGGGGGCGCGGCGGGCCTCGACTTCCTCGGGCTGGTCGGCGCCGGGCAGAAAGACGGTGAAAGTTGTGCCGACCCCAAGCTCGGACTCGACGCCCAGCTGGCCGCCATGGCGTCGGACGATGGAGAGCACGGTGGCGAGGCCCAGACCGGTGCCGGTCTTCTTGGTGGTGAAGAACGTGTCGAAAATCTTGTCGAGGTGCTCGGGCTTGATGCCACTGCCATTGTCCCTCACCGCCACGGAGACGTAGGCCCCGGCGGCGAGTCCGGCGACCTCGCCGGGAGCGAGCTGGACATTGTCGGCGGTGATCCAGACATGACCCTGCCCGGTGGTCATGGCCTGGATGGCGTTGATGACAAGGTTTTGAAATACTTGCAGGATCTGGGCGCGGTCGACGCAGACCGTGCCAGTGTCGGGCGCGACCGACACTTCGATCTTCACGGTGGACCCGGCGGAGGCCAGGCGGACTGTGTCGGCGAGAATATCACCGGTCTTCACGACCTGGCGGACTCCGCCGCCGCCTCTCGAAAAAGTGAGGAGCTGCTTGCTCAGGGCCTTGGCCGCGAGGCAGGCGCGCTCGCTGTTTTCCAGTCCCGAATAATCGCGGTTTTCCTTGGCCATGGAAACACCGCCCAGGATGGTCGTGAGGAGGTTGTTGAAATCGTGGGCGATGCCGCCGGCGAGCTGGCCGAGGGCCGCGAAGCGGTTCGCGCGAACCAGCTCCTCGGGCGTGAGGCTCATTTCACCCGGATGACGGAACACGACAACCGCGCCGACGGAACGGCCGGCAGTATCGATCACGACCCGGGCGCTGAAAGCGACGGGTTGGGCCGTGGTCGCGCCGATATCGAGCGCGAACTCGCTGCTGAGCGGCAGGGGCTCGCCGCTGCCGAGCACGCGGGCGACCGGATTCTCGCCCGGCTGGCCGTTTTGCAGGTGGACGAGGCGGAAGACCTCGCTGGAATCCTGGCCGAGGCATTCGGCGAGTTTGCGGCCCAGCAGAATCTCGGCCTTGGCGTTGATATAAATGATCCTCCCGGTCGCATCGGTGAGCATCGCCCCCTCCTGCAGGGCGCCGAGCAAGATCGCGAGATGGGCGGGGGAAAACCCGAGACCCGGCTCGGCCGGCGCGCTGGTGGTCTTCGGCAGCGGTACCGCAAACCCGATGATGCGCTGCAATTCCTTTTTCCGCGAAATCTGGCGCACGACACCGGCCTGGACCGGTACATCCCGGTTCTCGCGATGGCGCAGGCGCAGGATGTCGAAGTAGGCCACCTGGCTGGGATGTTGAGTGAGAAAGTAGGCCTGCACGCCCCCCATGGTCTCGTCCAGGGGCAGGCTGCGCAGCACGGACTCGAGCGTGTTGGGCAGTTCGCCGTCGGCGTAGCCCAGGAGCGACTTGAAGCCGGGCGAGAGCCAGTAGAGCCCGGTGGAGAAATCGAGGTCGAACATCGCCACCCGGCCGCGGTCGCCGAGCTGTTGGATGCGCTCGTCGGCGCGCAGGGCGGCTTCCTCGAACTCCTTGCGGTCGCTAACATCTAGATGTGCACCGAGCACGCGCTGGAGAGCCCCGTTGGGGCCATAGTGCTGGATGCCGACGCACTGGAGCCACACGTAATGACCCTCGGCGTGTTTCATGCGGAATTCGTGGGTGAAGGGCCGGGAGCCGGTGCCACCACCGCGGCCTGCGCGGTCAGGGGCGGCGGCGGAATCATCGGGATGGATCAGCTTCAGCCAGGTATCGTAGGTGTTGGGCAGGGCGTCGTCGAGGTACCCCAGCTGACGTTTCCAGGTCGGTGAGAAGTAGACCTCATTTTTCACGAAGTTCAGATCAAAGAAGCCGAGCGGGCTCCGCTCTCCGAGTTGGGCGAGGAAATTGTCCGGCATGGCCGCGGGGATCGCAATCACCGGGCCGCCGGCCGGCCGGGAGACGAAGGCAAGGTAATGCACCGGCTCGCCGCCGGCAGCCTCGAGGCGGACGAGCACATCAAATTCCGCCGCCTCCTTGGGCTGCAGTTTCAGGGCGATGGGTCGCTCGCGCGCGGCGGCCAGCAGGACCTCCCATTGCGACTGCACCCAGCCTGATTCGTGGGAGATGACATCGAAGGTGAAGAGGTTGGGAAAAAAATCGCCGACCAGCTCGGTGGACTTGGCCTGCCACACCGAGCAGGCTGCGGCACTGGCGAAGTAAATTCGTCCATCAGGCCCCAGGACCAGCACGGCCTCGGCAGTCGCGGCAATCTGACCTGCAGGCTTGAGGGAAGAGGAGCTCACAATGGAACCTAATCTTGAATGACCGCTATGCAACCCGCGAGCCAAGATCCGGGCCAGCGCCGGGCACCGGCTCTTTTTAGAAACCGTTTTACGTGGGGCAAGCCGCAACTGGCAGGGGGCCGGCCTGGGACCACTGTCGCACGCGCTTTTCCAGGAAATCGATCCAGACCGCCTGGTCGTTAAGGCACGGGATGGCCTCGAAGGAGGTACCGCCGGCCGCGAGAAAATCCTCGGCGCCGCGCACACGGATTTCCTCGAGGGTCTCAAGACAGTCGGTCACGAAGGCCGGGGTGATGACCAGCAGTCGCTTTTTCCCCTCGGCGGCGAGGCGCTTGTATTCGAAGTCCGTGTAGGGCTTGAGCCAGGGCTCGTTGGCCAGGCGTGACTGGAAGGCGATGGACCAGCGATCGGGCGCGAGGCCGGCGAGTCGGACAAAAGCCTGGGTGGTGCGGGTAATCTGCGCCTTGTAGCAAGTGGCATGGGCGGGGCTGCAGGTGTTGCAGCAATCGGCCACGATGGCGCAGTGGGCATGGGAGGAGTCGGCCTTGGTCAGGTGCCGGGCGGGGATGCTGTGATAGCTGAAAAGCAGGTGATCGTGCGGCCGGTCAAGATACGGCCGGGCACTGGCGACGAGCGCGCCGATGTAGTCTTCATCCTGATAATAGGGCTGGACGCATTCGATCTTCATGGTCGGGGCGAAGCGGGCGGCCTCGCGGTGGACCTTGGCCACGACGGTTTCCCAGCTCGACATGGCGTAGTGAGGATATTGGGGAAAAAGCAGCAGGCGGCCGACCCCGAGCGCGACCAGACGTTTGAGGGCCTCGGGTATCGAAGGGCTGCCGTAATTCATGGCCAGCTCGACCGGGATGGGGGACCGGCTCTGGAGCTTGGTCTGGGTATTCCGGCTGGTGACGACGAGAGGCGAGCCCTGTTCGGTCCAAATGGTGGAATAGGCGTGCGCCGAGTTCTTGGCGCGGAATGGGATAATGATACCATGCACCAAAAGGGAGCGGAGCACGGAATTGTCGGGCTTGTCGATTACGCGCTCATCGCCAAGGAATTCGTGCAGGTAGCGTTTGACGTCGGGCACCGCCGGAGAGTCGGGCGAGCCGAGGTTGAGGAGCAGAACCGCTGGGTTGGACATCAATTCAAGAGAAGAGGGAGGGAGCCCGATTTTGCAATCTTTGCTCGGCAACATGGGTTTATCGTTCAAGCTGATGGGTCGGCATCCGATTAGTTGTTTAACCCCTCCAATCCTGCATGCCCGGTAATCAGCGGGCATGTTCACATGAAAAGTTCCTTTGCGCGCAACTGGCTGGCTCAAGTCGCGTTGGCGACCTTGTCTGTGGGGCCGGTGCTGGGCGCCATACCCGCGCCGCAAAGTGCTGGGCGCGCGGCGGGGACCATCGATCTCCTCCTTATCCTCGGCCTCGCCACGGGGGCGGGCTTGGTGGCTTGGTGGCTTCATGGGCGGAGCCAGAAGCGATTGGAGGAGCATACGGCCCGGCGCATCCGGGAGATGACGGCGTTGATCGAGCACGCGGACGGCCTGCTCTGGGAAGCGGAGGTGGAGATGGGAGCGGGGTCGGACGGCTGGCTCTGGCGCATGACGCTGCACAACTCAGCGTTCAGCCGGAAACTGTTCAACGACCAGGTGCCCAAGCCGGGAGTTGACCTCTGGCTCCAGTTTCAAATCGACGAGCGGGAGGCCATGGACCGGCGGAGCCGCGCAGCCGTGGAAAACGGCGAGGCGGGCTATGTGCAGGAAATCCGCGCGGTCCGGGACGGAGTTGTCTACTGGCTGCATGAAAATGTCTCCATCCGGCCGCTGGGCAAAAATCGTTTCTGGCTGGTGGGCTTGGTGACCGACATCACCCCGCAACGTGAGGCCGAGGCCGCTCGGCGACAGAGCGAGTTGACCATGGATAGCATTCTCGCGCACGCGCAGTGTCTGTTGTGGCGAGCCACGGTGGTCTTGAATGACGGTGTGCTACATTGGCCGCACTTTGACATCCCGCACTCACAGTTCTCCGAACTGCTTTTTGGCGACCGGGTGTATACCCGCGACCGCGGATTCTGGGACACGCTGAATATTCCGGAACAGGCGGAAATGGATGCGCGCAGTACCGGGGCAATCCTTGGAAATGAGCCCGGTTACACGCAGCAGTTCAGGGCCATTAACCGGTCGGGGCAGGTCTTCTGGCTACACGAGCGGGTGTCCATCACCCGGGTCACGGACGGCACATGGAGCCTGGTCGGCGTGGTGACGGATATCACGGCGCAACATGAGGCGGAGGAAGCGCGGCAGAAAAGCGAGATGCGCCTGTCCCACCTGCTGGAGCGCGCCGACACGATGATCTGGCAGGCCCAGGTCCAGGGTCAGGCCGATGGTTCACTGCAATGGTCGATGTATATTCCCCAGTCGCAGCTCTACCGACGGATCTTCGCCGCCGAACCGGTGATTCCCTTGGGGTTTGCGTGGAAGGAGCACGGTGTTCCCGAGCATGCCGAGATGTCGCACCGGGCCCAGGAGGCCATCACCGGGGGCGAGCCGGGCTACGCGCAGGTCTTTCATGTGCCCGGACCGGGAGGCGACATTTGGTTGAGCGAAAAGACCACGATCGTTGCAGCGGGTCCGCAGTTGTGGGACCTCGTGGGTATCATCAGCGATATCACCGCCCGGCACATCGCCGAAGAAGCCTGGCAGCAGAGCCAGACGAAGCTGACCCAGGTGCTTGAACTGGCGGACTGCTTGATCTGGGAAGCGACGGCCACCGTGCGTCCCGATGATGCACTTGAGTGGGATTTCTACACCCAGCGTTCCGTGCTTTACCGCCGCATTTTCGGTGACGGCACCGACATGCAAATCAATTGGGACCATTTGAACGTCCCCGAGCGGGAGGTGATGCACCGGCGAGCCTTGGAGGCTGTCAGGGGGCGGCAGCCGGGTTACACGCAGGAATTCCATGTCCTCCAGGACCAAGGGGTGATCTGGCTGCGCGAGGTGGTCACGATCGTCCAGCTGACGGAGAAAAGCGCGCGGCTGGTTGGGGTGATCACCGACATCACGGCGCAGCGGCGGCTGGAGGCCGCACGCGAGGCCAGCGAGCACCGTCTACAGGAACTGCTGACCCGGGCCGACTGCCTGTTCTGGGAATCGGAGGTCACGGTGGCGGACTGGTCGTGGCAGATCCAGTTGCAGCCGTCGTCGGGTCTGTCGCGCCGGCTTTTCGAATTGTTCGGACCGGGGGCGGAGGTGAATTTGTGGCGCAATTTCCGGATCCCGGAACAGGCGGAGATGGACGAACGCTGTCGGCGGGCCATGACGGAGGGACGAGAGGGTTATGAGCAGGTGTTCCGCATCCTGAAGGACGACGGCTCGGTTGTCTGGATCAGCGAGAATGTGACGCTCCGCCCGCTCAGTGGCGGGCGGTTTTCGCTGGTGGGCGTGGCGTTGGATATCACGGCCGAGAAGGAATCGGAGGCCGCCCGGCAGGCCAGCGAACAGCGCCTGCAGGAACTGCTGGTTCGGGCGGATTGCCTGCTCTGGGAGGGCATCATGACACTCACTCCCACCGCCTGGTCTTGGAAATTCAAGGTGCCTCCTTCATTGCTTTGCCAAAGGCTGTACGGTGCGCCGCAACCGAGGCCGCAGGATGGCTTATGGGCTGGGTTCAACATTCCGGAGCGGGCGGAAATGGACGCGCGGTGCCGCACTGCGTTGACGGAGGGTCACTCAGGCTACGAGCAAATCTTTCATATCCTCAAAGCCGACCAGACGGTAATTTGGATCAGCGAGAGCGTGACGATCCACCGGATCCGTGAGAACGAATATTCGCTGGTCGGCGTGGCCCTTGACATCACCCTCATGCGCGTCGCTGAGGAGGCGTTGGCGGCCGAGAAGGAAAGACTGGCGGTCACGCTTCGGGCGATGAACGAGTGTGTCATCACCACCGACGTGGCGGGCTTGATCCAATACATGAATCCGGCGGCGGCCGAGCTCACGGGCTGGCGGGCGGAGGAGGTTCTGAGCCGGCCGGTCGAGGAAATCTGCCGATTGCAAAACGCCCGCTCGGACCAGGTGGTGGAGGTGCCCATTGCCCGCGTGGCCCGGGGCGATACGGTCGCCGACCTCCCTGCGCATACCCGGTTAATCACGCGGCACGGGGGGCGCCACCAGATCGAGGGCTGCTGCGCGCCCATCCACGCTGCGGACAGCAAGGTGGTCGGCACGGTGCTCGTTTTCCGCGATGTCACCGAGCAGGAGCGCCTGGAGCAGGAACTGGTGCGCGCGACGCGGCTGGAGTCGGTGGGCGTGCTGGCGGGCGGCATCGCCCACGATTTCAACAACATCCTCACGGCCGTCATGGGCAACCTGGCGCTCGCCCAGCTCGATATTGCCGCCGACAGTCCCGCCGGCGCCAGTCTCCGCTCCGCGGAGAAGGCCGCCCTGCGCGCGCGCGACCTTACGCAGCAGCTATTGACCTTCGCCAAGGGCGGCGAACCCGTCCGCGCGGCGGTGCAGCTCGAGGCCATTGTGCGTGAGATGGCCGCCTTCGCGCTCCACGGATCGCAGGTCAAGGCTTTCTACGACATGGCGCCCAATCTCTGGCCGGCCGACGCCGACAAAGGCCAGATCGGTCGGGTCGTACAAAACCTTGTGATCAATGCCGTCCAGGCCATGCCCCGCGGCGGCACATTGCGGATCATGGCCCGCAACGATCCCCATGACGGCCAGAGTCATCCCAGCCTGGGCCAGGGGGATTACATCCAGATTGCGATCGCTGACACGGGCGAGGGCATCAAGCAGGAGAATCTCGCCCGGATCTTCGACCCCTACTTCACGACCAAGCAGACCGGAACGGGCCTGGGCCTCGCGGCGGTCTATTCCATCGTGAAGAAGCACCACGGCCACATTGACGTGGAGTCACAGGTGGGGCAGGGCACCACGTTCCGGATCTGGCTGCCGGCCTTGCGGCAGCACTTGGTCCAGCTCGACACGCGAACCCCTTGGAATACGCCCGACCGCATGGAGGGGCGCGTGCTCTTCATGGACGACGAGCAGATAATTCGCGACATGGCCGTGATGCTATTGCAGCGCTTCGGCCTGACGGTGGACTGTGCGGTGGACGGGGCCGAGGCGATCGAGAAATACCGCACGGCCCTGGCCGCTGGTTCGCGCTACGATCTCGTGATCATGGATCTCACGGTTCCCGGCGGCATGGGTGGCCTCGACGCGCTCGGCCATCTGCGGTTGCTTGATCCGTCAGTGCGGGCCGTGGTCTCGAGCGGTTATTCCAGCGATCCGGTGCTGGCTAATTACAAGACACACGGTTTTGCCGCGGTGATCGCGAAGCCCTACGAGGTCAACGAACTCTCCCGCGTTCTGCGCGAGGTGTTGGCGAGGGCGTAAGGTGGAGAGCCCGGCCTCCGGACGGGCAGTTCGGTGATCGAGAGCGCAACAACCCGACCGGAGGCCGGGTTCCACCTCAGCGCCGTGGCTTTACCCCCTCATGCCGCCAGCGAGCGGATCGAGGCGACCAGCCAGTGCACGTTCTCCGGGGCGATCCGGTCGGTGATGATCGTGTCGGGATAATGCCGGGCGAAATCCAGGTGCACGCCCGGTTCGGTGCCGGGCCGAATGATGTCCTCGATGAAATCCATGCCGCCCCGCGGCTTGATCCAGCGGTAGTAGGTGTCGGCGTCCTCCGACTCGAGCACGATGTTCAGTCGGAGAAAAACGTGACAGTAGAGAGTCAGGTCCCGATACGACAGGAACCAGGTCGGCGGACAGACCAGTTGGTCGCGAATCACGAGGGTCATGAGAGAATCCTTTTCTGCAGAATCGATGCCAATCTATGGCATGGTTTTCTCTGGATTAGTGGTGGGTGGCTGGGTTCACTGACCCTATTAATCGTCACAATATCCCATGAATGCTGAAAAATATCCCGCCGCCCTCGGCGGGACCTCACCAGAGAAATTAGGGCGCCGTTTGGGCGAAGCCGTGGCGCTCAATTCAGCTCATCCCCCCGTTCTCCTCGTCATCCGTGATGGTTGGGGTGCCAATCCGCATCCCGAGCAGAACAAGTTCAACGCCGTGTTCCTCGCGCAGAAACCCTGCGATGACCTGCTCCACGCCAAGTACCCGGTGACGCTGGTCAAGGCCTCGGGCCTTGATGTGGGTCTGCCCGACGGCCAGATGGGTAACAGCGAGGTCGGTCACGAGAACATCGGTGCAGGCCGGATCGTGGATCAGGAATTGGTGCGCCTGAACAAGCTTTTTTCCGAAAAGCAGCTCGCGACGAATCCCGTATGGCACGCAGCGGTCGCGCGGCTTAAGGCGAATCCCGCGGCCAAACTCCACCTGATGGGCATCGTATCCGACGGCGGCGTTCACGGCATGCTGGAGCACCTGTACGGGATTTTGCGCCAGGCGAAAGAGGACGGATTCGACCAGCTCACCGCCGGCGGCCTCGCCGGCCGCGTGTTTATCCATGGCTTCACCGACGGCCGCGACACGCCGCCGCAGAGCGGGCTGGAATACGTCCGGCAGGTCGAGGTCGAGTGCAATAAGATCGGCGTGGGCCGAATCGCCACGGTCTGCGGTCGCTTCTGGGCCATGGACCGCGACAACCGTTGGGAGCGGGTGCAGAAAGCCTATTATATGTTGACCGGCCAGAAGGCCGAGGCCACGGCGCCCAGCGCCGAGGCGGCTATTTCCAGTTACTACGCCAAGCCGCTCAGTCCGACGCAGCATGGCGACGAATTTGTGCCGGCGACGTGGATTACCGGCGACGACGGCAAGCCGGTCGCGACGATCGGCAACGGCGACGCTGTGCTCTTCTACAACTATCGTGGCGACCGACCGCGCGAGCTCACCAAGGCCTTTGTACTCGACGGCTTCAAGGAGTTCGATCGGGGCGTCAAACTCGACCTCTACTACGCCACGATGACCGAGTATGAGTCTGGCCTGCCGGTGAACGTGATCTCGGGCAAGCCGGAAGCCTTGAAGAACATTCTTGGCGAGGTCGTCAGCAAGGCTGGCCTCGGACAGTTCCGCTGCGCCGAGACGGAGAAGAACCCGCATGTGACTTTCTTCTTCAACAATTATCGCAGCACACCGTTCCCCGGCGAGGACCGCGCCTGCCCGGCCAGCCCGAAGGTGGCGACCTACGATATGCAGCCCGAGATGTCGGCTGCGCAAGTCACCGCCGAGGCTAAGGCCGCGATCCTCTCCGGCAAGTACGGCCTGGTCGTCGTCAATTACGCCAACCCTGACATGGTCGGCCACACCGGCTCGCTGCCGGCGGCCATCAAGGCCTGCGAGGCGACCGACCGCGGGCTGGGGGAGCTGCTCGCCGCACTGGCGACCAAGAACGGCAAGGCCGTCATTCTCGCCGACCACGGTAACGCCGAGCAAATGTGGGACCCCATTAACAATGCCCCACACACCGCGCACACCCTCAATCTCGTCGAGGTTTTCGCCGTGGGCGAAGGGCTCGTGGCGGGAAAAACCAAAATGCGACGGGACGGGCGTCTCGCTGACATGGCCCCGACCGTCCTCCACCTTATGGGCTTGCCCAAGCCGGCGGAGATGACGGGAGAGAGTTTGGTTCTCGGCTAATCCGTAGGTGGAACCCGGCCTCTGGACGGGTTCGCAAGATGTGCGAGAGGAAAACGCGTCCGGAGGCCGCGTTCCACCATCAGAAAGTGCCTCGTGTCATACCCGCCCAAAATCTGTTTGCTCCGGGGCGGGGCGCTGGGCTTAGTTTGACCCTCTGTCCCCATGAAACGCACCCATCACTGCGCCCAGCTCACCAAGGCCAACCTCGGCACGACCGTCTCGCTCGCCGGCTGGGTTGATTCCGTCCGCGACCACGGCGGCATCATTTTCGTCGATCTGCGCGATCGCGAGGGCATCACCCAGGTGAAGTTCGACTCGAACCTGCGGGCCGAGGCCGCCCAGCTCAAGGACGAGTCCGTGATCGCCATCACCGGCAAGGTTGAGAACCGCCCCGAGGCGATGATCAACAAAAGCCTGCCCACCGGGGAAATCGAGATCGATGCCACCGAGCTGCTCGTGCACAACCTTGCCGACACGCCGCCGTTCCCGCTGACCGACGTCGGCGGCGACAAGGTCAACGAGGACCTGCGCCTGACCTACCGCTACCTCGACCTGCGCCGGCCCAAGATGCGCAAGAACCTCGCCGTGCGCCACCGCGCCGCAAAGTCCGTGCGCGATTATTTTGACACCCAGGGCTTCTACGAAATCGAGACGCCGGCCCTGTTCAAGAGCACGCCCGAGGGCGCCCGCGAATACCTGGTGCCGTCGCGCATCCATGCCGGCCAGTTCTACGCGCTCTCGCAGTCGCCCCAGCAATTCAAGCAGATCCTCATGGTCGCAGGCGTGGAGAAGTATTTCCAGATCGCCCGTTGCTTTCGCGACGAGGACCTGCGCGCTGACCGCCAGATGGAGTTCACGCAGATCGACGTCGAGGTGTCGTTCATCGACCGCGAGGGGATCTACGCGCTCTTCGAGGGCATGCTGAAGAAGGTCTGGCAGGATGTGCTTAACCACGACCTGCCCACGCCGTTCCCGCGCCTCGCCTACAAGGACGCCATGAACCGCTACGGTGTCGACAAGCCCGACACGCGCTTCGCGATGGAATTGGTGGATTTCAGCGACACCTTCAAGAGCTCCGGCTTCAAGGTCTTCGCCTCGACCGTCGCCGCGCACGGCTCGGTGAAGGCTTTCAACGCGAAGGGCCTCGCCGATATCACGCAGGGCGAGATCGGCGCGCTCGAGGAGATCGCCAAATCCCTCGGCGCGAAGGGCCTCGCCTTCATCAAGGTCGAGAATGGCGAGTGGAAGTCGCCGATCGTGAAATTCTTCAACGACGCCGAGAAGGCCGAGCTAACGAAGCGCCTCAACATCGAGAATGGCGACATCGTCTTCTTCGCCGCCGCCCCGTGGGACCGCGCCTGCGCCATCCTCGGCCGCACCCGCCTCGAGGCCGCCCAGCTCCTCGTGAAGCGCGGCAAGATGAGTCTGCGCGCCGACCAGTGGAATTTCCTGTGGGTCGTGGATTTTCCGCTTATGTCCTATGATGAGGAGAAGGGCAGCTACGCGGCCACGCACCACCCGTTCACGGCGCCAGTGGCCGAGGACGCCGGCTTGCTCGACTCCGACCCCAAGGCCGTGCGCGGCCAGCACTACGACGTTGTCCTCAACGGCATGGAGCTCGGTGGCGGCTCGATCCGCATCCACCAGCCCGCGTTGCAGAAGAAGGTGTTCGAGGACGTGCTGAAGATCCCGGCCGAGGTGGTTGAGAGCCGCTTCGGTTACATGCTCAAGGCCTTCACCTACGGCGCCCCGCCGCATGGCGGCATCGCCTTCGGTCTCGACCGCATGTGCGCGCTGCTCTGCGGCACGACCAGCATCCGCGACGTGATCGCCTTCCCCAAGACGCAAAAGGCCCAGGACCTCATGGCCCAGAGCCCGACGCCGGTCACGGCCAAACAGCTGAAGGAACTCCACATCCAGACGGTGATTCCCCAGCAATAAGTTTTTTTGCCTCACGCCAAGGACGCCAAGGACGCAACGGATTGGATTTGGTTTCCCTTAGCGGTCTTTGCGCCCTTTGCGCGAGGAATCCGACAGATGTAAGCTTGCGCCAGTCGCGTGTTTGCGGTTTCTTTCCCTGTCAAACCTCTCTCATACCCCATGAAACTGATCACCGCCATCATCAAGCCGTTCAAATTGGAAGCCGTCAAAGAAGCCCTGACCCTGGTGGGGGTGGAGGGCATGACGGTCACCGAGGTCAAGGGCTTCGGTCGCCAAAAGGGCCATACCGAGATCTACCGCGGCAGCGAGTACACCGTGGACTTCCTCCCCAAGATAAAGCTCGAGCTGGTCGTCACCGACGAGCTCAAGGACAAGGTCGTGGCCGCCATCGTGAACGGGGCCAAGACGGGCAAGATTGGCGACGGCAAGGTCTTCATCTCCCCCGTGGATGATGTGATCCGCATCCGCACCGACGAGCACGGCGACGCGGCGATCTGAGATCGGTTCACGCACTTGACTTAGAGCCGGCTTCCCTGAGGAGCCGGCTTTTTTGTTGGTAGCTGGAGGGCTCGCGTCCCTGCGAGCCTGCCCGCAGAGACGCGGGCCCTCCACCGAAGATGCGGATATCCGGCTTTTTGCTTTTCATGGGGGTTTTGTGCCGTTGATGTCACTGGCACCACCATCCGATGTCCTCCTTCCCCCAGATCAAGGTCATTGACTCGCACACGGGCGGCGAGCCGACCCGGCTTGTAATCGAAGGCGGCCCGGATCTTGGTGGCGGGCCTTTAGCGGATCGGGTGAAGGTGTTCCGGGAGCAGCACGACAAGTTCCGCACGGCCATCGTCGGCGAGCCACGCGGCTCCGATGTGTCCGTGGGCGCGCTGCTGGTCGAGCCGCACGACAAGTCCTGCCAGTTCGGCATCATTTTCTTCAACAATGTAGGCTATCTCGGCATGTGCGGGCACGGCACCATCGGCGTAATCGTGTCGCTGGCTCACGCCGGCCTGCTCACGCCGGGCCTGGTGAAGCTCGACACGCCGGCGGGCGTGATCGTGGCAGTGCTGGCGGCCGGCGGGGTGGTGACCTTTGACAATGTACCCAGTTATCGCCGGGAAAAGGCGCTGCCCGTCTACCTGCCCGGCATAGGCGACGTGAGCTGCGACCTTGCCTGGGGCGGTAACTGGTTTTGCGTGATCGATGAGCACAGCCAGCGACTCGAACTCAATAACATCGCGCAGCTCACCGCCTACTGCGTCCGTGTCCGGCAGGCCGTGGCTGACACCGGGTTTTCGGAAGTTGACCACGTGGCGCTGTTCGGTCCGGGGACTAAAGCCGGCGCCAGCAGCCGTAATTTCGTTCTTTGTCCCGGTGGGGCGTATGACCGTTCGCCCTGCGGGACGGGAACCAGCGCCAAGCTCGCGTGCCTGGCCGCTGACGGCAAACTGGCGGTCGGGACCGAATGGGTGCAGGAAAGCATCGTCGGCAGCGTGTTCCGCGCCAAGCATCGCCGACAGGGGGACAAGATCGTCCCGACCATCACCGGCACGGCCTACGTCACCGGCGAGGCGACCCTTTTGCTCGACCAGGCTGATCCGTTTGCCTGGGGTATCCGATGAAACTTAACTGTAGGGCGGAATCGCTGATTCCGCCGTGTCTTTCACTTGTAGGGGTCGAGCTTGCTCGATCCTGTTCGAGCGAAGGACCGAGCAAGCTCGGCCCCTACAGATGACACGCGACAAGTCCGTCATCGTCTGCGGCGGGGGCATCGTGGGATTGTGCACGGCCTACTACCTCGCCCGGGAGGGCTGCCGCGTTACTCTCGTCGAACGTCACGCCGAGGGCCATGATCACTGCGCCCTCGGCAGCTGCGGTTACATTTCGCCCAGTCATGTCATTCCTCTCGCCGCGCCGGGCATGGTTTGGAAAGGCCTCAAGTGGATGCTGAATTCCCGCAGTCCGTTCTATATCAAGCCCCGGCTGGACACCGATCTTATGCGCTGGGGGTGGCATTTCTGGCGGGCCAGCAACCATCGCCGGGTCGCCCGCGCCGCGCCGATCCTCCGCGACCTATGCCTGCACAGCCAGAAACTGTTCGAGGAACTGGATGAACTCACCGGCCACCGCTCCGAATACCAGCGCGCCGGCCTGCTCAATCTCTGTCAAACCGCGCAGGGCTTGGAGGATGAGGCCAGCGGCCTTGCTCGCACCGCCAACGAACTTGGCGTTGAAGCTCGGGTGCTCGACGCGAAGCAGACCGCCGCCCTGGGCCTCGGCGTGAAGCTCGACATCGCGGGCTCAGTTTATTTTCCGATCGATGCTCACCTTACGCCGGCCCGGTTCACCGCGGTACTCACGGCATTGCTCCAGGAAATGGGCGTGAACTTCCAATGGAGCACGACGATCTACGGCTGGCGCACGACGGGCCGCCGCATTGCCGCCGTCCAGACCACGGCGGGCGACCTCATCGCGGATGAGTTTGTGCTGACCGGAGGCTCTTGGTCCGCCGGCATGATCGCCGGTCTCGGCCTGCGGATGCCGATGCAGGCGGGCAAGGGCTACAGCCTGACCCTCCCGAATCCGCGCTTCCGGATCACCAAGCCATTCATCCTAAAGGAACGCCGTGTGGCCGTCACCCCCATGGGCGACACGCTGCGTTTCGGCGGCACCATGGAAATTAACAGCCACGATGACCAGGTGCGACCCGAGCGCATCGAGCAGATCAAGGCCGGCGTCATGGCCTTCCTGCCGGAATTCACCGCGGCCGATTTTGACGGCATCAAGCCCTGGTTCGGCTACCGGCCCGTGTCGCCCGACGGCCTGCCTTACATCGGACGCTTTAATCGCTATGCCAATCTCACGGCCGCTTGTGGGCATGCCATGCTCGGGGTGACGCTGGCGCCGGGCACCGGCCAGCTGATCGCCGGGATCCTCTCGGGTCGGACTCCGGCCGTTAATCTCGACCTGCTGAGTCCCGATCGTTACTCGTGATTTTGTGGGGCCGGCGCTTGTCGCCGGGCCGATAGTCTATCTCACTTGCCACTGGGTCCGCCGACAAGCGGCGACCCTACAAAAAATCAACCCATGAACTGGAAAGGTGTTTTTCCGGCCATCACGACCAATCTCCACCTCGATCTCACGGTGGATCACGGGGCATTGGCTGCGCATTGCCGGTGGATGATCGACAGCGGATGCACGGGGATCGTGCCCTGCGGTTCGCTCGGGGAAGCGGCCACGCTCAGTTTCGACGAAAAGATTGCGATCGCCCGCACCTGTGTCGAAGCGGTGGGCGACCGGGCGCCGGTGGTTCTCGGCATCGCGGCACTGGGCACCAAAGAGGCGGTGGCCATGGCCCAGGCGGCCGCCACCGCGGGTTGCCAGGGCCTGATGGTGTTGCCGCCCTATGTTTATTCGAGCGACTGGCCGGAGATGAAAGCGCACGTCAGTGCCGTCATCGGTGCGACCGGTCTCTCGTGCATGCTCTACAACAATCCGATTGCCTACAAAACCGACTTCCTCCCCGCGCACATCGCCGAGCTGGCGGCGGAACATCCCAACCTGCAGGCCGTGAAGGAATCCAGCGGCGATGTGCGGCGCATCACCGCGATCCGCGCGGTCGTCGGTCGCCGGCTGGATGTTCTGGTCGGGATGGACGACGCCATCGTCGAGGGCATATACGCCGGGGCCGTTGGATGGGTCGCCGGGCTCGTGAATGCGTTTCCCGCCGAATCGGTCGCGCTGTTCGATGCAGCCAGTCGCGGGGACAAGGCGCGGGCGGCGGCGCTCTACGGCTGGTTCTTGCCGCTGCTGCGGCTGGATACCGTGCCCAAGTTTGTCCAGCTCATCAAATGGGTGCAGGCCGAGGTCGGCCGGGGCACGCCTGTGGTACGGCCGCCGCGCCTGATGCCGGCCGGGGCGGACTTGGCACACGTCAGGGCTGTGCTGCAGGTGGCGCAGAAAGAACACTCCAGACTTTGACACGCATGGCGGACAACCTAGCTTGAATGGTTTAGCATGAAACCAGACGGCGGCTCCCTAATCGGCTTCGGCTCCAGTGGCCTGGGCGGTGAAACCTTCAAGGCCTTTGATCCGGCCAAAAATGCGCTTCTCGAACCCACGTTCACGTCGGCCACGACCGAAGACGTGGATCGGGCGGCGGAACTCGCCGCCGCCGCCGCCCCGGGACTCGCCCGGCTTTCCGGCGCCGCTCGGGGTAAGTTTCTCCGCACCATTGCGGCCAATCTCGAGACCAAAGCAGATGACCTTGTCGCCCGCGCCATGCAGGAAACCGCGCTGCTCGAGGCCCGGCTCAAGGGCGAGGTCGGGCGCACCGCCGACCAGCTGCGGCTCTACGCGGAGGCCGCCGAGCGCGGCGACTGGCTTGATGCCCGGATTGAGACCGCCAACCCCGACCGCAAGCCGTTGCCCAAGCCCGACCACCGCTCCATGCTTCGTCCGCTCGGCCCGGTCGTCGTTTTTGGCTCCAGCAATTTCCCCTTCGCCTACTCGGTCGCCGGGGGTGACACCGCCTCGGCCTTCGCCGTCGGTTGCCCGGTAATCGTTAAGGCCCACCCCGCGCATCCCGGCACGAGCGAACTTGTCGGCCGCCTGATCCTGCATGCCGTGCGCGAGTGCGGGCTCCCCGAGGGCACCTTCTCACTGTTGTTCGATGCAGGATTTGAGACGGGCCAGGCGCTGGTGAAGCATCCGCTGATCAAGGCCGCCGGCTTTACCGGCTCGGTTAAGGGCGGACGTGCGCTCACCGATCTTGGCGCCGCGCGTCCGGAGCCAATTCCGGTCTACGCCGAGATGGGCAGCGTCAATCCGGTGTTCATTTTGCCGGGAGCAATCGCGGAGCGGGCCGCCGCCATGATGGACGGCTTGCATGCCTCGAGCACGCTCGCGGTTGGACAACTTTGCACCAATCCCGGACTGATCGTCCTCCAGCAATCGTCCCAGGCCGAGGCGTTCATCCGCAATCTTGCCACCAAACTCGCCGCCACTCCCCAGGGCGTGATGCTGACGCCGGGCATCGCCAAGGCTTTCTCTGCCAACACCACCGCCCGCGCCCGGCAGGCTGGAGTGAAAATCCTGACGCAGGGCCGGACTGCGGGTTGCGGGGTGGCGCCAGCATGGTTCGAGACCGATGCCCTGACTTTTGTAGGCAATCATGCATTGTCCGAAGAAATCTTTGGACCGAGCTCACTGATTGTTTGGTGCAAGGATCGCGCCGAGATGCTGCAGGTCGCCGCGCAGGTCGAGGGGTCGCTGACTGCCACGATTCAGGCCGGCACCTCTGAGGCGAAGGACCAATCAGACCTGATCGAGATGCTGGCGACCAAGGCCGGCCGCCTCGTGTTTAACGGCTATCCCACCGGCGTCGAGGTCAGCCACGCCATCGTGCACGGCGGACCCTATCCCTCGACGAGCGACGGCGGACGCACCAC
>JANYDW010000022.1 GCA_025363455.1 Oleiharenicola sp. | reverse complement strand
ATCCGCTTGATCACCCGGATCGGGTGCGTGTCGGGGATCATCGTCTCAACGTTGATCAGGCTGACGAAACAGGGCTGGTTCGGAAGTTGGCCACGCATGTTGCCTGCTTCGACGCAGCTCCACCGCCAATGTTCAAACTGTGACAGACTTTTTCAGCAGTCTGTTAGGGCAGATCCTCGACTTAAGTGGGATGTCCTAACCAAAGGTACCAAGCGTAACATGGATTTCGGTCATCTTGCTATTCCAGGCCTTAAGGGCGGTATTTGTAATCCGGTGAGATTGCTCGTGAATATTGCGCATGGTACCTTTCAACGCATTAGCCACATTGGTCCCGGGAGATTGTTTGAACTGTACAATTTTCTTTTCGACAACCTGCGTAATGGGTAACTACAGGACGATTAATGCTAATACTTAAATGAGCGACTACTCATAGATAATCGAAATTGAGTCATCACGGTGCCAAGTTTCGGTTGGACAATGGCCAGCCGGCACCTTGTCTTGCGGGCATGTCATCGCCCGAGAAAAAGCCCTTTTCCGTTGTATCCCTCGTCATCGACCTGGTGCTCACCGGCATCGCCTTTGTGATCTTCTATTCGCTGGTGAATTCCCATGTGCAGTCGAACGACCCTAAGATGATCATGCTGTGGGGCGGACTCTGCGCCGGCTGCCTCTCCGGCGTCTTCTGGCTCGCCTGGCAGATGCTGAAGGTCGTCTTCAAGTTCCAGCGCGAATCGCGGAAGTAAGCGCGAGGCGGCCCCGTTTGATGTAGGTCGGGCTTTATGCCCGACAAGTCCGCTGTATGTGTCGGGGGTAAACCCCGACCTACAATTGAACCAGTCGGTGAAGGAATACCAAACTGACCCACGGCTGAAGTAAGCCACCCGGCCGCCCGGCTCAGAGCGAGTTGTCGAATTTCAATTGCTCGTCCTTGGCCTTCTTCGCCGGCTGGCCGAAATTGTAGACGAGCCCGAGATAAACGATCCGGGAGCTGCGGCGCCGGACGATCCGCTCCTGCAACGCGGGGGTATCGAGCACCGTCGTCTCCTTGAGGGAATTGAAAAGGTCCGCCACCGTCAGGACCACCGCGGTTTTTTTCTGCCCGAACTCGTGCCGCAAACCGGCGTTGGCGACATAGGTCGGCCGCCGCGAGCCCTGCGGCGTCAGGCGAACGGAGGTGTAGTTGGTGTTGAACTGGAGCAACGTGTCCTTCCGCAGGTGCACCGTCGCGCCCAGCTTCGCGGTCCAGGAAACATCGGACTTCGTGGAAGTGAAACCGAGGTTGGAGGCGTCGATGGTGTTTAAGAAAATATTCGAGCTGAAGTTGAGCGTGACGTGCTTGCCAAGGTCGCCGTTGGCCGTGAGCTCGAGCCCGCTCGCCCGGCTGACGGCCAGATTCTCCCGCGTGGTGAGCAGGACGCCGCCCCCGAGGTCGCGCGTCACCGTGGTGAAGCCATGGTAGAGCTGGCGGTGGTAGAGTGTGGCGGTGAAGCTGGTCTCCTTTTGCTGGTAGCCGTAGCCCGCCTCGAGGGAATGGGTGTCCTCCGGCTTAAGCAGCGGATTGCCGGCGCGGAGATTGAACGGATCGATGTATTCCGGGAAAGGATTGAGGTCATCAATTTCGGGGCGGTGCACCCGGTGGCTGTAGTTCAGCTGAAGTTCGTGCCCTGCGGCCGCCTGCCAGGCGAGATGCAGCGTGGGATAAACGCGGTTGTAGTCGTTGGACACGGTGGCACCGGTGTTGACCAGGTGGGAAGTGACCGCGGCCCATTCCGGGCGCAGGCCGGCCTTGAAGCCGAAGGGCCCGAAGGCCTGCGTATAGGTCGCGTAGACGGCATGGATGGTGCCCGCCACGTTGAAGCGGTTGGATCGCGTGGCATCGCTGAGGAAGATCCCGGTCGCGGGGTCGAGGTTTGCCGCCTGAAAATTAGCCCAGAATGTGTCCTGCGTCAGCGTGTAACCCGTCTCGAGCTTTCCGTCCTCACCCAGCGGACGGGTGTACTCGACGATGCTCTCCCGCTCATGACCCGAGTTCTGGTTGAGCAAATTGTCAAAGGTCGCCGGCTGCACCGGGAACCGGTAGGTGTTGGCGTAATGGTTGTCCTCCTCCTCCTTCGTCGTGGATGACTTGTACTCGACGTTCAACTCGTGGTCCTCGCCGGGGAAGGTGTGCTGCCACGTCGCCGACCACTCCATGCTCTGCTCGTATTCGGGATCGGTGCGGGCGCGATCGTAGTCGCCGGTGAGGGCGCCGGCACCATCGCGCAGGAGGTTGTTGTCGGTCGCCCGGCGCAGGAAGGTGCGGCGGTCGTAGTTGAAGGCGGCACCGAGCTTGTCCTGCCCGCTCACATTCCAGTCGAGGCCGCCGCGCGCCAGGCGCGTGAGCGGCCGCGAGTGCTCGGTCGTGGTCTTCAGCACGGAACTCGTCACGCCGGTCAGTGGATCGACCGTGGTGCGGTCGTCGGTCGCCCGGCGCAGCCGGTCGTCCTGGCGCAGGCTGTAGCTGGCAAACAGATTATACGGACCGGGATTATAGTTGAGCGTCAGCCCGGCATTGGCGCGGTCGTCGTTGCCGTAGGCGGCATTGACCGTGCCGGAGAAGCCCCCCTCGTGCTTCTTTTTCATGACAAGGTTAATGATACCGGACGTGCCGTCGGGCTTGTACTTGGCCGACGGGTTGGTGATGACCTCGATCCGCTCGATCGAGTCCGCGGGCAGCTGCTGCAGGATCTCGGCCCGGCTCCGGCCCATGAGAGTCGAGGTCCGGCCGTTGACGAGGATCATCACGTTTTCCGAGCCGCGCAGGCTGACATTGCCGTCGATGTCCACCTGCACGGAAGGCACGTTTTGCAGCAGGTCGCTGGCCGAGCCGGTGGTGCCTTGGATTTCCTTGCCGACGTTGTAGGTCTTGCGGTCGATCGAGTTCAGGAAGGCCTGCTGCTTGCCCTTCACTTCCAGTTTTTCCAGCTGCAAGACATCGCCTCCCACGTTTAGGCCGGGAAGATCGATCCGGGCGTGCTTGGCGTCCACCCGGAAGGGCGCCGTGGTCCGGCGGTCCGCGCCGACCGGGCTGTAGTCGAGAGTGTAGTCCCCAGCCGGCACTTTCTCCAGGGTGAACCGGCCAAGTTTGTCGGAAAAGGTGCTCTGGACCACGGTGCCGTCGGTTTTCTTCAGGGTCACCGCCACATATTCCACCGGGTGATCCGCTGTGTGGTCCACAATCGTGCCCCTGATGACGCCCTCGACTTTGAGCGCGGCGGCGGCCTTGTGGGCGCGGGCGGCCGCTTCCTCCGCGGCATCGTCATCATCCGCCCGGGCCGGGATGAGGACCGCACACGCAGCGAGACAAAGGAGTATCCGTGTCAGCAATTTCAGCATGTAAGGTTACAGTTATGAGTCACTTGACGACGTCGAATTATTATTGAGCAAAGTATGTCACGATTGGATGACATTCCCGAGCGGAGCGGCTGCATCCGAGGTTACCACCTGACCGGGCGTCAGTCCTGCTTGTTCCGCCGGCCGACGAAGGCCGAGACCCAGATTGCCAGTTCGTAAAGGATGATCAGCGGCACGGCAAAGAGCGTCTGGTTGAACGGGTCGGGCGTGGGCGTGACGACGGCGGCAATAATGAACATCACCACGACGGCGTGCCGGCGGAATTTGCGCAGGGTCGCCACCTCGATCAGGCCCATGTAGACGGCCAGTACGACCAGCAGGGGAAACTCGAAGGCCCCGCCCATGCCAAAGGTCATCCAGAGCAGCAGGCTGTAATACTTGTCGGCCGTCCACATCACCGTGTAACCGAGCAGTTCGTTCAGCTGGAAGGCCACCCGGATGGTGCTCGGCGCGAGAAAATAATAACCGAAAGCCGAGCCGCCCGTGAACAGCACCAGTGCTGCCAACCCGGTCGGGACGATGACCTTCATTTCCTTCTTGGTCAGCGCGGGGGCGACGAACTGCCCGATGAAAAACAGCCAGAACGGCAGCGACAAGGTCACCCCGCCAATGAGACAGATATCGATGATCACCGAGAATACGCTCATCGGGCTGTTGGTCACGAGGTCGCCCTTCAGCTTGGGGAATTCCCCCTGCACCTGCAGGAGCGGTCGGGTGAGGAATTCCGACGCGATATCCAGCTTGTAGGCGATGACCGTCACGAAAATCGCGAAGACAATGATGCACTTGATCAACGTCCAGCGGAGCTCCTCGAGATGGCTCAGGAAGCCCATGGGCTTGCCCGCGGCCGGCGGGGGCGCTTCGGCGCCATCGTCTACAATTTCAGGCTGGGTTGGACTGGTTTCACTCACGCAGGGGCCTTGCAAACAGGTTTGGCGGGCGCGTGCAACTCCCGGGTTAAGGGGAATCGGTGATTGAATGTGGGAGGGGCTTTATGCGAAGCATGGATGAAATCACCGTCGCTACCGCCCACACACCCCGGCGCTTCGCGCCTCCCCTCTTCACAGAGGGGACTTCGGCTGCGAGGAGTCGATTCTCCTCTATGAAGAGCGGCTTGGCGGGCCGTAGCGCTTGGCGAAGGCCGCTGCCCGAAAGGGCGGGGTGTGTTGGTCGCCCCCTACTCCTTGAATTCCGCCGGCACAGCCGTGATGGGCCGGATCTCGACGTCGCGATAATAAACCTCCGCGCCTTCAGTCTGGAGGCAGACCCGACCCTCACTCAGCGGCAGCCATTCGCCATTGGCGTCCTTTTGCCGGGCGTCGTGCAGGCGCATGACCACGTGGCCGTTGACGATGTGGATGCTGTCGCCGCCGATGCAGACCAGCTCGATGGTGTTCCACTCGCCGGTGGGTTTCTCGAAGTCCGCCAGGCGTACGCAACGGTTGCCGATCGGCTTCTCCTGTTTGAAGTCCATCGGAGTGGCGGCGGGATCGTACTGATAGAGGATCTTGTTCTCTGGCGTGGTAAAGGAGCGCGCCGGCACGGTCATCCGGGTGACGATCGCGTAGAGGTCGCCGCAGTCGTGCTCCTGGATTTGCAGCTCCACGCAAGCCGGCCACACTTTGTCGCTTGCCGCCGGTTCGCCGTGCATGTGGTAGAGCAGGCCGCTGTCGCGCACCACCTGCTCGCGCGGCGGCCATTTCTTCACGCCCCACTTGAACTGGAGGCGGAGGTGATAGTTGCCGTAATTCTCCCGCGTCGCCATGTAACCGAAGCCCTGGCCGGAGATATGAACGGCCGGGCGTCCGTCGACCTCGGTCACGGTGAAATTGCCCAAGGGATCGCGATCCTTGCCGATCGCCTCCATATAGACGCCACTTTCATTGCGCTTCAAACCGGGTACTTCCGTGGACTTGTGCGGCTTGGACAGGTAGGTTTCCCAGCCGGTGAGATCGCGGCCGTTGAAGAGCGGACGCCACTCGCCGGCCGCGAGAACGGACAGGGGTAGCAGGAGCAAGGCAGCGAGGCGGGCGATATTCGGGGTAGTCATCTGCTTTCAAACAAGCGATTTAACGCCAACCTGCAAGCCGTGGCATGAGTCGGACGAGCGGGAGGGGCGGCGGGATTTTGCCAAAATGCGCTCAGCCAAACGGCTTGGATTCTGAAATTATGTCACAGAACGGGCTCCGCCGTTGACACCTCCCCGCCCCCCTATTCGGATAAACGCTCCCCATTTATCTTCATACCATGGCTAAAAAATCATCCGCCAAGAAGCCGGCCAAGAAAGCCGCTGTTTCCAAGAAACCCGCCGCCAAGGCCCTAAAATACGTCTACACGTGGGGTGCCGGCAAAGCCGACGGCAACGGCTCCATGAAGCCCCTCCTCGGTGGCAAGGGCGCCAACCTCGCCGAGATGACCCGCATCGGTCTGCCCGTGCCCCCGGGCTTCACGATCACGACCGACGTCTGCACCTATTTCTATGCCCACAAGCGCACTTACCCCGCCTCGCTCCAAGCCCAGATGGAGGCCGGCGTGGCCAACATGGAGAAGATCATGGGCACGAAGTTCGGCGCGACCGACGGCACCCCGCTGCTCGTCGCCGTTCGCTCCGGCGCCCGCGACTCCATGCCGGGCATGATGGATACCATTTTGAACCTCGGCCTCAATGACGAGACCGTGCTCGCCCTCGGCAAGGCCACCAACAACGAGCGCTTTGCCTGGGACTGCTACCGCCGCTTTATCCAGATGTACGGCGACGTCGTCCTCGGCGTGCAAAAGAAGGAAGGCGAGGACCACGAGCCGTTCGAGACCGTGATCGAGCACTTCAAGCACCAGCGCTATCACCAGAACATCGTCGACTCCGAGCTCACCGCCGCCGACCAGCAGGAGCTCGTCAAGCGCTTCAAGACCCTCGTGCTCGAGCGCACCGGCCAGGTGTTCCCCCACAACCCGTGGGACCAGCTGCGCGGCGCGGCCGGCGCCGTCTTCGGCTCCTGGATGAACGACCGCGCCACCGTCTACCGCCGCAAATATAACATTCCCACCGAGTGGGGCACCGCCGTCAACGTGCAGGCCATGGTGTTCGGCAACACCGGCGTCACCTCCGGCTCCGGCGTCGCCTTCACCCGCAACCCCGCCAACGGCACCAACGAGTTC
The DNA here is from genome assembly GCA_025363455.1 of Oleiharenicola sp. Taxonomy (GTDB): domain Bacteria; phylum Verrucomicrobiota; class Verrucomicrobiia; order Opitutales; family Opitutaceae; genus Lacunisphaera. The sequence continues at coordinate 23,215 of JANYDW010000022.1, read as the reverse complement.
TATGGCGAATTCCTCATCAACGCCCAGGGTGAGGACGTCGTGGCCGGTGTCCGCACGCCCGAACCCGTCCTCAAGCTGAAGGACCAGATGCCGAAGTCCTACGCCGAGCTGCTCAAGGTTCGTAAGACGCTCGAGGCGCACTTCAAGGACGTCCAGGACATCGAGTTCACGATCCAGGAAGGCAAGCTGTTCATGCTCCAGACGCGCAACGGCAAGCGCACGGCCGCCGCCGCGCTCAAGTTCTCCATCGATATGGTAAAGGAGAAGCTCATCGACTGGCAGACCGCGGTCACCCGCAACCCGGCCGACCAGCTCGAGCAGCTGCTCGCCCCGATCTTCGACCTCGCCGAGGTCAAGAAGGCCACCGTCATCGCCACCGGCCTCCCCGCCGGCCCGGGTGCCGCGACGGGCAAGATCTACTTCAACGCCGATCGCGCCGTCATTGCCGCCGCCAAGGGCGAGAAGGTCCTCCTCGTCCGCGTCGAGACCTCCCCCGAGGATCTCCGCGGCATGATCGCCGCCGAAGGCATCCTCACCGCCCGCGGTGGTGTTTCCTCACACGCCGCGCTCGTCGCCCGGCAGATGGGCAAGGTCTGCGTCTGCGGCGCCTCCGGCCTGCAGGTCGACTACGACCGCAAGACCGTCACCGTCTCCGGCAAGGCTTACAGCGAGGGCGATTTCCTCTCGATCGATGGCACCATCGGCGCCGTCTACGCCGGCCAGATCAAGACCGCCCCATCGGAAATCATCTCCGGCCTGCTCCATGGCGACAAGGCCGCTCAGGCCACCGAGAAGTTCAAGAGTTACGTCCAACTCATGAAGTGGTGCGCCCAGGCCACCAAGCTCTCGGTCCGCACCAACGCCGACACGCCCGAGCAGGCCGCCCAGGCCATCGCGTTCGGGGCCGTCGGCATCGGCCTCACCCGCACGGAACACATGTTCTTCGAGGGCGACCGCATCGACGCCATGCGCGAGATGATTCTCGCCGACAGCCTCCAGGCCCGCGAGGCCGCCCTCGCCAAGCTCCTCCCCTACCAGCGCGACGACTTCTTCGGCATCTTCAAGGCGCTGAAGGGCTATCCCGCCACCATCCGCTTCCTCGACCCGCCGCTGCATGAGTTCCTCCCGAACTCCAAGGAGTCGCAGATGGACCTCGCGCGAAAGCTCAACATCCCGGTCGAGCGCATCATGCACCGCGTGCACGAGCTCCATGAGTTCAACCCGATGCTCGGCTTCCGCGGCTGCCGCCTCGGCATCAAGTATCCCGAGATCACCGCCATGCAGGCCCGCGCCGTCCTCGAGGCCGCGGCCGATGCGACAAAGGCCGGCTTCAAGGCCAAGCCCGAAATCATGATCCCGCTCGTCGGCTTCAAGCGCGAGCTCGACCTCCAGGTCGCGCTCGTCCACGAGGTCGCCGCCAAGGTTCAGGCCGAGAAGAAGGTCAAGATCAGCTACAGCGTCGGCACCATGATCGAGATCCCGCGCGGCGCGCTCACCGCCGACGAGATCGCGCACACGGCCGAGTTCTTCAGCTTCGGTACCAACGATCTCACGCAGACCTGCCTCGGCATGTCGCGCGATGACTCCGGTTCCTTCCTCGGCGCCTACCAGGAGTCCGAGATCATGAAGAAGAACCCCTTCGCCTCGATCGACCAGACCGGCGTCGGCCAGTTGATGCAGATCGCGATCACGAAGGGCCGCCAGACCCGCCCCGATATCAAGCTCGGCATTTGCGGTGAACATGGTGGTGATCCCGACAGCGTTAAATTCTGTCATCGCTTGGGTCTCAGCTATGTTTCTTGCAGTCCTTATCGAGTTCCTGTGGCTCGGCTGGCAGCAGCTCAGGCAGCTATCGCAGATTCCAAGAAGTAATTGTCTGCAATCGACTATCGAGCCTCGGCCAAAAGCCGGGGCTTTTTTTGCCTGCATCTGCGGTCCCGCGGCCGCGGGAGCGGCGACCCGGACTCCGTGAAGTTCTGCCACAAGCTCGGCCTGTCGTATGTGAGCTGCTCGCCCTACCGGGTGCCAGTTGCCCGGTTGGCGGCGGCCCAAGCCGCTATCGCCGATCTCAAGAAGTAACCGTTCCGGGTGCAGGAAGGGCTTTCTGCCCCGACTTATCCGAACCCGCCTTTACCGGCGGGTTCTTTTTTGCTCCGTGCCAGCCATCCGTCAGCTCGCCACGCCCGCGGAACGGACAACGGTTCACGTTTCCCCCAATCTATATAATATCCTACTAAATAAGACTTGCCTTACTTCCATGGATATTCCCCTATTTCACCCATGGTCACCACGAACACTGAATCCGCCTACATGACATCCAAAGGGCAGGTCGTCATTCCGGCCCGCCTTCGACGAAAATATGGCCTGAAGGAAGGCACCCGGCTCAATTTTGTGGAGGAAGAGGGCCGTTTTGTCGTTCAGCCGGTCACGAAGGAATACATCAGCTCCTTCTGTGGGATCTTCAAGTTGAAGCCCGGCGAGAAGTCCGCCGTGCAGGAGCATTTGGACGATCGGGCGAAGGAACGTGCCCGCGAGCGGAAGGAGTCGGAGTCTGACCGGAGCAAATGAAGGCCCTGGTTTTCGACGCATCCGCCCTACTGGCGCTCCTTTTCGGTGAACCCGGTGCCGAAACCGTTGAGCACCTCATGCATCGCGCCTCGGAGAAGGATCAGCCGATGCTGATAAGTGCGGTGAACTGGGCTGAGGTTTGTTATCGGGTGGAAGGCAAGCGGGGAGCCGAGGCTCTCGCCCAAGCCAAGGAATTTGCCACCAACGCCTCTGTCGTCGTTGTCCCGGCCGACCGGGAATTGTCCGAAGCGGCTGCCGCCTACAAAGCTGCCGACCTGCTCGGTCTGGCCGATGCCTTCGCCGCCGCCCTGGCCGGGAATCGCAAAGCCGAACTGGTCACTGCTGATCGCGAGTTCAAGTCCGTCGAGAGCGAAATCAAAATCCAATGGCTGAAGAACCAATAGCCGGCCAAACCTTCATTGACCTCTTCTGCGGTTGCGGCGGGTTCAGCCTCGGGTTGACACGTGCCGGCCTGCGCTGCTTGGCCGCCGTCGATTTCAATCCACAGGCCGTCGAGGTCTTTCGTGCCAATTTCTCCGAGGTGCCGCATGTTCTTGAAAAGGATCTGAGCGCCTACACCCCAAGCAAGCTGGCCGCACTGCTAGACACAGACAGGATCGACGTGATAGTCGGCGGCCCACCCTGCCAAGGCTTCAGCCAAGTGCGCCAAGTGGATGCGGCCAATCACGGCTCCCGGGTAAAGCGCGACAAACGCCGCTACCTGTTCAGGGCGTTTCTCGACTACGTGGAGCATTTCCAGCCCAAAGTCTTTGTTATGGAAAACGTCCTTGGCCTGCAAAGTGCCGCCAAAGGGGTGTTCTTCACCATGGTGCAATCTGAGGCCCGCCGCTTGAAATATCGCGTCCATCCACAGGTGGAGGAAGCTTGGAAGCTTGGCGTGCCACAAAAACGCCGTCGGCAGCTCATCATCGGCGTGCGCGAGGACATCGCAGGATTTTTCGCCAACAATCTCGATGCGGCCCAGCGCGCCTTCGCTACCTGCCCCCCCCTACACCCCGGCTTTATGGGATGCCATCGGTGATTTGCCCCAGCTTGCGGCTGGAGCCGGTGAGGAAACAAGGGCTTACGATTTGGCCAAGCGGGAGAAATTCCTTTCCCAGCGAGGTGCATCTGCGCGTCATTATTTGGAGCGCGTCCTTGAGATAGCCAAGGCCGCACAGCTGACAGCGCATAAGGCGCGCCCGCATAATGCCCGAGATCTGCGCGACTTTTCTCGCATCAAAGAAGGTGAGCACGGGGGGCAAACCGAAGCTCGCGGCGAACCCCTCGAGTTCACCTATAACCGCACCTGCTTCCAAGATCGCTACAAGCGACAACACCGGGATCAGCTCTGCTCCACCATCGTGGCGCATCTGGCCAAGGACGGCCTGATGTTCATTCACCCCACCCAAAACCGGTCCCTGACACCGCGGGAGGCCGCCCGCATCCAGAGCTTCCCGGATTGGTTTCAGTTTCCTGTCGCCCGCACCCATCAATTCCGTCTCATCGGAAATGCTGTTCCTCCTTTGGTTGCTGAAGCGGTGGGTGAAGAGCTTCGTGAATTCCTTCGGGAGCCAGCAAGCGGCCCCGACTTGATCGCGTTCGAACTCCCTCCCCTGCCGCAAAGCGAAGCGGACGCTGTGGAATGGCTGAAACCCTTGCTCGACAAGCCTCCCCGCGCCCTGAAGGTCATTCCAATCGCGGAACTCAAGAGGGCATGGCATGCCATAGCGTTCCTCTACGCCGGCCTACACCCCGATGCAGCTCTGGATCATGGAGAAAAAACTTCCCGCAAGCCCTTGGAAAATTACGAGCCGGTCAGAATCCTAGAGCCCCGGCTTCTTGCACCCTACTACGAACGCAGCGGATGGCCCGTCATTCTCGCCCCGATCGCCCGAGAGGCTTGGCGGCGCTATACGGCAGAGGAGCTATCGGACGAGGAATTCTACTGCTCCGAGGCCCAGATCGCCGGCATGAGCCACCGGAGTCCCGCCTTCTCAGAAGCCGTTAGACTGAGCGGCAGCGAGCAAACAAACTGAGATGAATCCAAGCTGGCACTTTCGTCTTCGCCACCCCGATGAGCGTATGCGCGATTCGGCCAACGATGCATTCTTCACCGCAGAAAGTCTGGAAAATCTAAGCGAAGCCCTCGTTCGTGAGTCCATACAGAACTCACTTGATGCGGCACACCGCGACAGTGCAGGGGTTCGAGAGGTTCGCGTTAGAATCGGCCTGATTCCCCGTGCGACCGGTGAAGCCAAGGCAATGCTGAACGAACTTTTCTCGGAGGCCAAAGAGCACTTCGACGCAGGGATCGAAACCGGCAGCCGGAAGTCAGCTTTCAGCAGCGATCCAGGCTACCTGCTGTTCGAGGATTTTGGGACCACGGGACTGAACGGTGATGTTGCCGCCTGGCGGCTGGAGGCTTCCGCTGGAAACGGTTTCTGGAGTTTTTTCAGGGCGGAAGGTCGGTCATCAAAATCCGGCGATAGCCTTGGCCGTTGGGGAATCGGCAAGCAGGTCTTCCCTACAGCCAGCGCGATTCACGCCATGCTTGGTCTTACAGTGCGCACAGATGAGCCGAAACGCGTTCTTATGGGTTCCGCCGTCATCCGCTCGCGCGTGATAGCCAGTGAAGATTACGACCCGGACGGCTGGTTTGGATTGAAGGAGCAGCCCAATCAACCCGTGCTGCCCGTTTCCGACGCAATCTTCATTGATCGCTACGTCCGTGCATTCGGCCTGCGGCGTGGCGGCGAAAAGGGCCTTTCGCTGGTCGTGCCGTGGGTGGACGAACGCGTGAATGCAGATGATCTTCGCCGTGGCATCATCCGCAATTTTTTCTGGCCCATCCTACAAGGAGAACTGAAGGTAGATCTCGAAACCGCCGACGGCACATGGCAACTGAATCAGGAAACGGTGACCCAGCATCGCACCTTGTTACCGCCCGGAGAGGCCGCCGTCGTTGAATTCGCCGCTTGGGCAGCATTTGTGCATCCGAATCAATTTGTGAAATTGCCTGCTGGTGCCGTCGCTCGCCCCGATTGGCGTACGACGGGCGACGCATTGCTTTCCGAATCATTACTCGCTGAGGTGCAACAGCGGCTGGCAGCTGATCAGCGCGTGGCAATCGAAATTCCAGTACGCGTCCGCCCTAAGAACACGGAGGCCGGAGAAGAGCGACTCGCGCGCTTCCATGTATTCTTCACCCCATGCCGTGACCAGGGTCACCGCACCATCTTTCTGCGCGACGGTATCGTGATCACAGACGTACGCTCCCCCGTGCTCACTGGCAGTCGTTCGCTCGTCGTAGTGGACGATCGACCGCTGGCGGGGTTGCTCGGCGATGCGGAAGGCGTGAACCACACGCAATGGCAGAAGGATTCGCCCAAATTTCACAACCGCTACTTTTATGGTGCCGATACGATCAAGTTTGTGACCCGCAGCGTCTATGAAATCGTGCAACGGTTGCATGCTGCGGAGAAAAAGGGCGACCCCAAGCTGCTCCTTGATCTGTTTTTTCTGCCGACTGATGAAGGTGACCACGAGATATCGCGGAAGCCAAAACCCAGTGAACCCGACAAGCATAGTGATGCGCCCATTGTAGTCTTGGAACGCCAACCCCGTCGTTTTGATATCCGCAAAGTAGACGATGGATTCAAGCTCGTGGCAGGTGATTCGACCCTAGATAGGTTTCCCATTCGGGTGCGCATCGAAGCCGGTTATGCCGTGCGCCGGGGCAACGCCATCAAGCGCTGGGCAAAAGACGACTTTCAGTTTGTTCGCGCCCCCTTACGACTGGAGCCAAAACCGGTCGGCATATCCTGGCATGAAAATGGCAACACGCTGGAGGTTGAGATACAGAAAGCAGACTTTGTGTTCGGTGTTTGCGGATTTGACCGACGGCGGGATTTGGTCGTGCGGGCAATAGAATTAAAAGCCAACGATGAAACGGACATTTAACTATACCGCCCGTCAGGAGATCAAACGGCGCGACGTCTCCATCCTGCTGCGCGAGGAACGGGGCACTTGGGTTTTCGACGCCGACCTTCAGCGGCTCACGGCATACAAGCTACCCCGTAACGCAGAGATCTGGGTAGAGGCGCACCGGCAGAATCTTTGGATGCAGTTTGCTTGGGGCACGATCGCTGCACAGCGCCCACCCGCAGACCGGCGGCTGGCTGATTTCGAGGTACCGGATGGAATCCTGTTTCGCGTGCGCGTGGTGCTCCCCCAAGGACCGGAGCATCATAAGCTCGTCGCCGAAGCTGATGGCATTCACTTTGTAAAAGCTGGCGAAGCCGACGACCACAGACGACCATTGATCGTGCCAGAGCCGGAGGATCTCGATCAGCTGCTCTGGAAACTCGACTTGGAAAGCGATCCGCCACGTCTTCTCGTGAACAAAGACGCCCAACCGACATGGAAGGAGCTAGCCCGTTCGCCACATTTTATTGCGCTTGTTTATCCAGAAGTCTTGCGACGCGTGCTGTCGAAAGCATTGGAAGACTATGCTGAGGACGACGAAGATGACGGCTGGAAAACTGATTGGGTAAAATTTGCGCGCAATCTCGCCGGTCTTGGTGCGCTTCCGCATCCAGATGACACCGATGCACGCGAGGCGTGGGTCGAAAGCGCAGTCGTCGCATTTGCGCGCCGGCATCAGATGAGAAATATGGTCGAAATCGCTCTAGGAGAGGAGACAAACAGTTGAAACTGCGTCGCTTCAATACCTCCGGACTTTTAGCCTTCGCTGACTATCGCTCCGCGCTAGTGGCGGAGCCAACACTAGCTCCACCCAAGGAGCTGCTCGAAGATGAAGCCCTAACGGAAAGTTTGAATGTGGCCGTGGACATTGAGCTTCGCTCGTTTGCAACCCGCTTGGAGGCTGGGATATTTTTAAATGACCTCGTCAAGCAAGCCGGTGTCGCACAACCCGAACGCGACAAAGGACTGTGGAATTGGCTGACCCTTTTCTTCTTCGACGAAGTCTGCCCCAAAGACGGCCACGGCAGGCGAGAACCCCAGGACGAGGCCCGCTTGATCGCTCAGGTTGATAACTTCCAGCGATTTTATCGGCACTTGCTGCTCGGGCCGTTCCTGGTTGTCCGTGCGCATGAAGACAACCCGGCACGGGCCATGGCCTTTCTCTGCAACCCACTTTGGAAGCCAGGCGAGATCGCCGAGCAATTGGCGTCCCGGAAAGAACTCGTCACAAACCAAGCGGTGGCTGAGCTGGCTACACAGTTGTATTATGATCCGTCAAAGCAGACGTTTCGGCGCGGAGCTGGCTCAAGCGTGAAAGGCGCGGCTCGTCGGCTCGCTGCATTGCTCAACCAACTCGATCTCACATGGTATCTCTACGGCATGAGCGGTCAGGACATTCTGCGCTTGCTCCCGAAAGAGTTTGATCGGTTCCGCACCACGACATGATGGCTGCATGTCCGACATCTTCACCAAACGAAAACGGTCGGAGGTGATGTCCCGCATCCGGGGATCGGGCAACAAGGCCACCGAGCTGCGGTTGATCCAAATTTTCCGGGCAAACTCGATCACTGGCTGGCGGCGGGGCTCCACACTGCCGGGCAAGCCGGACTTTGTTTTTCCCCGGCTACGGGTAGCGGTGTTTGTGGACGGCTGTTTCTGGCATGGCTGTCCCAAGCACGCGACCTGGCCAAGGACGCGAGCAGCGTTCTGGCTGGCGAAGATTACTGGCAACAAATCGCGAGACAAACGTGTTAGCCGTCATCTCCGAAACAGGGGTTGGAAGGTTATCCGCATATGGGAGCATGAATTGAAACGAAAGGATGAGTCCAAACTCGTTCGAAGACTGCCTCGCATCCTAAGAGCATAGCCTTGTAATTGCGGCTACTCTGCAGCAAGGCGGCCTCCTCCCCAGCGACGACGGGTGATATTTGCCTCACGCAAAGGCCACCCGACCTGCGCTTCTCACAATCCCGCCAGGCGGGTCGTGGCGTCGCCGAAGCGGTCCAACTTCACGCCCATGCGGTCCATGAGCGAGAGGTGCAGGCTGCACGCCTTGCGGTTCGCGTCGCCGGCGGCGAGATAATCGAGCACGCGGCCCGTCTTGAGCGAGCCGCCGCCCTTGCCCGTGAGCAGAATCGGCAGCTGGTTCGCACTATGGGCGTCGCCGTCGAACAGGCTCGAGGCCATCATGAGGATCGAGTTGTCGAGCATCGTCCCCTCGCCCTCCTTGATCTCCTTCATGCGCTGCGTGAGGTAGGCGAACTGCGCGAGATGAAACTGGTTCGTCTTGAGATACATCGCCTCCTTGTCCACCGCGTGACCGTTGTGCGTGAGGTCAAGGTGCAGCGCGCCCTGTACGCCCTGGAGAAATTTGAAGTTCATCTGCGACAGGTCGTTGTTCAGCATCAGCGTCGCGATGCGGCTCTTGTCCATCTGGAACGCGAGCACGGTCAGGTCGAGCATGAGCTTCATGTGGTCGGGCACGTTCTGCGGCAGCTCGTTGGCCGGGCGGGGCATGTTGGGCTGCGCGAGACTCGGCCGCCAGCCCTCGAGGCGCTCCTCCTGGTTCGCCCGCGCGATGCGCTGCTCGATGTCGCGGATCGACTCGAAATACTCCTGCAGCTTCACGCTGTCGTCGTGGCTGACCTTCCGCTTGAGGCTCGCGGAATCCTCCCGCACCTCGTCCAGGATGCTGCGGTCGAGCTTGCGGCCCGTGCCGTCACCGACGAGACGATCAAACGCGCGGCTGGGATAAATTTCCTTCGTCGCGGGCTTGGTGGGAGAAACCCAGGAGAGGCTGGAGCCGTAGATCATGGACAGGCCGTCCTCGAGCCGCAGTTCGTTGGGTTCGATCCCGAGCACGAGGCTCGGCACCGCGGTCTGGTGGCCGAGGTGCGCCGCCAGCACCTGGTCCATCGAGGTGCCGACGCGGATCTCGCCCGGGTCCAGGCTGACACTGGCGCCCGACAGCAGATTCATGCGGCCCAGGTGTGGACTCGTGGACTCGAAGGCCGACTGGTTGTAGAGACCGTTGACGAACACCATGTCCTCGCGGTGCGGCATCATCGTCGAGAGGGCCGGCCCCAGCTCCATCGCCGCTCCGCTGCCTTTCGCCCACCAGTGGATCGGCTCCACGCCATTGGAGAAATAGACAATGCCCAGCCGTAGCGGCGGGGTGGCGGCTTTGGTGGCCGCGCCCGCCACCTGGCCATAGAGCGGCATCGACTCCAGCCACGGCAACGCGAGCGCCACGCCCACGCCGCGCAGGAAATGCCGCCGGGACATGTGATACGGGCTGGAGGGGCTCATGGGGCGTGGGCGGCGGAGGCGGACGCGCCGTCCTTCGCCAAGGCGACGGAGGGCTGGTCGGGGTTGAAAGCACTATGCAGACTTTCATCGCCTTGTCGGTGACGAAACTGCCGGCTCGTGACAATTTTGACGGCCAGGTCGGAGAAAGTGGCGTTGTCGCCGGCATGGATCAGGTCCTCCACCAGCGCCCGGTCGGAGGCCAGGACGGTCCGGCCAAGCGCGTAGCCGAGCATTTTCTTCGCGAGCGTCTTCCTGATCTGCGCGTCCTTGCCGTGCAGGTAGCCGAGCAGGCCGTCGACGCCGGAAATCGAGGACTTGTCGGCGAACTCGCCCGTCACGTCCACGGCGCCGCCGTCCTGATACGCGGTGCGGGGGCGGCCCACCGGATCGAAACCCTCGAGGGGAAAACCCAGCGGGTCGATGCGCAGGTGGCAGCTGGCGCAGGTCGGGTTGCGTTTGTGCACGGCCAGCTTCTCCCGCAGGGTCAGCCCGCCAAAGGCCTTCGGGTCCGCGGGCAGCGTGCCGGCATCGGCGGGCGGCGGAGGTGTCGGGGTGCCCAGAATGCGGCGCAGGATCCAGTCACCACGCTTGACCGGGCTGGTGCGCAACGGCGCGGAGGTGGTCGTAAGCACCGCCCCGAGCCGCAGCGCTCCGCCGCGGTTGAAGGTGTGCGCGCCCTCGACCCGCTCGACCGCGGCCGCGGACTTCACCGGCACGGTGATGCCATAGAATTTCGCCAGCGGCTGGTTGAGGAAGGCGTAGTCCGCATCGAGCATTTCCTTGATGGGCCGGTCGTGGCGGACGATGTATTCAAACGTCGACACCGCCTCGTCATACATCGCCGCCTTCACCTCGTCAGTGAACTCCGGGAACCGGCCGGTATCCACGCCGCGGAAACCATCGAAGCGGTAGAAACCCAGCCATTGCCCGAAGAACTCGGTGGCGACGCGGCGCGCCTTCGGATCGGCGGTCATCCGCCTGACCTGCCGGGCGAGCTTCGCCGGGTCGTGCAGTTCCCCCGCGGCGGCCGCGCGGCGCAACTCGTCGTCCGGGATGGACGACCACAGGAAGAAGCTCATCCGGCCCGCCATTTCCCAGTCGTTGAGCGGGCGCTCGACGGGATCGGCTCCCGGCTCGATCCGGTAAAGGAAGGCGGGCGACACCAGAATGCGGGTGAGCAACGCCTTGATGGCGTCGTCATGGTCCAGCGCCTGCGTCGTGCGGCAGTGCTGGTAGAACGCCTTCAGCCGGTCCTGCTCGGCCGCCGTCAACGGCCGGCGCCAGGCGCGGCTCGCGAAGTCCAGCGCGTCCCCGACGTGGCCGGCCTCGCCCAGCTGCTGTGCCTTCATCACCTCGTCGTAGTGCCGGCGCAACTTGGCCACATGGGATTGCGCCTCGGCCGGCAGCGCGGCGATTTGAGCCGCCTCCAGATCCCCGATGTGCGGGCTTTTCAATTTCAACCCATAGTGATCGACCAGCAGGCCGAGATAGGCGTCGTGGTAGGGCCAAGAGCCGAAGAGGTCGTTCCAAGCATCGTTCAGGCGCGCACGATCGGCGCCGTCCACCATCTTTTCGGTGAAGAACGCGTCGTTGCGCTGGTATTTCACCTTCAAGACGAAGGCGTCCTTCTCGGGGCCATTGTAGGTGTTGTCGAATGGCAGCGGAATCGGATCCTTGTCGGCGGGATTCGCTTCGCCGTGGGAATTGGGCGGCAGCAGGGCGACGTATTCGGCGATGCCGTTCCGAAACGTCCGGTAGCCCGCGCTGGTCGGATCGCCGACGAGGATGCGGTGGCGTTTGTCGAGCGTGTCCGCCGGTGAAGCGTGGGAAACCTGGACGCGCACCACGGCCTGATGGTCGTGACCGAGCTCGGCTTCGGCCTCGAAGAAATAGGTCTTGGTCTCGAAGGCGATCTCCGGCGCCACCGCCGGCACGTTGATCTGAAACGAGAGCGGCCCGGTCGCGGCAAAATCGTTCGGGCCCAACGCGCTCCCGTCGGGGCTCGTCCCGAATTTTAGCGCTGCGACCACATCCGTCGGCAGCATCGTGCGCAAGGATTGCGTGGCGAGGATGTCGCCGGAGAGCGACCGTTGGCGCGCAGCGAGGATCGCCTTCCCGCCAACGAAGAAAGTCTCGTCATCCGGCGGCACGACGACGCGGGTGATGATGCGCGGATTGCGCCAGATGACGACGGGCTTCACGCCTGGCAGCGGGTTCACGTTGTCGAACGACAGATACACCGTCCAAGGCCCCGGCAGCGTGGGCCGGAAAATGACCGGCTTCACCCCGGCCGGGGCGGGCGGCAGCACCGGGGCCCCCAGCCGGTAGACATACGGGTGCTGGGGCGACGCCTTCAGCGCGAGGTCGTCGAACTCCAGCGGGCTCTCGTCGCCCTCCCCGCCTGCGGCGAGATCGCCGCGGGCAAAAAACCAGCTCGGCCAGGTGGTGAGATTTTTGTAGAGCGCGTCGCAGCCGGCGCGCGCCGCCGCAACGGAAGCCCCCACATCGGCCGTGGGCTTGGGCAGCGCCAGCCACTGGCCGATGAATTCGCGGCTGGGAAACCCCAGGTTGGGCCGGTTGACGACCGACCACACGTGCTCGGCGAACGGGCCCGTGATGCCTTCCTTTGCGGCCAGCCCGCGCAAAGTCGCGTGCGGATCGCCCAGGGTTTTCCTGTTTTTATAATACCAACTGACGAAAAACGCCTTCCCATAACGGTCCAGGCCAAACGGGCCGCCGCCCTCCCCTGCCACCACCCGGAAGCCTTTCGCCGCGTAAAGTTCACTGATGCGATTGAGCGCAGAGAGCTCGACGCCAGTCTTCCCGGCATCGGCATAGAATTGCAATGGGCCCGCCCCGATCACCGCGTGGTCAGCGACCACCTTGGCGGCCTCGAGGAACCGCTCGATGGTGGCGTCCTGGACGAACTGCACATCGCCGAAGTTGGTGAACCCCTCTCCGCCCACCGAATCGCTCGAAGCATCGACGCCGGCATCGAGGTCGATTCCAGTCAGGTCGCGCACCGCATAAGTGTATTCACCGGTGGTCAGCCGCCGTACCGTCACCCGGCCCGGCTCGCCCGCATGGGCCGCCTCGTAGGTTTTCAGCGCGGAACGAACCCAGCCGGCCGCCGCGGCGCGCTCGGCGTCCGTCGGGTAGGCCTTGGCGTCGTCCGATGGCATCTCCCCCGTCTCGATCATCTCGGCGATCGTTTCCCAATTTTCGGCATGAGGCCCGACCGAGGCGTCCCCCAGCAGGCGCTCGACGCTGATCTTGCCCTTCGGTTTGGCGGTGCCGTGGCATTCGAAGCAGTAGGTACGGAAGAATTCCTGCGGGGCCCCCGCCGGTACCGTCGGCGCCGCCCTCAGGGCAGACAGCGCCAAAGTCAGTCCGAATACGGCGGCCAAGACTGGTCGTTGCACGATGGGGGACGACGCGCGAAACACGGCCCGAGGATTGGCGGCGTAGTAAGTCGGGACAATCTTTATTCTCTGTGGGTCCAATACCCCGAAGCTTCGGCCGTCGCCAGGCCTATAGCCGACAGGTGCTTCGGCTCGGTCGGGATGGTGGAGCCTGCTTGCAGGCGATTGTCCGGTCGGGCCGGTGGCGGGCGTTCCGAAGCTCCAGCTCTGCTCCGCTCACTTCAACAGCTTGAAGGCGTGCGTCCACTGGTTCTCGCGGAATCCGGGGATGCACCACAGCATGCAGAGCGGCTCGATGGCCCGGGCGGCCGCCGCCTTGCCCATGTCGGCGGTTTCCCAGCCGAACTGGTCGAGAATCTGTCCGACGGTGCGCTTGGCCGCGTCGTCATTGCCGCAGATGAACATGGTCGGCCGGCCTTCCTTGTACTGCGGATCCACCATGCGCGCGGCGCCGACAGAATTAAACGCCTTCACGAAATTCGCTTCCGCAAACTCCCGCTGCAGCTGCTCCATCAAGGATTCGTTCAGGTCTGTCGTGAATTTCAACACGCCATCGACCGGCGCGGCCTCGGCGATCGGGTTGGTGGCGTCGATCACCACCTTACCCGTAAGGTTGGCAGCCCCGGCGCCCCGCAACGCGGCGGCGGCCACGCCGCCTTTCACCGCGAGCACCACCACTTCCGCCGCCTGGGCGGTTACGGCAAAACTGCCGACCCGGCCCTTGGGATTCGCCGTGCTCCAATCCGCCAGCTTGGCGGCCTCCCGCGTACCCAGCATAACCTCGTGCCCGTGTTTCAAAAACCCGGTCCCAAGCGTCTGCGCCACCACGCCCGATCCAATGATGCCAATATTCATGCCCCCACTATTTACAGCGTCCGCGCAAAAGCAAACGACGGCCGGGTCTGCGCTCCCCATGGGGTCCGGCCGAACTTGAGAAACTCATGGGTTCCCACATCCCGAGCCGACGCCTGGCGAGACTCAAACCGGAAGCCGGCGCGCCGCTGAATGTCAGACCCTCCGCGCGAATATATTTTGCGGGTGCGGGAATTAGTCTCATACTTCCTTCTCTTCCCTCCATGAAAATCCGCCTCCTGCTCTCCTGCCTCGCCCTCACTTTGCTGCCCGCCGGCGGCGTCCTGGCCCAGGGAGTTGCCTCCGTCCAGGTGGCCCCCGCCCGAACCCCGGCGGAAGACCAGCTCATCGCGGACCTCACCGCCATCGTCAACCGGGTGAAAGCCAAGATGAAGACGGGCCGGCCCACCGCCGAGAGCCTGGCACCCGAACTCGCCCAATTCGAAGCCCTGCTCCAGAAGCATGCCGGCGAAAAAACCGACCTCGTGGCCAGTGTTGCGCTCATGCGCACGGGCTTGTTTATCCAGGTGCTCGATGACGAGCCCAAGGCCCGCGAACTGCTGCTGGCGCTGAAGCGGGACTTTGCCGGGACCGAGCCGGCCAAGACCGTGGACAAGCTGCTCGCCCAGCTGGATGCACAGGCCCAAATGAAGGTCGCGAAGGCCGGCCTGGTCGGCCACGCCGCGCCCGAACTGCATTTCAAGTGGTCGTCCAGGACCGGCCTCAAGACCCTCGCCGACCTCCGCGGCCGGGTCGTGGTCCTCGACTTCTGGGCCACGTGGTGCGGCCCGTGTATCGCCTCTTTCCCAAAGGTCCGCGAGGAGGTCGCGCACTTCGCGGGTTCGCCCGTCACCTTCGTCGGCGTCACCAGCCTCCAGGGCTTTGTCGCCAACCTCGGCGCCGCGCGCATCGACACGAAGGATGATCCCGCCAAGGAAATCTCCCTCATGCCCGATTTCATGAAGGCCAAGGAGATGACTTGGGACGTAGCCTTCAGCGACGAGGAGGTCTTCAACCCGGCCTACGGCGTCGAGGGCATACCTTACATCGCCATCCTCGCGCCCGACGGCACCGTCCGCCACGCCGGCCTGAACCCGCACGATCCGGAGGCCGACATCACCGGCAAGGTCGAGGCGATCTTGAAGGAATTCAAGCTGCCCATGCCGGCCAAGACATAGGGCTTTAGCCTCCTTCCGTCATCCTGAGCGCTGCGGAAGAGAAGCAATATTTTTCGGATCACGCCGTCGGAAATGGGTTCCGCTCCGCGAACTGCGCCTGGTGCCAGTAGGGGTAGATTCGCGGTTGGGTGCTGGCCGCCTCTAGGGCCGCCACCTGCGCCGGCGTGAGCTTCCAGCCCGTGGCCCCCAGGTTGTCCTTCAGCTGCTGCTCATTGCGCGCCCCGATGATGATCGTGGCCACGCTCGGCCGCTGCAGCAGCCAGTTGAGGGCCACCTGCGGCACCGACTTCCCGGATTCCTTCGCCACCGCCTCGAGCGCATCGACCACCTTGAAAAGGTAATCGTCCTTCACTGCCGGGCCCTTGTCCACGACCACCTGCGCGTTGAGCCGGCTTTCCTTCGGCCTGGGCTGGCCGCGGCGGATCTTGCCGGTGAGGCGGCCCCACCCAAGCGGGCTCCACACGACGGCGCCCACGCCCTGATCCAGCCCGAGCGGCATCAGCTCCCATTCATACTCGCGGCCGATGAGCGAGTAATAGGCCTGATGGGCCACATAGCGCGTCAGCCCCAAGCGGTCGGCCAAGGCGAGGGATTTCATCAGATGCCAGCCGGAGAAATTGGAACAACCCAGATAGCGGATTTTTCCGGCCCGGACGAACCCGTCGAGGGTCTGGAGCGTCTCCTCAATCGGCGTCAGCGCATCGAACGCGTGCAGTTGGAACAGGTCGATGTAATCCGTGCCCAGGCGCTTGAGGGCGCCGTGGATTGCATCGGTCAGGTGCTGGCGCGACGAGCCGACGTCGTTGGGCCCGGCACCAAAACGGAACGTCGCCTTGGTCGAAATGAGCACCTGGTCACGCCGGCCGCGGATCGCCTGCCCGAGGATTTCCTCGGCCGCGCCACCCGAGTAGCCATCGGCCGAGTCGAACATCGTCACCCCCGCCTCGAGGCAGATGTCCACGAGGCGCGAGGCCTCCTTGACGTCACTGGCGCCCCAGGCGCCGAAGAATTCACCTTTGCCGCCGAAAGTGCCGGTACCAAAGGTGAGCACCGGCACCTGCAAGCCCGACCGGCCGAGTTGTCTGGTTTCCATGGTCGCAGCCTATGCCAACCGCGCCCCGCCGGCAACTGTCGCGTGGGTCAAACAGACCTCGAAGAAGTATTCGGACCTGACCAATAACGCTCTCGGCTACATCTCCGGTTGCGTGGACGAAGTCTTCGGTCGGTTCAGACCGTGCCCCGGAGTGAAGCGGGACCAGCTCAAGGATTTTCTCCGGATGGAAATCAATCGCGCCTTCGCCCGCCCCGCGCCGGCTCAGGTGGAATGATGGAAGTCCCGGCCGAGCGCAGCGACAAACGCCGCGCGAAAGGGCCCGTTGTGTTCCTCAAGATCAAAGGGTATCGCCGACGAGCGCGGCTCGTTGACGGTGGTCAGCCAGCCGCGAGCCTGGAGTTCGCCGGCAAAGCGCCGGGATAGCAGTTTGCCGTTGATCCTCATCTCCGCCACCCAATGAACACCGGACCGGCCGGGCAGACTTACTTCATAAAGCCACGTGCCACGCAGGCCCGTGGCAAGCCGCCGCCAGCCCACAGGCAAAGGCGAGCTGGCGGGGTGAACCTGGGCGTCCGCGATCCGCCAACCGAGATCATCGGGGTGAATGAGTCCAGACTGTGTTCATCATGCAGAGTGTTCATGGCTGAAGGTTGGGGGTTGAAAGCTGATTTCGGGATTCCAAAAGCCCGGCGGGATAGTCGGGCACGAGCGCGACGTCACTCCGGGGCATGTCGTCGCGTGCGAGAAACGGATCCCACACGAAAACTTCGGGATGAATCTGCGTGGCGTTCACGCGCAGGAAGCCGTTCCAACTGCCGACCACCGGAGTCCGCCCCTCGGACCCTTCCACGAGGGCAATGATCGCGCATGCGGCCAGCCCGGCCTTCCCGTCCCGGTCGCCGCTCCGCCAGCGCTGAAAGACTGGCGGGCAGGGTTGGTGGCCGCTGATCGCCACAATGATCACCCCCGCAGCCGCAATGTCCCGCTCAACTTCCTCGGCACACCCGGTTTCGGCGGCGACGTCCAGCCGCCAGAGGTGAAAGTCAGGCGTAAATTCGTCGCCCAATTCCCGCACCAAGTGAAGATAGGTGGCCATTGCCTTCCCGACATAGCGAAGGTTCTCGTAGAGAATCACGATATGCAGTTTTTCGGCCGTGGGGACGCGGGGCATGGCAAGACGGATGCGGTCGCTCGAAAAAGCTCCGGGGCCGGGCGGAATCCGCACCGGACGGGAATCTGTTCAGGAGGACTGGGAGGAAAGGACGCAAATGAATGCCGCAGGCGGGTCAGGGCGAGGGGCGCACCAGGCACCGCCTTGGGCAATAAGGGAAAGTGGACGGGTTCAGGGGCGGCATCCTGCGTGAAGCAGGGGCACAATCAGCCCGCGATCATCGGGGAGGGCTGAAAGGTAATGAGAAGGATGCGCCATGATGCGGGGAGCGGGAAACACCCCGTATATAGCACAGTGCCTTCGCATGCCATATGGGGTGCAAACCTACCTTTTGATTATGCAAGAAATACGTTTGACACGGAGAGTACGGAGCTTGGTCCCACTTTGGAAATTCGCATCTCCTCGTCCCACCCTGGGCCCCGCCTTCAAATCGTCTTCGGTCAAGGCCACCCAAAAAGATCGTCGCCCGCCTGCAGCAGGAGATCGACGCCCCGGTCGCCGCCACGTAATACCGCGCCCGGTCACCGCCTCGGCAGCAGGTAGCGATCAGCGAAATCGAGGAAGGTCTGCCAATCGAGCGGGCTGATGACGTGCGGGCCGTTGTGGTTGAGGAAGGCGAGCGTCCCGCTCGCGACCGGCACATCGAGCGCCGGCATCTCCGTCGTTCCGAGGTCGGTTTTGCCGAGCAGCCGCCACACCGGGCCGGCCGCGACCGTCGCCAGGAACATCCCGTGCGGGTCCGACCACTGGTCGCCGCTACCGCCACTGATGAACACCGGCCGCGGCGCGCAAAGGGCGATAAGCAGGTGTCCCTCGTGCGGCATCTCCTTCCAGTGGCCGATGTATTTCTGCAGGTTGCCCGCGAATTGATAGCCGTAATTCGCCGCCATGTCGTCCACCGTTTCACCGAAATCACGGCGCGACAGCGCCGCGCCCATCTCGCCTGACTGGCTCGAGTAGATCAGCGCGTAACGCGCATCTGTCGCCCCCGACCAGAGCACGGTCTTGCCCAGCCGCGAGTGGCCCACGAGCGCCACCCGCTTCACATCAATCGCCGGAACAGTTTCGAAATAGTCCATGATTCGGCTCAGGCCCCAAGTCCACGCGGCGATGGTGCCCCACTCGTCGGGGGCCGGTTTCGCCTGACCGGCCGCCAGTGCCAGCCCGATGACGCCACCGGTAAAGCTGTCCTTGTTGTCCTGTTGAATTTCCGAGTAGCGCACCACGGCATAGCCATAGCCGCGACCGAGCACCTCGGCGATCGGCCCAATGTCGTTAAATCGCCGCGGTGGCGGAGCGCCGGGCGCCACTGACGTGGGTGGTGGGGCGAGCAACGGGTCGCCGCCAAAGGTGATGTGCAGCACCAACGGCACGGGACCCGTGGCCTTGGCGGGCAGGTAGAGCATGACATTCACCACCGGGCCATCCGGCTTGTCACCGAAATGCCCGGTGATGCGCAGGCGTCGCGCAGCGCCGTCCAGTGCGGACACATCCTTCTCGACCATCTCGAATCGCACCTTGGGCGCGGTCGCCGGCACGCGGCCGTAAATCTCGGTTTCATAGAGTTTGATAAGTTGCGGGCGTCGTAGCTTGAACCAGGTGTCCGCATCACGCACCGGATGTCCGTCGGCCAGCACGAGCGGGTCGGGCAGCGTGTAGGGCGGCACCTTGTCCTCGTAGTAATTTGTGATGTGACCGGTAGGCGCACGGCGCAGCGTGCGTCCGTCAGCGTCCTTGAGCACGGGTGGCGGCGTTGGCGTGACGGGACCCAAGGCCGGAACGGATTGAGCCAGGGCGATCTCGGCTAATGTCAGCATGCCACTCGCGATGGCAGCGCGAAAAAGCGAAGCAGGTCTAGGCATCGTGGGATCAATTAATCGGCAATCCACCGGGCCAGCAACCGGCAAAAAACACGCCTCCGGTCGCAAACCGGCTGGACGTAACCCCCCGGCTTATCTAGCCGTCTATTCCCTCACTGTTCATTCCCCTCCTACCCCCATGAAATCCCTGCCCAAACTCGCCGCCGCACTCCTCACTGCCACTCTCCTCACGGTCTCCGCCTTCGCTGCCGACATTTCCGGCAAATGGAAATGGACGACCCAGGGCCGCAACGGCCCGGTCGAGACCACCTCCACCCTCACCCTTAAGGACGGCGTCCTCACCGGCACAGTGTCCGGCCGCATGGGCGACGCCCCCATCGGCGATGCCTCGTTCAAGGACGGCACGGTCGCCTTCACTGTCACACGCGAGTTCAACGGCGCCAAGTTCGTCATCAAATACCAAGGCAAGTTCGAGGGCAACACCATCACCGGCACGGTCGAGCGCCCCGGCCGCGACGGCGACGCCCCGGTCACGCTGGAGTGGAAGGCGACCCGAGAAAACTGAAAACCGGGCGGAGGGGCTATCCGGCACAATTGCCGCGCAGCCTTCGCCAAGATCGGCGGCGACACTGTCCGGACTTCGGCGCATTGTGCCGGCATGACCCCGGTGCACGATCGCACGGCTTGGTTGCAGGGTGGCAAAGCAGTTTGCCTCCAGCCGCCCACCCGCGTGGACCGCATCTGGCGGTTGGTGTTGCTCGGCCCACCCGGCTCCGGCAAGGGTACCCAAGCCGAGCTGCTGGCGCACTCGCTCGGCGCCTGCGCGCTCTCGACGGGGGACGTATTCCGCGCCGCTCGCGGGCACCCTGCACCGCCCGGCTCCGCCATGGCCGTCGCCCAGGAACAGATGGCCCGGGGCGAACTCGTCACCGATAACTCCGTCCTTGCGCTCATTCGCGAACGCGGCCGCTGCTTGCGCTGTAGCGGCGGATTCATGCTCGATGGCTTTCCGCGCACGCTCGCGCAAGCCGAGGCCATCGATGCTCTCCTCGTGGCCGAGAATCTCCAGCTCGACGCCGTCGTCAGTTACGAGCTCCCGACCCCCGAAATCATCGCCCGCCTGAGCGGCCGGCGCACCTGCCCGGCCTGCAAGTCCGTGTTTCACGTCGAGACTTGCCCGCCCAAGCGGGAGGCCGTCTGCGACCGGTGCGGCGGTGCCCTGGTCCAGAGGGAAGACGACCGGCCCGAAGCCATCCAGGTTCGGCTCGAGGCCTACCAGTCCGCCACCGTGCCACTCGCCGCCCACTACCAAAAGAAGGGCCTGCTCTTCCCGATTAGTGCCGCAGGCCTGCCCGCAGAGATCCTGGCCCGAACGCTGGATGCCCTGGCAATCCGCGTCCTCGGCCTCTAGCACTACTACCTTAAATACCCGACCCACCCCTCCCTGTCGGGCCGCAGCCTCCGGCAAGCTCTCCAGTCGCCATACCCCTCTTCACAGCGGAGACTGCGGCTGCAGAATTGATTCCCCTCTATCAAGAGGGGTGGCGCGCAGCGCCGCGGTGTGTGGGTCGAACATGGGCGGCGCATGATATATCAAATTTGCGTCCCGGTGGGCCTTTGCTAATTTGCCCGGGTGAAACTCCTCGTATCCTTCGCCGCTTTTGCGGCCCTTGCGATCGTGCTCCCCGCCCAGACCCCTGCTCCCGCTGCCCCCGCTCCGAAGCTCGCTTCGGCGATATTCGACTGGGAAAAGCTGACTGTCATCCCGACGCCGAAGGGCGTGCGCCGCGACGTCTTCGACGGTCCGACCACGACGCTCGACAAGGCCCACTGCCACATCACCACACTCAATCCCGGCGAGAACAGCGGTGAACCCCGCCTGCACCTTCAGGAGGAGTTCATCATCGTGAAGGAAGGCCAGGTGGAGGCGACTTACGACGGCCACAGCCAGACCATTGGACCGGGCTCGGTGATTTTCTTTGCCTCGCATGCCACCACCCGCCTCCGCAATGCCGGCACCACGCCCTGCACTTACATCGTGTTCTACTACTACACGCCGTTGACGCCGAAGGGCTGATCAATCGACGATGTCACGTTTCTTCTGTTCTTTGTAGGAGCCTGCTTGCACGCGATTTGAAACGCCCCACAACGTACCAACCTCAGAATCGCCTGCAAGCAGGCTCCTACATTTCGACCAAGCCGAAGTAAGCTTCGGGGTATTATACCCAAAGAGAATAAACAACCCCCCACTCCATGTATCTCCGCCTTGCCTGTCTGCTCACCACCACCGCCGCCCTTGCGGCCGAACCGGCCGTCAGGCTCACGCCGCTCGCCGACCGCGTCCGGGTCGAGGTGGACGGCCAGCTGTTCACCGAATACGTCTTCGGCGATGGTGCGACGCGGCCCTATTGTTACCCAATCCTGTCCGCCGACGGCACGTCGCTTTCCCGCGACTTCCCGATGAAGCAAACTCCCGGCGAGGAGACCGACCATCCCTGGCACCGGCCCATCACCTTTACGCACTCCATGGTGGACGGCGTGGACTTCTGGAACGAGGGCGCGGGCGATGCCGGCAGGTCCCCTAAAGACAAGGGCCGCACGACGCATGAAGTCCTTGTTGCTACGCAGAATGGGTCCGTGGGTGTCATCACCACCCGCAACCGCTGGACCGCCCCGGACGGCAGGTTGATTTGCACCGACGAGCGGACGCTGCGCTTTCATGCCACGTCCGCCGGGCGTTTCATCGATTTCGAGATCACGATGCATGCCCTGCCCGACGCACCGCTGGTGTTCGGGGACAACAAGGACGGCACGATGGGCTACCGTGTGCCGCTCTGGATGACCCTGCCGCACAAATACAAGAACTTACCGGTGGCCGGCGTGGGCCACCTCCTCACGAGTACGGGCGCGCGGGACGCCGACGCTTGGGGCAAGCGCGCCGACTGGTGCGACTATTTCGCGCCGCACAATGGCAAGACCTACGGCGTGGCGATCTTCGACCACCCATCGAACCTCCGCCACCCGACATGGTGGATGGCGCGCGACTACGGGCTGTTCGCCGCGAATCCCTTCGGCCAGCACGACTACGAGAATCTCAAGGATCAACCGCATATCGGCGACTACACCGTCCCCGCCGGCGGCAGCCTGACGATGCGCTACCGCTTCTATTTCCACGAAGGCGACCCGGAGGCCGCCCATGTCACCGCCCACTACGCCGATTACGCCGCTGCCAGGTAGCGGACGACGCGACCGCATCACGGTCGCATTTCAACCCTGAAACTATTCTGTTTCTTTCTGATGGTGAGCCGCGACCCTGGCTTTCGTTTTCATCTCGGTGACCTTGTAGACTTTTCCTTTTTTGTCGTAGGTGGTCCACGTGCCGATCTGCTCGTCGCCGGCGAAATAACCCGAACGCATCTTTGTGCCGTCTTTTCGAAACCACTCCCAATACCCGCTCATGGCATCGCCGACTTTGAAACCCTTCGCCCAGATGGTGCCATCCGCGTGATACTTGATGTACTTTTTGGCGGCTAATTTCTTCGAAGGCATGTGGGGTAGTCGGAGTGATTTTTACCTGACGTTCAAGAAACATCCATATGGGTCTGGTTGCTCCGTTCCCGAACTTCAGATTAGCAATGGAACCGCGTCCGCAGAATCGCGGATGAGTTGACCGACCGAACCTTGAGCCAGTCATCGGGAATAAAGCAACCTGACCCGAATGGCGCTTAGATAAGGCGCAAAACTTTCTTGGAGAGCGGACTGCGACGCTCTGGGTCCGGAAAACGTGTGCGCATGATCTGCCGGGAGAGGCGGCGCATTTCCAGCAGAAGTTTTTGGACCCGGCGATGCTCGGT
>JANYDW010000001.1 GCA_025363455.1 Oleiharenicola sp. | reverse complement strand
GCCCACCCCCCTCCCGCCCATCTTCCCTCCCGTGACGCGAACCGCCCCCACCACTCCCGCTCACCCGCGCCGCGCAGCGGCTTGGTTCAACCAATCGCCACAGACAACACCGGGGAGCTGCGCTCCCCTCCGTGTCTGAAGCGGCCGGATGGGGTCAGGTTGCTTTATTCCCGATGACAGCAACAACGGTCGGGCAGAGCCCGACCCTCCAGCGGTGTGATAAGGCCTGCGGCCCCTCGACAGGCCCGGGGTCCTGAGTGGATTCGACTTCGCTCACCACCCTGAGCCTGTCGAAGGGCCTGTCGAACGGTGAGCGTGGGCCCTCCCACAAAAGCAAGCGTGTTGAGGTCAACGCGCTCCACCACGGCGGATCTTGTCACGCCGTAGCTTTGGCGAAGGCGGATCAGTGGTCCTTCTTCTTCTCGCCGGTCGTCGCAACCACGTCCTTCAGCCACGCGAGCAGGACGGCTTTGTCGCCGCTCTTCTCATAATCGGCTTTCAGCGCCGTGAGTCGCTCCTGCAGCTTCGGGTCATTGCGGAGCCGGCGGCCGAGCTTCGGCTTCTTGGGCATGGTGTCCTCAAGGATGTACTGCTTGAGCCGGCCGACCTCGGGCATGGTCTTGCGGATTGCCTCGTCGGTGCTCAGGTCGAGATCGTCGCGAATCTCCTGCTGGCCGTCGATAACCTCGCCGTGGCACATGACGCAGCTCCGGTCGAGAATCTTGCGGATCTCCGGCGGCGCGGGTAGGAGTTTCTCCAACGCGGCTTCGGTGGCGAAGGCGCCAGCGGTGGGGAGGCAAAGGGCAAATGTGACCAGGAGGGTGCGGGAGGAAATCATGGGAGGGTGGTGGTCAGTTGGACGCGGCCGGCTGGAGCAAGGTTACGATACGTTCGATTTCCTTGGCGGGCAAGGGACCGGATTTATTGAGGAGCAAAAGATAATCGGCAAGCAGCTCTTTTTCGGGCGCGGCCAGCTGGTCGCGGTAGCCAGGCATCTGCGTGGCCTGGCGGGTCGTGAAATGCCGGGCGATTTTCCCTGTCAGGCCCGACTCGATGGCCTGACCGCGGCCATGGTCGATCCAATGGAGGATCTCCCCGCGGTCGCCATTGGCGGTGAGCTTGAGGAAGTCCCGCCCGAAGAAGCCAGGGATATAGCCCTTGAAGGAATCGGGGTTCGCCACGCCGCCTTGGCCGAGTTCGCCATGGCACAGGTAGCAGCCGAATTTGCGGGAGAGGCGGTCGCCGGAAACGAGCAGTTGGTCGGCCGTCAGCGGCTTGCCATCCGACGCGGACAGGGGCTTGGCCGTGGGGCCCGTGCCCTGGGTGTATTTCAAACCCTCGGCGAGGATCCACGCGGCGATGGCGTCGATCTCGGCGGGCTTCAGGCGGACCTTGTAGGCGGGCATTTTGATGAAAAGCCGCTTGTGCTTCTCCACCTCGGCGGCGGTGACGCCGTTGGTGATCCACTCTACGATCTCGTCCACCTTGGTGATGTCCTCGTCCCAGAAGGTCGGGTTGTTTTTCGTTCCCCAAGCATCCGCTTTCTGCCGGAGATTGAAGCGTTTCTCGCCGTCACCTCGCCCATGGCAAGCGAAGCAGCCGGCCGTCTCGGCCAGTTTCGCGCCGCGCGCCACGGGTGAATACTCGGGTTGCTTCTCGACCTGGAGAAGGATTGTCCCGCCGAGGCCCAAGATCAGGAGAGCGATCAGCAGCCAGCCGAGGATTCGACCTGAGGCGCTGGCCGGGATGGCGGGGCAGGGCGGAGGAAACATGTTCCGTTACAAAATCATCGTCCGGTCCGAAAGCAACCCGGCAGCATGCGAGGCAACGTCCGTTTGATGTAGGTCGGGCTTTACGCCCGACAATCTGCGCAACCCGTCGGGGATAAACCCCGACCTACAGCTTGATCACCGCACCTCGGCCTTCGGCGCTCAAACTCCGGCGAGCGTGGGCTTCACGTTCAAGTGCTCCTCGCCGACGTATTTGGCCGACTGCTCGTCGGCATGGTAGCTGGAGCGGACGAGCGGGCCCGACTCGATGACGCCGATGCCGAGGGCGAGGCCGACTTCCTTCCACTTCTTAAATTCTTCGGGCGTCACCCAGCGGTCCACCGGCCAGTGTTGCGGGGTGGGTTGGAGATACTGGCCGAGCGTGAGGATGTCAGTCCTGTCGGACGCGATGTCGCGGAGGGTCTGCTCGATCTCCTCCGGCTTCTCGCCGAGGCCGAGCATGATGCCGGTCTTGGTCGTGAAGCCGCGGGACTTGGCGTGCTGGAGCACGGAGCGGGAGCGGTCGTAGCGGGCCTGCACGCGCACCGGGCGCTGGAGACGCTCCACCGTCTCGAGGTTGTGGTTGAAGATGTCTGGCTTGGCATCGAGTACGAGGTCGACCTGGTCGAGCTTCCCCACGAAGTCAGGCACGAGCACCTCGATGGCGCACTGGGGATTTTTGTAGCGGACAGCCCGGATGGTGGCGGCCCAGACACTGGCGCCGCCGTCCTTCAGGTCATCGCGGGCGACGGAGGTGATGACGCAGTGGCGCAAGCCCATCTTGGCGACGCCGTCAGCCACACGCGCGGGCTCGCCCAGGTCGTGCTCGGTGGGGCGGCCATTCTGGATCGCGCAGAAATTGCAGGAGCGCGTGCAGATGTTGCCCAGGATCATCACCGTGGCCGTGCCGCGGGACCAGCACTCGCCGATGTTGGGACACTGGGCGCTCTGGCAGACGGTGTGCAGCTTGTTGTCCTCCACCATCCGGCGGGTGGCCTGGTAGGTGGGGCCAGAGGGCAGCTTGGCGCGGAGCCAGTCGGGTTTGCGGGTGGCGGACATCAGGAAGAGGAGGCCACAAAAGGCACAATCGGCCGGAAGGCAATCCCGACGGAATTTATGATTTACGATGTACGATTGACGATGTTGGGGCAGCGATGGCGGTCGTTGGCCCGGCGCTCCAATCGTAAATCATAAATCGTAAATCAAAAATTCCGCTCGCCCCGGGCGGTGCGGTTGCCAAGCGTGGGCCCTTACATGAGCGACATTCCCCAGGACATCACCCACGACCAGTATGCCGTGCGGCTCAAGAAGCTGCAGGACATGCGCGCCGCGGGCACGGATCCCTTCCGGGCCAACGCCGAGCAATCTCATTTCTCCGCCGAGGCGCTGAAAGCCTACGTGGACGGGCAGGACAACGCCGTGGCCGTCAAGGTCGCGGGCCGGCTTGTCGTCATCCGCGACATGGGCAAGAGCCAGTTCGTCAAGATCCTCGACCAGCAGGGGCAGCTCCAGCTTTACGTGAAGAAGGACGTGGTGGGCGACGAAGCTTACGCGGCCTTCAAGAAACTCGATCTCGGCGACATCATCGGTGCCACGGGCACGCTGTTTAAGTCCAAGAGCGGCGAGATCACCGTGCGTGTCGAAAAATACACCCTCGTGTCCAAGGCCCTGCGTCCGCTGCCCGAAAAGTGGCACGGCCTGACCGACCCCGAGACTGTCTACCGCCAGCGTTACCTCGACCTCATCGTTAACCCCGAGTCCCGCGCCCGCCTGATGATCCGCAGTCGGATCGTCGCCAGCATCCGCGCGACGCTGGCCGGCCGGAAATTCCTCGAGGTCGAGACGCCCGTGCTCGAGGGCGTGGCCGGCGGCGCGGCCGCGCGGCCCTTCGTCACGCACCACAACGCGCTCGGCGCCGATTTCTACCTCCGCATAGCGCTTGAGCTGCGGCTCAAGCGGCTGCTGGTCGGCGGCTATGACCGGGTGTTCGAGATCGGCCGCATTTTCCGCAACGAGGGTGTCTCCCGGAAGCACAACCCCGAGTTCACCATGCTCGAGGTCTACCAAGCCTACTCGGATTTCCGCGGCATGATGGACCTGCTCAAGGCCATCTTTGGCGACATCTGCCGCGACGTCATCGGCGCGACCGAGATCAAGCACGCGGCGAGCGGGCAGATGATCAACTTCGCCGGCGAGTGGCGTGAGGCGCGCTACTTTGACCTGATCGACGAGACGGTGGGCTTCAAGCTCAGCGCGCTGCGCAGCTCGTCCGACTATCGTGCCAAGGCCACCGAGGCGGCCCAGAAACTTGGTTTGGAGATTCATCCGGGCTGGCAGACGCACGAGATCGTCAACGAGATCTTCGGCAAGAAGATCGAGCCCACACTGATTCAACCAACTTTCGCCACGCACCTGCCCAAGGAACTCTGCCCGCTGGCCAAGCTGAACGCCGAGGACCCGGGCCTGATCGACGTCTTCGAGTGCATCATCGGCGGCATGGAGGTGGCGCCGGCCTACTCCGAGCAGAACGACCCTTTCGTGCAGCGCGAGATGTTCGAGAAGCAAGTCGGCGAGGACCAGCAGAAGATGGACACCGACTTCCTCCTCGCCCTCGAGCACGGCATGCCGCCCGCCGGCGGCATGGGTGTCGGCATCGACCGGTTATGCATTTTGCTCACCGGCGCCGAGAGCATCCGCGACGTGATTTTGTTCCCCTCACTTCGCCCCGAGAGCGCAAAGGGCTGAAAGACTGAAGAACTGAAGGACTGAAGCCGGGTCAGAGTTTTCAGCCTTTCAGCTTTTCAGTCCTTCCGCCTTTCTTCCCCCATGCCCTGGCCTATCTACCTCGCCCTGAAGCAGCTTTTCCCGTCGGGGCGGCGCCTGCCTTTTTTCACGATTATCTCTGTCATGGGTGTCGGGCTCGGCGTGGCGTTGATGCTGGTCTCGACGAGCGTCATGGGCGGCTTCGGTCACCAGGTAAAGACGATGATCATCGACACCCAGGGCGAGGTGCAGATTCGCGGCCAGGGGACGCTCAAGGCGACCGAGACGCTGGAGAAACTCATCGCCGGTGTCCCGGAGGTTGCGGCCTTCGGGCCCTACGCCCAGGGGGTGGTCATGCTGGAATTCGAGCACCGGCCGGCTTTTCCCGCCGTGCAGGGCTTCGACATCGCCCGGATGAAGCAGGTCATTCCTCTGGAGCGCTACATCATCGAGGGCTCGCTCGACGACCTGGACGATGACTCGGTGATCCTCAGCTCCCAGCTGGCTTACGGCCTCGGCGCGCGGATCGGTGACAAGGTCAGCGTTTACTCTCCGCTCATGCTGGAACGGATGAAGCAGAACGAGGTGCTGCTCCCGCGTGAGGTGCGCGTGGCAGGGATATTTCGGATCGGCCACCAGCAACTGGACAGTTCCACGGTCATCTGTTCGCTGCGGTTGATGCAGGACCTCTACGGCTTGAACAAGCTCGTCCATGGCTACAACGTCCGCCTTAAGCCCGGCGCGGATCCCGATGTCGCGGCTGCGGCACTCAACCGCGTGTTGCCGCCCGACACCAAGGCCCTGACCTGGTTCGAGGCCAACGCCGACTTCCAAGCCGTGCTCAGCTTCGAGCGTAACATGATCTTCTTCCTGCTGACCTTCATCATCGTCGTGGCCGCGTTCTCCATCACCAGCTCGCTGCTCGTGACCGTGGTGCGCAAAACCCGCGAGATCGGCCTGCTCGGCGCCATGGGCGGGAGCGCGCGCGATGTCGCCGCCTGCTTCTGCGTGCAGGGTCTGTTTATCGGTTTGTCCGGCACGATCGCCGGTCTCGCCCTGGGCTTCGCCCTGTTGCACTGGCGCAACGCTCTGGTGGGTTTCATCGCCAAGCTTACCATGGGTCAGGAGACCTTCGTGAAATTCTACCAATTCAGCAGCCTGCCGGCCTACACGGAGAGCAAAGATGTTATCATGATCGTGGTGTTCTCCGTCATCGCCTCGACCTTGGCCGGCCTGATCCCGGCGTGGCGCGCCGCCCGGCTGAAGCCGGTCGAAGCGTTGCGCTCCGAGTAAGGGCTGAATGACTGAAAAGCTGAATGGCTGAACCACCCAGACCGAAATCCCACCCCGCATGACTGCTTCAGCCATTCAGCCTTCCAGCCCTTCAGTCCTTTTGGCCAGCGGCCTCCGCAAAACCTACCCGAGCGGTGACAAGACCCTCGGCGTGCTGGCCGGCGTGGATCTGTCCGTCTCGGCCGGCGAAAGCATTTCCATCCGCGGGGAATCGGGTTCGGGCAAGAGCACGCTACTCAATCTCCTCGCCGGACTCGACCGCCCCGACGCGGGCGAACTTTTCTGGGCGGGCGAAGCCGCCCACAAGCTCAGCCTCGGCGAACTCACCGCCCGGCGCGGGCGTTTCCTCGGCATGGTCTTTCAAGCCTACTACCTGATTCCCGAGATAGACGCCCTCGCCAACGTGTTGATGGGTGCGCGTATGGTCGGCGGGGTGGGGCAGGCCGAACGCGATCGCTCCGCCGCCCTGTTGAAGCGGGTCGGCCTGGCCGAACGCGGCCATCACCTGCCGGCCCAGCTTTCCGGCGGCGAACGCCAGCGCGTGGCGGTGGCCCGGGCCCTGATGAACCGGCCCAAGGTCATCCTCGCCGACGAGCCGACCGGCAACCTCGACGAGCGCACGGGCGACGAGGTCATCGCCTTGTTGCTCGAGGTCTGCGCCGAAGAGCAGACCGCCCTCGTGCTCGTGACTCACAACCCGCTCCACGCGAAAAAAACAAATCGCCAACTTGTCCTGAAAAACGGACAAATGGGGCATGGCTAAGCCCAAGATCAAATGCGGGGTCGTCGGGGTCGGTTCCCTTGGCCAGCACCATGCGCGCATCTATGCCGCGCTGCCCGGCGCCGAACTGGCGGGCATCTTCGAGACCAGCGATGCCCGCGCGAAGGAAATTTGCGAGAAGTTCAACTGCCGGCGCTTCGCCACCATGACGGAGCTAGGTGACGGTTGCGATGCGGTGAGCGTCGTCGTGCCGACGGACAAGCACGCCGAGGTGGCGCTGCCGCTGCTGGCGCAGGGTTGTCACCTATTGATTGAGAAACCACTCTGTGCCTCGCTCGAGGAGGCCGAGCAAGTGCTCGCCGCCGCGCGCCAGCACGGCTGCCTCGTGCAGGTCGGCCACATCGAGCATTTCAACCCGGTAATGAGCTACCTCGAAAAGCACACCGGCCGGCCGCAATACATCACCACCGAACGGCTCGCGCCCTACCAGACGCGCGGCACCGAGGTCGGCGTCGTGCTCGACCTGATGATCCACGACATCGGCATTGTGCTCGCGCTGGTGAAGTCGCCCATCCGCAAGATCGACAGCGTCGGCATCAACGTGCTCTCCAAGACCGAGGACATCGCCAACGCCCGCATCGAGTTTGAAAACGGCTGCGTGGCCAACCTCAGCGCCTCGCGCATGAGCCTGAAGAAGAACCGCGAGATCCGCGTCTTCCAGGACAACGCCTACCTCTCTCTGGATTTCATGAACCAGAAGGGGCATCTCGTGAAGAAGAGCGACATAATCGCCTACGGCCTGAAGCTGAAGGTCGGCCTCGCCAAGGCCGGCGAGGACAAGGTGCCGGTGCATGAAATCCCGATCGAGAAGGGCGAGCCCCTGGCGATCGAGCTTGCGCACTTCATTGAGAGCGTGACGGCCGCGACGCAGCCCAAGGTCGGCGGCGCGCTCGGCAAGTCAGCGCTCGAGGTGGCGATCACGATCACGGAAGAAATCCGGCGGAAGCAGAAATGAAGGATGTCATCACGAAACACACGAAAGGTAGGGCGGGACCGCTGGGCCCGCCGTTTCATTGAAGTCCTTGCGGCGCGCCCAGCGGTCGCGCCCTACCAGCCATGAGTAATCCCGCCCTTCCGGAAGGACTTCCACCGCCTGCCGGCGGCGCGGTCGACCTGCTCATCGTCGCGGCGGAGCATTCCGGCGACGAGCATGCGGCGCGGATGGTGCTTGGGCTGCTGGCCAGGAATCCCGGCCTGAAAATCTGTGCGCTGGGCGGTGCCCGGCTTAACGCCGCCGGCGCCAATCTGTTGCGCGACCTCACGGCCGGTTCCGCCATGGGTTTTGCCGTGCTGGGAAAACTGTCGTATTACCGCGCTCTTATTGCCGACATCGTGCGCTGGGTGGGAACGCACCGGCCACGCGCGGTGTGTTTCGTGGACTCATCGGGGTTGAACCTGCGGATCGCGCGCGGACTTTTTGATCAAGGCTTCTCCGTAAAGGCCGGCGGCAGAACCAAGACGCTCTACTATATCAGCCCGCAGATTTGGGCATCGCGAGCTGGGCGGCGCTTTGACATGGCAAAACATCTCGACGGGCTCGCCGCGATTTTCCCCTTTGAGCCGGCGGTCTATGCCGACACGGCACTGCCGGTGGAGTTTGTCGGGCATCCGTTTGTCGCTCCCGACTACGCGGCGCCAGTGACGCATGATCCGAACGGGCCGGTACTCCTTCTGCCCGGCAGCCGGCGTCAGGTGGTGTCGCGGCTTTTCCCCGTGTTGTTGGAGGCCTATCGCTTGTCTGGCACGACCCGGCCGGCGGTGGTGCTTTACCCGAGTGAGGAAATTCTCACTGCATTGCAGGCGGCGAACCCCCCGGCGAATGTGCAGCTGGTTTCAACTGCCGAGGGTAGGGCGCGGACTCCGCTCCGCGCCGAGAACGCACCGGCGGGGAACGGAGTCCGCGCCCTACCTCAACCCATCGCGGCTTCGGCCGTGCTCACCGCGAGCGGCACGATGTCCATGCACTGCGCGTTGGCCGGTATCCCCGGGGCGCTGACCTACAAGACGGACGCGCTGACTTATTTTCTCGGCCGGATGCTGGTCAAGGTGGAGTTCATCGGCATCGCCAACCTCCTGCTGAAGGAGCTGATGTATCCGGAATATATCCAGGGCGCGGCGACCGCGGCCGCCCTGGCGGAGGAGTTGCGCCAAAGTCTGGGTGACCCGGCCCGACAGGAGCGGACGCAGGTGCTGGCCGCGAAACTGCGGGCCCTGCTTTCAAAACCCACGAGCGGGTCGGTCGTGGACTGGATGTTGAGGCAGCTGGGATGATCCGGTGGGGACCGAGGGTACCCGTTTGATTGTAGGTCGGGCTTTATGCCCGACGATAAACGTCCATGTCGGGGGTAAACCCCGACCTACAATATCCCAAGCAGCGGTGGCACGGTGTGTGGTTTGTTGGATTTGCTTTCAACGCGTTCCGCTTAGCCGCGGTGCCAGCTGGAGCCAGAGGGTCGCGGTGCGCTCGGCGATTATGGCCCGGCAGCGGGCGACCTCGGCCTCGCGCTGGGCGAGGTTGCCCTCGGCAATCTTTGCGAGGTCGTCGAGGTTGTAGAGGAAGACGTTGCTAAGCGCGGCGGCCGCGGGATCGATGTCGCGCGGCAGGGCGAGGTCGATGAGGAAGAGGGGGCGGGCGGCGCGCCGTTTCATCGCGGTGGAGATGAGATCGTGCGTCAGCACGAACCCGGGGGCGGAGGTGGAGCTGGCGACGATGTCGGCGGTGGCGAGGATCTCGGGCAGCTCGGCCAGGCTCGCCGCCCAGCCGCCGGCCGCGGCGGCGGTCTCCTCGGCCTTGGAGAGCGTACGGCTGGCGACGGTGATGGACCTGGCCCCGCGGCTCTGGAAGGCCTGCACGGTCTTGAGGCCGATGTCGCCGGCACCGACCACCAGCACGTTCACCGGCGCGAGGTCGCCGTAGATTTTTCCCGCCAGGTCCACGGCGACGCTGGCGACGCTGATCTGCCCCTCGCCGATACGGGTGTGAGTGCGAATGTGCTTGGCGGCCTGAAAGGCCTTTTGGAAAACGCGGTTGAGCACGGGACCGGTCCACTGGCGCGCCAGCGCGCCATCGTAGGCGGCCTTCACCTGGCCGAGGATCTCGGTTTCGCCGATGATCTGGGAATCGAGTCCGGCGGACACTGCGAACAGGT
This sequence comes from Oleiharenicola sp., assembly GCA_025363455.1. Taxonomy (GTDB): domain Bacteria; phylum Verrucomicrobiota; class Verrucomicrobiia; order Opitutales; family Opitutaceae; genus Lacunisphaera. The sequence continues at coordinate 13,498 of JANYDW010000001.1, read as the reverse complement.
GAGCGATGGCCTCGTGATTCTGCCGCAACTGGAGCACGCCATCGAGATCGGCCGGCGCGCAGCCGGTCGTCTCGGCCAGGGCGATGCGCAGGGCGGCGAGCGAGTCGGGGCTGCCGGCCACGCCGTAGAGTTCAACGCGGTTGCATGTGCTGAGGAGGGCGAACTCGCTGATGCCCGCCGTTTGTTGCAGCCGCGCGGCCAGGTCGGCGGCGCGCACCTGGTCCAGCGATAGTTTCTCGCGGACCGCCAGGGGTGCGGTGTGGTGACTGGCACCGAGGAGAAAGAGAAGAGGTTGCGTCGGCTCCATCGGTCAGCGTTCGATGGGGGTGAGCGTGACCTGGTGGGCCGGCCGGCTGGAGTTCACCGGGCCGAGCGAGAGCAGAGCGAGGAGGAACATCACCAGGCAGACCCAGGCAAACCGGACAGAGACAAGCCGAGCCCGCCAGCGCAGCAACCGCACAACGAGGTAGACCGCCCACACGCCGACGGTCACCACGAGTTTGGGCAGGTTGACCGAGGCCGTGTCACGCAGCCACCACACGGATCCGACCCCGAGTGAAACCGTGAGGAGCAGTACACCCAGCGAAAGCATCCGGGTATTGATCTGATCGAGCTGCACGACGGAGGGCAGGAACCAGAACAAGCCGGTGAGGCGCTTGTGTTTGAGACTCCAGTTCTGGAGCAAGGTCATCACCGAGGTGAGGGCGAGCAGGCCGAAGACTCCATAGCTGAAGACCGCGAGCGCGGCGTGAAGCTCGATCCAGGGATTGGGGCCGAAGATTTTCTGGCCGTGGATTACGTCCCAAGGTGGGATCAGGAGGGAGAGGAGGGCGAGGGCGCCGGCATAACCGGCAGTGAACAGTCCGAGCAGGCTCACGCGGAAGGCGGTGCCGACGAAGAAATAGAGCACCATCGCCGACCACGCGACAAACTGGACCAGCTCGAAGGTATTGCCAAGCGGACAGCCGCCGGAGGTCAGCCCCCGTGCATAGAGCCCGCCCATCTGGGCGATCCAGCCAGCTACGAGGAGAGAATTCAGCACGGCACGCGGTCCGGCGGCTGTCGACCGCCGGACCAGCGTCAACAGACCCGTCACGAACCCGGCGAGGTAGAGCAGGGCACCCAGCCACAACAGGGCGCGGTCGGTGGGCAAGGGGGACATGAGGTGACCTTGGCACGGCGGCGGTGCTCGGGCAAGAGCGGTGGAAACAAATTAGACCGGGACAGAGGTTCCGGGCGGGCGGCTAATTGGCCACCTTCCTTGTGGGAGCGAGCTTGCTCGCGATGACTTAAACCTCGCGAGCAAGCTCGCTCCCACAAAAACCGGAGGAACTGTGTCGCGGTGGACTGATTCAGTCTTGGCGGGCCCGGCCAGTTGGGTGAAAGTCGCGGCATGCCTTTTGATCCCAAGCCCGTTCAACTCGAGGGCCGATTTGTGCGGCTGGAGCCGCTAGCGGCGCGCCATGCGGAAGGTCTGCTGGCCGCCGGCCGTGCGCCCGCTATCTGGACTTATATGCCCGTGCCTCCGCCCGACTCGGTAGCTGAAGTGCAAAAATGGATCGAGGACGCGGAACGCGGCCAGAAGGCCGGGACCGAGCTGGCCTTTGCCACGGTGCGTCGTGCCGACGGACAGATTGTGGGCTCGACCCGCTTTCTGGATATCCGACGCCCACACCAGGCACTCGAGATCGGCTGGACCTGGCTCATGCTGGAAGCGCACCGCACCGCGGTCAACACCGAGGCAAAATACCTGATGTTGCGCCACGCGTTTGAGACGCAGGGAGCGGTGCGGGTGCAGTTGAAGACCGATGAGCGCAACGAGAAATCGCGTCGCGCCATTCTGGGTCTCGGGGCGGTATTCGAGGGCGTCTTGCGCAATTACCAGACGCGGCTCCACGACGGTTATGTGCGCAACACGGCGATGTATGGCATCACGGACCGCGAATGGCCGGATATCAAGGCGCGGCTGGAGGCCAAACTGCTGCGGTAGAGGTTTGGTGTAGGGCGGGATCGCCGATCCCGCTTGCTTGGTCTGATGGAGGGCCCGCGTCTCTGCGGGCCGTCGATCACCAAACGGCTCGCAGGGAGGCGAGCCCTCCAATCTCACTTCTTCGGCGCCCAGGTCCGCAGAAAGGCGAGAATCTTGGCCGGATCATGCGCCTTGTCTCCGTCCTCGAGCGCGCCGGTTTCCTGGGTGGTGAGCAGGCGGCCCTTCTCATCCAGCACGAGCAGCACGGGCAGGCCGAATTGGACCGGGTTGCCGTATTTCTCATTCACGGCGTCGTTGCGGCTTTTGCCGTTCCGGTGGTTCACGTCGACGAGCACGAGCACATAATCTTTCGCCAGGGCCTCCGCCACGGGCTGGCTGTCGTGCAAGGTGGCGCTGAGGCGGTGGCACCAGACGCACCAGTTGGCACCTAGTTTCACGAGCACCCGCTTGTGCCCAGCCTTGGCCTGCGTGAGCGCGGCGGAGATTTGCACCATGCCGTCGGCCTCTCGGTCGTAGATGTCGGGACCCTGCTTGAGATATTCGGGCTCGGCGGAAAAGCCGAATGTTGAGATGACCAGAGAAGCAGCAATAAGGGGAAAGCGCATTGAAATGCGAAAGTGGCAGCGTGTTTAGTAGACTAGGATCAATACGACCGATTGCTGTGCCTTTGCGACCATGTCCTCAAAGTTGAGTCGTTGACCAACGGAACTCGCTTGTGGTGTCTTGTTGTCAAGATAGGGCTCAAGTAGAGGCATGGCGTATGCGCTTTTGACAGCATAGTTCACGTTTTGTGGGATGTCACCGGTTACCTGAGTCACTTTGAGCCCGAGTTTGCTTACGACCACACCAATTAGGTTACCGCTCTCGTCGAGAAGCGGGCCACCAGAGTTTCCGGGTTGGATGGGCGCACTGATTTGCCAGCTGCGTGGATCATCTCCAATCCCATTCAGGCTGTTGATCTCTCCACGGGTAAGTTTCGGGCTAAATCCTTGTATTTGTATATTGGGAAATCCAATCGTGGCCACCATTTGCCCCAAACGGATCGGGCCAGACGATGTTATCGCCAGCGGAGTATAATCCTCCCCTTCAATTTTCAGGACGGCCAGATCATTTGATTCATCGATCCGAAGGACGTTTGCAGCATGGGTGCCGTTTGAAGTGACAACTGAAATTTTGGAGGCACTCGCGACCACATGAGCTGCAGTCAAGATATGACCATGTAGCGAAATTATCGAACCTGTCCCACTGAGCTTCGGGGACGTTTCTGGGGGCGTGGGTGAAGTGGCTGAGCTTTTATTCGCCTCGATCTCTTTAAAAATCTCTTTGCTGCGCTGCTGGGCAATAATAGTCATCTCGCGCCCAAGACGCTGTTCCATGGAGTCTCGGTTCTGCGGCGCCTGTGGATAAGGCGTGTTCCCCGCGGCACTCACATAGAACCAAGCCAAAGCTTCGATCTCATCTTTTGGCGTTCCTTCACCTCTGGCATGCATTTCTCCCACGGTGTTTTGTGCGATCTGTGATCCCCTGATGGCCGCCAATCTATACCATTTCAGGGCTTCGCTGTAATTTCTGGATACGCTGTCACCTGCGATATACAGCTCTGCTATCTTCTCCAATGGCGACAGCGCATTTCCCACTTCGGCGGCTGCTCGATACCATCTAACGGCCTCGTCGCCATTTTTAACAACGCCGTCGCCAGTCGCGAACTTATTGCCGAGAGTAACCAATGACACATCGGCATCGGAGCGTTTTCGGAGCCACCTAATCGCTTCTTGTTCGTTTTTCTCGACACCTCTTCCTAGGGCGTATGCTTCCCCAACCTCGTAAGAGGCTATTTCCAAGGCCTGATTCGCTGCCAACAGGTAGTATTTGAAAGACGCTGCATCGTCTTTGGGCAATCCTAGCCTTCCCTCGGCGTAAGCTTTAGCTAATCCGCATTGGCCATATGGTGAGTCTTGGGAGACAGACTTTCTCAGCCACTTCAAAGACTCTGCATTGTCTTGGGCGACTCCTTCCCCCTTCTCATACATCTCACCAAGCTCTAAGTATGCGAAAGGAAGATTGTGGTCTGCGGCTTTCTGTATCCATTTAGCTGCTTCCTTTTTGTCTACTGCGACACCACCATTTCCATTTTTGTATAGCCCACCAAGCAGCAATTCAGCAGCCGGAACCATTTGATCAGCGGCTTTGCGCAAATAATTAAGCGCTTCGGGTTCGTTTTTGGGCAGGCCGCGTCCCCCACTCATAATTAAATATACCCAGTATTGAGCTATGGCGCATCCATGATCGGCAGATCGCTGGAACCATTTTGCAGACAGGTTGACGTCATTTATCGTATGTGAGTCGTCAGCGTCTGCATAAATTAAGCCGAGGGTAAACTCAGCCGCAGCGGAATTTTGTCCAGCAGCCTCGTTTAGCCATCGCAGAGCAGCCGGGTAATTCTTGGGCACACCGTCGCCGGTGGCATATTTTACGCCCAGGTTATTCTGCGCGGCAGCGTTCCCTTGTCCGGCAAGCTTAAGATACCATCTGCCCTCTGCGTTTTTGTCATTCGGGCACCCATCAATTTTAATTTTCTGAAATTTAATGACATCGCCCATCATTTCGCCCATCAATTCGAACGCCTCAATATCCATTCTCTTGGCGACGGTAGCTGCGCCAAGTACACTGATGCACAAAGCGTACAGGATCGATATCAGGCCAAATCTTATTTTGATAGAACCCTGGGGATGCATTGGTGGTGTTTAACCAGAGTCGCTGTCTGCATTCACTTGGTAAATCACAGCAAATCAAACGCTGTAACAATACCGACAACTCGATCTGGAGATTGTAGTTCAGTGGAAACCAAGACCGGCCCGGTGGCTAATGCTTTTAGCAATCCTTCATGATGCGTTTCGATGGTCTGGTCGAATATTTCAAGCTTTGGTGCATCGAGGTTACCTGAATTAGGAAGCACTTCCTTAACGGTTTTCGTAAGTAGGGAGTTTCGGTCCTTCTCTAGAAACTTGACCAAGGCATGGTCGCTTATTACGCGCCAAGTCTTATCGTCCTTCACAGGAACCCAAGTGAACGAGTTTTCTAGCATTAGCCTCCTTACATCGGCCAGCATCTGCCAAGTTTCAACACGACTAACCGGCGAAGACATTACCGACCCAAGATTCTTATTCATAAAAGTCATTAAACCCTGTTCCAGAAGGAATGAAAACTCAACGCAATGACGGGCAAATCGGCGAGCAGCTGCACCGCCGTGAAATTCCGAATTGCGGCCATAGACAACCTGCTGGAACAGCAATTTGAAACCATGTTGGTTAAGCGAAATGCCTTCTTGTTTGCCATATGCGATAATTTGGAAAATTTGCTTTGCTTCATCCGTGCCAAGGTCAGTTTTCTGACAGCCAGTCGTGAATTTCGCGAGACGTTCAAAAACGAAAATGAGATTTTGCCAGCCTTCGGCATCTGCCAGTGCTTTGGCCCTGGCTCCTCGCAGTTCTTGAGCGAAGTGCAGTGCAGCCTCTTTTGATAAGTGCTTTAGCACGTAGAATGTATTCGTCAGTCTGATTATAGGGTCAAGGTTGCATCAAGGAAGGGTTGCCCAAGATTTAGACCGCACTCTTCCGCGCCACCCAGAAACGGCAGTTGTCGGAAAAGTTGCGGACCTTGGGGGTCTCGCTGGCGAGTTCATCGCGCGTCCGGTCGTTGATATGGAGCCAGCCGGTCGCGGCCAGGTCCTCGACGATTTCCTTCCGGTCCGGCAGGTGCATGAAGGTGTTGCCGGTCTCGTCGGTGAAGTAGCGGTCGCCGAATTCCAGGAGGCGCGGGTTCTGCTCGCCCAGCGCCCAGCGCGCAGCCTCCTTCGCCCACTCAGCCAGGTCCCGAGGGTCCTCGCGATCGTGCGTGGTGAACAGGAAATGCGCGCCCGGCCGGCAGACTGCGTGCAGGTTGCGCAACGCCCGCCGCCGGTTTTCGCGCCCAGGGATCTGCATCAGTCCGTTGAACATGAAGAGAGCCCCATCAAATTTGTAACGTAATACGTTACAAATTTCCGGGGCGGTCGCATCGGCGTGGAGAAAGGTGAGGCCGGTGATGCCTTGCTCGCGGGCGAGGTTCTCCGCCTGCTCGACCAGCTCGGTGGCGAAGTCGAAGGCGGTGATCTGCCGGTAGCCCTGGTGCCAGAGGCCCACCGCCACCCGACCGGCGCCGCAGCCGGCCTCGAGCAGGCGGGCGGTCTTGTCGGGGAAGTGACGCTCAATCAGCGTTAGCTCCGATTTCCACAGGCCGATGAAATGCGCGGCCCGGGTGTAGTGCAGCACCGTGTTGATGGAGTTGAAGTCATCGCGGACGGTGGCGCCCGTGACCTTGCCGATGGTATCGGATGGGTTCATCGATGGCCGAAGCGTCGCAGGGCCGGCGACAGACGGCAAGAGCTTGCGGGACGCCGACGGACTTGCAGCATATCACGATGGCCGAGCCGCCCGATTCCGAACACCAGGATGTCCTGCCCCGCAACGAGGACCTGCAACAATTGAGCCGCACCGCCGTCGTGGTTTATGGGGCCCGCAGTGCCCTGCGGGCCTTGGTGTTGGTCCGCTTCGTGAAGGAGAGTAATCCGCTCCACCTGGAAGCTGCGTTTCGCGCCGTCCAAGCAGCCATTGCGGGTTGCACCGCGCAAAAAGCCCCGGAAGCCAGGCGGCACGCGGCCGCGGCCTCCGCCGCCGCGGAGACGATCGCAGTCCGCGAACACGCTGACGTGGTAGCCGCCGAGGGTGCCGCCGCCCGGGCCGCCGCGGCGAAGGCTGCGGCCTCCTCCGTCCCCTTCGACACCGCCTATGCCATTGAAGCCGCCGCTGCCTGGGTGGCCGACGCCACCGCGAACGCGATTGCCGCCGCCGCCTACGCCGCGGGGGCGGCCGGGGCCCGGACGGCCGACGTTGGTGCCGCCGTCGCCGCCGCGGCCTTTGCGGCCCGCGCCGCCGTGGATGTTTCTGCGCGCGCCGCCAGCCGGGCGGCCGCCCGGGCCGACTATGAACGGTTGCTGGGTACGCGTCCGCCCGCCCTGGGCTCGCACATTTTCCGACAGCCGCTTTGGCCGGGCACCAGTCCGGATTGGTGGGAGCAGGCCCGGGGGAAATGGCATGAGGCGATGACTGGCTGCGGGCTCGCTCGCTTGGGCCAGCAATATGAGGATTGGCTGCAGGGCGAATTGGATCCGGATCTAATGCTCCGTGAAGTCGAGGAGTGGTGCGTGCGGTATGAGCGACTGTACGGTCCGCCGCGGCGCAAATGGAGATCGGGCCACACGATCCCGCCGATGTGAGGTCGTCCGGATAAGCTTGAATGGGTAGGGCGGGCATTCCACTGCCCGCCGTCAACTGTGGCGCGTGCCCGGCGCGGAGCGGAGTCCGCGCCCTACCTTTTCTTCCACATCGCGATGAACATGCCGTTGGCGTTCAGATCGTGGGGCCACAGGGTCAGCGAATGAGGAAGGAAGAAGGGAGAAGGAAGAAGGTTCTGATCCCGGCTCTGACTCCCTAATTCTTCCTTCTTACTTCCCGCGGCGGGCCACACGGCGACAGGCTCAAAGTCCGGATGACTCTTGGTGAACGTATCCACCACCCCGCTCGTCTCGGCGCGGGTGAGCGTGCAGACGGAATAGACGAGGCGCCCGCCGGGCTTGAGCGAGGGGGCGATGTGGTTCAGCAGATTCGTCTGCACAACGGCGAGTTCGTGGACATCCTTCGGTTGGGTGGTCCAGCGCGCGTGCGGGTTGCGCTGCCAGGTGCCGACGCCGCTGCACGGGGCGTCGACGAGCACGCCGTGAAACTTCGTTTTGGTCGGGAGCTTCGCACCTCCTTCCCAGACCGCCGTGCGGTAGTTGAAAACTTTCGCGCGGGCAGCGCGGTCCTTGAGCTTGGCCAGGCGGCGCACCGAGCGGTCACTGGCCCAGAGCATGCCCTTGCCTTGCATGAGATCGGAGAGATGCATCGTCTTGCCGCCTTCGCCGGCGCAGGCGTCCCACCAGGTTTCGCCGGGCTGCGGGGCGCAGGCGTGGCTGACGAGTTGAGAGGCCAGGTCCTGGATCTCGAACTCGCCCGCCTGAAATTCCTTGGTGCGGTAGAGGTCGGTGAGGCCGGAATAGCTGAGAGCCGAGAGTTGAGAGTCGAGAGTTGGAAGTTGCGGCACGGAAGCGGGGCGAGAGTGGCTGAGCTTGACGGCGAGACTGGTGGCCTGGCCTTGTTTGGCCCGAATCCAAAGCACGGGTTCGCACTGGATCTGGCGGAGCCATTCCACCGGGATGGAATCCATCTCGGCCTTCAACCAGTCGGGTACGGCACGGGCGGAAAGGGCCTCGAGTTTGAAGTTGGCCGGGTCCTGGTTGAACCGTTCCTGCAGGACGAGGGCGGCCTCGAGCTGCTTCTGGAGCGAATCCTTCGCGCCGAGCCAGCGCTGCCAGCGGAAGTAGGTGAAGACGGTGCGGCTGACGCCCCGGCGCTCGGCCGGGGCAGTGAAATGGCGGTCCTGGGTGAGTGATTCGCGCAAGGCCTGGTCGGCGGGCGTGCCGGCCTGCACCAGTTTGAGGACGCGGGCGGCGTGGTTGAGGACGGAGGACGAAGCCATGGCGGTGGGTGTAGGAGCCTGCTCGCAAGTGATGGTTTGGAAAATCGCCTGCAAGCAGGCTCCTACAAAAGAGGTGGGTCAGCCTTTACGTCCCCAGCGCTTGATTTCCTTCATCTCGGGGCGGCGGGCCTCGGCGAGGACGCCGGCGACGGCGGGGTGATTGCGGAGCTGCAGATAGGCCTCGGGCGTGATGCGCCACTTGAGGGAATTGGCGGTCTCGGCGATCGGAGCGACGCGGTCCTCGAACAGGAAGGCCATCTCGACCTTGGTGTCCCCGCTGGTGGCATCGAGGGTGGCGCGGAGCTTGCGCAGGAATTCCGGTAGTTCGGCGTGCGCGGGGGAGAGGAGCCACGTGACTTTGCGGATGTTGCCGCCGAGATAGCCCTCGAGCGGATAGAGCTCCTTCACGTTGAGGCGGGCGCCGTCATTGCCCTTCATCACCGAGCCGAGGATCACCACGGGCAAGTTTTCGGCGAGCTGCTTGCCGTAGGTCTCGTAGGCGTCCGCATACATGTTGACCGAGATGGTGGCGCGCTTGCTGGCGAGGGTGAAGAAAGCCCAGGGGCGGTTGTCCCGCTTCGAGAGGCGCTTGGTGATGCCGCTCATGATGCCGCAGAGGCGGAACTCCACGCGGTCACCCTCGAGCAGCACGGTTTCCTCGGTGTGCGTGCAAAGCGCCTCGGCGAGGCCGGCGTAGGCGTTGAGCGGATGACCCGAGACGTAGAAGCCGAGGAGTTCCTTCTCGAACTGGAGACGCTCGGCGGAGGTGAAGTCGTTGACGGAGGTCGTGTGGATAGTGGCGCCATTCTTTGCCGCGCCATTTTTCTTCGGCGCCTCCTCGGCGAACACGTCGAGGAAGCTGTGCTGGCCGGCCGCCTTGTCGCGGGCGTGAGCTGCCGCGCCGGAAATGGCGGCGTCGATACTGTCGAAGAGCGGCTTGCGGGCCGCACCACTGAAGTCGAAGGCGCCTGTCTTCACGAGGTGCTCGAGCACGCGCTTGTTAAGGGCGCGGGCATCGACGCGGGAGGTGAAGTCCGCGAAGTCCTTGAACGGTCCGTTCTTTTCCCGTTCCTCGATGATCCTTTGCGCGGCCTGCTCGCCCACGCCCTTGATGCCGGCGAGGCCGAAACGGATGGCGGCGACCCCGCCATCCGAAGTTGAGAGTTGAGGGTTAAGGGCTGGGAGACCGGTAAGTTGTAGGGGCCGAGCTTGCTCGGTCCCTGAAATGCCACGCGCGCTGGACCGAGCAAGCTCGGCCCCTACATTTTTCGCGGGCGTGGCGTCCCCTGTATTTCGGAAGACCGGGGTGAACATATCCCGGCTTTCGTTCACATCCGGGCCCAGTACCTTGACGCTCATGGCCTCGCACTCGGCGATGAAGTGGGCGACCTTCTCGGAGTTGCCCAGCTCGGCGCTGAGCATGGCGGCCATGAACTGTACCGGGTAGTTGGCCTTGAGGTAGCCGGTCTGGTAGCTGAGCACCGCATAGGCGGCCGAGTGGGATTTGTTGAAGCCGTAGCCGGCAAATTTGTTGAGGATGTCGAAGATCGAATTGGCCGTCTTGGCGTCGATCTTGTTCACCGTGGCGGCGCCCGCAACGAACTTGGCCCGCTCCTTGGCCATGGCCTCGGCGTCTTTCTTGCCCATGGCGCGGCGCAGCATGTCGGCGCCGCCGAGCGTGTAGCCGGCGATGATCTTGGCGGCCTCCATGACCTGCTCCTGGTAGACCATGACGCCGTAGGTTTCGCGGCAGACCTCCTCGAGGAGCTTGTGCGGGAACTCCACGGTGCTCGGGTCCTTTTTGCCGCGCACGTAGTCGGGGATCCACTCCATCGGGCCGGGGCGGTAGAGCGCGATGAGCGCAACGATTTCGTCGATCGAGGACAGGCCGATCTGGCGACAGAGCGCCTGCATGCCACCGGATTCCAGCTGGAACACGCCGGTGGTGCGGCCGGAGTTGAGCAACGCGTAAGTCTTCGGGTCCTCGAAGCCCACGGCCTCGATGTCGAACTTCGGGTCGGCGGTGCGGCGGACGTTGTCCACGGCGTCAGCGATGACGGTGAGCGTCTTGAGGCCGAGGAAGTCCATCTTCAGCAGGCCCAGCTTGCCCACGGCGTTCATGTCGTACTGCACCGTGATGTCGTCTTCCTGCAGGGTCAGCGGGACAAATTCATCGAGTGGCCGGTCGGTGATGATAATGCCGGCGGCGTGTTTGCCGGTGTTGCGCACCATACCTTCGAGGACGAGCGCCTGGTCCACGATCTTCCTGGTCGCGGGATTCTTCGCGATCTCGTCGCGCAGCTCGGCGGACTTGTCGATCGCGGTCTGGAGCTCGATATTGAGCTCATCCGGGATCATCTTGGCCAGGCGGTCGGCCTCGGCATAGGGCAGGTCGTGGACGCGGGAGACGTCGCGGATGACCATCTTGGCGCCGAGCGTGCCGTAGGTGATGATGTTGGCGACGCAGTCGCTGCCGTATTTCTGGCGAACGTAATCGATGACCTCACCACGGCGGCGCATGCAGAAGTCGATGTCGAAGTCGGGCGGGGAAACGCGTTCGGGATTCAGGAAACGCTCGAAGAGCAGCTTGAAGCGGAGCGGGTCGAGGTTGGTGATCTGGAGCAGATAGGCGACGAGGCAGCCGGCGCCTGAGCCGCGGCCCGGGCCGACCGGGATGCCATGCTTCCGCGCCCAGTCGATGAAGTCCCAGACGACGAGGAAGTAGTCGATAAATCCCGTCTTCGCAATGATCGAGATTTCGAAGTCGAGGCGTTCGACGAGGATCTTCGCCTGGTCCTTGTCCGCGGCTTTCTCCGGCTTCGCATAGTCCACGCCGTAACGCAGCTTGAGACCGGCGAGGCAGAGTTCCTTGAGGTAGCCGGTGCGGTCGGTTTTCACCTCGGGCGGCAGCGGAAACTTCGGGTAGCGCTCGGAGCCCTTGGGGAAGGGGATGGTGAGGTCGCACATCTCGGCGACGAGCCGGGTGTTGGTGACGGATTCCGGCACCTCGTGGAACACGCGCGCCATCTCCTCGCGCGACTTCAGGTAGAATTGCGTGCCGGTGAACTTCATCCGGTTCTCCTCGGCGACCTTCGATCCGGTCTGGATGCAGAGCAGAGTGTCGTGCGGCCCGGCGTCGGCGGCGTTGACGTAATGAACGTCATTCGAGCAGATGACCTTCAGCTTGAACTCCTCGGCGAGCTTAAGGAGGCCGGGGATGACCTTGCGCTGTTCGGCGATGCCGTGGTCCTGAATCTCAACGAAATAATTCTCGCGCCCGAAGATCTCGACGAAGCGGCCGCAGGCCTTGCGCGCCTCGGGGTAGTTGTCGGCCAGCAGGTGCTGGGGCACGAGCGAGGCGAGGCAGCCGGTGAAGCCGATGAGGCCAGTCGCGTGCTGGGCGAGTTTCTCGAGGTCGGTGCGCGGCTTGTAGTAGAAGCCCTTGAGGTGGGCGTCGGTGACCAGCTTGAGGAGGTTCTGGTATCCGGTGAGATCGCGGGCGAGAAGGCCGAGGTGGAAGATGGACTTGCCCTCGTCGGAGCGGCCGGTGCGTTCGAGGCGCGAGCCGGCGGCGAGGTAGAGCTCGCAGCCGAGGAGGGGCTTGATGCCCTTGGCCTTGGCCTGATTGTAGAATTCGATCGTGCCGTACAGATTACCGTGGTCCGTTAGGGCCAGGGACTGCATGCCCAGCGCGGTGGCCCGGTCCATCAGGCGGTCGATCCGGCAGGCGCCATCCAGCAGGGAATAGTCGCTATGGACGTGGAGGTGGACGAAATCTGATTCAGGCGAAGCCAAAGTTCTTTAATGGGATGCTGCGGGATTAATGCCGGCAAGAACTATTCCAAAACGTTTCAACCTACGCGGCCGGCGGAAATTGGCTGAGGTCGCTGACAGCGGAGGAAGCCTCGAAATTGACTTGTTGGGCCACCGCTTGACGTTAGAAATTCGATCCACAACCACCACTCGGGCCGGTGGGATATCCAACCATGAATATATTGGCTCGCGGATGCGTGCTTCTGCTGGCTGCGACGGCCCCCGCGGTGGTCTCGGCTGCGTCAGCTCTGGTCCACTTGGAAGGTCCGGGACCGGAGGCATACTTGAAACTTGTGGGAATCGCGCCAGTGGCCGGAATGACCTATGCTTTGATTGCCGAACCGTATTCGGACACCGGGGGACAATGGATGAAAGTGGGCGGTTACCTCGATGGATGCCATTTAAGGGAAATTGCAAAGGACTCGGTCGTCCTGACTGAGCGACGGACAGGCAGGGAAATAACGCTGCATCTTTCCGGGACCGGCCTTTCGGCCGGAGAAGATAGCGCGAAACGCCGGAAGGCTTGGATCAATTCTGAGGAAAATCCCATGTATGCTCGACCCTTTCGCCTCCCTTTGGAGGTGTCGGGCGGCTGGTTAAACCTCTCCCAAGAGGACAAGAGCCAGGTCATCGCCGTGTATCGTGATTTTGGTTGGGACGTAGTGGTCACGGAATCGGCGGCCGGCGGCCCGCACTTGGGCTGGAAAAGCATTTATGCGGTCGAGAGAAAAGCGGCGCAGGCCCAAGCCAGGGTGGATTTTGAGAATAGTTTGAATGCCGATCAGCAGGCCATCTACGCGAAGATCAAGGCCACCTTTCCGGACACTCGTCCAGGAGGGGTCGGACCGAAAAGCCCGGAACAAATTCAGGCCGACAACCAGGTTCGGTGGAGCGAATGGCGCAAGTTGCGGGCAACCCTCAGTCCGAGCCAGCACGAACTAGCAGGCTGCTGAAAAAGTCCGTCATTGGTTGAACATTTGACGGTGGGCTGCGTCGAAGCAGGCAACATGCGTGGCCAACTTCCGAACCAGCCCTGTTTCGTCAGCCTGATCAGCGTTGAGACGATGATCCCCGAGCAGC
>JANYDW010000067.1 GCA_025363455.1 Oleiharenicola sp. | reverse complement strand
TGGGTGGAGTATTTTGTAGGTCCATCCCGCCGAGGATGCCCAGCCGTCCGTCCGGCGCCCGTTTTATGCCGCATCCAAATGGGCTATTTCAGAGGATGGCGACCCCGACATTCGGCATAAAAACCCATGCGGCATAACACCCGTTATGCCGTATGCGGTATAACTGGCGATCCGGCCCCCAGTGCGGCCGACGTTCAGATCACCCGCGTGCTCAGGGATGCTGCAAAGATCATCGACATCGACCTGCTGGACCACGTCATCGTCGGCGACGTGAAGGCCGATCCGCGAAGCATGGGATACTACTCGTTTCGCGAATCCGGCGTGCTTTGAGCACGCCTTTCCCGCCACTCCACGTCATCGCCGCACGTCGGCAAATTTCCTTGAACTTATTGTCACTGTCATTGTCACTTTAAGCAGAACCAACAACAACAAGGCCCACAACTCACTCAAGTTGCGGGCCTTTGAAGGATGGCGTCCCCACGGGGATTCGAACCGCCCTGTTGCCTTGAAGCTAAGTCGCTCATCAGACGCGGACTTAGTTGATGGTTAATGTTTTAGAACAAGCAACAATGTGCACCGAAGTGCAGAGAAGTGAAGGCAAAAACAGATTTTTTGGCAACCTTTGGACAACCTAGTTATTGCGGCGACTTCGATCGACGAAGGATACGTGGCTTTGTGCCCCTCCGGCGCATATATCAGCTGCGGAACTAGGGAGTTCCCGCCAGCCTGCGCAAATGCCCGAGGTATTCTGTCATGGCGTGATCCCTGACCCAGGGTATGAGGCCTTCTGTGGCCAGCACGGATTCAGCCTCGCGGTTGAGTTCCGCTTGCAAGGCGGCGAATTCAATTTCGCTCATCGCGGGAAGGTCGGCTGTTTCCACGGCCGTTCCGCCGCCTTCGGCTTCAAGGTCGCCCGAACCAGTGATATGGCGGGGGACACCGACATGGCTGAGATTCGGCGGGATCCGGGTCACCAGATCGCCTCCGTTCACGAACCGCCAACACTGCTGGCCGAACGCTGCGTTGAAGTTCGCGACAAAGTCCGCTTTGGCGACCTTGGGCTGTCCGAAAGTGTGGAAGCCAGTGACCTTCCGGTCGGCTTCATGCAGCCGCATGCCGGCCAGCGTGGCCATGGCACCACCCAGGCTGTGGCCGGTGATCCAGACGAATTTCTGGGCGCCACCCTGTCGGGCCAGCTCGTCGCTGATACGCGTCCAGATCTGATCCAGGGCGGTTGAAAAACCAAGATGAACATGCCCGCCCGGATGGGAAGTCGGTACGATCTGAAGGTTCCGGATCCAGTCGGTAATGCTTTGGGTGCCGCGAAAGGCGACACAGACGGCCGTGGCGGTGGAGGCGACAAATCCTTCGGCCTCGGCGTGGGCAATAAAGCTGCAGTCCGAGAATCCGGCGGCGCGGGCCCAGGCCGCGACGGCGGGTTGCTGTCCATAAGAAGCCGCAGCGGCCTCGGCCAGGATCACCGAGGCGAGTAGATTCATCCCCCGACCATCCAGATGGGTAAGCGCCGGCGTCATGTCAGCAGGCCCAGTTCCCCCGGTTCCAGCCCTTGCGCCTGCCCGTCCTCATTCTTCCATTCCAGGGCCCAGTCGCTCCGGGTGGTGAGGAACTGCAATTCTGGGGACTCGGCCCCGTCGGGTCCGGCCGCCCGGAAACTGGCAAACTCCTCGTCCGAATCGGTCGCCCAGAGATATCGCTCATACCTTGCCAGCTGCCCGGCAATTTCCTTTTGGCCGGGCGAAGCGAACAGCCGGAGCCCGCTGACCAGCAGCCGGAGTGACTCCGCAAATACCGGCAGACCCCGCCCCGCTGCTTCCAGCAGGAGTTGCCGGGGATGCTCGGCCTCGGTGGCTTTGATCTTTCCCGAATGGCGGGCATAGAGCAGGTGCCAGGCGCGGATGACCGGGCCATCGGCGAGGTCGGGAAACCACACGGCGAGATTCCGCGTCCAGTCGTGCAGCAGATCCAACTGCCGGGTCTTGAGCAGGGCTAGCGCCGCCGCTGTGGCGAGAAACGGACGCTGCAGCTTCTCAGCCAGGAGGTATTCGGCGCGGGGGGCAAAGGACTCGTTGACGGCCTGCAAGGCCTTGAGATCACCCTGCCGCAGGTAGCCGGAAAGTTGCGCCAGATCGGAGTCCATCACACTCGTGCGCGCGCGGAGTCTCGGTCCATTCCGCAGGGGGTCCGTCGACGGTCGCACGTCCACGATGATGACGACGGGGGTGGGCTGAAACGGCTCGGCCGCCCAGCGTAAAGGCACCATGCAGAACTCGCTCTGGCGGGTTTTGGTTCCAGCCACTTCCGCAAGCAGGTGCGCGCCGGGCGGACCGCCGCCTTGCGGCACGCGCAGGACGACCGTCTGGTCATCGCGGGCATCCATCTGGGCGATGGCGGGAACGGCCACCCAGCTGTCGTTGGCGTTGCGCTGCCAAAACCGGACCCGGCCGGCGGGACCCATGACCTCGCGTAAGGCGGTCGGCCGGCTCTCAATGGACTCCAGCTCATAGTCCAGGTCTTTCGGCATCGCGAGATCGGTCTTCCCGAGGACGTCAAGCCAGGGCTGGCTCTTGTCCCGTCGCGTGATCCTGCGGGCGACCGGCTCCTCGGAGCGCAGGAATTTCCGGTCCACCGCAAAACTCGACCAGCTGAGCCATTCATGCTGGGAATGCCGGCCCTGCAGCGAAATCTCGACCGTCGCTCCGTCGGCGATTTCCCCTTCAGCCGTAATCCGGTCCCCCGCCGGAGAAAACAGCTCCACTCCATACGGACCGGCCGGAACCTCCACGGTGGCAAAGCGTGCCATCAGCGCCCATTGCGTGCCGACCGGAACCATCACGGTTCGCTTCCAGATTCGCTTCTCGGTCTGGACCCGGACAGTCGCTGGCACTTCGGCCAAAGTGCCGGACAGATCCTTCAGCAACCGAAGGCGCAACCTGGCGGCCAGCGGAGTTTGATTCAAAATGGAGGCACTGGGCATGGGGCATCAGGGGCCGGTCGGCGGAACCGGGGCAAAATCGCGCAGGCGGCCTTCCCGGTAGGGTGGAGTAACCAGCACTTTCTTGCGGGCCATGCGGCTGGCCGGGAGTTCCGCAATGGCTTCATACGAATCAGGCGTTACGGGAAATTCGAGATCGGCGATGTCGGGACCGCGCTGATGCAGCTCCGCGCCATTCTGCCGGATGCGCAGCGTGGCCTGCTGGTTCAGGCCCACCGGGTCGCAACCCACGATGAAGGGCACGCGGATCGGATGATTCGGATGGTGCAGCACGAAACTGCCACCTCCGCCGAGTCGGGCGTCCTGTTCCTTCAGGAAAGGACGCCGGCGTCTTTCGAGCTCCAGCGCCGCCTTGATCCCCCGGAGGAGGGAGGCGGTGTCCACGACGCATTCCCCGGGAGCATAGCCCCCGTTGACGTCATCCACCCCCATCGCCTCCAGCGATTCAATCAGGGCGTGAGTAAACGGGCTGGGGGCACCGGCGATCTGGTGCGAGGCCTGGTTCAGGCCCGAGGCGAAGATCACCGGCTGTGGAATCGGGCGCACATCCTTGTCATCCGCTGTGGCCAGCGAAATGCCCGGACGCGTCATCTTTTTGAGCAAGGGCTCCTCCGATGTCCGGCAGGCGTCGATGATGAAGCACTGCTGGTCGGCGCGGCAGCTCAGCATGCCCTGCACGGTTTCCTCCACGTGGATCGCCTCCAGCATGACGTTCGCATTGCCGGGCTGGGCGAAGTCTGTGGCCAGAAGGCCCGTGTCCGTGCCCTTCAGCACGCCATGACCGGCGAAATAGAAGATCGCAATGTTGCCGGCATGGGCGGAAGCGCGGCCGTTCCAGCGGTTGAAGGCCGCACGGATCCCGGCCATCGTCGGTTCTTCGCTGCCGAGCCCGGCCCCTTCCGCCCCGGTGATCAGGTGTTCGATGCTGCCGAGCGGCGCGTCCGGATTGTGAAAGCGCGTCCGCATCCAGTCCAGGAAATGGCGTGCCGAAACGGCCGCACCCGGCAGCTGCCCCAGCCCCCACGGCTCGGCGTTCGGCTGCGGGCCGTCGGCGAGGTGCCGGTATTCGCCCGCCCCGATGATCAGGACATGGGTGGCCGGTCCTGCATGCTTGGGGAGAATGTCAATCGTGGCCATGCGCGGTAGGGGAAATTCAGTTAAATGCCTTCAGCAACTCAAGGACATCCAGTGCGCCGTTGCCGAATCCAGGCTGCCACCGGCCGTTGAAGTTCTTGAGACACTGGCTGAGGGCCGCCCTGATCTGCGCCGCATTGAGCTGCGGCTGGCTGTTCCTCCGCCGGCGGGCAAACAGCAGGGCAACGGCACCGGTCACATGGGGTGCGGCCATGCTGGTGCCGGTCATGGCGATAAGGCCGGTGCCGGTACCCGCTTCGGCCGCGACAATGTTCACCCCTGGTGCCACCAGCTCGGGTTTGGAACGGTTGTCCCGGGTGGGACCGCGGGAGGAGGAACTCGAGAGCGCGAGGGGCGCGGCCGGCTGGCAGGCGCCGACGGCGATGACGGTTCTCGCCGTGCCCGGGATGCTGAGAGTCAGGTCGTCGGGGCTGCCGGTGCGGAAGGACACGGCCCTCGCATTGTCGCGCTCGACCCAGCCGTGCACGAGTCCTGCGGAGTAGACATTTTGGCCGAGGATTTCCAGCCGCCACCCGCCGGCCGCGGTGAGGCTGCCGCCCTGGTTATTGCGCACCACCACAAGCAGGCGGCTGTCCCCGTTGTCCGGATGAAACTGGGTGAGACTGAGGTAAATCGAGACCGCCCCGCTCGGCCAATGCCGGTCGGCACTGGGGTTCGCCCGGTCCACCGAACATTGCGAACCGTTCGGATCGAACAGCGTGAACCTGAGGTCGTCACACGACTGGAACCAGAACTCGAAATAGTCCTCTTGCCGGGGCGTGGAGACGGTGTCCCATTCAATCGGTACTACGCCCCCCTGGAACGCCTGCGCGCTGGCGTGGCCGGCGTGCCCGAATTCGTTGCCGGCTGATTTCACAACCGCGTAGCCGGGATTCCGGCCCCCACCGCAAAAGGAATCGAAAGCCAGCTCGAGCAGCGAGGTTCCATCGTGCGCACCCGCATTCATGCCGAGACTGACGTTCACGGCGACCGGGGCCCCGGCCGCATCGGCCGTCGCCTGGACAAAGGCGAGGGCATCTACGTGGGCGAGCGAGTAGCCCAGACTTGTGGGATCACCGGCTCCCGCCGTGAGCTTGGGGATGACAACGACAATGTCGGCTTCCGGCGCAACTCCGCCGGGAAAGTTCACGGCCGGTAATGGACTGCCGGCGGCAATTGACGTGACATGGGTCCCGTGGCCTTGTGCATCCCGGCCGAGATTTTTTTCCACCGTGCTGTTCTTCACATACCGGGAGATGTCCGCCTGCGTGTGCAGTGTGCCATAATTCTGCCGATAAACCCCCGGCTTGGCAATTGCCGGCGTCGGACCGCTGCTGTCCCGCTGGTCCCAGACCGCTAGAATGCGGCTCTGGCCCGTGCTGTTCCGGAACGCCTCATGCAATACATCAATGCCCCCGTCGATGACGGCCACGATCGCCCCGGCCCCCCTTTCGGCGTAGGGCGCATTGTGCACCGCCGGCACCTGGATCCACGGCATCGAGGTGGCACATTCGGCCACCCCGCCGCTCCGGCTGGCCTCGATTGCGATCACGCCCGGATCGTCCGCCAGAACGGCGATCGCCGCTTGGGTCGCCCGGCCCGTCAGGATCCGTCCCAGGCGCGAACCCTGTTCGAAACCGGCTACATCGCGGTTCCACTCAGGGTTTTTCAGGTGCAACAGTACCGGCAGCCACGCGCGCCGGGCCGTGGCCTGCAGGGTGTGGACTGATTCACCCTCCAGCAACGAACGCCGGCCGGCCGGACTGGCCGCAATGGTCACCATGGCCTTTTTGCCGGCAGCCGCTTCCGTCTTGCCCAGAATCCGGACGCCAGGCGCACCCCTGACGGCATCGATCTTGTCCGGATCCACCATGGCAACGAATTCCTCCGTGCCTCCGCCCGCGGCCATGACCAGGTCGCGGAAATGAAGCCCGATGTAGGAATCGATGCGGCTGCTCATGGTCGGGAATGTCGCCTAGCGTCGAAACACCGGGCCACTCATCCGTTTCAGGACCGAGGCAACATCGGCGACTTCGGCCCCCTCGGCGCCCGGGGGAACGGCGATTTCTTCGACGCAGCCGACCGGTTTCGCGGTGCTCTGGCCGAATCGGGTGGCGAGGCCCGTCAGCTTGATGGTGATGAAGTCGGCGATCTGCGCACCATACTTGATCGGCTGGTCGTTGATGGTGATATCGCCCACCGTGAATCCCTTGCCGGCTGGCACCTCATAGACGGCCCGAAGGGCCTTCGCGGCAGTGCCGCGCGTAATCTTCCAGTAGCTTTTCGGATCGGAGCCGTCCGGCGCCGCCCAGCCGGCCACGGACAGATCAGCGATATTCAGCCCGACCGGGTTTGCGAGCGTCACGTCTGCCTTGCGCCGGGCGAACCCGTTCACCGCCGCCCCGATGTGCGGATCGCTGTGGCGCTCCGCCTTGCCGTAGGCTCCGCATCCGATCAGATCCTGCTCATCCGTGCGTAGCGTACCGTCAGGGTGAAGCCGGGGCAGGCTAGCTCCCGCGGCCAGTTCGATCTCGGCACCCAGGTTATTGGCCGCCTGGATAAGATGCATCGCTCCCTGGCTTGTGCTGTTGTTCCACAGGTTACGCGCGTTGTAGGTTCCGTGCGGAAAAAGGTCTGCGCTCCGGACCTGGGGGCTGACATGTTGCTGATAAAGGGCGAGGACGGCCTGCGGGTTTACTTTCGCAAGAAACGCCCAGTACTCCGGCCCCTCACTCGTGAATGTCACCCGGGTGATCTTCTGCGTGCCGGAGTCCCGGGTTACGCTCCACTCGCAGTATTCATCCTGCTGGTCCCGTGATGCGTCGGCCCGCTGCCACCGCTGCACGTCACTGGTGGAATTGATCTCGACGACACGGGGGAATGCGGTCCACGACACGTCCGCTTCGGCCGCATCCGGCGCCGGTGGCAGCTTGAGCGGGTTGAAAAACTGCGGCCGGGGACCGTAGTTGCGGAGGCTTGCGTCAGTCCGGTCGCGGGCCGCGTCTATCTGGTCTGAGATCCATTTGCTCCACGCAGCGCGCTGGCTGGCGTTGAGATCCTGGGCGAATCCGGGCGGGTCGAATTGGGTGAAGGCACACATAGGTTTTGGATTTGGATGTTCAGGGGAAAATCTTGTTCTGTACCGCTGCGTTGACGGTCATTTCCAGCAGAGGCGCATCCTCGGGGATATCGGTGAGCGGGGTCGTCAGCCGGAACTCCGCCAGCGGTCGCCGGCGAAACTCGCGGCGCCGGGATTCCGCCAGCCGGAACATCGGGTCAAAACCGTCCAGGCTCTGCAGCGAATTCGCCACTTGCCCCATGTAGGCTTCAATGCGCCGAGCGTATGTTCCCATCCACTCTGCATCCGGCAGGGCCCAATTCGCCAGAAACTCCGACTCCGGGGAACCCGGCAGGGCGTGGCCCGACATCGCCGCGACAATCTGTGCCGCCACATCGCTTCCGGCCGGTCCCACTCTGGCGGAGTCAGGCAGGTAGGGTAGCAGCGCTTCCCGCCGGGGCGAGAACAACGGGTTGGGAAGATCCACCATCAGCAGCGCTGCCGCGAGCCTGTGCGGCACGATCTGCAGCAGAACCAGCTTCTGCAGCACCACCTGGTCTTCGAATGCGGGTTCCGGGACGACGAAAAGAAAGTGGGTGTCGCCGGACAGGACGAAGGTTCCGTCCGAGAGAGCGACATGATATCGCTGGAGGCACTGCGCGTAAATCCCCCCGTCGACTTGGGGACGCTGGATGTTGACCGGAATCTGCAGCAGGTTCAGCAGCGCTTCGGCGTTGAGAAAGAAGCCGAGAGGAAGATGGATCGGTGTTCCGGCCCGGGCCAGCGAACTCTCCTCGGGTGCCGAGCACAGGTTTACCGTAGTTGTGAAGAGCGCCTGGCGCAGAAACTCCCTGGCCCGGCTCAACGTTCCCGCGACAAAGAGCTGCTTGAAGCGGGCGTCGTTCCAGCGCCGGATGCCCGGACGGACAACCTCGGTTTCCAGCTGTTGCGCCCCTTGCTTCTGCACATACAGCGGCTCCAGCCTGAGGGGATCGTCCGGGGCCAGTGCCTCGTCGGTAATGGACGACGCCTGGCTGTTCCAGTTGAGCCATGGCGCCTTGAGCTCCTTCATTACCATGGCTCCGTTGACGTGGCTGTCGAAAGGGCCTTTGCCGCGCGTGTCTCCGGCCAGCGCGTCCCAGGAATTGCCCGCCCAGCCCCATCCAAGACCGAGCCGCTGGTAGAAATTGAAAACTTCATGAACCGGATCCCAGGCGATCAACTGGAGGAAAATGCTCTCCGAATCGATGTTCGTGCTGGCGGAAACCATCAGGTCCGGCTGCGCTCCGCCCGACTTGCCGCGGGTCAAGACGAAGCGGAATTCGCGGCGCAGGTTGGCGGTTTCCGGCGTCCACGGGATTTTCCCGCCATCAGCCACCAGAAAACTCCGCTGCTCCGGAATTCCTTCGGGATCGCCGTTGCGCGCATCAAGGGCGGCCAGCAGACTGCGCAGTGAGAGGGGAAGCAGTCCGCGACCGAGCAGCAGTTGCGCAAAGGGGTCGCCCAGTTCGGCGGCGATTTCCCCCGCCGTCATCGGAAGGGGACGCGCATCGCGCCCCAGCCGGAAGCGAAAGACTCCCGCCGGCAATGTCGGCAGCGGCCCCGCGGTTTCGGCTGCGAGATCGGCCGGTGCTTTCCGGTAGGGAAAGATCCGGGTGGGGAAGCTCTGGAGAAGGCGTGGATTCATGTGCTGGAGCAGGCGGGAAACGGTTCAGCATCGGCCGGAAGTCTGCCCGTGATGGCGCTTGAGACCGGATGGATGCGGGAGGGGACAGGCGGGGGAGAAGCGCTGCTCACCGTGAGAGGCCATCAATCGCAGCGGATCATGAATCCGTCGGACCAGGGATTGCGCTGCGGCAGACGCGAACGTGCCAGCCAGGCGTTTTCCGGAAAGCGCGGCCCGACGGGCGGGTCGGCTGATCTCACACCTTATGAATTTTTCTTCGTGTGCTTGCATGGGGCCATTGAACAACAAATACGGGTGGCCCTAGCGCATACACGCTAACCCGCACGCGCTACCGATGACAGTTGGGTTCCCGTGAAGCAAGCAAAGTGATTGTCACGATCAGGCGACATGGGGCCGGCCACGCCGGCTTCCGTCTGCCGGAGCGGAATGCAGCCAGAATTGGTGAGGCCGTTCCAGCAAGTCTGGGTTGGAGTCAAGTGCTGCCCCTGCTCGTTGGACCATTCTGTCACGTCGCCAAGGTAGTGCCGCTGCGCGGCCTCCTGACGTGACCCCGAATTTTCGAGCCGCTTTTGGTGTTAGTCTGGGCCAAAGAAAGGACCCAGACCATGAAAGGCAAAAGACACACGACCGAAGATAAGATCCGCATTTTGCGGGCGGCCGATGGCGGCAAGAGCATCGTGGAGATCTGCAAGGAGAAGAACATCTCGGAGCAGACCTTCCACCGTTGGAAGCGGCAGTTTGGCCTGATGGAGGTCAACGAGGCCAAGCGGCTCAAGGAGCTGGAACGCGAGAACACGGAGCTGAAGAAAATGCTGGCGGATTCGCTGCTGGAGAACCGCGTGCTGCGGTTTGTGAACGAAAAAAAATTATGAGCCCGGGACACAAGAAGCAGATGGCTGTGGCCGTGGTCGCCCACGGCCTGTGTTCCGGGCGGAGGGCCTGCGGTATCCTGCGCCTGGCGCGAGCCACCCTGTGGTATCGCGCCGGGCAACGCCGCGACCGCCAGCAGCAGATGGTGGCCCGGCTGCATGCGCTGTCCGAGGCGCACCCCCGGTATGGCTATCGGCGGATGGCCGCCTTGTTGCGGCAGGAAGGCTGGTCCGTGGGCAAGCGCCAGATCCAGCGACTGCGCCGGGTTGAAGGCCTGCGGGTGCCACCGACGAAGCGGAAGATCGCGCGGCGGGGCCACTCGACGGGCCTGCCGACCAAGGCCACGCACCGTGGGCATGTCTGGACCTGGGACTTCATCGCCGACGCCACGGTGCGCGGCGGGGCCCTGCGGATGCTGACGGTCCTCGACGAGCACACCCGCGAGTGCCATGTGCTCCGGGCCGACCGGGCCCTGAAGTCGGCCGATGTAATTGCCCTAGTGAAACAGGCCATCGCGCAGCATGGCGCCCCAGAGTTCATCCGCTCGGACAACGGCTCGGAGTTTATCGCCCATGAGCTTCAGGCTTGGCTGGCGGTGGAGAAGATCAGGACCATCTACATCGAGCCAGCCAGTCCCTGGCAGAACGGCTTCGTGGAGTCCTTCCACGGCCGCTTCCGCGACGAGTGCCTCAACCGCGAGCAACTCTGGACGCTCACCGAGGCGCGGGTGGTCATTGAGGACTTCCGCATCGACTACAATACTCGGCGGCCCCACAGTCGCCTTGGCTACCGCAGCCCTGTGAACTACGCCGCCCAACTTACTGCTGTCCCGACTCCGGTCGGCCTCCGGCCTCCCTCCGTCGGGACAGCTTCAACGACAACCGCTAGATCAACCCATAACAACATCCCGGACTAACACTCGGGGTGGCTCGAAAAGTTGAGGCCGGTCACATGGAGTGAGGTTAAGTTGCCGACGGCTCTCGCCTGGCACTTGCTTTCAGCGAGCGACCTCTATGCCAGAGGCGCACGCACGCCGGAAGAAAAACCGCCGGGGGGATGGCGAGCCATCGCAGCCCAGGCGGTTCGATTTTAATCAGGAATCTCTACGGGATCTCAGTATTTCAGAGATGTGCTCAGGATGAAGTTCCTCGGCTCGTTGCGCGCGTAGGCAGTGTAAGTGCCGTCCGTGAAAGCCGCCATGGGGACGATCTTGTCGTCGTTCAGCAGGTTCTGGATGTTGAGTTGCGCGCTCCAGATCCAGCGGTGATTGTCGATGACGACCGGCCGCTCGTAGGCGACCCAGGAGTCGAAGACCAGGATCTCCTTGCCGTGGATCGGCCGGCTAATGTCGGCCACCTGCAATTTGACGCTGGGATCGGTCAGCAACGGATTCGCTTTCCCATAGTAACCGATCGTATCGGGGCTGCGCCAGCGTCCGCCGCCGCCGATGGAAAGGCCTTTCAGCCGGCCTTCAAACCGGTAGTTGCTGACGAGATTAGCACGCCATTTGCGTCCGCGAGTCACTACGTTGTCTTTCTCAGCCTTGAATTCAGCAACGCGCGGCAGATTCCCCTCCCAATTCAAGAGCTGATAGCCGATGCTGTCGGGGTTGGTCTTCCAGTCGGAGTAATAAGTTGGAGTCGCATCCCATTGACCCCAAGCCTTGTAGGGGAAGTATTTTTGCCAGACTGCCATGCGCGAATCAATGTAATCCTGCAAGTGGGGCACGACGCTCAGGCTGGTCGCCGTCGACTCGGCCAGCGTGAAGCGGATGTCCAGTTGCTTCGTGGGTTTGTAGAACAACTCCATCTCATAGCCCTGCGACTTGAAGTCGCGCGTGGCGCGGATGGCATCGCCGATGTTAAAAGTGGCTAGGTTGTCCGAATTGACGTCCTTCAGGTAGGATTGGTCGTGGGTCAAGGCGGCCAATGTCGGGGCGTAGAGGGGGATCGCGCCCCAGCCTTGGGCGTCCATGAAGCCGACGACGCCCCACTTGGGTTCTTCGTAATACCAGTCATATTCGACATTGTTGATCGAGTCATTGGTATAACGGCTAATACGCGCGGAAAACTTTCCATCGAAAAGATCGACCTGGACGCCGTAATCTTGGCTCTTGCCTGTGCCGGGCGGAAGCGGGTTGTAAAACCAATCTTTGAACTGGCCCTGGGGATTGAAGGCGTTGGAGCGATTGTACAACACTGAGAGCCACTTCAAGGGCGTGTGATAGACCGCGCCGTAGGTCCGCGTGATGCCCGACTGGGTAATGGGTGCATCATATGGAATGTCGAGTTGGTAGAGGTTGGTCGTGGGGTCATGCTTGCTGAAGCTCGCCGTGTAGGCTTTCTGCGTGTCGTCGCGATAGCCGTAGGTCAGCACGAGATCGTCGTTCAGGAGATAGCCTTGGGCGACGAACAGTTTGCCTGTGTCGATCTGCCTGCTCTTGGTTGGAGCCTCCCCGCTGCCACCGATGACGGTCGGCCAAGGTGGCATGATGAACGTGCCCGGGTATTGCAGGCCCGCGCTGTCACCCCCGAGGCCGGGCAAGCTCAGATAATACCGGCTCACAATGCTGTTGGGGCCGCCGAACGGGTTGGTCAACGACTGGAGAACAGACGAACCCTGATTCGTCAGCCGGGTTTTGATCGTGAAATCATCGGTGGTCTCACGCTGCCACATGGCCCCGAAGTTATACCGGCCGAGCCATTTCCAGCCCTTGTCGGCGAAATTCAGATTGTAGGAAAGCATGGCGCGCTCGGTCTCGAAATTGAGGTTCTCCTTCCAGCCGAGGAATTCGCTGTCGACAAAGTAGCGGCCCACGTTCGGATTCTTCACCGGGGTGCCGGGGATGGGATTGGCGTACACGTCGGTCGGATAGGGCAGATACCAGTTCACGTCGGCCTGGATCGTCGACAGTCCACCCCGGAGCGGGTCTTCCTGCTTGCGGACATTCGTCTCCTTGTTGTAGGCCACCTCGGCGTAAAGATCCTTGAGGATCTTCTGCTCGACGACCGCACTGTAGTTCTGGCCCTTCAATTTCGTCTGGTCGCCCAGGCCGTAGTAATTGGTCTTCGAGTTAATGATGCTGTCGTCCTTGAAGGTGACATCCGGCGCCTTGGTGTGGTCGAAGGATTGCCCCAAGCTGGGCCAGACCAGCCCTTGGACGGCGCTGCCGCCCAGCGCGCCGCCCGCCATGAAGACGCGCTCGCCGTTGCCAATGCCGCTGCCTGCCCAGTTGACCAGATCCGGCCGCGAGGCCCAGGTCGCGCCGTTGTCGAAGGTCCACATCTTCGTGGTGAAGTCGTAGAGCGGCTTGCCCAGCTTGATCCAGTCCGAGATATGATCCGGCATGAAGTCCTGGCGCGCGCGGATGCGGAAATCGTCCAGATGCTCATAGCTGCCGTAGATCGTCGTGCTCTTGAACGGCGTGAAGGTCAGGGTGGCGAAATCCCGGCGCTCGCTGTCGTATTCCGGCGTCCGGAACGTCCTCGTTTTCTGCTTCATTTCGGCGACGCGGATGGCCAGGACATCCTTCACAATCGGCAGGCCGAAATCGATCGTCCCGCGATAGCTCTCGTACTTGTCCGTCCGGAGGCCGATCTCGCCCACGGGAGTCGTCGTGTTCGCCCGGATCGGCGTCGAATCGAGAATGCCGGCGGGGCTGCCGATGCCGAAGAGGATCGAATTCGGGCCGCTCGCGACGGTGATCCGGTCGGTGTTGTAGGTGTCGGACCGGAAGTTCGTCTTGAAGAAGCCCCTGGTCTGCGAGGCCGCCGCCAGGCCGCGCACGCGATTCTGGGTAGTCGAGGAAACGCTGTTGCCCTCAGTGTCGTCGGGCGCGAACTCGTTCTCGTTCTCGACGTTCACCGAATAGAGCATAGCTTGTTGAAAGTTCGTCGCGCCGATGTTCTTGAGAAACTCCGACGTAAAGACGCTGATGGGCTGCGCGAGGTCTTTGAGGTCGGTCCGCGTGCGCGCGCCCGCGAGCGAACTGGTAGCCTGCCAGCTTTGGTTTTCCTCAGCGTTCACGATGAAGGGGGAGAGGACGATCGTCTCCTCCTCCAGCTTCTTCTTGTCCTTGGCCGGGGCCGTCGCGTCCGGCGCCGTTGGAGCCGGCGCCTGCTGGGCGTGGAGCGCGCAGCACACGGCCGCCGACAATAACGCCAGGGCAAAGCGCGGGGTGCGCCGCGCCGCGAATTTTGATTTGAGTAGGTTCACAGCTATGTAGGGTCTATGGTTGTTTCTGCCGGCATGCGACCGAAGCGGTCGCGCCTGCCGGCATTGGGGTGGAGTGACACGCCGATTAAACTACTTGGGGCGCATTTTGACTAGTCATCCATTCGGATGATATTTTCACGGGCAAATTCAGCCGTCGCCTTATTTTGATATACCGCAACAATCGCCAACTCGCTCGGAAGAATCCCCCGCGCAACACCTTCCGTATAAGAGCATTGGCTTCGCCTGGCCACCAAATTAGGGAAGCGCTGAATATAGCCCAGTGCCGGGTTGGCGCCGGGCGTAAGCGCCCGGCAGCGACGGAAATCGTGACGTCGTACTGCGCTGTGCGGCTCGCTTGGGAGCATGTCGGCCGCCTTGTCTCCGCCACACGCGGGCGGTCGCCACCGGCTTACGCGGTGGTCCGATCTCCGCTTTCCTTCAAGCCCGCCTCATCCGCGTTGGACGGCACCCGAGCTTATCCCCCGATCAGACGATGCGGGACGCAGGGCGGATTTGTTATACTGGAGCGAAACCCACCCCGCTCCCACATGCGTCCTCCGGGTCACATGTACGCGTGCGCCGGCCTTGAAGGGCCGGTGCCCAACCAATCCCCGCCTTCCCCTTCGTGAAACGCCCAGTCATCCCGACCTTGCTTTGGCAATTGACCGCGCTCCTGCTCCTTCTCGACCTCCTGCCGGCGTCCCTCCTCGCCGCGCCGCCGACCGGACCGGCGCCCGCGCATCGCTTCGAGGTCGGCACGGACGACTTCCTGCTCGACGGCCGGCCCTTTCAAATCCGCTGTGGCGAGCTGCACGCGGCGCAGGTGCCGCAGGAATACTGGACGCACCGGCTGCGCCTGGCGAAGGCGATGGGGCTCAACGCGGTCTGCGCCTACCTCTTCTGGAACATACACGAGCCCCGGCCGGGCGAATTCAACTGGTCGGGCCAGGCCGACGCGGCGGCCTTCTGCCGGGCGGCCCAGGCGGAGGGGCTCTGGGTCATCCTCCGGCCCGGACCCTACGCTTGCGCCGAGTAGGAGATGGGCGGACTGCCGTGGTGGCTGTTGAAGCACGACGGCATCCAGCTGCGCTCGCGGGACGCCCGCTATCTGGAGGAGGCCAAGCACTACCTGCAGGAGGTCGGTCGCGTGCTGAGACCCCTGCAAGGCACCCAGGGCGGCCCGATCCTGATGGTGCAGGTGGAGAATGAATACGGGTTCTACGGCAATGACGCGGAGTACATGGGCGAACTGCGGCGGTCGCTGCTCGACGCCGGCTTCGACGTGCCGCTGTTCGCCTGCAATCCGAAGGAGCACCTCAAGGACGGCTATCGCAGCGACCTCTTCCCCGTGGTTAATTTTGGCACCGACCCGCAAGGCGCCTTCCAGGCCTTGCGCGAGATTTTGCCCAAGGGCCCGCTGATGTGCGGCGAGTTTTATCCCGGCTGGTTCGATACCTGGGGCGCGCCGCACCACACGCGCAGCTCGGAACGCTACCTGACGGATCTCAGCTACATGCTCGGCGCCGGCACCTCGTTCAGCATCTACATGGTACACGGCGGAACAACGTTCGGGTTCTTCACCGGCGCGGACCGGCCCTTCAAACCCGACACCGCGAGCTACGACTACGACGCCCCGATCAGCGAGGCCGGGTGGACGACCGCCAAGTTCGAACAGACGCGCGCCCTCATCATGAAGCACCTGCGTCCCGGCGAAACCCTGCCCGGGCCGCCGGCGCGTAATCCGGTCATCTCGATCGCCCCGGTCGAGGCGACCGCGGTCGCGCGCGTGTTCTCCAACCTGCCCGTACCGCTCGCCGATGAACACCCGCGCACGATGGAGGCGTACGACCAGGATTACGGCTGCATTCTCTACCGCACGCAACTGCCCGCCGGCCCCGCGGGCGCGTTGGAAGCGACGGCGATCAACGACGTCGGCCAGGTCTTTCTCGACGGCCAGCGGATCGGCTTCACCGATCGCCGCTCCCGCAACTTCCAGTGCAGCTGCCCGCGCGCGCGCGACCCGCGACCCGCGACGCTCGACATCCTCGTCGAGGCGATGGGCCGCGTGAATTTCGGGGTGGAAGTGCACGATCGCAAGGGCCTCCACGGCCCCGTCACGCTGGCGGGTGCGAGCCTGGCACCGGTGGAGTTGCGTGGCTGGCAGGTCTTCCGGCTGCCGCTGGACGCGGGGATGCTCACCGGGCTGCGCTACGAGCCGGCCAAGGAATCCGCCGCGGCGCCGGCGTTCTGGCGGGCGACCGTCAAGGTTACACAACCAGGCGACTGCTTCCTCGACCTGCGTCCTTGGGGCAAAGGCTTCGTCTGGGTCAACGGCCACAATCTTGGGCGCTACTGGAACATCGGCCCGCAGCAGACGATGTATGTACCCGGACCCTGGCTGAAGGCCGGTGACAACGAGATCGTCATCCTCGACCTGCTCGGACCGGAGAAACCGGTGGTGGGCGCGCTGGATCACCCGATATTGGATGAGCTACGACCGAAGCTGGACTTCACCCGGGCGTCGCGCCGCGAGGTCAAGTTGCGCGCAGACTTCGGCGCGCCAGCGCACGCCGCGAGTTTCGCGCCCGGCTCCGACCTGCAGGAGGTGCGTTTCGCTGCGCCGGCGTCCGGCCATTATTTCTGCCTCAAGGCGCTCAATGCGCACGACGGAAAACCCTTCGCAGCGATGGCGGAACTCTCGCTGCTCGATGCCTCGGGCCAGCCCTTGAGCGCGGAAGGGTGGACGATCGCGTACGTCGACAGTGAAGAGCGCGAGCGCGAGGACGGCACGGCGGAGAATACAATCGACGGTCAGACAACCAACTTCTGGCACACGCAATGGGGAGCCGCCCAGCCGGGCTACCCGCACCGGTTGATCATCGATCTCGGCGAAGCGCGCACGGTGGGTGGCTTCCGTTATGTCCCGCGCCAGGGCCCGGCGGGCGTCACCGGTCGCATCAAAGACTACCGCGTCTTCGTGGCCGACGATTTGATCGGCAACTAACACTACTCCGTTAAGTGATGGATATTCCCTCGCTGCGCGGATGCTTTTTTTAGGCGGTTGCCCTCACCTCGCCTACATCAACTTAACGGGTAGTGTTGGGGAAACGCCGACTTAATCACTCCCTTCATCGATTTCATCCAAGCAGTGAGACACAGGGGCTGATATGGTGCGCGCCATGACGCATCAAAGCACATTCGCCCACGTCGAGTTTGCCGCCAAGAAAATGGGCACCCGCCGCGAGCAGTTCCTCGCCTGCATAGAAGGAGTCGTCCCTTAGGAGCAATTGCTGGCCGTCATTGCGCCGCACTACCCCAGGACGTGCGCGGCCGCTCGCCTATCGGATTGGAGCGCATGCAGAGCCTCTACTTCCTCCAACCGTGGTATGCGCTGGCCGGCGACGCGCCCGAAGACGCCTTCTACGACAGCATGCGTTGCAACGCTTCGCCGCATCGAGCTCGAGGCCAAGGGCGTGTCTGACGCCACCACGTCCCTGAAGTTCCGCCACCGCCGGTCGCCTACGCCCGCCTTCAACTCGGCAACTTGGCTTTATTCAGCATTTCCTTAGAGATACACTAACCCCGAGCGGACGGCCTCGATCGCGGCCTCGGTGCGAACATTCACTCCGAGTTTCTGAAATACCACCTTCAGGTGGGTCTTCACGGTGGCCTCCGAAATGAACAGCGCCGACGAAATCTCTTTGTTGCTTTTTCCCTTCACGATGTGCTGCAAGATCTCCTGTTCGCGCTCGGTGAGGCCGCCGCGCTTCAGGCGGTGGCCGAGCCGCGATTCGATGCGCGGCGGAAGGATCCGCTCACCCCGATGCACTTTCCGGATCGTCTGCGTGATTTCAGACATCGGGCTGTCCTTGAGCAGGAAGGCCTTGGCGCCGGCGCGCAGCACTCGGAAGATGTCCTCGTCGAGGTCGAAGGTCGTGAGCACGACCGCCTTGGTCGCCGGCAGCGCCTTACTGATCGTCGCGATCGCCTCAATCCCGCTGCCGCCGGGCATGCGCAGGTCCATCAGCACGATGTCAGGCCGGTGTTGCATCGCCTCGGCCACCGCCTCCTGTCCGGTGGCGGCCTGACCCACGACGATCATGTCCGGCTCCTTGTTCACCACCGTGACCAGGCCCATGCGCAAGGCGGGATGGTCGTCGGCGATCACCACCTTGATGGGCTCGGGGTGGGCGGTCGATGTGTTCTTATTCATAAGCTGAGGCTGTCCTTGATCGCGGCATCGCGCGGGACCTGCAAGGTGACCTGTGTGCCGCCCCCGGCCGGAGCCGCGATCGTGAGGGTCGAGCTGATCAGGTCGGCGCGTTCCTTCATGCCCAGTAGGCCGAAGTGCAGTTTTTCGCCCCAGTCGGCAGCGTGGTCGAAGCCCGCGCCGTTGTCGGCGATGGTTACGACCACCCCGGCGGAGTCGTAGTACAGGTTCACCGTGATCGCCTCGGCGCCGGAGTGCTGCACGCAGTTCGCAATGGCTTCCTGAGTTATCCGGATGATCTGCGCCTCTATGCCGGGCGGGAACTTGCGTACCGTACCCCGCAAGTGGAACTTCGGTTCGATGGAGGTCCCCTTGGTCACAGTCTGCAGCAGTTCTTCCAGCGCCGAGGTCAGCTCCACGTCCTGTTGCGTTTTGGTGCGGAGATTCCGGATGAAGCTGCGCACCTCCACCATCGAGGTCCGGACGAGCTGCAGCGCCATCGCCAAGTGACTGGCGGACGCGCTCCGCTCGTCGGACGTGCCGTTGGCCGCGAGCTCCAGTTGCAGCGAAATTGCGCCGAGACCCTGGGCGATGGTGTCGTGGAGATTCCGCGCCATGTGGCTCCGCTCGGTGAGCCGCGCGCTGTATTCCGCGATCTCCGCCGCGCGCCGGCTGCGCTCGCGGGCAAGTTTCCGCCGCGCGACGACGAACACCGTGACAAGGATCGCAGCCAGCAGCGCGATCATGGCGCCGAGCACGGTGGTGAGCCGCCGCGCGGTCCACCAAGGGGCGGGGCGCAGCACGGCGAGATCCGGCGCCCCGCGCAACAGCACGCTGAACTTGTCCGGTGTCAGCACGCCGCTCAGGGGTGCGTCCCGCGCCGAGGAAAACATGCAGATGCCCGTCACCGAAAGCAGGCTGCCGATCTCCAACGACGGAAACCCGGGCGTATCGCCGGGATGGCGCCGATAGACCGCCGGGACTTCCGTACCCTGCCAGTCGATGCGCAACACCAGGCCCTCATCCGATTCCTTCTGGCCGGCCAGGACGCCCTCGACGACGACGAGGTCGCCGTCGTGACGGGCTGCGGTCGCGCGGTCCGTGATCCGTGTCGGGACCGGGTCCGGGCCGTGCGCGATCTTTCTGAACAAGGCATGGGCCAGTTGGGAGGAGAAAGCGCCGTGTTCCTGGAAGCCCGCCACCTGCACGCGGTCCCCCGGCACCAATGGGGTGCGTGTGTCGCCCTGGACGAACAAACCCGTGCTGTCATCGCGAATCCAGAATCCCGCCTCGTCCACCTGGTGAAGCACCACGCCGTCAACGCGGACCCGGTGCTGCGAAATGCCTGCGCGATTGAACCCAAACAGTGAGCGCGGGGACGCCGCCGGCATGTCGAACGGCTCGCGCGGTTGTTCACGCACGACCCGCACTCCAGTTCCGAGCGGCACCAGGACGAGCACATTCATATACTGACGCTCAGGATTGTGTTGGCTGAAGCACAAACCGCGAACCTCCACCTCGGCATCCACGTATCGCTCGGCATTCCATGTGCCATAGAGTTGGACCGGCACCAAGCGGTCGGCCACCGCGAGTGTCATCTTCACGCGCCGGATCGGCGCGCCCACGCCACCTGCCAGATCCAGTCCCCGCTGGATCTCGTCCGCGGCGAGATCGCGCATGCTCTGTACCACCCCGGTTACCGAAATCCAATGCGCATCCAAGGCGATGCTGTACAACTCCGCGACCGACACCCGCTGGGGCTCCGGCACGGCCGCCTCGCCCGTTTTCCGGATCTCGTCCGCTCTCAGGCACGGCGCAAATCCGCCGGCATCCGATGAACCGCGAACCTGCACCAGGTCGCCCGGCGCCAGGCTGCCGATCATCGCCGACGGACCGGTTATATAGATCGGATCGGTCGCGTCCTGCACAACTATGCCGCTTCCGTAGGGCTCCGCCAAGCCAAGCACCACTCCGGAGATTTCAGCCCGGTACGGTCGATTGGCTTCCTTCTCGCTCAACTCGCGCACCGCGCGTGCCGTCCTCAAGATGTCCGGCTCGGCCCGGGCGGCCAAGCCGCCGGCCAGCGCCAGCAAGAAGCCTATCCTGCGTGCAAAGGAGCTGGGCTTCATCGTAGGATATGAGGGTGTGCCCCGTGGGACATCGGGGACCGGAGACGGGGTTCGGGGGAGCCGGCGAACCGAAAGTACATGCCTCGTACCTCCCTGCGTCACGCCCAAACATATCATCCGAACGGGGGATGCCACATCGCGCGGCGAGCTGCTATGGTGGCACGCTTCCACCATCGCGGGTTTAAACCCGCGCCCTTACCCGTTTCCACCATGCGAGTTCCCTCTTTCCTTTCCGTGTCCTCCTACTGCCCGAGGCGGGGCCTGCCGGTCGCCGCCGCGCTTGCGATGCTGCTCGGCGTCGTCCGGGCCGGCGCGGCCTCCCCGCCGGACGCCATCGACTCCGGCACGGTCTGGTTCGATCGCGACGGCCGGCCCGTCAACGCCCATGGCGGCGGCATGCTGTTCCATGACGGGACATATTATTGGTACGGCGAAATCAAGCAGGGCCAGACCACTCTGCCGGACTACAACGCCTCCTGGGGCGGCACCCGCGTTCCCTTTGTCGGGGTGTCGTGCTACTCCTCCACGGACCTGGTGCACTGGAAGAGCGAGGGGAATGTGCTGCCCGTCGATCCGGTCGTGAACGATCTCCGTTCGGACCGGGTCGTGGAACGCCCGAAAGTCGTCTACAACGCGAAGACCGGGCGGTTCGTGATGTGGGTACACATCGATTCCGGCGACTATAAGGAGGCGAAGACCGGGGTCGCGGTCGCCAGCTCCGCGCGCGGACCGTTCCGCTACCTAGGCGCCATCCGCCCGAACGCCGGGGTGTTTCCGGAGGACATGCCGGAGCCGATGCGCCGCGAGTTCGAGACCGCGCGACAGGACAACCTGATGGAGGCGTGGGTGCAGAAACATCCCGAGTGGCGAACCTGGGCGCGGGACTTCTCCGCGGGCCAGATGGCGCGCGATACAGGGCTGTTCGTCGACGACGACGGCACCGCCTACCAGTTCTACGCCTCCGAGGAAAATGCGGTCCTCCACGTGTCGCGCCTGAGCGCCGATTACCTGTCCCACACCGGAAAATACCGGCGCATCACGTTCGACAGCCGCGAAGCCCCGACGCCCTTCAAGTGGAAGGGGCGCTATTATCTCGTGACCTCGGGTTGCACCGGCTGGATGCCCAACTCGTCCCGGATCCACTCGGCCGACGCAATCTTCGGGGAATGGAAGAACCATGGGTCGTTCTTCGCTGGCGATACCGGGGCGGCCAGCGTGTCCTATCTCTCGCAGCCGGCCTTTGTCGCAGCCCTGGACAACCATCGGCTGCTCTTCATGGCCGATCGTTGGAACAAGGACGACCTAGAGGACTCCCGGTATGTCTGGCTCCCGGTCGACGGCTCGAGTGTTATCCCCTGCGTCGAATGGAGGCAGGTCTGGGCCATGAGGAAGCTCCTGTCCTCTTCCGCTCCCGGTGGTGCCGCGTCCAAATTGAGCGCAGTCACGCCATGATCCAGCTGGCGCGTCGTTCCGTCCGAACCAGCCCGAAATCCAATCCACTTCGCGGCAGAATTTCAATATGTCCGCCCGCATCTTTTCGGCCAACCTTGCGGCAGGAGCCCATACCTTCGCGCCCTGACCTCTGAATCCTGCCATGTTCGATCCCAGAATCCTCTCCCCCCCGCCGCCGAAACCCGCTAACCGACGAATGGGTGCTGTGCTCGCCTCATCGCGCCACTCGCCCTTGGCTTGGCCAGCGCGAGGCCCCCGCAACCGCAGCGCGACCCGTACACGACCCGGACTGCCATCTTTGCGCCGGAAATCTTCGCACGAGCGGAACAAGAAATCCGGATTTCCCAAAGACCTTCGTCTTCGAAAACGACTTCCGCGCGCTGCTCGACGAATCTGAATCGCACAATCATCCGCCGGATCCGCTGTTCGACCAGACGCAGGTGCAGCGCACTTGTCGCGTGATGTGCTTCTCGCCCCGCCACGACCTTACGCTGGCCCAGATGGAAACCAGCGACATCGCCGGTGTGATTCGGACCTGGGTGGAGCAAACCACCGAACTCGGCCGCCGGTATCGCTGGGTCCAGGTCTTCGAAAACAAGGGGCTGGCCATGGGCTGCTCCAATCCGCACCCGCACGGCCAGATCTGGGCGATGGACCAGGTCCCGACGCTGCCGGCCAAAGAGGATGGTTGCCAAAAACTCTATCGGGAGCGTTTCGGTCGGAAACTCCTGCTAGATTACGCCTGCAGCGAGGTGGAACGGACGGAGCGGACCGTTTGCCACAACGACGACTGGCTGGTGGTCGTGCCCTACTGGGCCACCTGGCCTTTCGAGACTCTGTTGCTGCCACGTTTTTCCGTGAACCGCTTGAGCGAGCTGCCCGAAGCCCGGGTTGGATCGCTCGCGGCGATCCTCAAGGAACTGCTGGTGCGATACGACAATCTGTTCGAAACGGAGTTTCCCTATTCCATGGGCTGGCACGGAGAACCCGGGGGCAGCGTCCCCGACGGCCACTGGCAGTTGCACGCGCATTTCTTCCCACCTCTGCTTCGTTCCGCCACCGTCCGGAAATTCATGGTCGGCTTCGAAATGCTGGCTGAGTCGCAGCGTGACCTCACTCCCGAGGCCGCGGCCGCCCGTTTGCGCGAGGTGTCGGCCATCCGTTTCGATGCGCCGCTCCATCCGCGCGATCCCGCCCTGCTAGAAGCCCGGCATATATAACACGCCCGCGTGCCGCACTCGATTGTCCCAACCATAACCCGACGACCCTCCCGCCCTCTCCCCCCATGCCTTCCAACGCCCTCTCAACCGTCTCGCTGCACCTGGCCGTGGTTGATTACCTGATCCTCGCGCTTTATTTCGGCTTTGTCATCGGCATCGGTTGGGTGCTGAAGAAATACCTGAAGACCAGCGCGGACTTTTTCGAATCGGGTCGCTCGCTGCCGGCGTGGATCTGCGCGCTGGGTTTCATCGGTGCCAACCTCGGCGCGCAGGAGGTCATGGGCATGGCCGCCTCCGGCGCGAAATACGGCATCGCGACGAGCCACTTCTACTGGGTGGGGGCGATCCCCGCGATGGTCTTCGTGGGCATTTTTATGATGCCATTCTACTATGGCTCGAAGGCGCGCTCCGTCCCGGAGTATCTCAAGCTGCGCTTCGACGAAAAGACCCGCACGCTCAACGCGCTCTCCTTCGCCGTGATGACGGTCTTCTCCTCCGGAATCTCGATGTTTGCCCTGGCCAAGCTCCTGAACGCCATCCTCGGCTGGGATTTCGACCTCTGCATTTTTCTGTCGAGCGCCATCGTGCTGGTCTACATTCACTCTGGGGGCCTTACCTCCGCGATCTACAACGAAGTCCTGCAATTCTTTCTTATCGTGCTGGGCTTCCTGCCCCTCGTGCTGCTCGGACTCAGGGACATTGGCGGATGGGGCGGACTGATGCAGCATCTCGGCGCCTATTCGGAAGCGCGCGGCATGCCGGGAGCATGGAGCCACTCTTGGCAGTACATGGGCGATGCCGCGGCCAATCCCATCGGCATCGAGTGGTTCGGCTTGGTCGCGGGCCTGGGTTTCGTGCTCTCCTTCGGCTACTGGTGCACGGACTTCCTGGTCATCCAGCGGGCCATGGCCGCCAAGGACATGAGCGCGGCCCGCCGCACGCCACTCCTCGCCGCCATCCCCAAGATGCTGTTCCCCGTGCTCGTGATCCTGCCGGGCATGATCGCCATCGCGCTCCTGCAGCGGGGTGGCCCGACCGCCATTGGGCTGCCACTTGGTGCCGACGGGCACCCCGACTACAACATGGTCGTGCCCGCCCTGCTCGCGAAATATTTTCCGCACGGCATGCTGGGCATCGGCCTCACCGCGCTCATGGCCTCCTTCATGTCGGGCATGGCCGGCAACGTCACCGCGTTCAACACCGTCTGGACCTATGATCTCTACCAGCGCTGGTTCAAACCCGATGCCTCGGACGCGCATCTCATCAAGGTCGGGCGCATCACGACCGTGGTCGGCCTGTTGATCTCCGCCGCGTGCGCTTATGCGGCGACGAAATTCAACAACATCATGGATATGCTCCAGCTGGTGTTCGGTTTCGTCAACGCCCCGCTCTTCGCCATCTTTTTGCTCGGAATGTTCTGGCGGCGGGCCACCGGACACGGCGCATTCTTCGGCCTGCTCGTCGGCACCACGACCGCTGCGCTTTTCCAAGGCAATACCCTGCCGGTGGGTGAGACCGCTTCGCTCCTCAAGGGCGGTTGGATTTCCGTGCAGCACACCTTCGCCAGCCCGATGGCGCAGAGCTTCTGGATGGCCCTCTTCGCGTTCACCGGCTGCTTCGCCGGCACACTGGTCATCTCGCTCGCCACCGCGCCCAACCGGACCGACGATCAGCTCCGCGGCCTCGTCTATTCGCTGACCGAGGTGCCGCGCGACCACGACGGCCCGTGGTATGCACGTCCCGTGCCGCTCGGCCTCCTCGTTCTCGCCGCCACGGCCGGGCTGAATCTCATCTTCTGGTAACCACCGACGCTTCATCCTATGCAACTCGACATCCGCTTTCCGATGGGCCTGCTCTTCTCTTTGCTCGGCGCCATCCTTTTGGTTTACGGCCTCCTTTCCGATTCCGCCATCTACGCGACCCACTCGCTCGGGCAGAACGTGAACCTGCGCTGGGGCGTGATCTTCGTGCTCTTCGGCGCCGTCATGCTCTGGCTCGCCCGTCGCTCCGCCAAACAATGAGGGCGGACAATCGCCACGGCAAATTGCAGGGCGAAGAGAGCCACCCCCCCACCGATCCCCGCAATAAACACCTTCTCTCCTTTCTTCAGCCCGCCGCGCGAAACCATGGCCCGATAAGCAGTCAAACCGGAGAGAGGAAGCGCCGCAGCCTCGTCCGAGGACAAATGCCCAAGTTTAGCGGATAGCTGTGGCACTTGCACGGTCACTTTTTCGGCAAAGGTGCCGTGCGATGGAAACCCGAGAATATTGAATGCCGTGGATTGGGCGGCCACGTCCGTCCCCCATTGCAAACCGGGGTTAATGAGCACTTCGCGTCCGAGCCATGATTATTCGAGGCCACCTCCAAGACTCTCCACCGTGCCAACGCCGTCAGAGCCCGGGATAACCGGGGATTTTGGGCCCGGATAGACACGTCGTAACAGCGTCTTGGCTGAACCTCTCACCTTTCAGCGCGGCTGGATCGCCGAGAACCCGATTCCGAAAGTGCCGCACACCGCATCCGGCGGCGGCGCGGGATGGCGCAAACGCTCACCGTTGCGCAGACCGCGGAGCTCATGGAGCCCCGGCATTCTTCCCGGCCCTTTAAGCCGAGCCATTTTCTGCCCTCAGCATCGGCATATTTGCCGTAGTCATGGATCGAAATATACGGATGCAACGCGCCGACCTGATTGTCCGCCTGGACCATCCTGCGGCTCCTGTAACCGGCCTCGCGCAGCGCCCCCGTCGGTCGCACCCAGAGCCCGGCAAAGGGGCCAGAGATTTCGAGATGCTTGTGGTTATCCACGGCCTGGATTTTCCAGCAGAGGGCACCGCAATGTGAACAAAAAAGCGGCGGGTGCCGAAGCACCCGCCGCCCAGGAATCCCCTGCAACTACGGACGAACGCTGGGGCCGGCGGGTCGCACCGTCTGGTTCATGGCCTCCGTCTTCGCGGCGTTGATGAACGCCCGTTCACGGTTGGCCTCCGGCACGTTGCGGATGCGCTCCTCGATCTTCGCTTTGATCTCGGGGTGCTCTTCCACCCAGGCCTTGATCTCCTCGTTGCGGCCGTTGGTGTATTCGCTCCGCTGCATCTTCCCGAGCATCTGCTTCCGGATCAGCTCTTCTTTGCTGAGCCCGGAATAATACTCGAGCAGCTTCGGGTTTTCCTGGATGAACTTGTCCAGTTTGGCGTCGATCTCCGGGTTTCTCCGAAGCGTGGGTTCCTGCGCCTTTTTATCGGCGACTGCTTGTTTTAGTGATGGCATAATGCCTCCTGTTTTTCCCCAGCCATTGGTTGAACAAGGCGGCTGGTCGCCAGTGGCACTTGACCTTGTTTAGGCGAGAATCGCCCAAAGTCAGAGACAGTCTTCATCGAATTCGCACTCCTCATTCGGGTTTATGGTTTTCCGCTTGATGTCGAGGACCGCACGCTCGAATTCACGCTGGATACGCCGGGATGTGCCGCACGCGACCCAAAGCCGCACCAAGGCCGGGACGCCCGGGCTCTGGCCGTAGAACTCTCTTATCAGGCTGTCAGCCTTCTCGAAGTTCGCCGTCAGATGCGGCGGCAGCACGAGCGGCAGGCCTTCGAGCGTTGGCGGTTCCTTTGTTTCCATGTCACTTCCCTCCTTCCGCGTTCCGCGTGGATTGCCGGGCGCGCATATCCGCCATATCCTTGGTCAACCTGGTCAGTTGAGCCGACAGCGCCTCGTTCTGCTCAATGAGCGTCGCAACAAGCTGGTTTTGCTCCGCCATCTTCCGTTCCAGTTCCGCCGGCAGCGGATTCGGCGTGCGGGCCGGGTCGGCGACCGCCAGCACCGGACCCAGCGGCACCACCGTAGGCGCATTGGGGTTCAGGTTCCAATCCGCCCCGGCCTCCTTACGATAGACGACGTGTGCCTCGTGCATCACATTGGAATCCTGCGGATCGACGTAGCGACCGATGGGATAGGACTTGAGCGTTTCGCCAACCCGAACCTTTTCCACGTTTGTTTGGTCGAGATCAGTCCCGGAGACGGGTGCAACCGTAGGCGGTGCAGGTGGGGGAGGAATTACCGACGCCTTCTTTGACATCGTTTCGCAGCCGGCACAGAGCGCCAAGACCAGACTCAAAAACAGGGTGCTAGTTCTTTTCATGATCGTTTCTCCAGATTTGAGCGTTGGCCACGTTGCCTCTGGTCCCCTTGGCTTGGTCAATGGTCTCCGTGACGTAGAGGTAGAATTGCTTGCCCGCCGGCACGCGGACGAAGAAGCCGTCCTTCGCAATCGCTTCCTGAATCTGCCGGGCATAGGCGTTCAGCACGTCCGCCGTGCCTTGCAGCGCGGCGTTGCGACCAGATACCACCGGCACCTGCACCACCCCGCCAAAGGCTGTGCCCTGATTCTGCAACTGCTGCAGCCCGCCGGCGAAGCCGCCGAGGAAGGTCGAGGCAAACAGCTTGATTTCCTGCCAGTCGTCCGACTTGACCAAGTCGCCGAGCAGACCGGCCGAGCCGTCGCGCAGACCGAATTCCCCGGTCGCATCATCCTTGGCGCGGTCCAGCGCGATGCCGTTTAAGACGAGTTCCGTCCCGTTGAGGGAACTGCCATCCCGCCAGACAACCACCCATTTGCCGGAAACGGCAATGCGCTCCCGCGCCCGGTCCAGTGAGGCCCGACCATGCACCTCGGTTCCTGCTGGAATGATGAGTTGCCCGCCGTGCCAGATGTCCTCCGTCACCAACCCAATGACCGGGGTATCAAGCTTTGAGGATTCAATCGTAATGACCGTCTCGCACGGTATCAGCCGGCCGAACGGCGCATAGGTTCTGGACAACGCCGGGCCTTCGCTGGCCGAAGTGCCCGAGAACAGGCTGATGGGTAGCACCCGTGGCTTCGCTTCTGTCCGATCCGCGCGTGCACCGCGAGCAGCATGGGATCGTGCTGCCGCACCGCCATCATCCCCTGCTGTGGCTGACGCCTGCTCTGTTGCTCCCCGAGGATTTGCAGGTGGCACCTTGAGGGGCTGGCCAGCACGCAGAATGGATTCACGCAACGGATGCGACCCCGCATCCTCGACTTTTGTCATCTGTGAAGTTCGCGCTTTTTCCCGCGCATTGCTGCGCTGAATCAGAAGACCACCGATCACGGCGAAGCAAACGAACACGGCGAGGTTGCCCGTTGGCGATTTGAGGAACGACCAGAGCTTCATTGTGTCACCACGAGTTTGGCGTCCCGTTCCACCCTTGGAACAATGACGCTGAAGTTATTCTTGATACTGAGATTGGCCCGGCCGCCGCGCGGCGTGCCAGTAATCGCGAAATAGCCCGTGGTTGCCGCCTTCGGCGGCACGATGCCCGAAGCATCGGCGAGGCTGGCATAATACACGTTGACCCCGACCCGCGCCGCCAGCCGCTGCGGCTGGTATATGACTTCGCTGTCTCCCGTGTTCTCGAAACGCACCCGCAGGATCAAAGTGTCCTCCGGATCGAAGCGGAAGACCTCCTCCACCGTCACCCGGAAATCCCGGTAGTAAGTCACGCTGCCTGGTGTCGCCCGCTCGATTTGCTGCACTGCCTCCGGATATTGGCCCTGCACGAGTGCAAAGCTCTTGGCCCGGTCGAGCAGCCCCAGCAGCACTTCCGGCGTGACCCGGCGATGCAACGCCGCGCTCTTGCCCGCCAATTCATCCTCATAAAACGTGACCGAGCCATACGGTTCCGCGCTGGCGGCAAAGCGCAGCACATAGGTTTTGTTTTTCCATACCACGTTGACGGCAGCCCGCGCATTCGGCTCCAGCGCCCGGACGCTGAAGAAATATCTCCCCGGGGTGTATGCCAGCAGGACGGGCGCCGGGGTGTCCAAGCTCGTCGCGACATTGGCGGCCTCGATGGCTGTCAGTGCAGACGGAAACATGAGCGTCGTCGGCGCATCCCCGCTGATGGGGATTTCATAGACCATGCGCTCATCCAGCGGGAATTGCTTCACCGACGGCCCGGCGTCGGCTCGCACGCCGAACAGGAGCACGAGGCCCAAGCTTAGAAAATGGTGGATTCGTAGCTCCATACACCGAGGGGATAACGTTTGTTCGCCAGCATGTCGGGATTGCGCGCGAACGTGAGGGTGAGCGTGAATTTCGGGCTTTCCGTGAAAGTCTGATTTTCAAAGACCCCGGTCCGCACCAACTGGCCTTCCACTTTCACCAGCACGCGATCCTCGCGGGTGCGCAGAATGTCGATTTTGAAGACTTCCGGTTTCTGGTGGATATTCTTCACCTCAAACTCCGGCTGGGATTTCTCCCTCTCCGCCGTCGCCTTGTTGTAGGCATCCGTGAGCAGCAGCTTTTGCAGCATGTCGGGATAGTCCCAACCTTTCGGGTTACGCTGAAACAGCGCCAGCGTCGCCCACAGTGCCATCGCCTCGTGCAGATCCTTCGCCTCTTCAAAACCCAGCAGGGGCGACACGGAGAACGATCCCGCTCCGTCCAGCACGACGACCCGCTCGCGCGCCCGATAGGCGTTGATGATAAGATACGGCTGAATCACGCAGAAGCCTAGTGCCGCGCACGCCACGAGGAACCACACGCGTGCGGCGAAAGCATGGTCGGCAAAGAGTTTCGCCGGGGAGAAACCCGTCCCGCGCACCGCACCGGCCGGCAGTCGCCTGGCTTGATCGACGGGTGTTTCGCGCAAAGGGAGCGGAGCGGTTGTTTCAGCGGTGGACATAGTGTTTCCTCAAATACCCGGCCTTGCGGCCATCGGCGGCGGGTTTGATGGCGGCGCACCGGCCGCGGGCGTGCTCAGTGGCAGCGGCACCGCCGCCCGACTCTGGCCCAGTTTGTAGCTCAACCCGTAGATGGAGCGGGAGCCGGTATTGACGATACTCGCGGGGTTGCCCGAGGCACCCGTGAACGCCTGCCCTTGGGCGAAGATCGCCTGCATGACAATGGGCGTGGCGATCATCCCGACGATAATCATGATGGTCGCCAGGATGCCGCCCATGAAGGTCAGCAGCGGTGAATAGAGTGCGTCCCCCACCGTAGTAGG
The DNA here is from genome assembly GCA_025363455.1 of Oleiharenicola sp. Lineage (GTDB taxonomy): Bacteria > Verrucomicrobiota > Verrucomicrobiia > Opitutales > Opitutaceae > Lacunisphaera. The sequence continues at coordinate 9,096 of JANYDW010000067.1, read as the reverse complement.
GTTCGCCCCGACCGCGTTGCGGAAATCGGTCCACACCGCCAGCGCGACCAGGTTGGTAATGGCGAATCCAACCGGCCATGCGAGGATGGCGAGCAGTTGCTGAAAGAATCTCACCGCCAAGCCGCCCAGACCGGGGACCATGAACAGTGCCAGCATGAAGGGCGTCACCAGATACAGAAGCCAGCGCAGCACATATTGCAGAATCAGCATCGGCACCGTCAGGAGCGTGCCGAGATAGATGAAGATGTTGGCCATCGCTTGAGACATGGCCTGATAGATCGACTCGTTCAGGTGCCGCCAGGACCACTCCTTCCCCTCCGGATTGGTCGTGGTCGATTCACGGATCGTGTCGGAGGCAGACGTCGGATGCTCATTGTAGCCGGGGTTGATATACTCCGCAACCGCCAGGAAGACCTGTTCCACTTTGGGAAACCATGCGTCCATGTAGGCAACGGCCGCGATGATCACTATGGCTTTGGCGAGAGGCACCAACAGCCCCGCGCTGTGCCCCCGACCGCTGGCGGCGTAGGCCACGAGCCCCACCACCATGATCGCGAACACGATGAACCGGAATGCCGCGACGAGCGCGACCATCTTCGATTCCAGCGTGGGCAGGTAAATTTCCATGACCTACGGCTGTTTCGGTTTCTCAGGCGCAACCGCAGGCTTGCTGTCAGCCGGCACTCCGAGATCAAGCGAGGGTGGTTTCCGGCCGAGCTTCTTGTTCATGTCGGTGATCGCCTTGTTTCCGGCCTCCGCTTCGTGCCGTGCCTTTTCCTCCAGTTCAAGGCGCGCACGCTCCTTTGCCTCGCGCTCTTCCTTGGATGGACCGCACCCCGAGGCCGCAAAGGCCAGGACGAGACTAACGACTATTGCGGTGAGTCTATTTGGCTTCATTTTTCCGTAGTTTGAGGGTTTTCATGTAAGTGCTGACGCGCTGGTTTGCTAAGAAGTCGTCCTTGCTGGCGAGTTCCGCCGCTGCGAGCCGCTCCTCTTCGAGTCGCGCATCATTCGCGATTTTTTGCATGGCCACGGCATCCACTTCGCGCCGCCGGGCGGCCTCCACTTGGGCGAGCTGCCCATTGAGCGCGGTCAGCTTGGCCGCCAGCTTCTGGGTCTCCGCATCGGTCGGTGCCGCCTTGAGTTCATCGAGCGTGAGCGCGATTTCCTCCTGCAGCTCGGTTTCACGGGTCTTGGTCTCTGCCGTCACCTGTTCGGCATTGGTCTGCGTTGCATCGAGGACGGCATAGCGCCGGTATTGCAGCGCATCGCGCTTCAGTTCGTTGCCGTCGAGATCGGCGTCGCCAATCGCCCGGTAACTCCCGCTCGCCGTATGCTTCAGCGAATCGAGACTGCTTACCAAGCCGAGCACGGCATCCCTGGACTTTCCGTAATCGCGGACGAGGTCCTTGGCCCCAAGGGCATCCAGGATCAAACTGCCACCGGCCTCCGCCGGATTGCCGGTCCACTTCCGAATGTCATCCTGAATGCCGATCTGGCGGTTGAGTTGATCAATCTGGGTCCGCAGATGGGTGATGCTCTCGACCCATTTTGCGATGGTTGCCGTCTGCGAGACCTGATTGTTCACCAGGTTTGCGACATCCGTAACGGGAATTTGTGCGCGAAGGCACGCCACAACGGACAGGAAGAGGAGGCCTAGCTTGGTTTTCATCATTGCACCCGCAGGTATTCGACGTGCGCGTTTTGCGCGACGCCGTTGATTTTGGTTTCCGGGACAACCACCGGCACAAGTCTGGCCGGGGATTCATCCTGTGTTTCCCGTGAACTCTGCTGGTTCTGAATGATCCAGTATTGCTGTTTCACGGCCTGATTGAGGGCGCGGTCGTAACCGCGCTTTTCCGCCTCGGTCTGCAACCGTCCCACTTCCGACCGGGCTGCCTTTGAGGCGAGATACCCCACGGCGGCACCCGCCGCCGCCCCGCCGACCTTGCCATCCGACACCTGATAACCGACCACCCCGCCGGCGCCGGAGAGCCCGAGATCGGACGCAACACCACCGGCCGTGCTGCATCCGGTCATGCCGGCCATACAAATGAGTCCGCCACACAGCCAAGCGATGCGTTCATACGGCCGCTTTTTCATGAGAAATCTCCTTCTTGCTGGGCTGGACATTCCGCACCGTGCCGCAGAGCGGCGGATCAGTGACGGGGGAAAAGAAACACAGGCTGGAAAACTTCCTGCCTTCCGGCAGTTGCTCAGGCATCGGGTAATTCTGAATCGAGGCGCAGACGGACTCCGGAAGACTGATGTCACGCGCGATGTCCTCGACGTCGCTGCGGTCGAACTGACGCATGAGAAAGAACTGTTTCGAGTTACCGATGACGACCGGCCGAATGCGCGAGCCCTTGAACTTGCTGTATTGCTGCACGATGGAGGCCGTCCAGCAGTTGAATTTGCGAAGCTGGGCGTAGGACTCGGCCACGATTTTCTCTCCACCCGGCACGTCGAGAAACCGTGCCAGCTCCTCGTAAACGATCCGCTTCCATTCGGCGCGCGGCAGCGAAATGATATGCTGGCGCGTGAAGCCAGTTATCAGCAGGCCCGCAGCCGTCTTGAGTTCCGCCGCCTGTTCCGGGATGTAGCCCAGCTCAAAGTGCGCGATCTTGCCGGTCAATGAGACGTTGGTCGCGCCGTCAAAGAGCCGGCCATACTGGCCGTGGGCGCACCACGCCGAGAGCAGCGTAGCCAGGTGGTCGATTTGCTCCTTCTTGTGTTCCGCGAACCGGGCGAATTGCATCAATTCCACCAGGCTCGCATGGGTCGGGAAATCCTCACGCGTGTAATGGGCATGAGCCACCGCCATGACAAGCCGCTCCGTTTGCGGGTTTTTCAGGAACGCTGTGATTTCTGATTCGGCCAAGGCCGCCACATAGTGCCGGGCCTCGTCATCATTTGCGGCCAGCCGGTCGCGCAACTCCGCGAAGGCCTCGAGTTCCGTGGCCCCGAGCCCCATCCGCAACTTCCAGCGGTGCGTCGCACAAGCCATCCGCTGAATCTGCGGAATCCTCTCACGGTTCCGCTTTGACCACTCCTCGAATGCGTCCTGATAGAGCTGCTGGATATACTGGCCAAGGATGGCCTGCCGAATCTGCTGCGCCTCAGCATCCGGAGCTTCGCCGATCATCCGGGCGACCAGCGCGACCGCCGTGGCGAGCTGAAGCTGATTGAGCGGCATTCCGCCCGTATCGAAATAGTTGATGGTAAGGTCACCGTCCGGGTGCAGAATGATGGGACGTTCGCCCAGCGCCTTGGTGTAGCCCTCATACGATAGCCCCTCTTCGATCAGGACCGTGTAGGAGAAATACGGCGCCGTCTGTTCCAGAAAGTCGCGCATGTGCATCGACTTTCCCGCACCGGTCGCACCGATCAGGACGGTATGCTGGGGCGTGGGGGGCGTGCCTAGAAACGTCCGCAGGCCGACCAGGTTGTTTTGCGAACCGTCATAGATCGCCTCGGCCTCGGCTAGATGCCCGGTGAACGTGGCGGAGAACGGCAGCAGGTCGGCGAGATAGGCATCCTCCGCGTAGAGCGTGCGGTGTCTGTAGGCGGAACCGGTCCAGCCCGGCCACGATGCGAAGAAAAGCTTCTTGGCGGTCGAAGGCAGCGCACATTCATAATACTGCGCCCCGCCGAGATTGTTGATCGCGTTCTTGATCGCCGCACATTTGGCATTCAGCGCGGCCTCGTTCTCATCCCACACCCGCAGAATGTAGGTGGTCGCAAAGGGCCGGATGAATCCGGTCGAGAGTGATTCGATTTTGCGCTCCTTCCTGCCAATGGCGACGAGCAGAGAGTGCCGTTCCGAGTCCTCATACTCGCCGCGCAACCGTTCAATGGACTTTTCCTCTTTGTCCACCTCCCGTTTCGCCGGCAGCGGCTCCAGGTTGACGGTAAGCTGGTAATCCAGGAACGGCAGCCCGGTCAACCGGTGGATGATGCCCGGATAGGTTCGGCTGGGCCACCGTTTGAGCGTGAAAATGGTGTGGTAGCGGCCGTCGAGGTAGAACCCGATGCGCTCCAGGCCCACGCCGTCCCCGTTCCAGCAGTTTTCCTGAATGGATAGCGCCGGGTTAAACTGGCCGTTTGCATCCAGGTCGAACCGATCCGCCAGCGAAGGATTCAGGAATTTTGAGCAATAGGAGAAATGCGCCAGGTCGTCCATCGGGGTCACGGTCGTATCGCTGCCGAAAATCGTCCGCAGTGTGCCGGTCAGCTCATCAAACTGACCGCGCAACTGCGCCAGAACCTTGTCGTAATAGGCACTGAGGCCGTCGGTCGTCAGCGCCCTCCCGGATTGGGCGGCGATTTCCGCCGAGATAAACAGCACCAGTTGCTCCCGCCGCAGGTCGCGCCGGTGCATCCGGTCCCAATACCGCTGGAATCGCTCCTGCCGGACGCGTTTGAGGTGCGGATGCGTCACCTTTTCCGTCTCCCGATAATAGCGTGTGAGTTCCTGCCGGTAGTCGCAATTGCACGTCCATTGGAACTGCGCCCGCATGCCTTCGCCCAGATTGGCGAGCAGGCTGCGAATCTTGTCCTGATACGCGTTCAAATGGGCGATGCTTCCTCCGCGTAGATCAGGCGGCTGCAGGACATAGCCCTTGCTGGCCATGCCGCCCTTTTCCAGCGGACCGAAGACCATCAGGCCCTCGGCAAAGAAACCGTTGGGCGCACCGTCACGCATGGCGGTCCTTTCCCGGCGCCATCGGCTGGGCGCGCGGCGCAAAGGCCCAGCCTTCGCCGTTCACGCATTGGTCGATCCAGTCCCCTGCATAGCCCTCCGGCTTGTTGTGCCGGAGCAGCAGCACCCACGCTGCAGGCCCCAGCAGCACCGGCAGCGCCATGATGAGCGCGATGACCATGCTGGCGTGCAGCAGGACGTTCAGCACGAGATAAACTCCGAGCGCGACGACCAAGGCCACGAGAACGTAAATGAAATCGTTCCCCTCCAGTCCAAACGCCCGGCCCTTGCTGTCGTTCGCGCTGTTCGTATCCGTAATACGCAATTCACTCATGATGGAGAGCAGCTTGAGGGACAGGGTCAGAAAAGCGGTTGCAGCGCACCGTCCGCGATGCCGAAGATGGAGAACAGTGCGCCCATGATCGCGGCGGCCCCGGCGATGATGATTCCGGAGATGATCCCCATTTTGCCGTCGGCATCCCCCTTCGACATCTTGTCGGCCCCGTTCCAGATCTTGATGACACCCCAGAGGAACCCGATGAGGAACATGATGCCGAGGCCGTATTGGAATGACGTTTTCAGCGACGAGGGGATTTGCGCCAGAACCGGCGCCGTCCCGACCATACCCTTCAAGAATGCATATTCGTTCATGCCAGTGGTCTCCGAATTGAGTCCCGGAGTCATCAGGGGCGATATGCCACAGACAATTTGCTCCGATTAACTGGCATTGACCGGACCATTCGGCCCCGGAGTCGGACAAACCTATGATTTTTCGGGACGCTACGCGGGAGGTGTTCGCTTCAACAGGCAGGCGGTGGGATACTTGAAGAATTTCTTAAACTCCCGGTTCAGATGGCTCACATCATAGAAGCCGCACGCTGTCGCAATCTCGCCCGCGCGATACCTGCCTGACATCGCCATCTGATGGGCCTTCAACAGGCGGTATTCGCGGACGTAGTGCATCGGCGCACGCCCGCAACTGCGATGGAACACCTCCGCGAAATGCGGCGGACTCAATGCCACAAGCCGGGCGAGATCGGCCACTTGAAAGGTCTTCTCCATGCTGGCCTCGATGTAGCTGTCCACCTGTTTCATTCGCTCGGGTGAAAGCACCTGTCCGCGCCCTGCGATCCCATCAGACTCACGACATTGAAAGAGGCGCTCGACGAACGCTCCACTGATTGCCTCCACCATGTGGGGGTCGGGAGATGATTCCGCGCAAAGAAAGCATAGCGTCGAGGCCAGCTGCCATATTACAGGCTCGCGATTGGCACCAGGCAGGGGCCGGCCGGTCAACGTTGCGGCGATCCTCTTTTGAGTGAATCGACGCAAGAAGGAGGGTTCGAGATAGACCCTGAGCAATCCGGCCTCGTGCTTCCACTGGCCGCTGTGCGGCACCTCCTGGGCCAGCCCACAGATCAGCCGTCCCGTCAACTCCTGCTCGCAGGCACCATTCTTGGACGCCCACTGCAACAAAAAGGACGCCGGTTCAAAAAGCACCATGACCTGTGCCTGGGCATGGGCATGTTCCTGCCAGAAGACCGGCCGCTGTTGGTCGTAATAAACGCTGATCTCCTTTCCGCGAATTAACCCGTTCCGATAGGGCACTGAGGCGGGCGGCAATTCGATCCGGCGATGAGCCGCGCAATCTATCGAGGAACGGAGCTGGGAATGGGCCATGATGGTGACATCCGCCTGCAAGTGTCCGGGAATACGCCGGGAGCGTTGAAATGCCACTGGCCCGATGGCATTGTCAGGTGTGATTTGTGATGAGCAAATCCGACAGAGAGGCCCGGCGGTGGTTCGTGCGACGGCCGTTTTTCGCAATTTATTGTAGACTGAGATCAATGCAGCCCCGGCCGAGGATGACGTCATCTCAAAACCGGAAGGCGCGTTGAGTTAGTGAGCACGAGTCCCTCTGTCGCGGAAGTGACGGTCAGGCATCCACAGGCTTTCCCATGCAAGAGGACGCTTTCAGCCACCGCGTCCTGCAAAAAGCGCTCGACTGTCGCACGCATCGGCCGTGCGCCAAGTGTTCGATGATAGCCCTGCCGGACGAGGAACTCCACCGCATCGGAACCGACCTCGATTTCATGGCCCAAGGTGCGCAGCCGGGCCTGTTCGCTCGCAATCATCGCCTCGCAGATCGCGCGCTGTGTGGCATAGTTGAGGCGCGCAAAGACCACCTTGTCGGTCACGCGTCCAACCAGCTCCGGGCGCAGAGTCTGATTTACGCGCGCCAGCACGGTGCGCTCGATTGAGGCAAACGGCGCAGACTCCATTCGCATCGCCTCGGAGGAACCGATGTTGCTGGTAAAGACGACGTAGAAGGCCCGCAGATCGAGAGTCTCGCCGGTGGCCAGGGTAATGCGTGCATCCTCAAGAATCTGGAGAAACAGATCGAGCACGAGCGAGTGCGCCTTCTCGATTTCATCGAAAAGCAGTGTGCCCTGTTTCGCATGGCCCAGCGCCCGGCCGAGCAACCCGGAATCGTGCTTGTTCTCCCCGATGAGTTTATCAACCGACTTCTGCAGCTGATATTCCGACATGTCGAAACGAATGGGCGCGGCCCCGTCGCCAAGGTAGCTGGTGAAGACATTGGTGAGTTCCGTTTTGCCCACCCCGGTCGGACCGACAAAGAGAAACGATCCTTTGGGGCGGCGGGGATGAGCCATGCCCAGCTCGCCGCGCGTTAATACCGAGCACACCCGGTCGAGCACATGCTCCTGTCCCTTTATCTCCCGATGCAGATGCGCCGGCAAACCGCGGAGTTTCTCCAGGTCTGTATTCATGATTGATACCAGGCCGGGCGCCGCCCATCCGCACCCAGGGGCGGAAGCATCACTTTGCGAAAGCCGCCGCCGCAGTGCTGCACCACCGCCTCAAATTTCCGTAGCTTTCGCAATTGATGGGGCTCCAGCCAATATTTCTCCTCTTCAGTCCAGGAGGTGGTGCGCTTGCCTGCCGACCATCCGTAGGTGCGCCGGTTTGCCTTGCGCTTGCCGAGGGTGTCGGCGGCGATCTTGGCCGACTCCTCATCGGCCGCATTGAAGGTTATGCGGTTCGCCATGTTCGCAATGAACACCTTGGCCCTCCGTTCGTCGCCCATCGGGGGCATGAGCGATTGGTAGGACTGGGTCGCCGCGACCACCGTGGCGCGAGCCTCCCGGATGACATCCACCACGTTGTAGTCGCTCATGCCGTCATCACTGGCCGTCACGATCTTTTGCGCTTCGTCAGCCCACAGGATCAGGAGGTTGTCCGTTGCCCGCACCGAGGCCGGCCGGTCAAAACGGCGCAGAGCGTGTGAATAGAATGAAAGCTTGAGCAGCGTATTGATGTAACGGCGCTCGATCTGGTAGCGCTGAGGAATCGACACACAGATGATTTTCCCACGATCCAGCTCGTCGAAACTGAAACTCGATTTGGGTGCGCAAAAGACCTCGGCGATGCCGGAATCGGTGAAGTATTTCAGATAGTTGGCGACGGTCGTCTTCACGCCGCCGAGCTGCTCGGCGGGCTGGGAGCGGAAAGCCCCCTCGTAGTGGTCGGCCAGGAGTTTTGCCTCGGGCGTATCCTGCTTCGCCAGCATTTCTATCACGTCTTTTAGCAGGACATCCGAGGTCAGCAGACCGTAGGCATTCTCCAGGGTCACGGGCAGCTTTGAGATCGCGAGCACCTGAAAGGCGAACTCCATTTGCACCTGAGCCTGCATTCTGAAGAAGCTCTGGTCGGTGCGCTGGCCGAGCGAGGCGGCGACATCGCAGACAATCTTGGCCTTCGCCGAATAGGGCAGGTGCGGGTTGTCGAGAAAGTTGAAGGTGTGCGCGGGCTTCCAGCCGGCCGGCGCGTCAGCCGGACGCACTTGCAGCAGAATCAAATCCTGCTCGCGCCCGAGATGCCGGAGCATCTGGGAGAGCGTCTCCCAATACAGACCCTTGTCATCGACGCAGACGCCGCCCCAGGTCGGACAATTCCGGGACAACTGCCAGAGCATGGCATTGATGGCCCCGCTGGTCTTGCCGGTGCCAATCTGGCCGGTCACCAGCCAGCCCCGGCAAAAATCTTCCCGCGTCCACGCGAAGCCTCCGAGCCGGAGAACGATCGGGGCTGCCGGTTGCCGCGAGGTGCTGGTCGCACAGTAAAGCTGCCAGAGCGACAACACCGCAAAACCTCCCGCGCAGCCACGCACCACCCCGGCATAAGGCCAGAGAGCCAGGGCGGCCCACGCACTGCCAACCGCGAGAAATAGATTCCCGATCATAGACGGGCGCAGACGGCCCACCTGTTTAGATTGGCCGGATACCGCCGGGTGTCGGGACGAGCCGAGGTTTTTTCAGGACGTTTCGCGGGTTTCGGGCACACCGGCCTGCGGGCGCATCTCGATTCGGGAT
>JANYDW010000062.1 GCA_025363455.1 Oleiharenicola sp. | reverse complement strand
TGTTCAGTCGTAGGGCGGCATCTCCGAATGCCGCCGTTTCTAAAGGCGGGGTTCGGAGACCCCGCCCTACACCCCACCCTTCCTCCCCCGCCTCACTCCGCCTTATATTCGTCGAGCAACGGCGCACCTGGTGCGGGCGGCGGGGCGGTCTCGCCCGTCATATAGACCGGCACGTCGAACTGCGTGGCGAAGTCCACCCCCGGCACCGCCGCCTCGGTCACCAGCCGCCACACCACCTCGTTGCGGCTGTCGCGGTCGTCGGTTGCGACGCAGTACGGCGGGATGTAGAAGAGCACGGGGATGCGCGTGCCGCCTGCACTGGTCACCCATTTCTCCCGGGCGATGTGCTCCACATGCTCCCACAGCACCTTCTCGCTCGTGCTCCGACTCTTGCCCGACCCCGTCGTCACGCGCCGCAGGCACTTGAGCGCCAGCTTCGCGTCGACCTCCAACTGGACGCGTGCCGCCACCTCGATCACGCCGCCGAGATAGCCGCCGATCGCGCCCGGCAGCGTGGAAAGCACGAGGCGCGGGTTGCCAAATTTCCGCCAGCGCAGCGTCTGGTAGATCGCGGCCCAGAGCACGAGCAGCCCGACGAGCGGGAAAATCAGGATCAGCATGGACGCCTTTTCCCGGTGCGGATCATGAAGAATCATCCACGCCGCGGGCATGCTGATCGCGTTCCAGAAGATCGCGAACACCCACATCATCACCGCCCCGCTCCCGGTGTTAGCCTCGATGACGGGCGCCTGCCACTTCTTCTTCCATTTCCACGGCTGTTCGGGGAACTGCGCGCGCCGCGCGTCCTCCGCCGCGCTCTCCTGCACCAGCCGGCGCGCCAACTTCAGGTAGGCCCCGGAGCCGAGCACCAGCAGCGCGCCGAGAATCCCGGGGACGACCACCGCCGCGACGGGCCGGTGCCCGGCCTTGTCGTATTGGTTCGAGGCCAGCCCCAGCAGGCCCAATCCCCCGGCCAGCAGGATGACCATGACGCCATACCCGCAGCCCAGGCTGAGCTTGGACGCCGAAGCTGGCTGGGCCGTTTGCACGCCCGGAGTAAGCCCGATTCCCCGCCCGCCGTCGAAACCATTCCCATTCCAATCCCGGTCCCTTTTGAACACAAACCAGTCAAGGATGGGAGTGGATTAACCGCTAATGGATTCATCTACCGATGAATCCTTGGAAGTGTGCGGAGACTGATCGTCACCGCCGATTGGTTCCAGGGGCCGGCTGATCGCCGGCTGGTTATATCCGGGCTGCGATTAGCAGCCCCCTCCGATCCTTCACTGGAGACGATCAGTCGGAGGAGACTTCAAAGATTTCTCCGTTGGAGAAATCCATTAGCGGTAAACCCGGTTCGGACTGCTTTTCTTTTGCATCCGTCCTCCGACCTCTGTGCTCTGACCTCTGAATTCATGGATTTCGAACTGCCCTCTCACAGCCCGCGCCCTACCTCGATCCCAGCCATCGACTTCAAGACGCTCCTTAACGACGAGCAGTTCGCCGCCGTGACCGCCCCGCCGGGCCCGCTGCTCGTCCTCGCCGGCGCCGGCTCGGGCAAGACCCGCACGCTCACCTACCGCGTCGCCTACCTCCTCTCCCAAGGTGTCCGCCCGGGCGAAATCCTCCTCCTCACCTTCACCAACAAGGCCGCCAAGGAGATGCTCCACCGCGTCCACGACATCACCGGTATCGAGCCCGCCCGTTTCTGGGGCGGCACCTTCCACTCCCTCGGCAATCGCGCGCTCCGCATCTACGGCGACGCGATCAAATTGCCGAAGAATTTCACGATCCTCGACGCCGATGAATCCGAGTCGCTCCTCAAGCAATCCGTTGAGGCCGTGGACAAAACTTTTTTCAAGGACAAGACCAACCCCCGCCCGGGCCCGCTCTTCAACGTCCTCTCCCTCGCGCGCAACACCCAGCTCTCCATTACCCAGACGGTCGAGCGGAACTTCCCGCAATACGCGGAGATCACCCACCGCCTCCCGGAATTCGCCGCTGCCTATGAGAAGGCCCGGCGCGGCCAGTCGGTCGTGGACTACGACGATCTCCTCGAACTCTGGCTCAAGCTTCTCACCGAAGCGCCTGAAGTCGCCGCCTACTTTGGCCAGCGCTTCCGCCATGTCCTCGTCGACGAGTACCAGGACACCAACACCATCCAGGCCCAGATCGTGGACCGACTCTCGCCCCACCACCAGGTCATGGCCGTCGGCGACGACGCCCAGTGCATCTACTCGTGGCGCGGCGCGGACTTCGAGAACATCATGACATTTCCCGATCGCCACGCGGGCACGGTCCTCCACCGCATCGAGATCAACTACCGCTCCACGCCCGAGATCCTCGCCTTCGCCAACGGCGTCCTCAACTGCCAGCCCAAGGGCCGCCACTTCGACAAGGAGCTCCGCGCCGCCCGCGCCCACTCCGTCAAACCCTACGTCGTCCAAACGATGGACGACCGCGAGCAGGCCGAGTTCATCCTCAAGCGCATCCACTCCCTCGTGAACGACGACGGCGTGTCGCCCAACGAGATCGCCATCCTCTACCGTTCGCACTTCCTCGCCCTCGAGATGCAGCTCGCCCTCTCCCGCGCCGGCATCCCCTACGTCATCACCAGCGGCGTGAAATTTTTCGAGCGACAGCACGTGCGCGACCTCGTCGCCCTGCTCCGCTTCGTCTACAACCCCGCCGACGCCCAGGCCTGGCAGCGTATCGCCGTCCTCCTCCCCAAGGTCGGTGAGAAAGGCGCGCAGAAGATCCACGCCGCCGCGCTCGACCACGCCCGGATGATGCAGAAGAACTTCATCGACGTCCTCGCCACCGACGACGTGAAGAGCAAGGTCGCCAAGGACGCCAAGCCCGAGTGGGAGCAGTTCTGCGCCTCGCTCGTGCAGGTCGCCGACGCCATGAGTACGCAGAAGCCCACCGATACGGTGACGGTCGCCATCGAAGGCTGGTATGGCGATTATCTGAAGGGCGCCTATGCGGACTACATCGATCGACTCGAGGAATTGAAAGCCATGGTCGGCTTCGCCTCGCGCTTCGAGGAGATGCAGGACCTCCTCGCCCAGATCGTGCTCCTCAACGGCGAGACGAGCGAACGCGAGGTCGATCCCAACACCGAGTGCATCAAGCTCACGACCGTCCACCAGGCCAAGGGCCTCGAGTATGACGTCGTGTTCGTCATCGGCTGCGCCGACGGCCAGTTCCCCACGAGACGCTCGATCGAAGCTGGCGACGTCGAGGAAGAGCGCCGCCTCTTCTACGTCGCCGTCACGCGCGCCAAAAACGAGCTCTACCTCAGCTACCCGAGAGTCGCCACCCGCGCCGGCCCCGGCGGGATGATGTTAACGCAGTCACGTTTCCTGCAGGAACTCCCCGATGACTTGTATGAAGAGCTAAGGATCAAGCGCTCGTACGGCTGGTGAACTGTAGGGCGGGGTCTCCGCACCCCGCCTTTTCGGAGTAGATGTAGGAGGGGCTTTACGCCCCGACAAAAACGTCCGATCGCCTCGCGCAAAGTCCGCCAAGGACGCAAAGGTCTAAGCCCGCAATGGCGGTGCCCTAAGGGATCGGATTTTCGGGTGTGGGGTTTTCCCAGCTTGATATTCGCTATTGCTTTTCAAGCAGCCTAGCGTAGCCTGCCTCCATGCGGTTCTCGTGGGACCGGGCCAAGGAGCGACTGAACGTCGCCCGCCATGGCGTCGATTTCACGACTGCCCAGTTAGCCTTTGCCGACCCACAGTTCATTGTTCTTTTCGATTCCGCCCACAGCACCCGGCAGGAGCTGCGCTGGTGGCTGTTGGGCCGGGTCGGAGCACGAATCCTTAATGTCCGCTACACCCACCGGCCGGACGGTGTCATCCGGTTGATCGGCGCAGGTTACTGGCGAAACTCCGCTGCCTACTATGAAATCTATTGGAAAACCCAAAAAGCCCAAGATTGATCCTCCCGTCTTCGACGCCGCAGGTTATCAGATCAACCTCAAGGAACTGAACGGCACCCCGCTGCCCGATCTCAGCAAGGTCCAGACGTTTTCGCTCTGGGGCGGTGCCCGCAAAGGCGCCGGCCGGAAGTCCTCGGGCCGCACCCCTGTGCTCCTCCGCCTCACCCCGAAGACGATCCGCGGCCTCCGCGCCGCCGCGCGCAAACAAGGCAAGACCATCTCCGACATCGCTGAGGAACGCCTCGTCGTCGGGTATGATCCGGGGACATAGGTAACAGATTGTCCGGGGACATGAGCCGAGCTATGGGGTCAGAGCCGAGCTATGGGGTCAAGCCGAGCTATGGGGTCAGGCTATGTGGTATGTGTGTTCGGGGCGCCATTTGATAGCTCCACATACCACAGAGCCTGACCCCGTAATCACCTTTGGAAAAGATCAAGATTTCGTATCGCCTTGAAAGTGTTCCTGCAGGACAGACACCAGGATTTTGAAGTGCTCCTCAGCCGGGGCTCGCCGGTCGGGAACGGCCGGTAACGTGTTAACAATCGCGTCTACCATTTCCGCCTGGCACGAGTGGCCCTTTATCCTGAGTAATCTTTCAACGAGTCGTCGACGTGCTTCGCGTACATTTTTAGGATCGGTTTCCCCCTCCGCAATGAGCATCGCATCCAACTCGAAGAGCCGGTCAATCAAAGTTCGCGAGAGTGCGTGCGCTTGGGTCGGCATGTGGTTTCAGCTGAAATCACCGCAGAGCGCATACTTCACAGACACTCGTCGTTTTCATGGTTATCAGAAATCGGGGGAGTACTCATTTCGGATACCTATAGTGAATATGTCGCGTGGCATCGTCACAATCCGAAGCGCAGGGGGTCTTCACCTACCAGTAGCACGGTTCCCTCGTGCAAGGGCCAGCGCCCCTCTCTGACCTACCTGCTCGCCACCGCCCATGCCGACATGCAAGAGCGCGTGCAGGGGGAGTCGCCCGGCGGGGCCAAAGCCGAAGGGTCACTCAGCGCCCGGCCATGGCGTAATTCCCGGTGATTTCATCGTGGCTTCATCAAGCCTTCACACCTCCGTGGGACACTGACACACCATGAAAACCAAGGACTACCTCATTGTGGTGCTCGCGCCGGTTCCAGCGCTGCTGATGGCGCTGATGGGAAACCTATTTATCGAGGGATGGAACTGGAACCCCGGCTCATTCGTCTTCGCCTGGGTCGTCATCGCCGGCGCCACTTTCGTCTACAAGCGGGTGGCGACGAGCCCGGCCGCCACTCTCGCCTACCGCCTCGGTGCCGGCCTGGCCGTCCTCGCCGGTTTTCTGATCACGTGGTTCACCGCCGCCGTCCAAATCATCGGCGCCGAAAACCCCGGCAACGTCCTCTATCTTGGAGTGATCCTTACCGGCTTAACCGGCGTCGGCCTCTCCCGCCTCCGCCCCTCGGGCCTGGCGAAGGCCGCGTTCGCCACCGCCGCCGCCACTTTCCTGGTCCCCGTCATCGCCACCATCTTCTGGCCGGCCGACTTCAGTCCGGGCGTCGAAAAGGCTTTCATCCTGAACGGGTGCTTCGCCCTGATGTTCGCGGTCTCGGGCCTGCTCTTCCGCCATGCGGCGGGCCAACCCAGCGGGGCAACCGCGAGATAGCACGACCAGCCCAAGGCCGAAGCCAGCTATCCGCTCGAACAGAAACCTGAAGGAAAAGCCGAAGGGTCGGGCCTGACCATCCACCAATTCGCCGGAAGCCTGATCGCCGCAAGGGCCGGCAGTTGTATTTTGGAGATCGGGCGGTAACCTTTCTGGGATGCGACTTTCCCTCCTGCTCCTGGCCGGTACGCTCCTCTTCACCGGCTGTTCCAGCGTTTACTACGGCGCGATGGAGAAAGTCGGCATCCCCAAGCGGAAGATCCTCGTCGACCGTGTCGGCGCCGCCCGGGAAGCGCAACAGGACGCCAAGGTCCAGTTCTCCAGCGCCCTCGCGCAGTTCCTGGCCGTGACCAGGGTGCCGGCGACCGATTTGCAGGCCACCTACGAAAAGCTCGATGCCGAGTTCAAGCGCAGCGAGTCCCGCGCCCAGGATGTCCGCAACCGCATCGCCGCCATCGACAACGTGGCCCAAGCCCTTTTTGAGGAGTGGAGCGCCGAGCTTGGCCAATACAAGAGCGCGGGCCTCCGCGCCCAAAGCGACCGCCAGCTCACCACCACGCGGAGCCGCTACGCCGCCCTGATGCGCGTGATGGATCAAGCCGCCCGCGGCATGAACCCGGTGATTGACGCTTTCCGCGACCAAGTGCTCTTCCTCAAGCACAACCTCAACGCCCAGGCGGTCTCCGCCCTCGGCGGCTCCACGCGAGAACTGCAGCAGGACATCTCCCGTCTCGTCGCCGACATGGATAAATCCATCAAGGAAGCCGACGCCTTCATCGCCGCGATGCAATCCGCGCCGACCCCAGACAAATAACCCGATAGGGCCGGAGCCAGAGGAGCCGGCCCATGGATCAGAATTTGGAGGCCGGCTCGGGGGTCAGGCTGCTCAATTCCCGATTGTCACCGACGCAGGTCAGCGTACTTCTGGCCTCGTCGTCGTTCCGCCGCGCGGAACGAGGGCGAGTGGGCCAGATTCCCCAGCGGGTTTCAGTCGCGTCGAGCGACTTCGAGGTGGCGATCGCGATTCTGATTTTTCACGCGCACCGGTTGCACGCGGCGGCGGGCGCCGGTCTCAAGACTGACGACAAAAGCGATACAGAGGCAGAGGGCGGTAAAGAGGAGATTTGTGATCATAAGAGGAATGAGTCGATGGTTGTTGTTCCCGATGCCATTCAACCCAGCCGGGTTGGTGGTGGACTGCGTTTAATGTTCCCGACTATAGCGCTTCCAGCGGCCTTCTGCCATCAGCCGCGCGCCGATTCTGTTGTCCGTTTTGCTCCTACAACCTGGCCTTCTCAACCGGTCGGTCGAATCAGGGCAAACCCGCCTGACCCACGACAGGGCGCGTTCCAACGCAAACGTAGCTGGGGAAGGTAACAGGGGTGTTACCAAAGTCCCTTAGAAATTTCGGCGAAGCCACCTAGGTTGGGTGTGACCTCAATACCCATGAACAACATCACATCCTGTTACTTGTCCCGCAGCCTGCTGGCCGCGGCGTTCGCCCTCATCGTCCACGCCCCGGTCCGCGCCGGTACACTTTACCTCGCCCGCCTGACCCAGGCGAACGAGAATCCGCCCACCGGCGCCCCCTTCTCCGGCACCGGCGTGCTCATCCTCAACGACGCCGAGAATACGGCTACCATCACCGCGACCCACAACATCACCCTCCCAGTCACCGGCGGCCACATTCACCGCGGTATACCCACCGTCAACGGCCCGGTGATCTTCCCCTTCGCTGCCCCAACGAGCCCGGTCGGCCCGCTGACCTGGAGCATACCGGCCGCCGACGTCGACAACCTGAAAAACCTGGGCCTCTACATGAATTTCCACACCTCGGTTAATCCCGGCGGCGCGATCCGCTCGACCCTCGTGCGCGCGCTGCTCGCGCCGTCCGCGGCGTCCCCGGTGCAGCTGCGCCTGGCCAATGCCCTCGATATCTCCGCGGGCTACAACGCTGACCTCGACGCGATCCTCGTGGCAACCAACCTCGCCGACGGCGCAACGCAAACCCGGACGCTGGCGGATCTCAGCGGCGGCACGATCCACGCCCTGGGGCGCCAGGCCTTGGAGACGATGGGCAATTTCGAATCCACCGTGTTCGCCTACTTCGACGATGTCCGCGCCGATTCCACGCTGTCCGGCGGCAAGTTCCACGGCTTCGTCCGCGTCGGGAATGAATACGGCCGGCGCGAAGCCTCGCGGAACCAGCTCGGCTCGACGGTCAAGCGTCCCTTCACGCTCCTGGGCGGCGACCTGCAGTTCGGCCCGAGCACCCGGGCGGGACTCGCGCTCGGCCTGGCCGAGGGCAAGGACACCTTCAAGAACGGGGCCGGCAGCAGCAAGGTCAAGACCACCGCTCTCGAGGGTTTTCTCAGCTTCGGGCTCGGCGAGGCGGGCATCATGCTCGACGCCACCGGTGGTTACGGCAGCACCTCCGGCGACACCACCCGCAACCTGACGAGTCTCACGCGCATCGCAACGGGCTCGGCCGACGGCAAGGTGTGGAGCGGCGCACTGCGAGCATCGAAGTCGTTCGAGGGAACCGGCGGCACCACCTTCGTGCCTTACGCCTTCGTCGACGTGCAGAAGGCGACAGTGGACCGTTACGCCGAGACCGGCGCAACCGCCGCCGACCTGGTCGTCCCGAACCAATCCCGCTGGAGTTCCGCATTCGAGGCGGGCACCTCGCTGCTCGTACCGGTCAAGACCGGCTTCGGTGCGATGTCGCTCCGTTTCCAAGCCGGCTGGCACCACCTGATCGAGGACGGGGCCGGCAGCACCGCGACGTGGCTTGAGGGTTCACCCCTTGGCTTCACCACGCAATTCGACGCCATGAAAAAGGATTCGTTACGCCTCGAGGCAACCGTGGCGGCCACCCTCAGCAATGGCATGCTCGCCACGCTCAGCTACCGCGACCTCCTCGCCGGAAGCGGCCAGAAGCTCCACGCGGTGGAAGCCGGGCTCGCGCTCAAGTTCTGATTTCTCCCCGCCACTCCGGGTTGGTTGCCGCCGGGTAGGACGGCGGCCAATCCGGGGCGGCCCGGACTCAGGGGTCAGCAACGGTCTTTCAGTCTTGGGGGGCCGAGCCACAAGCCAGCCTGACTCTTACGGGGTCCTTGCCCGTCGACCTCACCACTTGATCCTCAGCAGATCGACCGAGATGCCCACTGTCTTCTTTTTCACCGTGCCCGCCTCCACCGCATCGACCGGCACCAGCTTCGGCCAGAAGCCGAGCTCCGTCCGCCCCGAGGAAAAGATCAGGCCGCCCTTCAGCGGGGAAAACTTCATGGCTTCCCTGGCGGCGGCCGCCCGCCGCGCCTCCGCGAGGATATCGACCTCAAAGGAAGAGGAACCAGTGACGAGCATCGGCTCAAGGTGTAGTACCGGGTCGCTGGTCCATTCCGAATTCTCCGCTCCTGCGACTGGTGCAATATAGTGATGGGCCTCCTTGAGCTCCGCTTTCAACCGCGCCGTGACCACGGTCTCCGCCTTCCCCCAACAACAGCCCACTGCGAGGAGAAGCAACGCTGAGGAGCGAACCATCATGAGGGCGAGGCTATGGCTCAACTGCACGAGGTCAATCTGACATGAGAGAAGAGACGGGGCGCCGGGCAAAGCGGTCAGGCTAGGATTTACGTGATCAAACCACCGGTGGTGGTCCCGGGCTTGCCTTCATTGCCGGCACAACATTCCTTTTCGGGATGAATTCACCTGTTACCCCGACGGCGACCGTTTCATCTGGAAAATCCATGTCTTGGGTTTGGATCGGCTGGGTGCTGATTCTCGCGGGCCTCGCCTATTTCGTGATCAAGAATGTCCCGCAGTATTTCGTCCTCACGCCGGAATCCTATGGCAGTTATTTCTGGGCCAAGGCCTCCTGGCTTTTCCCCCATGTATTTTGCGGCGTGCTCGCCGCGGTCATCGGACCGCTCCAGTTCTGGCCGCGCATGCGGCGCGACTACCTGCCCTTCCACCGCATCGCCGGCCGGGTCTATGTCGTGGCCGTGCTGGTCGGCGCGATCGCTTCATTGGGCATGTCCGCCCAGGTGGGCCGCGATAGCGCGGCGTACGCCTACGGTCTGACGGGTCTGGCTTTCGCCTGGGTCTCCACCACCGGAATGGCGTTCGTGGCCATCCGCCGGAAAAATCTGGCGCAACACAAGCAATGGATGGTGCGCAGCTACGTGGTCACTTTTGCCTTCGTCTCATTCCGGCTCGCGAGCGACCTGATGAAAGCCGGCAATATTCTGCCGGCGCACGAACGCTCGGCGGTTCTCGCGTGGGCCTGCTGGGCAGTGCCTCTCCTCGTCACTGAGTTGGTGCTGCAGGCGCCGGCTGTTTTCAAGAGCCGCCCTTGAGCAGCCAAACGCTCCGAGGCGGGTGGCCCGGAGCAATCCAGAGCGGTCGCGGCCGTTTGCTGGTTGCGGTCTATTCCGCCTCTGTTTTTTTCGGCGGATGCTTCGCCCTCCGTTCGCCCTTCTCTTCCTTTCACTCGGCTTCGCGGCCCTTACACTCGAGGCCAAGCCTCTCCTCGGCGGGGCTAAGAGCATCGCCGTCGGGGCGGACGGCACCATTCCGGGCAGCGTCGCCTCTCCGATGATGGCCCAAGGCAGCTACATCAAGGGCGCGACCAAGGTGGCGGTCCCCCTGATTGCCGTGGCGTTTGAATCGTTCGCCGAGGCGAAAATCTCCAGCACGGGCCGGGAGTTCAGCTCCACCAAAAGTCTTGAGCTGCGCCTCGTGGTGGATGAAGCGGTCCAGCGTTCCATCTGCGCGAAACTCCAGGCTATGGTCGAAAAGGACCTGACCGCCCAAGGTTTTGAAATCCTGCCGAAGGAGTCGATCGATACCGAGGCGCGCTGGCTGGGCATCGCGAAGGACGGCAAGCCCGGCGAAGAGGTGAAGGACAACTTCATGTCCGGCTTCATGGGCAACGGCAGCATGAACCGCTGGTTCACGGCAGGCGACCGGCCGCTTTTCGGCACGGGGTTCACCGGGGCACTCAGTGAGACCTCGGCCCTCATCCGTACCGCGCGGGAGCGCAAGATCTCGCTGCTGTTCTACCGCTTCAAGGTCCAGTTCACCGAGCTCGAGGGGAAGAACGCGCTGGTCTTCACGTACCTCAAGGGCCGGAATCTTCTCCACCTCGTCAGCGCGGACGTCGCGGTGTTCACCCCCGAGCACACACAGGGCGGCATGATCAAGCTGACGGCCAATATCACCGCCGGTTCCGACTTCGTACAGGAACTTCAGGGTAGTCCCGGCCGCTACAAGGTGATCGCCCACCCGGAACAATACCAGGCCGACTGTCTGGCGCTTCTCTCCGCCGTATCGAAGCAATTTGCCGAGGCGATCCGCAAAGCGCAATAACCGGACCGGGTGCGGGCCTGCGCCGGTGGACGCCGACGATTTACCGGATCGGCTGGTCGGCCAGCGTGGCCCGGTCGATCGCGGCGCGCAATGCCTCGAGGACCACGGCCGGCTTCTGGCCGCGCCGGACCGTCTCGGCCATCAACCAAGCCATCAGCCGCCACATCGTCGGCAACTCCATGCCCGTCGAATCGATGGCGAGGGTATTGCCGCAGGAGCAATTGGCCAGCGATGCGGTGCCAATGGGCTGGGTCGGCTGATGAATGCCGAGCTCAAGGTCGTAGGACTTGGGCGGGCCCACATGGGAGGTGTGCAACAAATAGTCCTTCAGGTTGGTATACGTGCGATCGCACAGACTGCACTTCTTGGGGAATTTTCCCTCCAAGTGCTCGCGCATCACGACGATTACTTCCGCTTCAGTCATAACCGCTGTTTAACGACCCTTGCCCACGCTTATTTAAGGGAAATTTTCTTCCCATTCCCTATGTTGCTGGGAGCGCGGGGACACGGAGTGAAATTCCGCCAAAACCCGCTTGGCCGTCATGCCGGAACGGCTATGGATGGCGGGATGAAATCCCTGCCCTTGCTGCTCGCCCTGCTGGTGCTCGTTCCCGCTTTCGGCAAGGAGGATCCGCCGCCGGCAGATGACAAGGTGCTCAAGCTCGATCCGCTCAGGATCCGCGAGAACGCGATCATCGCCTTCGCCGTCGACATCGTCATCTACGTCGACCCGGACACCAAGAAGGTGTCCCATATCTTCATCACCAAAGTCCGTCCCGGCACCGACGCCGACAAAGCCGGCCTGCAGGAGGGCGACGAGATCGTGAAACTCGACGGGGAACCGGTGAAAGGCCAGGACCCACGGATCGTCAAGGACTCCCCGCTGGGCCGCATCTTGTTGAACCGCACGCCGGGCGAACCGCTGAATCTCGAGGTCATCACCCACCGCAAGCAGGAACTGACGCTGCGCGCCCAGCGGGATTTGCTGCCGTATGCGCGGTAGCGCGGCGGTTGCAGCCCAAGCGATCGCCGGTAGTCCGTTCGTTGCTCAATGGGGCAATGCTTGCCGGAGCACGGCGAGATGGCGGCGGGCTGTCCGCCGGCGCGGGCGGAGAAGTCTTGGAACGACGCGCCATGCGAATGATTTAGTTGCGAATCGTCACCGCGCCAGCACCGAATACCGGGAACGTCTCGCGACGGACGTCCTGCTGCCTTCGTGTTTCAACCGCCTGTGCAGGTCCGGCGCGGGCCATGCCCGGCCCGACTGTAAAGTTGCGTTTCATCCGGAACTGTAAGTTCATTTGGCAGTCTCAGGACCTTGACGCCCGGGCCGGCGCCATCCCTCCCAACCCCGAGTCCGATCATGAAACGCCTGCTCCCGTTCGTCCTCGCCCTGCCCCTCCTGCTCGGCGCCTGCTCTAGCATCAACCCGGCCGGCGCCCGGCGGCCGGCGCCACCTGCCCCGATCCGCATTGCTGATCGCTCCACGATCTGGGGCGAACTGCCCAGCTATGACGAGAAGGGGCAATACTTCTACCATATGAGCCGGCTCAGCTCACACCAGTATAAGCTCGATGGCGTTGCCGTTCTCGACCTGCTCGTCAATCGCGACGGCACCATACAAAAAATGGCGGTCGTGGCGAGCAGCGGCGATGCGGCGACGGACCAAATGGCCATGTCGATGTACCGGCACGCCCGTTACAGCCTGCCGCTCGAGCCGGATGCTCCAGCGTCCTACGTCGTGCGCCAGACGATCGTGTTCAGGAATGTGGCCACCAACAACGGAAGCGCGTACGGACCCAGCGATTATTCCAGCTCTGATTATTATCCTACGAGCTCGCCCCAATACCAGAACCCCGGCAATTCGAACACCGTGAACGGCTTCGTCCGCTAGTCCCAGCGGCTGGACCACCCACCTTCAACACCTAGTAACCATGAAACTGTCTGTAACAAAGATCGGGTTGATTGCCGGAATGAGCGCATCGATTTTCCTGCTCGGCGCGTGCGCCTCGACCCAGGCACCCGGCCATGCCTCGGTCTCCAGCGGCGCCGGCTATGCCCATAAGACCGGCGAACTGGTGACCGCGTGGGGCAAGTTGCCCACCTATAGCCATCAGTCGACGGACCTCCGGCAATTCAAGGCGCAGTTCAGCCGGCTGCCGGCTTTCTTCGCGGGCATCGAAAACACGGCGACGGTGGATGTCTTGGTCAACCGGGACGGAACCGTGCGCGATGTCGCCATCATCAAGGGCAGCGGCTATCTCGACAAGGACGCCTCGGTCAAGGACCGGCTCGAGGGCGTGCACCTCACCACGAAAATCGCGCCGGAGGATGCCGCCCCCTATGTTTTCCGTACCGTGGTCACATTTCAAAAAACCCGCGGGGAATACGACGGGTCGGCCAGCAACTATTACGTCACTAACCCGCAAACCCACTATGCGGAACAACCCGTTTCACCTGCCGCCGGCGTGTGGTAGTAGACCGGGGCGTGTTTTCAAACCTGTTGCCGTCGAAGCGAAGGATCCAAGGGGATTATTGTTTCCCGGGAGAGCGGCGTAGCTGGAGGCCGCCCTCCGGGCGCTGACCCAAGCCGGTTTGTAGTTTAAAAGACTACTTATTCGCAGCCGAAAGCAAGGCGATGGCCGCCTCGTTCTTGAACTCCCGGGCGACCTGCAACGCGGTCACACCGGTCTGGGAAACGACTTTGGGATCCACGCCGACGTCAAGCAGCAGGCGGATCATCTCGGCACCCCCGCTCGCCGCGGCCTCATGCAACGGCGTGCCGCCGCGATCGCTGAGCGTCTTGGGATTTGCTCCGCCGTCGAGCAGGGCGCGCGCCACGGCCACCTTGTTCTCGGCCGCGGCGTGGTGCAACGGCGTCCAGCCGAGCGCGTCGCGCTCATTGGGCCGGGCATGGCGCACCAGCAGCGCCGTTGCCAGCGCGACATTGCCCCGTTCCACCGCGAGATGCAACGGCGTGCGCGCGGTGCGATCAGGCACATCCGCGCTCGCGCCGGACTCGAGCAGCAGCAGCGCGATTTCAGTTTTGTTGCGCAGAATCGCCTGATGGAGCGGCAGGCCGCCCTTGCCCGCGCGGGTCGCGGTGGCCGGGTCGAATGCGAGGTGGAGCCGTACCTCGGCCAGATCGCCCCGGGCGATGGCCTCCTCAATCGTGGCGTAACGCGGGGCCGCGGCGAGATAACCCGGCCAGAGGCCCGTAACAACGAACCACAGCGAGAACAGACGGCAGCGGACGGACATAAACCCGAAGAAAACGGATCAGCCCTCCGCTGTCGAGAATCCGCCTCCGGCTCCTGTAGTCCACCCATTCGCCCACCGCCCGGACTCAGGCCGGTTTGTAGTTTAATGGACTATTTATTCCGACCCCGGCTGGTCCTTCTCCCCGGTGACCGGCTGGTCTTGTGCCGCGGCTACCTCGGCTTTTTTTTGCTCACCGGCAATTTCCACGGCGATGGCCGCGGCCTGATCGGCGGGCATGCCCTCCGCCCGGCGTCCGTAGTCCAGTTCGCCGCGATCATCAGCCCGCCGCTGGGCAATATCCTCGGGCTGGACCGCCTCTCCGGGCAGTTCGACCCGCAGTTCCTCCACAAGCATCAGCCCCGCGGCGGCCAGCGGCAGCGCGAGCAGCGCACCGACCAGGCCCGCCAGGGCGGTCCCGACAATGAGCGAGAAAAATACCACTGATGAAGGCAACCGAAGTGCCCGGCCGTAGACCAGCGGCACCAGCACACGGCTTTCCAGCTCCTCATAGCCAAGCATCAGCAAAAACACCGTGCCCGCGATGATCGGCCCCTGGCTGTAGGCCGCCAGCACGGCCGGGCCCATGGTGAGGAAAATCCCGATGTAAGGCAGCAGGTCCATCAGCCCGCCAAACAAGGCGATCGCCATGGCATTCGGTACGCCGCAGACGAGCAGGAGCACCAGGATGAAGCCGGCCATGAGGGCGCAGGTGAAGAGTTGACCGCGAATGTATCCACCAACGATCGTTTCGAGGTTGAGCAAAATGCGTGACAGCCGGATGTGGTGGGATCGTGGTACCACCGCGTACAGCGCACCGCGCAACCGGTCACGGTCGAGCATCATGTAAAAGGCGAGAAAGACCGCCGCAAAAAGGCATGCCGTGGCCTCCCCCAAGCGCATCCCCGCGTCGAGCAGCGACTGCCGGGACGATTTCATCAGTTCCTTGTAATCGACCTGGCGCAGATCCTGGGCCAGCGGGGCGGTGAGTTGCGACTGATCCAGGTAACCCGCGAGGGTCTCACGAATCTTGGGCTCATTCTCGACCACGGATTTTACCTGCGCGATCACCGTCGGGATGGTGAGCGCCAACAGGGTGCCGGCCAGGCCGGTGCCGATCACGAAGACCAGGCCAATAGCGAAGACCCGCCGGATCCGCCGCTGCTCGAGCCACGCAACCAGGGGATGCAGGGCGCCGACCAGCATCAGCGCCGTCACCAGCACCAACAGGACCAGCAACGCATGCACGACCAGCCATACACCCGCAAGCACGCCTAGGATGATGAACAGCGATTTCAACGACAGGTCAAACCGCACCACGCGCGGCGGTCGGAGGGCCGCGTCCGGTTGCACGGGGAATGGCCGTCCGCTCATAATGCCCCCCCCAAGCGGTCCGAGTCAAAAGCATGGATGGTTTTCGCCCGCATCCGGCCGAAATGCTGGAAGACGTCGATCTGCACCACCGCCGCCGGCAACTCCTTCCTCTTGGGCAAACAGTGGACAGGGTAAGGATGGACGGGGAACACGGCCATGGAGGCTGGGACGATAGGACACTGGCGCCGCCGCGACTATAGGGCATTGTCCTACCCGCGTCTTCCGCCGCCGTGGCCCCCTCGCCCGCCCCGATCCGCAAACGGCGACTCAGCCCGAGTAGCGCTGCAAAATTTCCCGCACATCCTCCGGCACCGTCAGGGCGAGGTTGGGCACGACCCAGTTGAACAGCCGCTGGATCTCCAACGCCTTGGCCGACTTCACTGGGAGCGCGTCGCCGCCGTCGCCGGTAAGATAGCCCATGCCATATCCCTCGGCCGCCCGCACCAGGCTGTCTTTCATCTGAAATTCAAAGGCTGCCACCGACCGGTCTGTGGGGTGCCGCCAGATGGTCAGCCGGGCCGGCCGGTCGCTCACATAATTCTCCACCCGGTAGCCCGACTCGTCCGGCTCGGCGGTCTTGCTGTGCAGCCGAAGGGTGGAACCCAGGGCCAGGACTTCGAGCAGCTGCTGGTAAGCCTGCCAGGTCCCTTCCTCCTCGATCTTGTGCTTCAATCCAAAAACCAAGCCCTCGGCGTTCTCGCCGATATTCGCGATATAGCACGGGATGGTGAGCTCGAAATCCTGCACGGAGAGCTTGAGGTCGCAGAGGTCACGCGCCTCCACCCGGAGCGTGGGGCCCATCTGGATGCGCACCCCCGCCTCGGAACAGTCGATGAGGCGACCCTTCCAGTTCCAGCCGTGTCGCGTGTTGCTCATCGTCGCGCCGGTTTCATCCCGCGCGACGTAACTGAGCACGGCTTTGAGGGAAAACTTCGGGTTGACGAGGTAGCGCTTCGTGCTGCGGCGTTCGACGAACGGGACGGGATTCGCCTCCGGAGCGGCTGGCTTAAGGATGCGCTTGAAGAACAGCATGGCGACCACGCCACCTTACACCGACCGCGGACCGGCGTCAATCTTGCCGGCCAGTTCCGGGTCGGGAAAAGGTGGCAGGAAGCGAACACCGAACCTCCATAACTGTCGGTAGTGGGTCCATTTGGTTTCCCACCGCTGCTTGGGATACTGTAGGTCGGGGTTTACCCCCGACATGAACGTTGATCGTCGGGCATAAAGCCCGACCTACAATCAAACGGACCCACTACCTAACTGTCTTGTAGTTGCGCCGGCCTTGGAAGCGTCTACCGTGCGTCCTCTATCCCCGTCTCATCATGAATACCCTCCCGTCCCGTCTTCTGCTGTCAGCAATTATCGCCCTTGTTTTCGCGGCCCCCGGTCACGCGGCGGGCTCCTACCGCTTCCTCCACGAAATCACCGTCGGCGGCGAGGGCGGGTGGGACTGCCTCTCCGTCGATCCGGTGGGCCACCGGCTCTACGTCAGCCACGCCACCAAGGTCGTCGTCATTGACACGCAGACTGACCAGGTCGTGGGCGAGATCACCGACACCCCGGGCATTCACGGGATCGCGGTCGCGCCGAAGGCTGGCCGCGCCTTTACCAGCAACGGTAAGGAGAACAAGGCCAGCATCGTCGACCTCGCCACGTTGAAAACCCTCGCGAAGGTCGAGACCGGCGCCAACCCCGACCTCATCCTGCTCGAACCGTCGCGGGACGAGATCTACTGCTTCAACGGCGGCGGAGCCAGCGCCACCGTGATCGCCGCCACCACCGGCACGGTCACCGCCACCATCCCGCTCGGCGGCAAGCCGGAATTCGCCGCGGCGGATCCGGCCGCCCATCGCATGTTCATCAACCTGGAGGACAAGAGCGAGGTCGCCGTCATCGACACGCAAACGCACGCCGTTACCGCCCGCTGGTCGATCGCCCCCGGCGAGGAACCCACGGGCCTCGACATCGACCTCGCGCACCACCGGCTCTTCCTAGGCTGCGGCAAAGCGCGGATGCTCGTGCTCGACTCGACCGACGGCCACGTGGTCGCGAATCTCCCGGCGGGTCAAGGCATCGACGGAGCCGCCTTCGATCCCGGTACCCAGCTGGCCTTCACCTCCAATGGCCGCGACGGCACGGTGACAATCGTGCATGAAGACAGCCCCGACAAATTCACCGTCGTGCAAACGCTCAAGACCGAGGTCAGTGCGCGCACGATGGCCGTCGACCCGTCGTCCCACAAAATCTACCTGCCCGCCGCGCGCTTCGAGGCGCCCGTCGCCGGCGCCACTGGGCGGCCGAAGATGATCGCCGGCTCGTTCAAGGTGCTGGTCTATGAACTGGCGCCCTGAACGGCGGCAGCACCCCTTACTTCCGCACTTTCTTCACTTGGTCGGCGACCATCGAGTTGATCGCAAAACCCACGCGCAGGACGCCGTCGGAAAAGGCAGCCGGATCGAGCGTAAAGAGATAATCGGACGAACTCCGGCCCCACAGGCTGGTGAACTTCGTCGTGTCTTCTGACATCTTCTTGACGGTACCGGTCACCTCCGCGGCATGGCGCCCACCGTGCGTGTAAATTTGGATGCCCGTGAAACTGCCCTGGGGGTTGTTCACAAAGATTGTGGCGGCGTGGAGAAGCATCACGGGGTTAACCCCGATGGAAGCCTTGGCCCGCTTGTAGCCCTCGTCCTTCTCGCCCCACATCTGGGGCACCGTGAACGTGATTTCCGGCTGGATCGCGATCATTTTTTTCTCCTTCACCATCCCGTGAAGATAGAAGAGGGGACCGGTGACGCCCGACTCGAACGCCTGTTCATCGCTGGGCGACGCCATGACGAAAGTCAGACCGTCCTTGCTCGTGGTGGGCAGGCCCCATTTCCCGTCCGCGGATTCGCGGCCGCGGCCGGCGACAAGCGGATCGGCCTTGAGGTCGTCGTAGGTGAGCACCGTGGCGCCCGTGGCGCGGAGCTTGGCGACAAGATCATCCTGCACCTTGCGCGCGAGATCCTGCAGCAGCGCCTTCTCGAGGCCCTGGACGTAGTATTTGCCGTGGGCCTGCGCGGTCACATCCGAATCGGAGCTAAAGTTCGTGCTCTTCCCCTGCGCCCACACGCTGCCCTGCGCCGTCACGATCAACTTGACTGCGGGCACGAAATACACCGGTGCCGCCAGTCCCTTCGGGTCCACGATTTTCACGCGGTCCATGTTGAGCTCGAAGGGTTTCATCTCGGCGCGGGCCGCGGAGGCGGTGAGCGCGAGGAGGGAAAGACTGAGGAGCCTGGCGCGGCGAATCGAGCGGAGTGAACTCATGGGGTGGTGACAGGTGGCGGTTTGATGGGGGAGCGGCGCTCCAACCTGTCAGGTCCCGGCGAAACTGGTCAAGAATTCAAGCGCTCGCCGCCCTGCCCCCGGGGCCGGGCCATTCGCGCCCGCCGGAGAGGGAGTGGAGCTGGACGGAATTCAGATTGTCCGGATGTCGACGAGTTCGACCGGCAACTCGATTTGCATGGCCACGGCCCGGCCATTCTTCCTGGCCGGCTTGAATTCCCACTGGGCGACCGCCGGCAGCAAATGTTTGACCAGGTTCTCGTCCTGCCCCGACAGCAGGGTGACGTGGTGGGCCCGACCGGATTCGTCGACGGTGAGGCGCAGATGGATGGTTGCACCTTCGTAGCGGCGCGAGATCCCGGTGGGACTCACGACCTTCACTGGCGAGGGTGCGGAATTTTCGGCGGCGTTGATCGTGAGATCGGAAAGGACGACGGCAGCGGAGGAGACAACGGCGGAGGACAGCAGGCCACCGGCGAGGGCGACCGCGAGAAGAATTTTCTTGGAGTACATGTCAGGGAAAACCCGGCAACCCGCGCAGAGTTTCAGAAAATTTTCGTGCCGGGAGGGATGGTCGGGAAACCCGGACGGACGGCGGGAGCGCTGACCCCGTGCGCCGGGAACAAGCCCGGCACCGCCGTTCCGGGCAAAGTTTTCCGTATTTGTGACGATTTAGGAAGGCTTCTTGCCCGTCCCCCGCATTGGGCGTATATTAACCTCATGCCCGCCATTTCAACTCAGGGCCGAACCATCCTCCGACGCGAAGCGTTGGGGTTTTCGTTGATGCTCGCCCTCGTCTGGCTGACCGAGCTAATCGGCCTGCCCCACCTTTGGTTTGGCGAACCCGCCGGCATTGTCTGGACGCGCGCACTATTCCGATCGGCCGTGGTTCTCGCCATCTGGCTCATGGTCCATATCTCAAACCGGCGGCTCGTCCAGCGCTTGCACCATCTGGAGGAATTCCTCCTCGTTTGTAGCTGGTGCCGCAAGGTCGGTCATGAGGGCAAGTGGCTGACGATGGAAGACTACTTCGACTCGCATCTGAACACCGAGACCTCCCACGGCATCTGCCCGGAATGCGCCGCACAGCAGATACCCCCACACCACACTGTCACCCGGGTGAGCAAGCCACCGCAGGATCCCGCGGCGACGACTCGCGTGAAATAGGGAGGTCCGGCTGATTTTTGCGACTTGGCGCCGGCTGCCGGGTTTTTAACCGAGCTTCCCCCCGTCCGGCACGAATTCCCGCGCCTCGCGGGGCGGCGCCATTGCCCATGTTCCAAGATCTCCGCTTCGCCCTCCGGATGCTCCGCTCGCACCGCTGGTTCTCGCTCGCCGTCGTTGTCACTCTCGCCCTCGGCATCGGGATCAACACCACCGTTTTCACCCTCGTCAACGCCGTCCTCTTCAAGCCCGTGCCCGTCCCCGGCGGCGAGCGCCTCGTCACCGTCATCAACCAGAATGCCACCAAGCCCGCCCGGGAGTCCCGCTCCGGCGTTTCGTGGCCGGACTATCTCGAATACAAGGCCCAGGGCCGGAGCTTCGAGGGCCTCGAGGCCCTCGCCCGCGGCCAGGGCATTATCAGCGAGCCCGGCAACCCGCCCGAACGTTTCTCGATGGCGCGGGTGACCCCCGGGCTCTTCACCCTCATCCGCACGCCCCCGGTCGCGGGCCGCGGCTTCGCCCCCGCCGACGGCCGGGCTGGTGCCGAGGCCGTCGTGCTCGTCGGGCACGGCGTCTGGCAGGGCCGCTATGCCGGGGCGCCGGACGTCGTCGGCCGCGCCGTCCGCGTGAACGGCAAGCCCGCCACCATCATCGGGGTGATGCCCGCGGGTTTCAAATTCCCCAGCAATGAGGACTTCTGGATGCCCCTCGTACCGGACGGCGAGCTGGAAAAGCGCACCAACCACGGGCTGGAGCTCTTCGCCCTGCTCGCGCCCGGCACCACGATCACGGAGGCCAACGCCGACCTCGGCACCATCGCCGGCCGCATTACCACGGAAAACCCCGCCACCAACAAGGACCTGGGCGTGGCCGTCCGCACCTTCCATGAGACCTATAATGGCGACCAGATCCGGACAGTCTTCCTGATGATGCTGGGTGCGGTGGGCTTCGTGCTGCTCATCGCCTGCGCCAACGTCGCCAACATGATGCTCAGCCGGGCGATCGCGCGCGGCCGCGAGATGGCGGTGCGCACCGCCATGGGCGCCACCCGCTGGCAGATCGTGCGCCAGCTCCTCATCGAGAGTGTCCTGCTCAGCTCGTTGGGCGGCCTGCTCGGCCTCGGCCTGTCAACCTTCGGCGTCCACGCCTTCGACCTCGCCACCCGGGATGTCGGCAAACCCTACTGGGTCATCTTCGAAATGGACTGGGTCGCCTTCGGCTACTTTGCCCTGCTTTCCGTGCTGAGCGGCATCGTCTTCGGCCTCGTGCCCGCGCTCCGCGCCTCGCGCGTGGACCTCAACACCGCGATGAAGGACGGCACGCCCGGCGGGGGCAGCCACCGGGGCCGGCTGACCGGCGCGCTGGTCGTTTTCCAGTTTGCCCTGACTGTCGTGCTCCTCGCCGGCGCCGGCATGATGGTCCGCAGCTTCTTCGCCGCCCAGTCGATCAACGCGTTTGTCCAACCGCAGAGTGTCTTCATTGCCCGCGTCCAGCTCCCGGAGGAAAAGGGCGATCGCTATGAGAAGCCCGAGGCTCGCCGGCAGTTTTTTGAACAGCTCCTGCCCCGGCTCCGCGCCCTGCCCGGGGTGACCGGCGTGGCGGCCACCAATAATTTTCCCGGACTCGGCGCGTCCACCCGCGGCATCGAACTCGACGGCCGGCCCAATCCCGACCCCAAGCAACCGCCCCGCGCTTCGATGATCGTGCAGACGCCGAACTACCTGACCGCGATTGGCGTACCGTTGCTCCAAGGCCGCAGCTTTGCCGAAACCGACGGCGATCCCGGGAGGGAGGTGGTGATCGTCTCCCGCGCCTTCGCCGCCCGATATTGGCCCGGCGAGGCACCCGTCGGCAAGCGCCTGCGCTTCGTCGAGGAGCAAAAACCGGGCGAGTGGATGACCGTGATCGGGGTTTGCGCCGACCTGGTGCAGGAATGGCGCGAAAAGGATGCCGCGCCTGTGATCCACGTCTCCTACCGCCAGCAACCCTGGGGCTGGATGGGCCTGCTGCTCCGCACCTCCGGCGACCCGTCCCTGCTCGCCCCGCCGGTGCGCGCCGCCGTCCAGCAGATCGACCAGGACCTGCCGCTCTTTGAGGTCAGCACGCTCACCGCGGCCATGGACAAGCAGCGCTGGTTCCTGCAGGTCTTCGGTACGCTCTTCACCGCGTTCGCCGGGACCGGCCTGTTGATGGCCTCGGTGGGCATCTACGCCGTGGTGGCCCAGACGACCGCCCGGCGCACGCGCGAGATCGGCATCCGCATGGCGCTGGGGGCGACCGCCGCCAGCATCGCCCGGCTCGTGGTGGCGCGCGGGCTGGCGCAATTGCTCACCGGCTTGGTGCTCGGGATGGCCGGCGCCTACGCCGCCACGGGGCTGCTCGACAGTGTTGGCTTTCTCAGCGGGGTTTCGCCCCACGATCCACTGGTTTTCACCGGCATCACGGTCCTGCTGATCGGCATCGGGGTCGCGGCCTGCTGGCTGCCGGCCCGGCGGGCGGCGCGCATCGCGCCGACGGAGGCGCTGCGCACGGAGTAAAGCCCGGAAACGTAGCAGCGGTCGTGAGACGGCTGGCGAGCGGTTTGGCACCACTGCTACGCCGAGACCAGGCAATTCCTATGGGCCCGCCTGGTACTGCGCGATGACGTCCTGCGCCGCCGGGTTGCCCTTGGCCCAGCCGCGCACGACCACGAGCGGGTTGGCGACGTTCGCCATGTATTTGTTCACCCGATCGACATCCGCGGGATCGTGAAACTGAAATTCGATGCCCTGCTTCAACTCGCAGGGGATGCCGGCAGAGTTGAGGGAGGAAGCGAGGGCCTCGGCGCGCTGGGTCTCGGCGCTCGGGCAGTTGGGCGCCGACATGATCGCCACCCGCGGGTTCTGGGCGTCCTCCCGGCTGAGCAGGAAAAAGCCCGCGGGGCTCAACCCCGGATCCTTCGCGTTGCGGGCCGAGGCGGCCGCGGTGGCCCTGCTGCCCATGTCGTCGATTTTCTGGTTGAATTTCCCGAGAAGGGTCAGGGCCACGATGACCACGACCACGGCGAGGATGATTCTGAGAATGCCCATGGAAAGGAGTTCGGGCGGCAGTCTGGGCAGGGAACCAAGGCGAAACAAGTGGTGTTTGTGTAACGACCGGCCGCTTGCGTCACGGGGCAATGGCGTGCATTAGTGACGTCGTCCCATGAAAACCGTTCTCATTGTCTTCGGAGTCCTCATTGCGATTGTCGTACTTGGATTCCTTTTCCTGTCCGGCCAGTACAACGGCCTCGTCAACCGGGCCCAGGCCGTCGATGCCCAGTGGGCCCAGGTGCAGAATGTCTACCAGCGCCGCGCCGACCTCATCCCCAACCTCGTCGCCACCGTCTCCGGCGCCGCCAACTTTGAGAAGTCCACCCTCACGGAGATCACCACCGCCCGCGCCTCGGTCGGCAAGGTCCAGCTCAACCCCACTGGCACGCCCACCGCGGCCCAGCTCGCCCAGTTCGAGCAGGCGCAGGGCGCGTTGTCCTCGGCGCTCTCCCGCCTGCTCGTCGTCGCCGAAAACTACCCGTCGCTTAAGGCCACGGCCAATTTCTCGGAGCTGCAGGCTCAGCTCGAGGGCACCGAGAACCGTATCAGTGTCGAACGCGGCCGGTTCAACGACCTGGCCCGTGACTACAACTCCGCCATCAAGCGCGTGCCCGCGGTCTTCTTCGCCGGGATGTTTGGCTTCGGCGAGAAACCGTATTTCAACGCCAAGCCTGGTGCCGAAACGCCACCAGCGGTCTCGTTTGATTTCAACAAGAAGCCGTGAAGCTTCCCCGGCACCTGCTGCTCCTGGCCGCCGTCCTGCTGGGCGGAGGGGCGCTGGCGGCCGCCGAGCGGATCCCGCCGGCCCCGCCCCGCTATTTCAATGACTACGCCGGCGTGGTCTCCCCACCGGTCGCCGACCGGTTGAACGCCCAGCTCGAGCAATTTGAACGCGCGAGTTCGAACCAGCTGCTCGTTGTGCTCTATCCCAAGATGGAGTCTGACTCCTCGGTGGACGACTACACGGTGCGCATTGCTCAGGCGTGGCGGGCGGGCCAGGCGGGGAAGAAAAACGGCGCCGTGCTCTTCGCCTTCATGGCCGAGCACAAGCTCTACCTGCAGGTCGGCTATGGACTGGAGGCCGTGCTGCCTGATGCCACCGCCAAGCGCATCATCGAGCAGGAGATCGTGCCGCGCTTCCGCGCTCATGATATCGACGGCGGCATGACCGCCGCCGTCAGCGCGATGATCGCCGCCACTAAGGGTGAATACCAGGGCAGCGGGGCCACCCGGAGCGAAGGCCAGCGGAGCAACGTGGGTCGATCGGGCGGCGCGGGATTCTTGTTCATTTTCGTCCTTATCATCATTTTCGCCTCCCGGCGCCGCCGGTCCGTCCTGCCCTACATCATCGGGAGCTCGCTGATGCGCAGCGGCAACTCCGGGTGGTCGAACTCCGGCGGCGGAGGTGGAGGCGGTTTTTCCGGCGGCGGCGGCAGCTTTGGCGGCGGCGGCGCGGGAGGATCGTGGTAACATGAAAAAATCCGATTTCATCAAGCAGCTTGACCATCCCGCCCTGGAGGCGGCGATCACCCGCGCCGAGTCCATCACCTCCGGCGAAATCCGCGTGGTCGTGCTGCACGAACCCGCGCCTGATCCCGTGGTCGCCGCGCAAGCCGCGTTCAACCGGCTCGGCATGGCCCAGACCCGCGAGCGCAATGGCGTGCTGCTCTTCGTCGCCCCCGCCTCGCAAACTTTTGCCGTCATCGGCGACGAGGCGGTGCACGCAAAATGCGGCCAGGCCTTCTGGGATGAACTGGCCGCCGCCATGACGGGCTCCTTCCAGCGCGGCGAGTTTACCGCCGGGCTGCTCGCGGGCATCGATCGCGCGGGCGCGCTGCTGGCGGAACATTTCCCGCGGCGGCCCGACGACACCAACGAACTGCCCAACCGGGTGGTCGAGATCTGACGAACCCAGGCAATCGAGCGACAATTTCTCGCGCAAGGTGTCCGCCCTAATCCTAAAAACCTCAAATGCCCAACCGCTAATTCACGCTCATGAACGCTAATCATAGGATTGAAACGGAACCGAGGTCCCAGCCGCTTCACCTGATCGGTGCCCTCCGAGAAAAAATGGCTACGGCCTTCATTAGCGCGGATTAGCGAAAATTAGCGGTTAACGGTCTGAGGAATTCCGGCTAAAGGGTGACCCGCAGGCAGACGTCGGTGTGGAAACCGACGCCCATCCAACTGCGTGATCCGGCTCAGGCCGCGTAGGCCTGCAGGAATTTGCGCACGTCGGCCGGCACGGCCGGGGCGAGGTTGGGCACGACCCATTGGAATAGCCGGTGGATTTCGGCTGTCTGGGATGGAGGAGCCGGGCACGCCTGATCCGGCCCGGGTCCGATCAGGTATTCCAATCCACTGCCGGCGGTCCCGCGCACGCTGCAGTCCTTCAACCTGAATGAAAAAGCCGTCACCGCCCGGCTGTCCTGGTCGCGCCAGACGCTGAGCCGGGCGCCGCTCGTGTCGCCCTCGTAGTGCTCCACCAACCGTCCGGACTGGTCGGGCTTGGACGACGATTTCACCGGCTTGAGGTTGGCGCCCAAGGCCACGAGTTCGAGCAGCTGCCGGTAGGCCCGGCGCGTACCTTCGTCCGCACTGTCCAAGGTCAGGCCAAAGAGGATCGAGCCGTCTTGTTCACGGACATTCGCGATGCGACTGGGCAATTTCAGTGCGTAGCCCCCGAGACTGAGCTTGAGCAAGCAGGGATCGCCGCGCGCGGCGACGACCGAGGAGGGAAGCTGCACCCGGGCTCCCGTGTCGGAAAAATTCACCAGGCGCCCGCCCCAATCCCAGCCGCCCCCGCGGCTGTTTTGCAAAACGGCCCCGGTATCATCCCGCCCGGCCACATTAAGCACTGTCTTGAGCGGAAACTTCACGTTGGGCGCAAAGCGCTGCCCACTGCGCCGTTCAGACGGCGCAGCCTCGGCGTCCTTGAATTTCAGGATCCGTTTGAAGAATTGCATCGGCTGGGGGGTGGGAACGGCGCACCGGCGGGGGCGAAAGACCGGACCCAGGCATCCTGGTTCAACGGCACCGGGCGCTCGATCTTGAGCGGTGAAGGGACGGGCCGGACCCGTGGAAATTTACGCCGGGCGCATCTCCGGGGTTGCGCCGCGAACGGGGTTGGCTCTCTTTTGGTGCCTCATGTCCGTCCAAGTTGAAAACGTCGTCATCGTCGGTACCGGTTGCGCCGGCCTCACCGCCGCCATCTACACCGGTCGCGCCAGCCTCGCGCCCCTCGTGATCGAGGGCGTGCTCCCCGGCGGCCAGCTGACCACGACCTCCGAGGTCGAGAATTTTCCCGGCTTTCCCGAAGGCATCGACGGCTACGAGCTGATGCAGAATCTGCGCAAGCAGGCGGAAAAGTTCGGCACGCGGTACGAGAGCGGCACGGTGCAGGGCCTCGATACTTCCGCGTGGCCCTACACGCTCAAGCTCGTCGACCGCGAGATCAAGGCCAAGACCATCATCGTCGCCACCGGCGCCTCGCCGCGCATGACCGGCATTCCCGGCGAGAAGGAACTCTTCGGCGGCAAGGGCGTGACGACCTGCGCAACCTGCGACGGCGCGTTCTACCGCCAGATGGATGTGGCCGTGCTCGGCGGCGGCGACAGCGCAGCCGAGGAGGCGCTGTTCCTCACGCGTTTCGCCAGCAAGGTTTACCTCGTGCACCGCCGCGACACGCTGCGCGCCTCGAAGATCATGTCCGACCGCGTCCTCGCCCACCCGAAGATCCAGCCGGTGTGGGACAGCGTGCCGGTCGCGGTCGAAGGCGTCTCCGCGGGCGCCGTCAGCGGCCTCAAGGTGAAGCACGTCAAGACCAACGCCGAGTCGGTCCTGCCCGTGAAAGGCATCTTCGTCGCCATCGGGCACGTGCCGAACACCGCGCCGTTCAAGGACGCCGTGGACACGGATGACCAGGGTTATTTTTTGCCCACCGGACACAGCCAGGTGCAGACGAAGACGCCCGGCGTGTACGTCGCCGGCGACTGCGCGGACCACCATTACCGCCAGGCCATCACGGCGGCGGGCATGGGCTGCCAGGCCGCGATCGAAGCAGAGCGCTGGCTCGCAGAAAAGGGCGGGTAGAGCCAAGGGGAAGTCCCTACGGGTTTCCCCCCCTATGCCGGCCCATATGGTTGGGCGTAGAGTAACGCCATCGGGGATTTCCCCGCTCGTCGTCCAGTCCGGCCAGCTGCGTGTCGTTTTCCTGATCGCAGCACACTATGAATTTACCCCTACCCTCCGCGCCGGATAGTCATCATCCGCG
Organism: Oleiharenicola sp.; assembly: GCA_025363455.1. Classification (GTDB taxonomy): domain Bacteria; phylum Verrucomicrobiota; class Verrucomicrobiia; order Opitutales; family Opitutaceae; genus Lacunisphaera. Next base: position 20,839 of record JANYDW010000062.1, on the reverse strand, counting down.
CACCGCCTCGGTGCAGGAAACGCTGCTCAAGGAAGGTGCGATGCAAAACGCGAGGCGCAACCGCGCCACCCGCCATCAAGGTGCCGGAGTTCATGCCCAACCCGATCGCGACCCTCGCCTTGGCCTGGAAACCATCTGGCCAGACCACGGCGGCCATCCCGCGTCGTAACGACAGCGGCATAAAAGTCTTCAAAGTATGCGTGGCTTTCACGACGAAACCCGGGAACCGGGCACCCCTCGCACTGTTCTGGTTATGAACCCTCCCTTTATGAACAAACCCACCCATGAGGGAATCGCCCGGCAAGCCTAGGAATTCTGGCAGGACCGCGGCTGTTTCAACCCATCCCCATCAAACCAGTCATGAAATACAAAGCCAAACCTGCCAGAAATCCGCTCAAGGCCTTCACCGGCATCGAAGGCTTTGACGAAATCACCGACGGCGGTCTGCCCCGCGGCCGGACCACGCTGCTGGCGGGCGGGCCGGGCTCCGGCAAGACGATCTTCGCCCTGCAATTCCTGGTGCGCGGCGCCCGGGATTTCCATGAACCTGGCATCTTCATCGCGTTCGAGGAGACGGCCGAGCGCCTCGCCGCCAATGCGGAGAGCTTCGGCTGGAACCTCGCCGAGCTGCAGCGGAAAAAAAGCTTTGTCTCATCGACGTCCAGCCGCAGCCCGAACTGATCCAGTCGGGCACCTTCGATTTGAGCGGCATGCTCGCGGCGCTCGGGGCGCAAATCAAGGGGATGAAGGTCCGGCGCATCGTGTTCGATGCACTCGACATCCTGCTCGCCCTGCTCCCCGACGACGCCGCGAAGCGCCGGGAAATCTACCGGCTGCATGAGTGGCTGATGGCGAAGCAACTCACGGCCGTCATCACGTCGAAGACCGGCGGGGACGATGGCAATTCCTTCACCTTCATGCAATTCATGGTGGATTGCGCCGTGATCCTCAGCCACCGCGTGGAATTCGGCGTGTCACAACGCAACCTGCGGGTGCAGAAGTATCGCGGCTCGAACTTCGACGAGAACGAATCGCCCTTCGTGATCGGCAAAGCCGGCTTTGATGTCGCCATCGCCCGCATGCTCGGCCGGGTGGATGCCAAGGTGACCACCGAGCGCGTGACGAGCGGCGTGAAGCGCCTCGATACCATGCTGGGGGGCGGCTACTACCGGGGCGCCAGCGTGCTGATCACCGGCGTCCCCGGCACGGCCAAGACGACCCTGAGCGGCGCCTTCGCCGAGGCGGCGTGCCGGCGCGGCGAGCGCACCATGTTTGTCGGCTTCGATTCGGACGGCAGCGAAGTGATCCGCAACCTGTCCTCGGTCGGCATCCGGTTGGATCGCTACGTGAAAAGCGGCCTGCTCCGCATGATCTCGGCCCGCACCATCACCGGCAGCGCCGAAACCCTGCTGGTGCGCATCAAGGCGCTGGCGAAGGAACATCGCGCCCGCTGCCTCGTCATCGATCCGGTGTCCACCCTGTCCAAGGCGGGCAACGAGCTGACTGCGCATGGCGTGGCCGAACGGCTGATCGACTGGTCGAAAGCCGACAGCATCACGATGGTCTGCACCAGCCTGCTCGACGAGATGGCCAACCCGAACAATGGCGGCACGCCGCTGCAGATTTCCACGCTGGCCGATACCTGGATTCATCTCAACTACCTCGTGCAGGCCGGCGAGCGCAACCGCGGCCTGGCGATCATCAAGTCGCGCGGCATGTCGCACTCGAACCAGGTGCGCGAGCTGATCCTGAGCGACAAGGGGGTCACCCTGACGGACATCTACACCGCCGGCGGTGAGGTGCTGATGGGCACGTTGCGCTGGGAACGGGAGAGCGCCGAGCGGGTGGCCAATGAGGTCGCCGAGGTGGCGGCCAAGCTCAAGCGGGTCAGCCTCGATGCGGAGGAAGCGGTCCTCGAGGTCCGCGCCAAGTCCCTCCAGACGGAACTGCTGGCGAAGAAGGTCGAGAAGACGCTGCTGATCCGCACCACGGCGAGCCGCAAAGGCGAGTTGTCGCGAGGCCGCCTCCGCGTGCGCGAGTTGCGCGGGGCCGATGCGGCGAAGCGGGGAGGAAAGTAAGCCGCCATGAAACATCCCCTGCAGTTCAAGTTTCTCCTGTATGTGGCCGATGACACCCAAAACTCGGTGCTGGCGGTGGCCAACCTCCGGGCCATCTGCCAGGCTCACCTGCCAGGCCACCATGAGATTGAAGTCGTCGATGTATTCAAGCAGCCCGAACGCGCCCTCGCCGACCGTGTCTTCATGACCCCGCTCCTCATTCGGCTCGCGCCGGTCCCCGTGCGGAGAATCGTCGGCACTCTCAGCCAGACTGACAAGGTGCTGCGGGCTCTCGGTCTGGAATCGGTGGCCGCGTGAAACCGAGGAAGACACCGGCTTCCCTGGAGGGCGACGAGGTGGCGACGCTGATCGAGACCTTGCACCAGACCGAGCGGCGCCTGGAGGAGCTGACGGGCGGCGAAGTGGACACCGTCTCGAGCGGATCGGGCCGGCCATTTGTGTTGCGGCGCGCCCAGGAACAATTGCAGCGCAATGACGCCGCCCGGCAGAACGCCATTCTCAACGCACTCCCCGCGCACATCGCGATGCTCGATGCCCAAGGCACCATCGTCTCGGTGAATGAGGCTTGGCGACAGTTTGGCCGGGCCAACCTGAGCGTGGACCCGGGCCTTGGGGTCGGCCTGAACTACCTGGACGTGTGCGACCGGGCCCGGGGCCCCCGCTCGACCGAGGCGCATGAAGTTGCGGCGGGGATCCGGGCGGTGCTCGGGGGCGCCGCCCCGAGCTTCTCAATCGAATATCCCTGTCATGGACCCGCGGAACAGCGCTGGTTCCTCCTGATGGTAACTCCCGTGACCGGGCCACATCCGCATGGCGCCGTCGTCATGCACCTCAACATCACCGAGCGCCGCCGGGCCGTGCAGGAATTGCGGGAAAGCGAGGCCCGCTTTTCCGGAGCCTTCGTGCAGGCGCCCAGCGGCGTGGCCCTGGTCGCGCCCGACGGTCGTTGGCTCAAGGTCAACCAGGCCATCTGTGACTTGCTGGGGTACCCGGAGGCTGAATTACTCACCCGCACCTTCCAGGACATCACCCATCCCGAGGATCTCGCGGCCGAGCTGGAGCACGTGCGCCACTTGATCGCGGGTGAGATCCGGACCTACCAGATGGAAAAGCGCTACATTCGGGCGCATGGCGGACTCGTCACGGTTTTGCTGAATGTCTCGCTCGTCCGCGATGGCTCGGGCCAGCCGGTATATTTCATCTCGCACATCCAGGACATCAGCGCCCGCAAGCAGGCCGAACTGATGCTGCAGCGGGAGCAGGCACTGCTGAGCAGCCTCCTCTCGACGATTCCGGATCACATTTACGTCAAGGACCGGCAGAGTCGTTTCATCCGGATAAATAACAGCATGGCGCAGCGCATGGGCTTGCGCGACCCCGGCGCAGCCATCGGCAAGTCCGACGTGGATTTTTTCACGGCGGAACACGCGCAACCGGCCTTCCAGCAGGAGCAGGACATGATGGCCACGGGCGAGTCGATCATCGCCGTCGAAGAAAAGGAGACCTGGACCGACGGCCTGGTCACCTGGGCGTCCTCCACCAAGGTGCCTTTGCGCAATCCTGCAGGAGAAATCGTGGGCCTGATCGGGGTGTCGCGCGACATCACCGAACGCCGGGAAGTGCTGGTCGCGCTGCGCGAGAGCAACGAGAAATTCAGCCAGCTGGCGGACAACATCACGGATGCCTTTTGGATCCGCTCGCCGGACATGAAGCACATATACTACGTGAGCCCGGCGTTTGAGAAAATCTGGGGCCGGTCGGTGGCGAGCCTGCTCGCCCACCCGCATCAGTGGATCGATTTCGTCCTGGGCGAGGATCGCGCGCGGGTGCAGGGCGCCTTCGACGCCCTGACTGACGGCAGCGCCACCTTGGAAATCGAATATCGCATTGTGCGGCCGTCCGGCGAGATTCGCTGGGTCTTGGTCCGGGGTTTTCAGGTCCGGAATTCCACCGACCAGCCCCTCCGCCACATCGGCATCGTCACAGACATCACCGAGCGAAAAAAAGTGGAGGCGGACCTGCAGGAAAAGACCGCCCTGCTGGAGGCCCAGCTGAACTCGACCCTCGACGGAATTCTCGTGGTGGACGGCGAGAACCGGAAAATCCTCCAGAACCAGCGTTGCATCGAGCTGTGGCAGATCCCCCCGGAAATTGTCCGGCAGAACGACGAGAAGCAGGTTCAGTTTGTGATGACCCGAACCAAGCATCCCCGCCAGTTTGCTGACAAAATTCGCCACCTCTACACCCATCCCGATGAAATCAGCCGGGACGAAATCGAGCTCGTGGACGGCACAGTGCTCGACCGGTACAGCGCCCCCGTGAAGGGAAAGGAAGGCCGGTATTATGGTCGAATCTGGACATTTCGTAACATCACCCAACGCAAGCAGGCCGACGATGCATTGCGGGAAAGCGAGCAACGCTTCAAGACCCTGTTCGAGCAGGCGGCCGTCGGCGTGGCGCTCGTGGAGGTCGCGACCGGGTGTTTTGTGCAGGCCAACCAGCGATTCTGCGACATCACGGGTCGAACCCGGCAGGAGCTGAAGCAACTCACCTTCACCGCGATCACTCACCCGCAGGATCAGAACCGTGACCTGGAATTGATGGGGCAGCTCAAGGCGGGTGCCCTTCGAGAATATTCGCGGGAAAAGCGCTACCAGCGGCCCGATGGGGCTGAATCCTGGGTCAGCGTGACAATTTCGGCCATGTGGCCAGCGGGAGAACCGCCGGGCCTTTGCATCGGAATCGTGCAGGACATCACCGCGCGCAAGCACGTCGAGGAGCATCTGCTGCAGGCGCAGAAGATGGAGGCCCTCGGCCAGTTTTCCGGTGGCGTCGCCCACGACTTCAACAACATCCTGGCCGCCATCAGCGGCTACACCGAGCTCGCCCGGATGCAACTGGAGGGAGCCCCGAAGGTGCGCGAGCATCTCGATGCGGTGATCAAAGCCGCCAACCGTGCCGCCGACCTGGTGCGGCAGATCCTGACTTTCAGCCGCCAGCAAAAGCAGACCCGCGAAGTGCTGCTCCTGCAAGCGATCGTGGTCGAGAGCATGAAGCTGATGCGGGCAACCATCCCTTCGACCGTCCAGATCGAGGCACTGATCGCGTCGGATGCCCCCACGGTGCTCGCCAACGCCAACCAGGTCCACCAAGTGCTGATGAATCTCGCGATCAATGGCTGGCATGCATTGAAAAACCATCCCGGCCAGCTGCAGGTGAAGCTGGAAAAAGTAGCGGTCGATGCGGCGTTTGCGGCAGAGAATCCGGAACTGCGGCCCGGCACCTATGCCAGCCTCTCCGTCAGCGACACGGGATGCGGCATGGATCAGGCGACCCTGCGGCGGGTTTTCGAGCCGTTCTTCACCACCAAGCCGGTCGGCGAAGGCACGGGCCTGGGCCTGGCCGTCGTCCATGGCATCATCGACAGCCACGATGGCGCTGTGACGGTCCATAGCCAACCCGGCGAAGGCACGACGTTCCGACTTTATTTTCCCGAGCATGTCGGTGACACCACCGCCGGCCAGAGCGAGGCCGGACCGACCCCCCGGGGCCAGGGTGAGCGCGTGCTCGTGGTGGATGACGAGGACATGCTCGCAGAAATGGGCGCGAACCTTTTGGACCGGCTCGGCTACACCGCGGAGAGCACGACCTCATGCGCCCAGGCGTTGGAACTGGTGCGAGCCGATCCCTCCCGTTTCGCCCTCGTGCTCACCGATCAGACCATGCCCGGGATGACCGGCTTGCAGCTCGCCACCCAGCTACGAGAGATCCGGCCTGACCTGCCGCTCATCCTCATGTCGGGCTACAATCTTTCCCTCACGACGGATCGGGTCGGCGCCCCCGGCATCGGCAATATCCTGCAAAAACCCTTCACCCTCCATTCCCTGGGCCTCGCCGTCCATGCGACCCTGGCCGGAAAATCCCACGCTCCCCATGGCACGAATCCTCCTTATTGATGATGATGATGCGGTCCGGACCATGCTGCGACTGTTGCTGACTCACCATGGCCACACGGTGGTCGAAGCGACCAACGGCCGGGAAGGACTGCGGGTGTTTCGTGAGGACAACACCGACTTGGTGATCACAGACCTCGTCATGCCCGAAGCAGAGGGATTCGAGGTGCTGGCGGAGATAAAAAAAAGGCTGCCGGCAGTTAAAACCATTGTGATCACGGGCGGGGTGCGGGGAAAGACCGCGAACTTTATCGAAATGGCCATGCGTTTGGGGGCGGACAACGCCCTCGCCAAGCCATTTACCCATGCCGCACTCATGGCGGTGATCGACGAACTAATCCCGCCCAATGAACTACGGGTGCCAGTCGCTTGAGCGACGTCCCTGCCGGCCGGGCGAGATTCGGCGCGGACTGTCATTTTTCTTAATCGTAGAATACGAGCGGGTTTTGGACAGCGCATCCTTGCACCGGTCCGGGCGATGCTTTGCGTTGAAGGCATGCCCCTACCCCGACCCGTCCGTCTTGCGGCGTTACTGGCCCTGATCATCGCCGGCCTGCCCGCCCGGTCCCAGGCCCAGCCCCAGGAGGTTTATCCGGTCCGCTCCGGCCCGTCCGCGCTATCGTTAAATGGGACGTGGGATTTCGCCTATCGCGCGGGCGCTCCGACGGCCACCGAACCGTCCGCGTTCCGCCCGATCACCGTACCGGGCCACTGGGAAATCCAGGGGTTTGCTGAACCCAAGTATGGCAAGGAGCTCGCCGAGGGTACCGGGTTTTACCGCCTCAAGTTTCCCGTGCGGGCGGCTTGGGCCGGCCAGCGGGTGATGCTGCGCTTCGACGGCGTGCTCTCCGGCTTCGACGCGTGGGTGAACGGCATGAAGGTCGGCTCGTGGGCCAGCGGCTACAACCCCGTCACTTTCGACATCACCGACCAGCTTCACCCCGATGCCAATAATGACCTGGCCATCACTGTCTCGACCCGCAGCCACGGCTGGGAATTCGACACCAATGACTGCTGGTCGCTCTCGGGCATCCATCGCGACGTCACCCTCTTCGCCGTGCCGCCGGCCTACCTCCGCCACTACACGGCCCGCACCACCCTCGCCCCGGACGGCAGCGCCACGCTCACGGTGAGTGCGCTGACCAGCGCACCGGTGGTGGTCACCGGGCGGCTGCTCGGGCCGAACGGGCATCTGGTGGCGGACCTAGCCTTTGCCACAGACAAGGCCACCGTCGGTGAAGCCCGGGCGACGCTGGCGCACCCGCTGCTCTGGACCGCCGAAACCCCGGTGCTCTACACGCTCGAGCTCACGCTGGCTTCCGGCCAGCGCATCACGGAGAAGATCGGCCTGCGCCAGGTCGCCATCGTGGACGGCGTGCTGCAGCTAAACGGCCAAGCGATCAAGCTCCGCGGCGTTGACCACCATGATCTCTGGCCGGACACCGGCCGCGCAGCCACGGACACCAAACTGCGCCGCGATCTGGAGTTGATCAAGGCCGCCAATTGCAACTTCGTGCGCACCTCGCACTACCCACCGCAGCCGCGACTCCTCGAACTCTGCGACGAGCTCGGTCTCTACGTGATGGACGAGGTGCCGTTCGGCTTCGGCGAGGAGCACCTGGCGGACGAGCACTACCGGGCCGACCTGCTCATCCGCGCCGAGGCAACGGTGCGACGCGACGAAAACCGGCCGAGCGTGATCATCTGGAGCGTGGGCAACGAAAACCCCAACACGCCCCTGACCATCGCCACCGCACGTCGCGTCAAGGAACTCGATCCGACGCGCCCCGTCTGCTTCCCGCAAATAGGTTCCTATTTCGCCAAGAGCTATCGCGACCTGCCCGATGACATAGATCTCTATGCGCCGCATTATCCGAGCCTCGCCACTGTCCGGGACTACGCCAACAAACTCACGCGGCCTGTCATCTTCACCGAATACGCCCACGCCCTCGGCCTCGCCACCGACCAGGTGCAGGCCCAATGGGCCGTCATGCAGGCCAGCCCGCGCCTCGCCGGCGGCGCCATCTGGATGTTCCAGGACCAGGGCATCCTGCGCGCCGCCCGGCCAGGTGAGACGCCCGCCAGCTCGCACGAGCTCGGCCTCTATGTCTGGTCCGACCCACACCACTACTACGACACCCACGGCAACCAGGGCATGGACGGCATCGTCTACGCCGACCGCACTCCCTCCGTGGACTACTGGCAGGTGCGCAAGGTCTACTCGCCCGTGCAAATCGCCGCGACCGAACTCCCGCTCACCGCTGGATCCACTCTTTTCCCCGTCACCGTCGAGAATCGTTTCGATTTCCGCGCTCTCCGGGGCTGCACACTTGAGTGGATGCTCGTGTCGAACGGACAACGATTGCAGTCCGGCATGCAACCCCTGCGCGCCGCGGCCCACGCCTCCGAGACGGTGGAGATCCCCGCCGACGTACCGGCGGCGGCGCTCACCGCCTTCAACTGGCTCGCGCTGCGCTGTCTCGACGAGTACGGCCGGAGCTTCTATGAACGTCACCTTCGGTTCCAGCCGGCCCTGGCGGCCGCCCCGCTCGGCCTTCTCGCGTCCCAGTTGGCCACCGGAGGGCTCACCCTCGGCACTTCCGTGGAAGGTGTGACCGTCGTTCATCGGGATTTCCAGCTGACGGTGGACCGGGCCACCGGCGTGGTGACCATTCGCGACGCCGCCGGCGCCGCGTTGGTTTCGGGGCTCCAACCGCATGCCGGCCGGCGCCTGACCGAGGGCGAATTCGTGCGCGCCAAAAAAGAATTGCCCTGGACCGGGGCGTTGCTGGCTGCGGCGTCACCGCCGGAAATCACCGCGAAGCGCACCGGCGCAGACATCGCCCTGCGAGTGCAAGGGCGCTATCCGCGGCCCGACGCGCCGGCGGAAACGCTGACGTCCACGTTGAACCTGATCGTGAAACCCAACGGCACCATCGAGGTCGCCTACGACCTCATGCCGGTCAACGGGCACGGGCTGTTGCTCGAGGCCGGCGTGGCGCTGAGCGGCGCACCCGGCGCCACCGAGTTCCATTGGGTGGGCCAGGGCCCGTATGCCGGCTATCCGGGCAAGGACGCGCTGAACGAGTTCGGCCGCTTCCACCTGAACCGCGCCGATCTCGATTTTCAGGGCAACCGGCGCGGCGTCGAGCTCGCCGCGCTGGTTTCTCCAAACGGGGTCGGCATCTTGCTGATACCCGAAGCGCCCGCTGATGTCGCAGTGGAGAACGGCGCGACCGGCGTCATTCTCAGCCACAACGCCGTCATCGCCGGTCGTGGCACAAAGTTCGTCGGGCCCGATGTGTTCCCGAAAGCCGAGTCGATCGCTCACATCAAGGGCCGCTTCACGTTGCTGCCGCTCTCGGTGCATTGGCCGGCACCCCTCGCCGCATGGCTGGGCGAACCGGGCGCGGCCCAACCCTTTCAGCCCTATTTCCACAGCTATGACCAATAACGACCGTCGCAAACTCTGGACCAAACTCGGCATTCCGGCGGATGTTGCGCGACGGGCGGCGCGTCGCCTGCAGCCTGAGGCCAAGCGGTTAGTATTTATCGGCCGGGCGCGGGACGATGGCCGGATTCTGCGGATGACCCCGCGCGCGGCCGCGGCGTGGCGACGGATGCAGGCCGCCGCCGCCGAGGATGGCGTCACCTTGTTGGCCTTGTCGGCGTTCCGCAGCGTGGCGCGGCAGTCCACTATCATCCGGCGCAAGCTGGCGCGCGGCCAGAACATCGAAGCCATCCTGCGGGCGAGTGCCCTACCCGGATGCAGCGAACACCACACCGGCCGTGCGCTCGATCTCGGTTCACCCGGCCACCTCAAGTTGGAGGTCTCGTTCGCCCGGACCCAGGAGTTCCGCTGGCTCAAGCACCACGCGGCTAAATTCGGCTTTTATCTCTCCTATCCGCGCGGCAACCGGCAGGGCATCGCCTACGAACCGTGGCATTGGTGCTGGCGGCTGGAAGGGCGGGACTGACGAAGCGGACGCGCATGAAGCGCGCCTCTATATCGGATCATGTAGGGGCGTGGGTTGTCCACGCTCTCACGGCCGATTTTGCCGCGGCGCGGAACGAAGTCCGCGCCCTACCCTCTGAAACTAGGACACTGCCGGCCCGCGACGGAATTTCGCGGCGAGGAGCGAGAGGATGAGCGCCAGGCCGAGGGCGCAGACAATGGCGGCCCCGGTCGGCAGATCGAGGACGTAGGAGGCATACAGGCCAGCGCCGCTCGCCACCGTCGCCGTCGCCCAGCCGATCAGCAGCTTGGCGCCCAGCGAATCGGCGAGAAAATTCGCACATACGGCCGGCACGATGAGGAAAGAGAAAACCAGGAGCACCCCGCCGATCTGGACAAAACTCGTCACCACCCAGCCGAACATCGCATAGAAGAGAAAATCCCACCAACGGACCGACCTGCCTTCAGCGACGGCGCGGTCAGGTTCGAACGAAATAGTGAGGAATTTCCTCCGGCAGAACCAATGCACGAGCGCGATCACCACGTAGAGGCCGAACGTGCGCAGCACCTGTTCTGGCGTCACAAGCAGGACCTCGCCGATCAGCGTGCGCCGCAACTCCTCGTTGCCCTCCGGGCTCCGGCTCAGCAGTAAAATGCCCAGCGCGGCCGTGACCACATACACAATGCCGATCAGGGCCTCCTGCGGCACGCGGTGGGATTTCGTCCGGGTCAGGGTGAAGATGCCCGCACCGACGAAGGTAAAGCCGAGTGACAGGAGGTAACTCTCCCACGAGTTTGCTTCATAATGCATCAGGATGCCGAAGCAGGTGCCGAGCGCGGCCACTTGGGCCAGCGCCAGGTCCACAAAGATGATCTCGCGCTGCACAATGTGCAGCCCGAGGTAGACGAGCAAGCCCGGCAGAAGCAGGCACGCCAGCAGCGGCCATTTCATGATTTCAAAAGCTTCAAACATGGGAGGAAGGATGGGACGTTTGGGCGGAGCGGGGCATCAGCGCGTTTTTTCGAAACCGGCGACGGTCGATTTCACGAGAAAGTCCATCCACTCGAGATAGCCCTCCGTGCCCTTGCCGCCGGGAAACGATGGAAAATCAAGCACGACGGCGCCGGTGTGGCTGGCGACCGTCTCCGCCGTCTTGCGGTTCTGGTACGGCTGGACAGTGACCAGCTTGAGATTGCCGGACTTCATTTTCCCGATGACAGCCGCGAGATGCGCGGGGGTCGGCGGAATGCCCGGCTTGGGCTCAAGGAACAACTCCATAGGCCAGCCGAAGCTGTGGCCGAAATAGATCCAGTAATTGTGGTAGGTGACGAGCTGTCGCCCCGCGTACGGCGCGACCAGCTTCGACCACTCGGCCAGCTTCGCCTCGAGTTCATTATTGAAGTTTTTCAAGTTGGCCTGAAACACGCCGGCCGATTTTGCGTCCAACTCCGCCAAGGCCCGGGCAATGTGCGCCGCGACGATCTTCGCGTTCAATGGGTCGGTCAGGTAGTGCGGGTTGCCCGACGCATGGATGTCACCCTGCGACCGATCAAGAGCCGACGGAACTTCGAGCAAATGCACGCCTTCCGCGCCGGCGATGCGGCCGGGCTTGCCCGCCTCGAGCTTGGGGTTGCGCGCGCCTTCCAGCAGGGGCGTCAACCAGCCGGCCTCCAGTTCCGCCCCACCCTCGATGAGAACGTCAGCGTGGTTGAGTTTCACCATGAAACTGGGCTTGGCGTCGACGAAATGCGGATCCTCGCCCGGCTTGGCGAGCGTGGTAAGTTCGATCTGGTCGCCGCCGATGACACGGGCGATGGCGCCGAGGTCTGGTGTGGTGGCGACGACGTTGATCTTGGCCCAGGCCGGGACCGCCAGGCTGGCGAGTAACGGAAGGAGAAGGAGTCCGTGGGAAATTTTCATGGAAGGTGAAGGATTGGAATGAGGTCGGGTTAGTATTTGTGTGCGGCGTGGGCCCCGAGGCCGAACTCAAGCCGCATCCAGACCGAGTGGGCGTTGCCGAACAGGTCGCCGTGGTCGTAGTTGTATTGCAGCCGGATCTTGGAGAATTCGCTGGGCAGGAAGGTCAGCTCCGGGGAGAAACGGTAGCGCTGGCCGCGATACGGATCGCCGGCTTCAGCCGCGGCCGTGTTGCCCGAGGCATAGTCGACGCGCAGGCCCGCGTTCCAGCGCGGCACAAAACCCCAGACCAGCTGTGAATAGTATCCGTAGTCGCGGAGAACCTCGGCCGGCAACGGAACGATCGGATCGCCCGCCGCTTCAAACCGTCGGTAGAGCGCCTCAGTCTGCCAGGTCAGGCAGGGAAAACCTTGGGCAGCATCAGCGGGTTTCCACTTCCAGAAGAAATCCACTCCATACACCTCCGTCCGGCGGTGTGGACCGGTGTCGTTGGGGCCGATAGCTGCGGAGACGCCGGCCAGCAGCGTCTGCGAGTCGCTGAGTTCAAAGGACGAGGCCAGCCGCGGCACGAAGAGCAGGTCCTGCGGGCCACGCAAGGTGCGGTCCGAGGTCGCCCGGCCGGCGTAGCGGTTGATGCCAGCGGCATCAGGCTCGCCCAGATTGCGGAAGCTGAAGGCCGTGCCGCCCTGCCCGTCGAGGATACTGAGGAAGAGCTCAGTGTAGAACGGTGTCGGCGCCAGCCAGGAGAGCTGCGCTCCGAGGCTGCGGAGTCCGTCCGGCCCGAAGGCGCGGCCGAGAATCAGCGGCTGGTCCACGAACGACCAGGCATGCGGATGCTGCGCATTCTGCCGGCCGAAGCTCGCGAAATACTGGCCGGCCTTGAGTTGAAGGTTGGCGGGCAGCGCCGTGGATTGGAGATAGCTTTCCTCGAGTTCGATGTCCGTCGCGTTGTTCTTGTCCAACTTCAGGACGATATTGGCGAAGCCCTTGAAATAAGGATCGATCGCCCCGTCGAGGGAGATCTCCGCGTTGCGCAGGAGGAAACCCCGCTTGCTGGGATCATGATCGCCCAGCTGCAGTTGGGCCGAAGGATCAGTGACCGAGGACCAGCCGGCGTCGATCAGGGTGCCAAAGCTAAGGTTCATGTAGGAGGAACCGGCCTTCGCGCCGCCGGCGGACGGCGCGACAGGCGTGTTCCGAGAGGCGGCGGCCGGCGGCTCGAGGGCCGTCGCGAGCTCCTGCTCCAGTTTTTGCTGTTCGTCGGTCCTGGCGGGGGCGGCCGGCGCGACGCTCAGAGCTGCCAGCTTCTGGGTGATCGCGTCGATCTGCTGCTGTTGGAGGTGACGGGTCTTTTCAAAGTCCGCCTGCAGCTGTATCAGCTGCAGTTGCAATTGCTGGACCTGGTCTTCGGCCGGCCAGGCCGAAGCTGTGAACATCAGGACGGAGGCCGAGGTGATGATGATTCGAAAATTCATAAACAAGGATGTGCAGGTTCCGGGAATGCTGAGTCTGATCGCAGGAGGCGAACGGCGGGGGTAATGAACCCGTTTCGCCGTGAAGAAATTTCCGGCGACGCAACTCGGCGCCGGCGGACCAATCAGGAAACTCAGGCAATCGGCGGACCACACACCGGCTGTAGCAGGTAGCGCGGCGAATCGAGCAACAGCTCGACGGCACCGGAATAATCCTGCTTCTGCCAATCCGCCGGAGCCGGTGGAACGTCGATCAGGGCCAATGGCACCGATACGCCGTTGGCGAACAGGACCACGGCGCAGCTATCATCGGTGGAAGGCGCCTGGCCATGGTGCAATTGACCATGCAGCACCGGACTCGCGGCCAACAGCCCCAGGGCAAAAACCAGCGCGATGCAGCCCGCCGCCAGCAGGCGACGATGAAGCTCAGTCATCCGGCAATGCCGCAGTAAGCCCATACGGCCTCAACCATCCGCAGAAAAGTCGGACCGTCAAGAGGGTCCTGCACTGGCTCAAATTGTAGCGGCGGTCGTTGACTGCCGACTCTGAAACGACTCTCCTAGAGCGCCGCTACCGTAAACGAACCCTCTACCACCGCGCCGGCCGTCCTTGGATGCAAATCCCGGCCAAAGGTAAATTGCCTTAACTACTGCGGTGGAAATCCGTTATGCGTGCGGAACTCTCCATGCTCTCTAAAATCGCGCATTGGGCCGCCGCGCTTGCGCTGCTGCTTTCCACGTGCCCTTCCATCGCCGCCAAACCGGCCCCCGACAAGTCCGCTTATTCGGCCTTCAACCGCACGCCTGAGTCCCAGCTGCGCGAGCTGAACACGGACCGCCCCGACTTGACCGAAAGCCCCTACACGGTGGACGCCGGTTGGTGGCAGCTGGAGATGGATATTTTCAGCTACACCCGCGACCACGATACCGCCGGCGGCGCGGACGTGAAGGCCAGCGCGCTCTCCTTCGCCAACCTCAACCTCAAGATCGGCCTGACTTCCACCATCGACCTGCAGACCGTGTTCGCACCCTGCACCCGCGTGAAAGTCAGCGACCGGGTCTCCGGCGTGCGGGCGTCGGTCTCGGGTTGGGGTGATATCACGTCGCGGTTGAAGATCAATTTTTGGGGCAATGACGGCGGCGACAGCGCCTTCGGCCTGATGCCCTTTGTCAAGTGGCCCACCAACCAGCACGGCCTCGGCAACAAATCCGTCGAGGGCGGCCTGATCGTGCCCTATGCGCGCGGCTTGCCCGGCGGCTGGGACATGGGCGCCATGACGGAGCTCGACCTGGTCCGCAACGACGCCGATACCGGCTACGCCACCGAGTGGGTCAACAGTATCACGTTCGGCCACGACCTCGCCGGCAACCTCGGCGGCTATGTCGAGTTGGCCTCCGTCCGCAAGTCCGGCCCTGACGTCGTGACCTTTGACTGCGGCCTGACCTACCGAATCGGCAAGCACGTGCAGTGCGATCTTGGCGCCAACTTCGGTCTCACCCGTGCGGCGGACGACCTCAATGTTTTCACCGGCCTCAGCCTCCGCTTCTGACCATCCTTTCATAAAAATATCCGTCAGCCAGAAAGTCTTCACCCTCACGATCGCCTCCGCCCTCATGGTGGGCGTCATCCTCACGGGCGTGTTCCGGCAACGCAGCGCCACCGCCGCCGGTCGTCCAAGATTCGGAATTATTCGCTGTGGGTCCAATACCCCGAAGCTTGCTTCAGCTTGATCGGGATGGTGGAGCCTGCTTGCAGGCGATTCTGCGGTCGGTCCGGTGGCGGGCGTTCCGAATCGCCTGCAAGCAGGCTCCTACAAAAAACGGCCACAGCGGCCTGGCGGGTCTGCTCTAATGCCTCGGGGCTTGCCCCGAGGATCTTTATGTAGGGGCGTCCCTTGTGGACGCCCGGTGCCTGGTCCGTTTGCTGTAGCGGTGCTCTATGATCGCCGGTTTCAGAGCCGGCGGTCATAGACCGCCGCTCCAGCTCTAAGCTAGATCACTTCATGTGACACACTTGATTGGCTGGTTATATATATGGTCTTCAGTCCGATATGCATCTATTTAGAATTATTCTAATTCTTACTTGAAACCGTGTCGCGGGTGCGTTGCTTTGTCGGACTCTCTCCACCGATGTCCACCCAATCTGAAAAGCACGCAGTCCTTTCCGAACGGCTCAAGTCCTGCGATGTCCGCCCCACCCCGCAACGCGAGGTCGTGCTCAAAGTCATTCTGGAAAAGCGCGACCACCCCACCGCCGATGAGATTTTCGCCCGCGTGAAGGCCCAGATGCCCACCATCTCGCTGGCTACGGTGTACAACTGCCTCGAGACCCTCGTCGGCTGCGGCATCGTCCGCCAGGTCAACTTGGAGCGCGCTCCCACCCGCTACTGTCCAAACCTCCACGAACACGCGCATTTTCACGATGAGCAGTCCGGCAAAATCCACGACGTGGACCTGCCCGCCGAAATCATGACCCGCCTGCGCGAGGTCCTGCCCCCCGGCTTCCAGGCCAGCAGCATCGAGCTGAATTTTCGTGGCTCGGCGAAGCCGGCCACGTCCTGAGCCTGTCGAACGGGCGCGACCACACCTCCCTCTCACCTTCACTTTTCTCATGTCCCAACTCGTCATCCACGACCTTCACATCAGCATCGGCGACAAAACTATCGTCAAGGGCTTCACCCTGACCATCAAGCAGGGCGAGGTGCACGCCATCATGGGGCCGAATGGCACCGGCAAGAGCACGCTCGCCAAGGCCATCGCCGGCCACCCGGACTACACCATCACGAGCGGCGAAGTGCTGCTCGACGGCGGGTCGGTCCTCGCCATGGAGCCCGACGAACGCGCCCGCGCCGGACTTTTCCTCGCTTTCCAATATCCGAGCGAGATCCCCGGCGTTTCCATCGCCAACTTTCTCCGGGCCGCCGTGCAGGCCCGTATGACCGAGGGAGAGGAACTGGACGCCACCGGTTACTACAAGCGACTCTACGCGAAAATGGATATGCTGAAGATCGACCGGAAGTTCACCTCCCGTTCCGTCAACGAAGGTTTCTCCGGTGGGGAAAAGAAGCGCTGCGAGATCCTCCAGATGGCCATGCTCGAGCCCAAGATCGCCCTGATGGATGAGACCGACTCCGGCCTCGACATCGACGCGCTCCGCATCGTCGCCGACGGCGTCAACGCCCAGCGCAAGTCCGCCGCCGCCCCCGGCATCATGCTCATCACCCACTACCAGCGCCTGCTCGACTACATCGTCCCGGACTTCGTGCACGTCATGCACGACGGCCGCATCGTGAAGAGCGGCGACAAGTCCCTCGCCCTCGAGCTCGAGGCCAAGGGCTACGACTGGGTGAAGCAAGAATTCGCCGCCGCCAATGCCTGACGCCAGGCGAACGCTCAACTCTCAACGCTTAACTCTTAACGCTCAATGCCCGCCGCCCGTTCTTCTTCACTTAAAAGTTCAACGTTGAGCGTTGGACGTTGAGCGTTCCGCCGCACGCACCCGGACCCATCACCATGAAGCCACTTACCGAGACCGAAGGCATGACCACCACCGCGGATGAAACGGCGGCCAACCCCGTCGTCGGCATCGACCAGACCAAGGGCGACTTCCAGTACAAGGTCGACTACGCCTTCGACGCCGGCACGGGCCTGACCGAGGACACGGTCCGCTACATCAGCTCGGTGAAGAAGGAAGAGCCGTGGCTGCTCGATTTCCGCCTGAAGGCCCTGAAGACCTTCCGCGAAAAACCCATGCCCACGCACTGGGCGACGAAGGACCTCGAGAACATTGATTTCGACAAGATCCGCTATTACCTCTCGCAGGGCCAGAAACCCAAGCGCACCTGGGATGAGGTGCCGGACGACATCAAGAAGACCTTCGAGCGCCTCGGCATCCCCGAGCAGGAGCGCAAGTTCCTCGCCGGCGTCGAGGCCCAGTTCGACTCCGAGGCCGCCTACTCGAACATCAAGGATATCGTCGCCAAGCAGGGCGTGATCTTCGTCAACTCCACCGAGGGCCTCCGCGAGCACCCGGAGATCTTCCGGAAATTCTTCAGCAAGGTCATCCCGACCGGCGACAACAAGTTCTCCGCGCTCAACAGCGCCGTGTTCTCCGGCGGCTCGTTCATTTACGTGCCGAAGGGCGTGAAGGTCGCGCAGCCGCTCCAGGCCTACTTCCGCATCAATGCCGAGAACTTCGGCCAGTTTGAGCGCACCCTCATCATCGCCGACGAGGGCGCCGAGATCGTTTATATGGAGGGCTGCACCGCCCCGAAGTTCTCCACCTCGACGCTGCACAGCGCGGTCGTCGAGCTCGTCGCGCTCAAGGGCGCCAAGATCCAATACATCACCGTCCAGAACTGGGCGAACAACGTCTTCAACCTCGTGACCAAGCGCGGCGTCGCGCACGAGGACGCCGAGATCAAGTGGATCGACTGCAACATCGGCAGCCGCCTCACCATGAAATACCCGGGCGTCGTCCTGAAAGGCGAGCGCGCCCGCGGCGAGGTGCTCTCCATCGCGCTGGCCAACGACGGCCAGCACCAGGATACCGGCGCCAAGATGGTCCACGCCGCCAACAACACGACGTCCAACATCATCGCCAAGTCCATCAGCGTCGGCCAGGGCCGCTCCACCTATCGGGGCGTCGTCCACATCCCGAAGCACCTCAAGGGTTGCAAGAACAACACCGAGTGCGATGCGCTGCTGATCAACACCAACAGCCGCACCGACACCTACCCGGCCATCTCGGTCAAGGGCGACAAGAACGCCACGCAACACGAGGCCAGTGTCTCCAAGGTTTCCGCGGACATGATCTTCTACATGCAGTCCCGCGGCCTCACCGAGGCGCAGGCGATGAGCCTCGCCGTGAACGGCTTCATCAACGATCTCGCCCGCCAGTTCCCCATGGAATATTCCGTCGAACTCAAGCGGCTTATCGACCTCGAGATGGAGGGATCGGTGGGCTGACGCCGACAAGGACTGAATGACTGAAAAGCTGAAGGGCTGAAAATCCCGATCAGCAGTTCTATCCCAGTCCGCCAACCCTTCAGCCATCCAGCCTTTCAGTTCTTCAGCCCTTTTGCCATGCCCGCCGTCTCCACCACTTCCCTCGTTGGTTCCTTCACGCAGGAAGCGTTCAACACCCACCTCGCGCGTGTCTCCCACCTCCCCGCTTGGTGGCTCGACCGCAAGCGCGCCGCCTATGGGCGCTTCGTCGCGCTGCCCATGCCCAAGCGCACCGATGAAGGCTGGCGCTTCTCCAACCTGTCCACGCTGACGCTGGATGGTTTTGAGGTGGGCCGGGCCGTCCCCGGCACGGCTTCTTCGTCCGCCCTCCCGGCCGCCGCTTCCCTCACCTACCTCAACAACCGCGCCACTGCCCGCACCGGCGACGTGCCAGCCGGCGTCATCTTCGATACCCTGCAAAACGCGTTGCTCAAGCACGGTGATCTCGTGAAAGCCCACCTGCTCGCGCAGCCCTCAAAGCTCGGTTCCGACAAGTTCGCTGCCCTGCACGAGGCCTTTCTCGAGGACGGTGCTTTCATTTACGTTCCGAAGGGTTTCGAGGTTACCGAACCACTCGCGGTCTACCATCAGGCCGAGGGCCCGGGCTCCGCGGTCTTCCCGCACACGCTCGTCGTCGCGGAGGACAACGCCAAGGTCACCGTCGCCGACTTCTTCGCTTCCACTGTAGGAGGGGTTTTACGCCCCGATGGTTCGTCCGGTCATTTCGCCTGCGGCGGCAACGACCTCTACGCTGGCCATGGCGCGTCGGTCAGCTATATTGCCCTGCAGGACTGGAGCCGCGACACGCTCTCCTTCCAATTCAACGCGACTGTCGCGCGGCGCGACGCGAAGGTGCTCTCGCTCAACGTCCACCTTGGCGCCCGCCAGGCCCGCCACGAGTCGTTCTCCCAGCTGCAGGCGCCCGGCGCCCACTCCGAGATGCTCGCGCTAACCGTGGCGCAAGGCGCGCAGGAGTTCGACCAGCGCACGCTCCAGATCCACCAGGCGCCGAACACCAGCTCGAACCTCCTCTACAAAAACGCTCTCCTTGATCAGGCCAAGACCATCTTCTCCGGCCTGATCGTCGTCGATCCCGACGCGCAGAAGACCGACGCCTACCAGAGCAACCGCAACCTGATGCTCTCCGACGAGGCCGAGGCCAATTCTCTCCCCGGCCTCGAGATCCAGGCCAACGATGTGCGCTGCACCCACGGCGCCACCTCGGCCCGCATCGACGCCGAGCAGGAATTCTACCTCGAGTCCCGCGGCATCAAGCCCGCCCACGCGCAGGAACTGCTCGTCTTCGGCTTCTTCGAGGAAGTCCTCGGCAAGATTGAAAACGAGGCCCTCCACGACGCCCTCGCCGCCATCATCCGGAATAAATTCAAAAAGTAACCTCCCGCGAATCACGCAAATCCACGCCAATGATTCATTCGTTTCATTCGCGTCATTCGCGGGCCAATCTCCTCTCATGACCGACAACCGCGAACGCATCCTCAGCCGCGAGGTCACCGCCTCGCAGATCCCTTCGGGCGACAAGCACACGCTGTTTGCCGGGGCCAAGGTTTTCATCCACCAGGTCCTTGGCGGCAGCTACACCGTCCAGACCGACACCGGCCTCTACCGCCTCGACGGCAAAGACGCCGACGCCATCGGCGAAACGGTGAAAGACCAGACCGTCAAGGGCGGCACGCTCGCCGACGGCTCGCCCGACCCGGATGCGGTGTGGGCGCAGTTACGCCAGGTCTTTGATCCCGAAATTCCCGTCAACATCGTCGACCTCGGTCTCGTCTACACGATGGACATTTCCAAGCAGGACGACGGCGGCCACAAGGTGGACGTCGCGATGACGCTCACGGCGCCCGGCTGCGGCATGGGCCCGGTTATTGCCGAGGACGCCAAGGGCAAGGTCCTCCTCGTCCCCGGCGTCGCCGCGGCCGACGTCCGCATCACTTGGGAACCACCCTGGAACCAGTCGATGATCAGCGAAGAGGGTAAAATGAAGCTCGGCCTGATCTGATTGTAGGGCGGGGTCTCTGTACCCCGCCTTCTTCACGCCTGAAAACCAAGCTTCTCTTCCTCTGCTCCGCCAACCAGTGGCGCAGCCCCACCGCCGAGTCCCTGTTCAAGGACCATCCGCGCTGCGAGGCCCGCAGCGCCGGCACCGAGAACGGCGCGCGGATCAAGGTCACTGCCCGGCCACCTCGGCTGGGCCGACCTGATTTTTTGCATGGAGAAGAAGCATGCCGACCGACTGCGCGAACGCTTCCCAGCGGAGATCGCGGACAAAACGCTGGTCGTGCTGCGCATCCCCGATGACTACCGCTACATGGACCCGGCGTTGATTGAACTTCTCCGCACGGAGCTGGCTGCCCATCTCGACCTCTAGCCTTCTTCTGTAGGGGCCGAGCTTGCTCGGTCCATCTACGTGCGAAATGAGGACCGAGCAAGCTCGGC
>JANYDW010000032.1 GCA_025363455.1 Oleiharenicola sp. | reverse complement strand
CTTTGCACCCCAATCTTACTGTCAGTAGGATTTGGCCCTGCCTGACCGCCCCGGCCCCGTTGGATTGACCCGCTTCGCTTACTCCTTACCCCATGCTCGGCAGCCTGCACCCCCTGGACATTTTCATCGTCGTCGCCTACCTGGCGGCGGTCGTCTACATCGGCAAGCGGGCCGGCGCCGCGACCAAGAACGAGGAAGGCTTTTTCCTCGCCGGCCGCAAGCTGGGCAAGCTCTACCAGTTCTTCCTGAACTTCGGCAACGCCACCGAGCCGCAGGGCGCGGTCAGCACGGCGAGCTTCGTCTACCAGCAGGGCGCACCGGGCGCGTGGCTGTCGTTCCAGACCGTGTTCATGAACCCGTATTTCTGGTTCATGAACGTCTGGTTCCGCCGTGTGCGGCTCACGACGCTCGCCGACCTGTTCGAAAACCGCTACGCGAGCAAGAAGCTCAGCCTGTTCTACGCGATCTTCCAGATCCTCGTGGCGTGCGTCTTCCTCGGCTTCGGCAACGTCACCGCCTACAAGATCGCCTCGTCCCTCGTGGTGAAGCAGGAGGTCCAGTGGACCGCCGCAGACCGCGCCTCGGTCGAGGGCTACCGGGAGATGAAGGCGCTGGAGAAGCAAAGCGCCGCCGCGCCACTGGCCGCTCCTGAGCAAGCCAAGCTCGACACGCTGCGCGACCGCAACACCCGCGGCGAGCTGCACAGCTACATCACCGTGCTGAACGACGTGCTCTTCTACGCGGTGTTCACCGTGATTGTCGGCGCCTACATCGTCATGGGCGGCATGGCCGCTGCCGCCGTCAACGAGGGCCTGCAGAGTATCCTCATCATCGTCTTTTCCCTGCTGCTGATCCCGACGGGCCTCGCCGCCATCGGCGGCTGGCACGCGCTGGCCGAGAAAGTGCCGGCGCGAATGTTCGACCTCTTCGGCTCCGCCAACAGTGGGCAGTTCTCCGTCATCAGCCTTTGCGGCATCCTGCTGGTGAGCATCGTCCAGAACGCCGGCCTCAGCCACAACATGGGCATCTGCGGCTCGGCGAAGAACGAGTTCGCCGCGCGCTCGGGCGTCACCGGCACCTACCTCAAGCGCTTCATGATCATCCTGTGGTCGTTCGCCGGCTTGATCGCCGTCGCCGTGTTCGGCGCGGGCGGCCTGGCGGATCCCGACGCCACCTGGGGCGCCCTGTCCAACAAGCTCCTCGGTCCGGGCCTTATCGGCCTGATGCTCGCCGGCGTGCTGGCGGGCACGATGTCCACGCTCGCCGCCAAGGCCCTCGCCATCTCCTCGCTTTTCGTGCGCAACGTCTACCGCCAGGTCTGGCCCGACATCACGCAGGCGCAGGGCGTTTACTACGCCCGCTGCACCATCGTGGTTGTGCTCGCGCTCGGGGCGCTCTCCGCGTGGCTGATGGGCGACTTCCTCTCGATCGTGAACATCGTGCTCACGGTCAACATTCCTTTCGGCGCCTGTGTGCTGCTCTCGTATTTTTGGCGCCGCCTCAACGCCCCGGGCGTCTGGGCCTGCGTCGTGCTCTCGACCCTGATCATCATCGTCATTCCGTGGACCGCGGCGAAAATCCCGGCCCTGCGCGACAATCAGGCCCTCGCGCAGACCAGCCTGACGCCCGAGGGCCGGCCCGCCGGAGTGTTCTTCGCCACGGTGGTGCACGCCGACGCCAGGAACCTCGCCAGCCCGGTGGTCGGGGGTGGACGCTTTAATCTCGAGTGCTGGCTGTTGAGCAAGGCCGGTTTCGATGCCGCCGGGCGTTCGCCCAGCCAGCGCCTGACCGCGCAGTTTTACTTCGATGGCATCTTCCCCTTCGTGGTTCTGATTTTGGGCAGCCTCCTGACCCGGCCCACCGATCCGGCCCGGGTGGCCCAATTCTACGGTAAGATGAAAACGCCTGTGGGTGAGACGCCCGAGCTCGAGGCCGCTGCGATGGAGGAGACCCGGCGCAACCCGGCCCGCTTCGACCACACCAAGCTGTTGCCCGCGTCCAACTGGGAATTCTGCAAGTGGGACCGGGTGGACACGATCGGCTTCCTCGTCTGCAGCGCGCTCTCCGGTGCGATCGTGGGCCTGTTCGTGTTCCTGCTGAAACTCGCGAGCGGCTGAGACGCGGCGGTGATGCGACCGGCCTTTCCTCATGTCCGATCCAAGCCAGCCCTCTTTGGGATCACCCCGAGCCAAACCCGGCCTACCCCGCGAAATATGTAACGTATTACGTTACACATTGGCTTGGGTCGTTCTCGGTGGATGGCCGGATGGCGGCAGGCCCTTGAGGGCACAGGCGCCGACCGCGAACCGGCTGTGGCCCAACCTCGCCGGCAATATCGAACGGCCGCTGCGCTACCGGCCGGACCACGGCGATTTTGTCATCGAGAACGGGACCGAGTTTTTCAACCGCCCGCTTTATGGCGGCAACACCGCCTTCCGGGTCGACGGCGGAGACAAGCCCGAGTTCATCCTCTACCTGCCCGGCCGGGGTGGGAATCTGCGCTTGGGAATTCGCAAGGTGGATCGCGGTGACCCCAGCGCGTTTTCCTCCAAGTGGCTGCACGAAGCCGCGCAGATCACTACGCGCTACCGCCCGGGCGAACTGCTCTACGAGATCCGCGACCCGCTGCTCGGCCCGGCGGGGGTGCTCCGGCTCGCGGTGGTGGCCTGGCACCAGACGGAGGGACTGGGCGTCCGTGTGGAGGGGGAGGGGCTCGAGCCCGGGCTGGACCTCGTTTGGGCCTTCGGTGGCGTCAACGGCCAGCGCGGCATCCGCGACGGCGACATCGGCACCGAGAAAGTGCCGATCAGCGAATGGTTCCAGCTGCAGCCGGAGTTCTGCCGCGACAACGCCGTCGGGCTCGCCGACGGGGCCTTCACCCTGCGCGCCAAGGCGGCGACCATCACCGGCCTTGGGCCCGCGGGCTCCCGGCTCACGGTCGGCGACGCCGGCCAATGGAACGACCTGTCGACGTTGCTCTCGGCGGTCTTCATCCGCGCACCGGACTATCCGGTCGTGGTCGGACGTGTGGCGCTGGCCAACGCCACGCCACTTTACCTTTCTCTCCAGCGTCTGGCAACGGATGGAACCACCACCACCGATCTCGAAACTTACCGCGAAGTGACCGCACCGCGGGTGGAGCGCGCTGACCCCGGTACGTCTGTCACGGAAAAATCCGCTGCGGTCAGCGCATTCCACCAAGCCGACCTTCCCCAACTCTTCGCCGCGACCGAGGCTCACTACGCCGCCCTGCGCGGCCGCGTTTCAGTGGAGACGCCCGATCCGTACCTCAACGCTGCGGTCGGCGCGCTCAATGTCGCGGCCGACGCGGTGTGGGACGAGCCCTCGCAGGCGATCATGCACGGCGCCATCGCGTGGCGCACCAGGCTCCTCGGGTGGCGCGGGCCCTATGCGCTCGACGCCCTGGGCTGGCCCGACCGCGCGCGGAAACACTTCGAGTATTGGGCCACGCGCCAGAACACCGACCCGATCCCGGCCAAACTCCCGCCGCCCGACGGGAAATCCAACCTCGCCCGCAGCGAGGCCGCGCTACACAGCAACGGCGACCTCTCGAACAGCCACTACGACATGAACCTGGTGTTCATCGACGCACTGTTCCGTCACCTGCTGTGGACCGGCGACGTCGAGTTCGCGAAGAAGATGTGGCCGGTCATCGAGCGCCACCTCGCTTGGGAACGCCGGCTCTTCCGTCGCGAGTTTGAGGTAAAAGGCGAGAAACTCCCGCTTTACGAGGCCTACGCCGCCATCTGGGCGAGCGACGACCTGCAATACAGCGGTGGCGGCACCGCGCACGCCTCGGCTTATAATTACTGGCACAACAAGATGGCCGCACGCCTCGCACCTCTTGTCGGGGCCGATCCCGCGCCTTATGCTCGTGAAGCCGAACTGATCGCGACCGGCATGCGAAAGCTGCTCTGGGTTGACGGACACTTCGCCGAGAGCAAAGATCTGCTTGGTATGCAGCTAGTCCATCCGAGCGCGGCGCTCTGGACCTTCTATCACACGATGGACTCCGGGATACCGACGCCGGAAGAAGACAAGCAGATGGTCGACGACATTATCAAAAGAATGCCTCGACTGTCGGTCCGCGGTCCGGGTGTGCCGGACGATGCGAAGTACGGCCTGCTGCCGACTACCGATTGGGTGCCGTACACGTGGTCGCTGAACAACGTCGTCATGGGGGAAAACGTGCACACTGCGCTGGGTTTGTGGCAGGCGGAACGCCCGGCCGAGGCGTTCACGCTGCTGAAGAGTTCCCTGCTGACCTCAATGTTCATGGGTATTTCGCCGGGCAACGTCGGTTCGATGAATTATCTCGATGCCTACCGCCGTGAATCCCAGCGCGACTTTGCCGATGGCTCCGGCGTGCTATCGCGCGCAGTCGTAGAGGGCTTGTTTGGCGTGCGACCTGACGCCCTGGCGGGCGAGTTGGTGATCGCACCAGGTTGGCCGACCGACTGGACGCACGTCCGACTCGAGCACCCGCGGGTCCGCTTGGACTATCGGCGCGAAGGGCGCATAGAACATTTCACTATCTCGTCGGGGTTCGACCGTCCGATGACTTTGCGGCTGCAAGTTCCACTGCGCGGCCTCTCGGCCATGGTGGAAATCAACGGTCAGCAAACCGCGTCAGAGGTGTATAACGAATGGCTCGTCTTCGACTCAGCGCCCGCCGAATCTGCTACCATCAAGATCAGCTGGGAGGGGGATATCACTGGTGGAGCCCGGCCTCCGGACGGGCTTGTTGAATTCACGACTGCAGCCAACCCGCCATCTAGAGGCCAGGTTTCCCCAGTTGGATCGATCCACTCAGACCCGATCGACCTGACGACGCATTTCAACGACCGCGTCACGGATATCTTCAAGCCAGACAAATACCTGTCGCCGCGCTCGCCCTTTGTTTCGCTCGCGCTGCCGTCGCAGGGCATCGGTTACTGGGCCGGGCACGTCAACGCCACGGCGGAAATCGACGACACCGGTCTGCGCGACGCCGCGGCCGCCCACTCCGGCCGCATCACCCTGCCCAACGGCGTACCCTTTGCCACGCCGGGGCCGGGCGCGACGCCGAACATTATCTTTGTGTCCCAATGGGACAACTACCCTCGCGAGGCCACCATGCCGCTCACCGGCAAGGCCCGGTACCTCGACCTCCTGATGGCCGGGTCGACTAATGCGATGCAAAGCCGACTCGACAACGGCGAGGTCGTTGTCGCCTACGCCGACGGCACCACCACCCGGCTCGCGCTGCGCAATCCGGAAACGTGGTGGCCGATCGAGCAGGACTACTTCACGGACGACTATCAGTTCCGCCTCGCCGGGCCGCTCCCCACCCGCGTGGACCTCAAGACCGGTGCCATTCGCGTGCTCGATGCCGCCACCTTTAAAGGCCTAGGCAAAGTGGTGCCGGGCGGTGCGGCCACCGTGTTGGGGCTGGCGATTGATCCAGGCAAGGAATTGCGTTCAGTCACCGTGCGTGCCTTGGCCAACGATGTCGTCATCGGCCTGATGGCCGCCACCCTTGAACGCTGACCCCATGCGCTGGTTCCTCCTCCAAACGCTGGTTTGTTCCGCCTTGTTGTCGGGTGCGGCGCTGGCTGCCCAGCCAGCAGTGAGACGCTTTGTCTTTTCCCCCGACCTGCCGGCTGGGGTGGACGCCCGCCTCGTCGCGGCTGGCGACGTCTACACCGCGGCGCACGGTTTCGGATTTGAACCCGGCGTCGCGGTGAAGACTATCCCCGGCGGGATCATGGGTGCGCCCGCTTTCTATTTCACGACCGACCTGCCCGAGGGCAATTGGCGGGTGAAAGTCACCCTGCGGGGTGCGCCGGGTGGTGGCCTGGCCGCGGTGAAGGCCGAGCTGCGCCGCCTCATGGTCGGGCCAGTGCAACTGGCCGAGAATAAAAAGCTGGAGCAGACGTTCATCGTCAACACGCGCTCGCACCGCATCGCCGCGCAGAACGGCGTCGCCGCCGGCGTCGTGAAACTCAAGGCCCCCCGCGAGACGACGCAGGAGGCCTGGGCATGGGACGACTGCCTGACCCTCGAGGTCGATGGCGCCGTGCTGGCCGCCGTGGAAATCACGCCCGCGCACGTGCCGACCATTTTCCTGCTTGGCGACTCGACGGTCTGCGATCAGTCGCGGGAGCCCTACAACAGCTGGGGGCAGATGCTGCCCCGTTTCTTCAAGCCGACCGTCGCCATCGCCAACCATGGCGAGTCAGGCGAGACCTACCGCGACTCGATCGGCCGCCGCCGCCTCGACAAGGTCGTTAGCGTGATGCAGCCGGGCGACTACCTGTTCATGCAGTTTGGCCACAACGACCAGAAACAGATCGCCGCCAGCTCCGGCGGGCCATTCACGACCTACGTGGAGGAACTGAAGGCCCACATCGCGGCCGTCTGCCGGGTCGGCGGCATCCCCGTCGTTCTCTCGCCGATGGAGCGCCGGGGTTTTGACGCGGCGGGCAAGGTGTTGCCCTCGCTGGCCGACTACGCCCGCGCCGCCCGTGAGACCGCGGCCGCCGAGCACGTGGCCTTCATCGACCTCAACGCACTTTCGATCCCGTTCTACGAGGCACTGGGACCGGAAGCGTCCGCGCAAGCCTTCGCCGCGCCCGGTGGCCACGTGGACAACACCCACCACAACAATTACGGCAGCTACGAGCTCGCGCGTTGCGTGGCCCAGGGTATCACCGACGCCAAGCTTCCGCTGGCGGGCGAGCTGATCCGCGAATTCAGGAAGTTCGATCCCGCCAAGCCAGACAACCTGAAGACCTTTAACGTCCCGCCGAGTCCGAACTTCACCAACCAGCGTCCCCTCGGGGACTGACGATTCATGTCCTTTATCCGTCATCCTGAGCGCAGCGAAGGATCCACGAATTCGAAAATCGCATTCGCGGGCTTGGATCCTTCGCTGCGCTCAGGATGACGGGAGATTTTATTATGAAGCAACTTCGCCCACTCCTCTTGTTTTTCAGCCTGACCGTCGGCTCCTTCGCAGCCTCCGACACCGCCTACCTGTTCACCTATTTCACGAAGAACGGCGAGGACGGCCTGCACCTCGCCTGGTCGGAGGACGGCTACAAGTGGCAGTCGCTGCGCGAGGGCCGCAGTGTGCTCGCGCCGAAGATCGGTTCCAAGGAGCAGCTCCTGCGCGACCCGTGCGTGGCGCGCGGGCCCGATGGCACCTACCACCTGGTCTGGACCTCGGGCTGGTGGGAGAAGGGCATTGGCTACGCGTCAACGAAGGACTTCATCACCTGGTCCGAGCAGCGGGAGATTCCCGTCATGGCGCACGAGCCCACCGCGCGGAACAGCTGGGCGCCCGAGATCGTTTACGACGAGGCCAAGGGCGAGTTTGTCATCTTCTGGGCCACGACCATTCCGGGGCGCTTCGCGGAGACGGATGCCGCGTCCGAGGACAAACTGAACCACCGAATTTACCGCACCACGACGAAGGACTTCAAAACCTTCACGCCGACCGCGCTCTTCTACGATCCCGGTTTCAGCTGCATCGACGCCACCTTCCTGCGCGCTGACGGCCGGTCGTGGCTGATCCTGAAGAACGAAACCAAATTTCCGTCACCGGAGAAAAACCTGCGGATCGCCTCCGCCGAAAGCGTGCAGGGGCCGTTCGGTCCGCTCTCCGCCCCGTTTTCCCCGCCCGGGCTCTGGTCCGAGGGCCCGACGGCCGTGAAAATCGGCGACGAGTATCTGGTCTACTTCGAGGCCTACATGAAGAAGCACTACTGCGCGATGCGCTCCAGGGACCTGAAAACCTGGGACGATGTGACGGACAAGGTGCAGTTTCTGTTCGAGGGCACCCCGGAACGGATGAAACACGGCACGGTGATCGCTGTACCCCGCGTCCTTATCGACCGGCTGCGCTCGCCGGCACTCCCGCATGCACTTGGAAATCGGTGATTTCAATCTGACTGTCGACCGAACGGAAGCCGAACCAGCCGCTCCGCAGCGGCTGCGGGTCCAGCCAGTCGAACACCACTTCGCCATCGCGGATGAACTGTACGTGTCCGTCAGCCCCGGCGACGAGCGTGATGTGGTAGGCGTGATCGGGCACGAGCAAGAATTTCGGAGCGGAGAGGTCGTGTTGCGGGAGCAGCGGACGAGCGCCGGTACCATCGTAGCGGCGGAAGCGGGTCGTCGTGTTGTTGTTGCCCCCATAGCCCACATAGTAGGTGCGCAGCGTATCATAGACGGCAAATTCGCCAGAACGCACAACGTGGGGCACGAAAAGATTTCCGTCGGGCTGTGCTGGATCGGTCGCCATCCAGAAGCAGTTGAGGTCCGACACCCGTCCGGTGGACAGGATGCGTGCGGTGTAGCTGATCGTGACAGGTGCGGCCAGTCGTTCGCGAAACCAGACAGTGATGCCCAGCTTGTTGTCGATCTTCATCCCAGGCTCATCGCCGAACATCAGTATCGCGCTGGCGTTCCCTTCGGTTCGCCATTGCGTGCTGCCGTGCCGAAAATCGTCGCTGAACAACAGGTTGTCCGCCCGAAGCCACCCGGGCAGAAGTGCCAGCCACAACAGCCATTTTCCCATGCCTCCAGCACAGGCATTCCTCCCTGATTGGCCACCGCAAAAACTCCTTTCTCCCCATGAAAATCACGCTGCTGCATTCCCTTCTTTTCCTGCTGCCGATGCTGGCTTCGGCCCAAACGCCGGCACCCGACCTGGCGGTCAATGCCGCCGCCGAGAAAAAGGCGCTCAACCCGGGCCTGCCTACCTTGTTCGTCGCCGGCGATTCCACCGCCGCGAAGTACAGCGGAGGCCCGATTCAGGGTTGGGCCGTGCCGTTCGCCGACTATTTCGATTCGGCGAAAATCAACGTCGTCAACCTGGCACGCGGCGGGCGCAGTACCCGCACTTTCATTAGCGAGGGCTTGTGGGACGAACTGCTCGCGCAGGTGAAGGCGGGCGATTTCGTTTTGATCCAGTTCGGGCACAACGACGGAAGTCCCGTCAACGAGGATGCATCCGTGCCACGCGAAAAATGGCGTTCCCGCGGGTCGCTGCCGGGTCTCGGGGAGGAAACGAGCGAGATCGACAACGTCGTCACGAAGAAGCACGAGACGATCCACACCTTCGGGTGGTATGTCCGGAAGATGGTCGCTGACGTGAAGGCGAAGGGGGCCACGCCGGTCATCCTTTCCCTCACGGTGCGCGATATCTGGAAGGACGGCAAAGTTGAGCGGGGCTCGGGCAGTTTCCGTCGCTGGGACCTGGAGATCGCCGAACAGGCCGGCGTCGCCTTTGTCGACGTTACCCGGATCGTCGCCGACCAATACCAAGCGCTCGGCGCCGAGAAGGTCCATGCGCTTTACGGCCCTGACCACACGCACCCCAACGGGGCCGGCGCGGATCTCCACGCGGCCGCGGTGGTCGCCGGCCTCAAGGGTATCCGCAAGGGGCCGTGGGCCTCGTATCTTTCCGCCAAGGGCCAGACAGTCGAGGCCGACTCGATCGGCTGGCTCAACCTGCCGGAGCCGGCGGACCCGAAGCTGCCGTCGATCGTCCTCGTCGGCGACTCACTCGTGCGCAACGGTCGGGACGACGGCGAGGGCGGGCAGTGGGGCTGGGGCGATTTTTTGGCCGACCACTTTGCCCCGGCCAGGATCAATGTCGCGAATCGCGCCGTCGGTGGCCTGAGCAGCCGCACCTACCTGACGCAGGGCCATTGGGAGCGCGCGCTCACGTTGATCAAGCCCGGCGATTTCGTTGTCATCCAGCTCGGGCACAATGACGCCTCCCCGCTCAACGACGACAAGCGCGCGCGCGGCACGATCAAGGGCACCGGGGAGGAAACCGAGGAGATCGACAACATCCTGACCAAGCGGCACGAAGTCGTGCACAGCTACGGCTGGTACATCCGTAAGATTGTCCGTGAAACGCGGGCCGCCGGCGCAACCCCGATCGTGTGTTCGCACACTCCGCGCAAGACTTGGAAGGACGGGAAGATCGTGCGGAGTGGGGTGGATAGTTACGGTGGCTGGGCGCGTCAGGTGGCAGAGCAGGAAAAGGCGGCTTTTCTCGACGTGAACGACCTCGTTGCCACGCGCTACGAGATGATCGGCGAGGCCGCGGTTAATCCGCTGTTCGGCGATCCCAACCTACACACCAGCCTGGCCGGCGCGAAGGTGAACGCGGAGATCGTGGCGGCGGCGTTGCGCGCCCTGCCGGGTGACCCGCTGGGCGGATTTGCGAAGTAGAGTAATCTGTAGGGCGGGGTCTCCGAACCCCGCCTTGGAACTGTCGACTGGGAGGACGGCCCTCCATTTCCGAGCCGGCGGGATTTGGAAATCCCGCCCTACAGCTGCATCCATCACCCCCCGATCGTCGCCGCGCGGAGCGTCGGGCCCTCGATAAAGCGGGCCGGGATGGTGGTGAGCGAGGGTTGCACCGGGATGCCGAGCTCGTTGTGCAGGAGCTGGCCAATGACCAGCTCGGCCGCCCGCGCGCCGATCTGGCCGGGCTGGAAATCCAGCGAGGCGCACAGGTCGGTCGTGACGCGGAGCGAGTTCAAACACACAAAACCGTGGGTCTTGGGCACACGCGCCCCGGCGTGGCGCATCCACTCGATCGCGGTGGGGAAATGACCGAGGACGACGTCGGGCTTGTATTTCCGGAACCACGGCAGGAAATCCTCACGGGTGATGCTGTGGGCGCGCAGCGCCGGGACCTCGGTGATGTTGGGCAGATATTTCTGCACGGCGAGGAAGGCGCCCTCCCACCGGTACTGCAGGCGCTCATCGATCGCGATCTCCATGAACAGGCCGGGCCGCCGGTAGCCGCGCGTGTGCAGCTCACGCAGCAGCATGACCATCGAGCGGTAGTGGTCCATGCACACGCAGTGCAGCGGCGGGTTTTTGATGAAAAGGTCGGCGTAGACGGCGGTGTAGCGCTCCCAGCTCAGACCTGAAAGATCCGGCAAGCCGGAAGCCGGCAGCAGCACGAGCCCTTGGATGTTCCGGGTGTGCAAAATCGTGTCCAGCCGGTTTAGGCGCATGCCCTCGGGCCCGGATCCGATCACGAAGCGCTCCATCTTGAAGCCCAGCTCGCCGGCCCGGTCCGAGATCCCTTTCAACACGGCTTCGTTGTAGCGCACCGCATGCGCACCCCGGTCCGGTTCCACGATCTCCAGGACGGCCAGGACCCCGCGGAACTGCTGGCCACGCGAGCGCCGCAGCTGTGACATCACGGCGCCGGTCAGGGGATTGTGTTCGTAACCCGCGGCCTTGGCCGCCTCGCGGACCCGGCGGACCGTGTCGGCCTTGACGCGCGGCGAGCCGCGCAGGGCGTCGGAAATCGTCGTGCGGGAAAGGCCGAGTGTCTTGGCCAGGGTGCGCAGAGTCGGGGCGGACATGGGGTGGGGTCCGGAAAAATCGGACGCCTTTCCCTAAAGCTCAACGTCAAATTCGGAGCGTCCGAATTTATTGGCCTCAAACGGCAAGGACTCGCGCTTGCGGCCGGTGAGACGGAGGGTAGGGTGTTCGTCTCGTTTGGTCAGTGGCCTTCATCCCAACCCCTTTCGTCCCATGATTCGCAAAGCCTTTGTCATGTCCGTCCATCCCGGCCACGAGCAGGAATATGAGCGCCGCCACCGGCCTATCTGGCCCGAATTGGAAAAAGTGCTCAAGGACCACGGGGTCCACAACTATTCGATCTTCCTCCATCCCGACACGCGGCAGCTCTTCGGCTACGTCGAAATCGAGGACGAGGCCCGTTGGGCCGCCATCGCCGCCACCCCCGAGTGCCAGCGCTGGTGGGGGCACATGGGCGGCATCATGCCGTCGAATCCGGACCACAGTCCGGTGGCCGCCGACCTGCGCGAGGTCTTCCATATCGATTAACCTCTTGGGTGGGCCATTCCGCCTCACTCGTTCTCATTCTCTTAATCCTAATCGTTCTCCTCCTGACCGCGTTTCCAAATCCGCGTCGAGATTGAGAGAACGATTAGGAGAACGAGAACGATCAAGACCTCAACTTCTTCCCCATGACCCCACTCACCCGCCGCGAATTCGTCGCCAAGACCACCCTCGTGGCCGCCGCCACCCAGCTGGCCACCACGCTGCGCTCCGCTGAGTCCGCCCCGGCCGCGACGTCTGCTGCGGCCACTGAACCTGATGTGCTGCGCTGGTTGGAAGGTTCGACCCCACCGGTGATGCCGGGTGTGAGTTGGGGCCGGGCCTGGCCTCGCGGGCGCCACCCGAGTAACACCTCATTTGCCCTACAGAGCACCGGCGGAGCGGTCCCGCTGCAGACCTGGCCGCTGGCCACCTGGCCCGACGGTTCGCTGAAATGGACGGGCCACGCGATCCCAGCCGATGCCGCCGCCAGCACCGAATACCGGATTGGGCCAGGGACGCCGGCCGCGCCAACGCGACCGGTCACCGTGACCGAGACTACCTCGGCCGTTGAGGTTGATACCGGGTTGATCCGTGCCGTGATCGATCGCAAGGGGACTACTCTGATCCGTTCCATCACGCGCGCCGGCCGGGAAATTGCCCGTGCCGGCCGGCTGGTATGCCAGCTGGAAAACCGCGGGGATCCCGCCGTCAAACGGACGGAGGCCTTCATGGGCGAAATCACCGCAGTTACCGTGGAGCAATCTGGTCTGGTGCGCGCCGTGATTAAAATCGAGGGCCGGCATGTCGGAAATGCGCGTATGTGGCTGCCGTTTACGGTCCGCCTTTATTTCCACGCCGGCGGCGACCTGGTGCGCCTGATGCACACCATCGTCTTCGACGGTGACGCGCAGAAGGATTTCCTCACTGGCCTGGGCATGACCTTCACCGTGCCATTGGCGGGTGAGCTCCACGATCGGCATGTGCGTTTCAGCGGCCAGGAAGCGGGCCTATTTGGTGAAGCGGTGCGGGGCGTCACGGGCTTGCGCCGCGATCCGGGTCCGGCGATTCGCGAGGCGCAGGTCGCCGGCCGGGCCACCCCGCCCTTGGCGGAGTGGAGCCCGCAGGTCACTGAGCGGCTGCAATACGTCGCAGCCTACGCCGACTGGACGCTGGCGCAGCCCACCTGTGACGGTTTCACCATCCGCAAGCGCACCCACGAGGGTTGCACCTGGCTTGACTCGGCTCGCGGCACGCGCGCGGGTGGCCTCGGCTACGTCGGCACACCCACGGGCGGCGTGGCGTTCGGCCTGCGCAATTTCTGGCAGAGCTACCCGGCGCAGCTCGACATCCGCGGCGCCACCGGTGCGGCGGCGGAGGTCACGGTTTGGATGTGGTCGCCGGAGTCCGGCGCCATGGACCTCCGGCCCTACCATGACGGCATGGGGATGGATACCTTCGACAAGCAATACAACGGCGGGCTCGAGATCACCTATGAGGACTACGAGCCGGGGTTCAACTCGCCCGAGGGCGTTGCCCGCACGAGCGAGCTGCACCTGTGGATGCTGGCCGCGACGCCGGCGCGCGAGACACTCAATGCGCTGCAGCGGACGCTGGAGGCGCCACCGCTGTTGGTGAGCTCACCGCGTTACCTCCACGAGTGCGGGGTGTTCGGTTCGCTTTGGAACCCGATGGACCGCGCCACGCCGGCGCGCGCCGACCTGGAGGACCGGCTGGCTGCCCATTTCGACTACTACCAGACGCAGCGTGAGCAGCACCGTTGGTATGGCTTCTGGAACTACGGCGACGTGATGCACACTTACGATACTGACCGCCATGAATGGCGCTACGACGTCGGTGGCTTTGCCTGGGACAATTCCGAGTTGTCGACCGACCTCTGGCTCTGGCTCTTCTTCCTGAAGAGCGGCCGGGCGGATGTGTTTCGTTTCGCCGAGGCGATGACGCGGCATACTGGCGAGGTAGACGTGCACCACCTCGGACGCTTCGCGCCACTCGGCTCGCGGCACAATGTCCAGCACTGGGGCTGCAGCGCCAAGCAGCTGCGCATCAGTACCGCCACGAACCGGCGCTACTACTACTACCTGACCGGCGACGAGCGCGTGGGCGACCTCATGCGCGAACAGGTCGAGGCCGGGCGTGCGCTCCTGCGCTTTCCACCGGGCCGCAAGCTGGGGGTTGCTAACGAGGCCGGCGACCAATCCCGCGGCACGCCCACCGCGCCCAACAGCGTCGGCGCCAGCATGGGTACCGACTGGGGCTCGCTGGCCGGCGCCTGGCTCACCGAGTGGGAGCGCACAGGCGATGTGCGGATCCGCGACCGCCTGCTTGCCAGCATGCATACCCTCGGCGCCCAGCCGAAGGGTTTTTTCAGCACGGGACTCGTGCTGAATGTCGAGACCGGTGCGTTTGAGATCACCAAGAGCGACAAGCTCTCGGTGTCGCACCTCAACGCGGTCTTCGGCCTCGTCGAAGTCTGCGCCGAGCTGATCCAGCTGCTCGACGTGCCCGCGTTCCGGCAGGCGTGGCTGGACTACTGCGAACTCTACAACGCCACCGCCGAGGAACAGACCAAGCGGCTCGGTTCGGCGCTCAAGGGTGTCGGCCTCCAGCAGGGGCACTCGCGTCTCACGGCCTATGCCGCCAAGATGAAAGGCGATGCTGCCCTGGCGCAGCGGGCTTGGGCGGAGTTCAATCACGCCGGCGGCGGGCAGCGTGCCTCCGGCCGCTTCGAACCGAAGAAAACCTCGGGCCCGGCCGTACTGCGGCCCGTGGACGAGGCAGCCTGGGTTTCCTCCAACGCCACCGCCCAGTGGGGCCTCGCCGCCATCGAGTGCCTCGCCTTGGTGGGTGAGGCGCAACCTGCCAGCTGAAAATATCAGGCCTTTAACCACGAGATACACCGAACTCCCGGAAGAAGGAGTTAAACACTAATCCCCACAAATTGGATACTAATGCAATCCACCTCGCCGACATTATTGTGCTGCCTGATTAGTGAGCCATTAGTGTTTATTAGAGGTTCAAAAGCTCGGATCGACTTCCGTGTATTCTATGGTTCCCACTGTTTTCTGACCTCTGTCCTCTGACATCTGAATTACCATGAGCACCATCGCAATCATCGGGCCCGGGGCCGTGGGCGGTGTCATCGCCGCGTCGTTATTGAAATCCGGCCACGAGGTAACCCTGTGCGCGCGCCGCGCGATGGGGGACGTGACGGTGAGCTTGCTGTCGGGCGACATCAAGCTGACGTCCCCGGTAACGACCGACCCGGCGAAAGCGATCGCCGTCGACTGGGTGCTGGTCGCGACCAAGGCCTACGATGCGGCCGGCGCGGCGGCTTGGTTTCCACAACTCGTGGGACCGCGGACCCGCGTGGCAATCTTACAGAATGGCGTTGAGCACCGGGAACGCTTTGCGCCCTACCTGGCGGCGGAGAAAATCCTGCCCGTGATGGTGGACTGTCCCGGCGAACGGCCGTCGCCCGATCGCATCGTGCAGCGCGGGCCCGGCAAGATGGTCGTCCCAGCGGGCGCGGCCGGGGCGGACTTTGTGCAATTGTTTGCGAACTCCGGCCTGGACGTCTCCGCGACCGGCGATTTCACGACGGCGGTCTGGCGAAAGCTCTGCCTCAACGCCCCGGGAGCGATCAACGCGCTTCTGCTCAAGCCGACCGGCGTGTTTCACGACGAAGCCGCGGCCCAGCTCGCACGCGAGATGATCCGTGAGTGCATGGCCGTTGGTCGCGCCGAGGGCGCAATACTCGAGGATGCGCTACCCGACCAGTTGCTCGCCGGATTCCGGGCCGCCCCGCGGGACGGGATCAATTCGCTGCACGCGGACCGCGCGGCCGGCCGGCCGATGGAAGTCGATGCCCGCAATGGCGCGGTCGTGCGCTTCGGCCGCAAGCATGGGATCCCGACGCCGCGCAACGAAATGGCCGCCATTTTGTTGGCGGCGATGTGACTCGGACGAACTCGGACTTTGGTTGACCACTAATGGGATTCCTCAATGGAGGAATCCTACGAAGTGTGCGGTGGCTGATCGGCACCGCCGTTTGGCTTCAGGGGCCGGCTAATCGCCAGCTGATAGGTAGGGGCGTCCCTTGTGGACGCCCGCACGAGTTACTCCCAGCTCAGCACCAGTAGCGACACACCTTGGCGTGGGAGGGGGAAGGCGAGGGTTGCTTTGCCATTGGCGACCGGGACCGTGGCGGGCGCGCCCGTGAGGGGCATCAGCGCGCTGGATTTTTCCAGCTGTGCATATTGCGCCGCGGTGGGGGCGGCGGGCGAACCCATGCGCAGCCACTCGGCGTAGGCATTGCTGTGCTGCTGGTCGATGCGGGTATGCGTGAGTTTCGCCGCCTTGAGGCTGGCGGGCAGGCCGTCGATGACGAGCTGCACTGCCGCGTCGGGGCCGGCGACATCGTCATCATGATAATGCCACACCATCACGGCGACCTGGTTCGGCGCGCGACTGGCCAGCGCAGAGACATCGGGCGCAGCGCGCACGCCCTGGTCGATGATTTGCGTGAGAGGAACCTCGCCGGTGCTGACGGCGGGCAGACGCTCGGGTCCCATCAGCGCGTACATCCGGAAAACATTGAACACCGCCATCGGCACGCCGTTGCTCGCGATCTGCCGGAAACCGGCGAACCACGGTTGGTTCTCGAACGTGAAGGCCCAAGTGAGCGCGCCCTCGAGGTTGACCCCATGCCGCTCAGCGAGGTCATGCTTCCGGGCAAAAACCGCCGCCGTGTAGCTGGCATACATCGTGCCGTTGCGGTACGCCAGCGCCGGTCCCTGGCAGGCGGCGCAGCCTTCGGGGTCGGACTCGCCAATGATGACGGGCTTGCCCTTCAGCTCCGGGTAGGTGGCGAACGCAGCGAAGGCCGTCTCGACCGTCTTCAGCTGCGCGCTGATGCCCATGCGCACGTGGCCGTCCACGACCGTGGGCGAGCCTTTGGCGTGGAAGGAGACAAAGTCCAGCGGCGTTCCCTTTTCGCCGGTGGCAAAGTTGGTGCCGTGCAGGCTGTGCTCGAGGAAGTCCGTCATGAACTTGCCGCCGGAGCCGGCGGAGTCAGGCCCGCCCACCCGCGCGGTCGGCAGGGCGCGGCGCACGGCGGCGAGGGCGTAGTCGTGCATCTTCAGGAACTCTTCCGGTGTACCGTTCCAATAGGGCGAAATGTTGGCCTCGTTCCACACCTCCCAATACCAGGTCTCAACCTCCGCGCGGCCGTAGCGGGTGAGGCAATGCGTGACCCACTGGAAAACAAGTTCACCCCACTTCGGATAATCGTTGGGCGGGTACGCCCAGCCGGTGTTCAACTTGGATTTCGCATTGGGCTTCCAGTCGTGCTGGTAAGGCTCCGGCTTCGGGGAGAGGGCCTTGGGCATGAAGCCGATCTCGACATACGGCCGCACGCCCTTCGCCAGGTAGCTGTCAAAAATGCCATCGAGAATCGTCCAGTTGTAGACCGCGTGGCCTTGCGCATCCTCGGTATAGGCGTTCGTGCTGCCCCATTTCAGGGCCGGAGTGCCGTCGCCCGTGGTAAGCAGATTGTGGGCGCGGAAATAAACGGCCTTGGGCTTCAGCTCGCCCAGCTGGCCGATCAGCTTGCTGCCGTCTTTCATCGTGGCGTAGTTGGGCTCGTCCGCGCCGAAATAACGCCAGATCGGGCGCAACGGGCCGGACGGGTGCGCGGCGTCCACGGTGATGGTGACGGGAAAGGCGGCGGCGGGGGCCGGGGCGGGCTGGGCCAAGGCGGGCAGCGCCAGCGCCGCGAGGAGAAACAGGGAGGGGAATTTCATGGGGGAGGAAACAAAGGGGTGGCCGTTCACTTGAGATCGATGGGCACATTCCAATGCGCCGCGACCGCCTTCAGCTCGTCCAGCGTCAGGTAGGAGACGGCGCCATGCTTGGGGCGTTCGAAGTTGGTCCCGCGCATCACGCCTTCGTTGAAGTGACCGAGGTCCTTGTAAGTGACAAAGTCCTTCGTCTCGCTGAAGCCCATGTTATTGGGCCGGGCGCCATACACATCGTACATGAGCACATAGATGTCGGTGCCCAGACGTTTGAAAACATTGGGCGCCTCGGTCGCCTTGGTTTCGGGATCAATGCGGCGCGTCTCGGCCACATAGCCCTGCGTGATTTCCTTGGAGACGGCGTGCAGGATCTTGGCGCCGCCCACATAGAAAAGATGCCACTGGTCGCCCACGTGGGTGAGGTCACCATCGATGCCGCCGATGGTGCGAATCATCTGCGGGGTCGTCTCGAGCTTGGTGAAGGCGTCGTTGGCGTAGGCATAGTAGATGTTGGCGTTCTTGTTTCCGTAGCGGATCGTGAAATACACCATCATCTTGCCTGCCACGGGATCGTAGGTCGTCTCCGGCGCCCACGCGCAGTCGATGTCGCCGAGCGCAGGGAAGGCCAGGTCGACGCGGAAATCCGAGTGGGTCCAGTGAATGAGGTCCCACGACTTCATGAGCACGAGGGCCCGGTTGTTGCCCCAGCCGTATTTCTCTTGGGGCCGCTGCCATTCCGTCTCCCGGAGGCCTGCCCGTTTGCCGAAAATGTGCAGGTCGGTCATCGCGAGATAGAAAGCCCCGTCGGGCCCGCGGGTGAGGTGCGGGTCGCGCACGCCTTTCTGCTCGGCGAGGTTCGCGCCGTCGAAGACGGGCTGGCCGCCGTTGAGGTCGGTGAAGGTGTAGCCGTCACGGCTGATGGCCAGATAGGCTGAATGCGTCTCATCCTTGAAATAGACCATCACATAGCCCGCCAATTCTGTCGCCTTGAAGGGACGGGCGCGCGCCGGCGGCATGAGCTCGGAGACGATTTCAATGCCGCCGGGTTTCTTTGCCGCGTTCGACGAGCCCAATCCAGGAGACCCGGCGGGGACCGCCTGAGCGAAGCTCGTGAGCGCGCGGCCCAGCAGCAGCGCAGCTACGATCAACCGAAAGACAAGGGCGAGGGATTTCATGGGGCGGGGTAACGGCATCATGTCTCCGGTTGGTCGGAATCTGAAATCTCCGTCGCGCGTTACCGTCATACGAGCCGGGGCCTGGTTGCCGCAGGGGAAGGTGGCATGGTCTTACTTGAGTTGCACGTCCCAGATTTTCGACCGGCGCGCCGTGCCGTCGGGACCGGTGACATCGAGGATGATCACATAATTGCCGGGCTTGGCGAAAACGTGTTGCGGGTGCTGCTCGGTGGAACTCGTGCCGTCGCCGAAATCCCATTTCCACCCCGTGATGGCGCCGATCGACAGGTCCTTGAACGCCACGAGGCGTCGGTCCAGGTCCACGACCGTCCAGGTCCACTGCGCGGCCAGCTTGGGCGCGACCGAAGGATCGAGTGGCATGAGCCGGAACGCGCACAGCTCCGAGGCGTGGCCGAAAGCCTGCCGCTTCGGCGAGAGCATCCCGAAACCGCGCGGTGATTTTCCGTCGTAGTCGATCACGATCCACGAGAGGCCGATGATCTTGTTTTCGGTCAGGACCGACTCGACGGCCCGGGCCGGGCCCTCGGGGCCGGCGTAATCAAAGGGCGTGATCCAGAACTCGAGGGTATATTTGCCGGATTCGCCGGGCTTGAAGTTGAACGACTGTGCGGAGTTCGCCCACGGCAGCTCCTTGGTCCACGTGGCCGAATTCCACGCCATGCACCAGTCCTTGTTCACGGCCGGGGTCATGATGTGGTAGTTCTGGGCGTGGACGCCCTGCGTCGCCCATTTGAATTCACTGTCGGTGATGCGCGGGTCCGGCGTCGCGGCCGCGCCCACGTGCTCCGGCGTCCAGAAACGGCCCTGGTCGCGGCCGATGAATGGTCCGCCCGACGCATCGCCGTCCACCATGACCTCGAAGGTGTCGTTGCGCAGGCCGGGGTCGGCGAAGTCCCAGTAATCATCCTCCGCCTCATAGAGGAAATACAGCCGGTTGAGGCCCTTGACCCAGCCGACTTTCACGCGCACGGCCAGCGACTTGTCGCCCGCGGCTGGCGGCTCCTTGCTGTCGTTGATCAGCTGGTCTTTCCCCATGACATAACTTTCCGGCACCATCGCCCAGTCGGAGGGGTCACCGTCGATGCGCGGGATCTTGTCCGCGGGGAACTGGAAGACTTGATAAGTGATGTCGGGTTTCTCGAGCGCGCGGATGGGGAGGACGAGAGTCATGGACGCCACGGCCAAGCATGAAAACGCCAGCCACGGGTTTCGCGGAGCGCGGAATCGATCACTCGCGTTCGTCATCCTGAGCGCAGCGAAGGATCCAAGGAAGACGGACATGGCGACGAACCTCTTGGATTCTTCGCTGCGCTCAGAATGACGGAGTGAAGGTGACGGAAGGTTCATGGTGGTGGGCTTGGTATTTCCAAGTCAGTGCAGTTCTGGTCCAAAGCTCCGGCTCTCACCCGGCTTGAGGTTCAACTCAACCGTCTTGCCGGCGTAGCGGAGCTGTCCGCCGGTTCCGGTCACGCTGCGCACTGTGGCGCCCGTGAGCTTGCCTGCGGCCCAGGCCAGCTCGACCTCGAAGCCGCCGCGGGCGCGGAGCCCCTTGACGGAACCAGAGGGCCAGGCCGTCGGCAGGGCGGGCAACAGATCGATGGAAGTCCCCGCCGGTCCAGAGCTTGCCAGCGGTGAGCCGGTCGAACCCGTCGGAGGGAGGTGCGACTGCATCAACATCTCCGAAACGCCGGCAGTGAAGGCGAAGTTACCGTCGATCTGAAACGGCGGGTGGGCGTCGAAGAGGTTGGGGTAGACCCCGCCTCCGCCGCCGTAGTTGGTGCCGGAGCTGCCGCCGACCGGGCGGAGGAGGTTCTGCACGAAGACATAGGCGCGGTCGCCGTCGAGGAAGCGGGCCCAGAGGTTGATGCGCCAGCCGAGCGCCCAGCCGGTGCTCTCGTTACCGCGGAGATCGAGGGATTTCCGCGCGGCGGCGAAAAATTCTGGCGTCGCAGATGTGATAGACCGGCCGGGATAGACGCCGAAAAGATGTGAGGTGTGGCGGTGGTGGACGTCGGTCTCCAGGAAGTCCCCGGCCCATTCCTGCAGCTGGCCGCGGCTGCCGATTTGGAACGGGAGCAGCTTCGCCTGAGCGGCGGCGACCGAGCGGGTGAAGTCATCGGTAATGCCGAGGACGCGGGCGGCGTCCAAGCAGTTGACGAAGAGATCGCGGATGATCGCCAGGTCCATCGTGGCACCAATGGCGACACTGGCGCGTTTGCCGTCGGGCAAAATGAAATCGGTCTCGGGCGAGGTCGAGGGCGCGGTGACGAGGTGGCCGTGGCCGTCGTCGACCAGCCAGTCGAGGCAGAACTCGGCGGCACCCTTCATGACGGGCCAGGCGCGCGCACGCAGGAAGGCCGCGTCGCGACCGAAGGCGTAGTGCTCCCACATATGCTGCGCCAGCCAGCCGGCGCTCATCGACCAGCTGGCCCACTTGGGGTCACCCTCGCCGAAGTGGCCGACCGGACCGGTCTGCGCCCAGAGATCGGAGTTGTGATGGGCGACCCAGCCGCGCGCGCCATAGTTGACCGCGGCGGTCTTCGCGCCGTTGACGGCGAGATGCTCGATGAAGGCGAGCAGCGGCTCGTGGC
Source organism: Oleiharenicola sp. (assembly GCA_025363455.1). Taxonomy (GTDB): domain Bacteria; phylum Verrucomicrobiota; class Verrucomicrobiia; order Opitutales; family Opitutaceae; genus Lacunisphaera. Next base: position 33,830 of record JANYDW010000032.1, on the reverse strand, counting down.
ACTCGGCGAGATTGGCCACTTCAGCCGGCCAGTAGTTCATCTCGGTATTGATGTTTAACGTGTAGTTGGAGCTCCACGGCGGGCGCATCGCGTCGTTCCAGATACCCTGCAGGTTCGCCGGTTGGTCGCCGGGCCGCGAACTGGCGATCAGGAGGTAGCGGCCGTATTGGTAGAGGAGGGTGGCGAGGCCGGGATCGAGCGCGCCCGAGGCGAAGCGCGCCAGCCGGGCGTCGGTGGTCAAGGCCCCGGCCTCGGGTGTGGTGCCGAGTTCGAGCGTCACCCGGTGAAAGAGATTTTGGTAATCAGCAAGGTGCCGGGCCAGCAGGTCGGCGTAGGAAAGTTTCGTCGCCGCGGCGAGCGGTCGCCGCGCCTCGGTGGCGGAGTCGCGGCCCGCGCGGCCGGGAGATTTATCGAAGCCGTTGAAGCTGGTACCGGCGGAAAGCAGGAGCGTGACGGCATTGGCTTTTTCCACTGAGAGCGTCGAGCCGCCGGTGACAACGCGACCGCCCTCGTTGAGCACCTTGACCAACAACTCGAACGTCATTCCTTCGGGATTCGGGTTATCGTCATACCGGATGATGGGGCCGTCGACCCGGCGATAGCTGGGCTCGGAGTGCAGGGGCGCGCGGCCTCGCATGACAACGACGCCGGTGGCCTCCGCTTCCACGGCATACCGCAGCAGGCTGTCGGCCGCGACGGTGAAGCTGATCTTGCCCGGCTGGTCGCAGGTCAGGCGGACGACGATGACCTGGTCGGGAAAACTGCTGAAGACCTCGCGGGTGAATGTGGCCGTGCCCACCTGATAACGGACCGTGGCCACGGCACGGTCGAGATCGAGGGTGCGCGTGTAGCCGGTGGCGGCGTCAGTGCCTACAAACGTGAGGCGCAAGTCGCCGAGCGGCTGGTAGGCCTGCGTGTAGACGCCCTGCATCTTCTTGCTGAGCTCGGTGGCCTTAACGAAGTCGCCGGCAAAGAGCGCGGCGCGGACTTGCGGGAGGACTTCCTTCGCGCCGGGATTGTTCCAGTCGGTGGGCGCGCCGGACCACAGGCTGTCCTCGTTGAGTTGCAGGTGTTCGACGGTCGGGTCGCCGAAGACCATGGCGCCGAGCCGGCCATTGCCGACGGGCAGCGCCTCGGTCCAGCGCGTGGCGGGATGATCGTAACGGAGGGCGAGGGGCTCGGCCGCCGGCAGGGTGGTAGTGAGGCCGAGTGCACAGAGGGCGAAAGTGAGCTTCATGGGGGGTAGGGAATCGTGTACCGAACGGGGCGATATCTTCAATCGGGGCTAGTGAAATTGGCTAACATTCGCAGCGGTCATCCTGAGTGGAACGAAGGATCCAAGGAACGGTCGATCACGGACAACTCTTGGATCCTTCGCAAGGCTCGGGATGACGGAACGAGGGTGGGTTGAAATTTTAGATTCGAGATGGCCGATTATCGGGTTTCACGACGTCGGTGTTATGCCTGGTTCCGGCGGGGTGGGAGCGCGGCCCCCGGGTCCGGCGGCCTGTTTCAGGTATCCTGGCGGTGGTTCGGGGTGGGCAGGGTCCATGTCCTTGAAATCATCCACGATGAACTTTGCCAACGCGGGGACGCTGGCCTTGATGCCACGCACAATATTTTTCGCGAGCAGATAGCCACCGTAGCCGCTGAGGTGGGTCTGGTCGGCAAAAGCGGTGCCGACATCCGGCCCGAGCGCGGTCCACATCTGCTTGCTCATCGTCCACTGATCGATGAGCGGCACATTGCTTTCCAAGGCGAACTCGCGCATCGCCCGCGCCCACGGCCCGACCGTGTCGCCGTTGCTCCGGCGCTCCATCGGTGTCACCAGCACGAGGGTGGCGCCGCGGCGCTTCGTCTCGGCGAGAAACACGCCGAGGTAGGCCTTGAAGGTTGTCGCCGGCTCGGTGTAGCTCTGCGGCCATTGCGGCTTCGAGTCGTTGTGGGCAAACTGGACCAGGAAAAAGTCCCCGGCCTTCATCTGGCTGAGGACCTTGTCCAGCCGCTGGCCGGTGATGAAGCTCTTGGTCGTCTCGCCACCCTCGGCGCTGTTGCAGACGGCGATCTCGGGTTTGAGGAACTGGCAGAGTTGCGTCGGCCAGTTCCCGCCCGGCCCGCGCCGCGGGTCGCCGACCGTCGAGTCGCCGGCAACAAAAAGGGTGGGCACGGTGACGTCGTTGATGATTTCGATTGTCTGAACGGCCGGCTTGGCGCCGTTGAACTCGATGGTGAGTTTCTCGTCCCAATGGCGTGCCTCGGCCTCGCCGGCCAAAAACATGTGGACCATCGTCCCGCCCGGTGCGTTCTGCGGCGGCGGTGGCGTGATCTGCGGCCGGCGGACATTGGCGTAGAAGGTGCGGGTCAAAAACTTCCCCGGCACCGTCTTGAGGTCCACGGCCATGATGCGGCCCGACTCGGTGCGGATCGTCGTGTCCGACTCATTCGCGGCGTCGCCGAGCGTGACCGTCACCCGATAATTTCCCTCGGGGACTTTCACCGAGAAGAAGAACGGGATGTCCCCGCCGGGCTTGGTGCCGAGGTCGAAGCCATAGCCTTTCTCCAGGGAATAGACGTCATCGGTCCTCACGCTGGCGAAACCAGGGTGCTCGCCGGGGGCGAAGCTGAATGCCCTGAACTCCAAGTGGACCGGCGGTGGCGGAAGGGGTTTGTCCTCGGGCCGCTGGGCGTGGAGGGAGCCGGCCGCCAGTGCGAGTGTCGCAAAGACAAAGCGGGAATGGTTCTTCATAAGATTCATTTTCCAATTAACCACAAAGACACCATCCGTCGCCAAGACTATGGCTGACAGGCACCGGCACAAAGTTCCAGACGGGTTTAGCCACGAAAAACACGAAAAACACAAAAAAGGTTGGAACCGGGATTTAGCCACAGAAGGCACAGAAGCATGGAGCTCGGAGTGAAGCATTTTGTGTTTTATGTGGCCATAAATGCCTCAGGGTTGCATTCCGTGCCTCGGTGGCTCCGTGGTTAAGGCTTGGCGGCTTGCAGGAGACCGCGGGCACGCAGCCACTCTTCCGCCCGCTTCGGCCAGTCGGAGGCAGTGCCGAACTCGGGCTTCATGCCCATGCCGTGGGTGCCGCGCTCGAAGAGGTAGAGTTCCGCCGGGACCTTCGCGCGGGTGAGAGCCTGGAAAAATCGGATGCTGTTCTCCGCCGGTACCGAGGTGTCCTCCTGGGTGTGGATCAGCAGGGTCGGCGGCGTGGCCGCGGTGACCTGATTTTCCAGCGAAGCCAATGCCAGCATTTCCGATGTCCGGTGGTCCCCGAGCAGGTGCTGGCGCGAGCCCTCGTGGGCGACGCCGTCGACCATGCTGATGACCGGATAGAGGAGGATCAAAAAGTCGGGCCGGGCGCTCACGGCGTCGAGGGCCGCACCCGTTTTGCCATCGGGATGGTTGAAGAGCGTGCCGGCGCTCGCGGCGAGGTGGCCGCCGGCGGAGCTGCCAATGACCCCGAGGCGGGCGGGGTTGATTTTGAACTCCGCGGCACGCGAACGCACGATCCGCACGGCGCGCAGCACATCCTGCAACGGCGCCGGGTGGCCGTATTCCATCAGGCGGGACTTGAGGATGAAGGCCGTGATGCCGAGGTGACTGAGCCAGGTCGCGTACTGGATGCCCTCGCGATCGTTGGAGAGAAAACCGTAGCCGCCGCCCGGGCATACGATCACGGCCGTGCCATTGGGCCGGTCCACCGCCGGGATATAAACCGTCAGGGTGGGGACGGAGACATTGGAGATGCGGCCCTCGAGGATTTTCTCATCGCCGATCGGGCCCTTGGCCGCCGGCGCATCGGCCCGGACGGCGGGGGGCACGCCCTCGGGCCAAAGCGGGATCACGAGGTTGTGGGCGAGGGCGGAAGTGGCGAGAAGCGAGGACACAAGCAGCGGTAGTTTCATGACTGGGTGGAGCCGATCTGCGATGCGATCAGGCGCAAAGCGATCGAGCCGGGCAGCAAGCACAGGGGTACAAAGCGGCGCATGGGGTGGGTGGGATGAGCTTGGGCAATATGCCCTCTGGCGCAAATGGAACCGCGGTTACCCATTCCGGACAATCCGATTCCTCTGCGAGTGGCCGGCCCGGCTGTGGGCTGGATAAAAGAATCGGAACCGTTAAGCATCGGAACAAATCGACCCGAGGATTTTCCAAGTAGCACCCCTTAACTTGATCCACCCATGAAACCCCTCTCGATTCTTCTGGCGGTAGCGACCCTGATCATGGCCATTCTTCTGATCCGCCAGCACGCGGTGACCGGTGAACTTAAAGCCAATGTAGAGGGCCTGACCAAGGATCGCGATGAGGTCCGTTCCGAACTAAAAAAATTAAACACTAGACTCAGTGAACGTCCGAGCACCACGGTGGCATCGGGACCAAACCCAGCAGGGACCACGTCTCCACTACCAGCCAAGGTTTCATCGCCCACCCCCGTTGAACCTGTGGCCCCTCCGGGGGTGACTATCGCGGCTCCCAAAGGGTGGTGGAAGAACGGCCGGAATCCCGAGAATTACGTAGTCGGGGTGGACACACTCCAGTCGTGGGGCGGCATGCCGAGTGCCTATGTCAAATCGCTCGGAGAGACCAAGGATGGGTTTGGTGGCATGATGCAATCTTCCTCGGCTGAAAACTATGCGGGCAAGCGCGTGCGGCTGAACGCATGGGTCAAAACCGAGGACGCTAACGACGGGGGTGGGCACCTTTGGCTCCGCATTGATGGCCAGGAACGCGGCCAGATGCTGGGCTTCGACAATATGGACAACCGCGCCGTCAAAGGGACGACCGACTGGCAGGAGGCCTCCGTGGTGCTGGATGTTCCGGCCGGCGCCGCATCGATGAACTACGGATTCTTTGTTTCAGGCAGCGGCAAGATGTGGGTTAACGGCCAGACCATCGAAGTTGTCGGGCCGGAGGTGCCTGCGACCAACATGTTGAAACCGGAAACCGCCAAACCGAAAGCTCCGACGAATCTTGGGTTTTATCCGGACCCCAAGACGTGAGGCTTCGATTCGACTTGCGGTCCTGTCCCACCCAACCCGTTGGAAGGCTCCGGTAGCTTCCGGCTCCCGTTCCGGACAATCCGATTGGAGTGGCCTTTGACGGACGGAGGGCGGGGAGGTTGACTGGACGGCTGCCCAGTTATTAACCACAGAACACGCGGAACACACAGAATTTCGAAGCGATGGCCATGAAATCCAATCTTCTTTCCGTGTGTTCTATGTGTTCCGTGGTTTAGCCTGATTTCCCTACCCCATGAACCAACTCCTGCATGGCGCCTGCTATTACCCCGAGCTCTGGCCCGAGACAGACATTGACCGCGACATCGCGGAAATGAAGAAGCTCGGCCTCAACATGGTGCGGATGGGCGAGTTCACCTGGTCCAAGCTGGAGCCGGACGAGGGCAAGGTTTCAGTGGATTTCTTCGTGCGGGTATTGGACAAGCTGCACGCGGCCGGACTGGGCGTCGTGTATTGCACGCCAACCCCGACGCCGCCGGTGTGGCTGACGCACGGCCGGCCCGACCGCTGTTTCGTGGACGCCGAGGGCCGCGTCATGATCCACGGCGCGCGGCAACACGCCAGTTACGAGAATCCCGAGGTGCGCGCGGCCTGCCTCCGCATCGTCGAGACGCTGGCGGCGGCGGTCGGGAACCACCCGGCGATCATCGCCTGGCAGATCGACAACGAATTCAAGTGTCACGTTGGCGAGGATTTCAACCCGCATGCCGTCGCGCACTGGCACCGCTGGCTGGAGGCACGCCATGGTACCATCGACAAACTGAACGACGCGTGGGGCACTGAGACCTGGAGCGAGCGCTACCAGCGGTTCGACCAGGTGCCCGCGCCGTTACGCACGCCCTTCCTGCACAACGCCTCGCTGAGCACCGCCTGGCGGATGTTCAGTCGCGAGAGCATCGCCGGCTTCATGGACGCGCAAGTGGCCATCCTCCGGCGCCACACGAATAAACCGATCACGCACAACACCGTCGCGCATTTCTCGCTGAACCAGGAGCGGATGTTCGCGTCCCTCGATTTCGCCTCGTTCGACGCTTACCCGGACCTCGATCACTGGGCCTCCCTGGTCTTCGACAACGATTTCTGCCGTTCGATGAAGCCCGGTCGAGCCCACTGGTTCATGGAGACGAGCGTGGCGCACAACGGCTGGTTCGGGAGCCACGAGACCGCGCATCCGCCGGGCTTCCTCGCCGTCGAAGCGGTCGCCTCCTTCGGTCTCGGTGCCCAGGCGATCAATTACTGGCTCTGGCGCCAGCAGCGTACCGGTTGCGAGCTGCCGCACAGCGCGATCATGAGCACGTGGTTCAAGCCCTCCCTCGGCTACGCCGCGGTGCAGGCCGTCGAGTCCGCGCGAAAACAGCTCGAGCCCCTGCTGCTCGCGAGCCGGCCCGCGGTCGCCGAGGCCGCCGTGACCTGGTCCGACCTCGGCCGGGCCATGCTCCAGACCGAGCCGCTCGGCGCGCGCCCGGGTCACGAGGTGGATTACATTCCGACTGTCGCCGCGTGGCACCAGCTGCTGCTTGACGCCGGCATTCACCGCGACGTTCGCTGCGAGGGCGCGGCCCTCGATGGCCTGAAGCTGCTCATCACGCCGATGATGCCGTATGTGTCGCCGGCATTTTTGAAGAAGGTGGAGAGATTCGTCCGCGCCGGCGGCGTGTGGCTCTGTGTCCCGACGACCGGCACCCGCGGCGCCGAGCACACGGTGCCGACCGACACCGGGCTCGGCGCGGTGGACGCTTTCGCCGGCGTCGAGACGGTCTATTCCTTTCCTATCACCGGCACGGGTTCGACCGGCAAAGCCTTCGGACTTACTGCCCCGGTCGCCGGCTGGTGCTCGGCGCTCAAACCGGCGTCACCCGACACGAAGGTCGTCGGCACGCTCAAGAGCGCGCAGGCGCCGGGGCTCGCCTTCCTCACCGAACGCAAGCTGGGGAGGGGCGCGGTTGTCGTGTTGGGCGCGCTGCCCGATGGCAAGGCGGGCGCGAAGATGCTAGCGAAACTCGTCGCGCATTACGCGACGCGGGCCGGCGTTACCCAACGTTTCAGCGTCACCCCCGGCACGTTGGTGTGCCCGCGCGTGACCACCGACGGCAAGAAACTCTGGGTCGTGGTGAACATGGACGGCAAGGGCGGGAAAGTCCGTCTGCCGTCCGGTGCGACTGACGCCCTCACGGGCAAGAAGCTCCCCGCTGGCCCGCTCAAGCTCGCGCGCTACGCGTGGCGGGTGCTGCGGGGTATTTGATATGGCGCGGCAGCGCCGGTAGGGACGGACCGCCGGGCCGTCCGCGCAGGTTGTTCGGCGCGCCCAGCGGTCGCGCCCTACCTCGGAGAGGCCCCGCTCACCGCCGGCAGCTCGAAGCGCTTGATTTCCCCGACGATGAAAAGGAAGCTCACCACGGCGAGGAGGGCATGCGCGCCGACGTAGACCAGCGCGTTGTTGAACGAGCCGGTGCTTTGCAAAATATAGCCGATCACGATCGGCGTGATGATGCCGGCCAGGTTGCCGAACATGTTAAACAGGCCGCCGGCCAGGCCGGTCGCCTCGCGCGGGGCCACGTCGGCCATCACCGCCCAGCCGAGGGCGCCGATGCCCTTGCCGAAAAACGCCAGGCTCATGCACAGGATCACCGCCCACTGGGAATCGACGTAGTTGCACGCGACGATGGTGGTGGAGAGGAGCAGCCCGGCGACGATCGGGATCTTGCGGGCCGGGCTGAGCGCCATCCCGCGCCGGAGCAGGCGGTCCGAGATCCAGCCGCCCAGCACGCCGCCGATGAAGCCACAGAGCGCCGGCAGGGTGGCGACGAAACCAACCTTGAGGATTGTCATGCCGCGATCCTTCACGAGGTAGATCGGGAACCAGGTGAGGAAAAACCAAGTGAGCACGTTGATGCAGTATTGCCCGAGGAAGATGCCGAGCAGCATCCGGTTTTTCAGGAGATCGACAAGGAGCCCGGGACGGGCCGGAGTCTTCGCGGCAACCGGGCCAGCCTGGTCGAGGTCGACGAGGCCGCCCCCGCGCTGGATGAGTTCGAGCTCGGCGGCGTTGGCGCGGGGGTGTTCGCGCGGATTGTGGATGAGGCGGTTCCACAACAGGCCAAAGACGACACCGGCCGCGCCCATCACCCAGAACACTGCCTGCCACCCGAGATTATGTGCGATCAGGCCCATGATCGGGTAGAAGAGCACCGTGGAGAAATACTGGGCCGAGTTGAAGATCGCAGAGGCCAGGCCGCGCTCCGCGGCCGGGAACCACGCGGCGACAATACGGCTATTGGCTGGGAAAGACGGGGCCTCGGCCGCTCCCAGCAACAGGCGCAGCCCAAACAGGGAACCGGCGGCGACGCGCACCGCCCCAATGAAACCGACCAACCCCTGCGCCATCGTGAACAGCGACCAGGTGAGGATGCTCCAGCGGTAGACGCGTCGCGAGCCGAGTTGGTCCAGCAACCAGCCGCCGGGAATCTGCAGCGCGACATAGGTCCACGAGAACGCCGAGAGCAGGTAACCGAGCGCCACCGGATCGAGCTTGAACTCGCGGGTCAGGTCCGGGCCCACGATGGAGAGCGTCGCCCGGTCCGCGTAGTTGAGCGTCGTGATCAGGAACAGGACAAAGATGATCCCGTAGCGCGCGCGTGTGGGGTTGCTATTTCCTTGGTCTGTCATTGCGAGAAGGCCCGCGAGGGCCGACGAAGCAATCCAGCTAGTTCGACCCACGCAAGGTCTCTGGGCTGTCGGTTGTGTCCTGACTTGTCATTGCGAGGAGCCTGGGATGGCGGCGAAGCAATTCCGATTGGATGGATCACCACGGTCGGCTGCGCCGGCCTCGCGATGACAATCCTTTGGCAGCGCATAAGCGTCCTCCTATTATTGCGGACCGAGCGGTTTCATCAGCGCGGCCAGCTTGTCGCATTCCTCGGCGCTGAGGTCGGTGAGTGGCGGCCGCACCGGGCCGGCGTCGTAGCCGGCGATCTTGGCGCCGGCCTTGATGATGCTGACCGCGTAGCCGGGCTTGCGATTCCGGATCTCGAGGTAGGGGAGGAAAAAAGTGTCGAGGAGGCGGCCGATCGTTGCGTGGTCGTCGGCGGCAACGGCGCGGTAGAAATTCATCGCGGTCTTCGGGATGAAGTTGAACACGGCCGACGAGTAGACCGGCACTCCCATGGCCTTGTAGGCGGCGGCATAGACTTCCGCCGTGGAAAGTCCGCCGAGGTAGGCGAAGCGGTCGCCGAGCTTCCGTCGGATCGAGACCATCAGCTCGATGTCGCCAAAGCCGTCCTTGAAGCCGATCAGGTTGGGACAGCGGTCGGCGAGCTGGACGAGCGCAGCGGGCAGCAAGCGGCAGGCGCCGCGGTTATAGACGATCACGCCGAGCTTCACGGAGCGGCACACCGCCTCGACGTGGGCGGCGAGGCCTTCCTGGCCGGCTTCGGTCAGGTAATGCGGGAGCAGCAGCACACCCTGCGCGCCAAGCCGCTCCGCTTCCTGCGCGAAGGCGATCGCCGTGCGCGTGGCCCCGCCCGCGCCGGCGATGATCGGCACCCGGCCGCGGCAGGTCTGCACCGCGGTACCGACGACCGCGGTGAAGTCCGCCGGTGTCAGCGAGAAAAACTCCCCGGTGCCGCCGGCCGCGAAGAGCACCGTGGCCCCGTAAGGCATCAGCCATTCGAGCCGCTTGATGTACGTGTCGGCGCGGAAATCGCCCGCGGCGTCAAAATCAGTGATGGGGAAGGACAGCAGTCCCGCCGACATGGTTCGCTTCAGCACTTCAGGGCTCATGGGGTGCGAGGGGTTGCGCCCGAGCGTGCGGGCCGCCCGATCGATGGCAAGTGCCGAGCCGGTTGCGTCTTTCACCGGTGAACGGTATAAAGATCCCCTCTAGGAAGAGGGGTGGCGCGAAGCGACGGGGTGTGTTCTTGCGCTGCGGATAGAATCCAGGGAGGCTCTGCAGGTGAAACTGTGGGACGACCCGGGCCTTCAAAGGCTCGCGCGTGAACTGCGAAATCACAGCACGGTGTCCGAGATTATCCTGTGGCAAAAACTTAAAGGCGGCCAGCGGGGTGGATTCGATTTCCACCGCCAAAAACCGGTGAACCGCTACATCTTGGATTTTTTTTCGAACGACCTGATGCTGGCTGTGGAAATCGATGGTTGCAGCCACAAGCTCAAGGGACCGGAAGACGATGCAAGGCAAGCAGGCTTGGAGGCACTCGGCATCCGATTTCTGCGGTTTCCTGATCGTGAAGTCCGGCGTAATCTCGACGGCGTTGTATTGGGCATCGACAGGTGGATTGTCGCGAATCGACTGACGACGAATATACCCGAGCCAACACACCCCGCCCTGCCGGGCACCCCTCTTGATAGAGGGGATCTCTGGAGCGAAGTTTGAATCCCTCTATGAAGTGGGGTGGTCCCGCGGCCGCGGGACCGGGGTGGGTGGGTCGTCCCGTGCGAAACCTGCGAAAAAGAACGCATTTTCGCCATGACTCGTGGTTCGGCAGGACTACCCTGTCTTCATGTCCACCCCGCTGCCCCTTTCCGCCGTCGGTCGATTGCCCGCAGCGGGGGACAACGTGGCGATCGCCATCCGGCGGCTCGAGGCGGGCACGCTGGTCGAGATCGGGGGCGTGGTCCGCCCGCTTGCGTCCTGCGTGCTGGAGGGGCATCGTTTTGCTGTTCGGCCGATCGCGGCCGGCGAGGCGCTGTTGTCGTGGGGCCTGCCGTTTGGGCACGCGCTCGGGCCCATCGCGCCGGCCGACTACGTGTGCAACCGCTCGATGCTCGACGCGCTGGCTGTGCGTCGCCTCGGGGTGCCGCTGCCGGAGCAGCCGAATTTTGCCGATTATCTCGAGCCATATGAACTCGACGAGGCGACGTTCCGGCCGGGGCCGCCGGTGGAACTCGTCGCGGCGCCGCGGACGTTTCAAGGTTACCGGCGGCCGGGCCGTCGCGGCGTTGGCACGCGCAACACCATCGTCATCCTCGGCACGACGTCGCGCACCGCGAGCTTCGTCCGCCAGCTCGCGGCGCGGCTGCAGCCGCTGGCGCGCGTGCATCCCTCGCTCGATGGCATCGTGGCGGTGGCGCACACGGAGGGCGGAGGCCTGGGTGAGCCGAACAATGCCGAGGAGGTGCTGCGGGCGCTGGCGGGCTTCATGGTGCACCCGAACGTCGGCGCCGTGCTTGCGGTGGATTTCGGCGTCGAGCCGGTCAACAACGACCGGCTCCGCGACTTCTTGACCAAACGCGGTTACCCGCTGGCCGATGTGCCGCACGAGTTTTTGAGCCTGCGCGCAGGCCTGGCCGCGGGTCTCGCCGCAGGCGAGGCCATCGTGCGGCGCTGGCTGCCGGAAGTCTCCGCCCAGCAGCGTACGCCCGAGCCGCTGTCCGGCCTTCGCATCGCCCTGCAGTGCGGCGGGTCGGACGCCTTCTCGGGCGTGTCGGGCAATCCGCTGGCCGGGGCGATCGTGCACGAGCTGCTGCGGCACGGGGGCATCGGGGTACTGTGCGAGACCGACGAGCTCTCGGGCGCCGAGGCCTATGTCATGCGCAACATCCGCGACCTCGCCACCGCGCTGGCGGTGTTGCATTACATCGCGGCCTTCAAGGAGCGGCTGTCCTGGCATGGCGTCACCCCGGAAAGCAATCCTTCCGCCGGAAACAAATTCCGCGGCCTCTACAACATCACGCTCAAGTCGCTGGGCGCGGTGCACAAGAAGGACCCGCGCACCCGGATCGACCACGTGATTGATTATGCCGTCCCGCTCGGTGCGCCGGGGTTCTACTTCATGAACAGCCCGGGCAACGACCTTGAGGGTATCGCCGGGCAGGTCGGCGCGGGCTGCAACCTCTTCCTCTTCGCCACGGGCAACGGCTCGATCACGAACTTCCCGTTTGTACCGACGCTCAAGATCACCACCACCACGCGGCGCCACCAGCTGTTGGAGCACGAGATGGATCTCAACGCCGGGCGCTACCTCGACGGCGAACCGATGGCGGCGCTGGCGGCGGAGGCCTTCGACCACGTTGTGACCACCGCCTCGGGCCTGAAAACCAAGGGCGAGCACGCGGGACACTCGCAGGTCTCGCTCTGGCGCGACTGGCGGCAGACCGACTCTTCGCAGCTCGCCGCCATCCGCGCGCGCACGGCGCCGGACGGAAAGCCCCTGGTGGAACCCGGCCTCTCCGTTCGACGGGCTCAGGACCCCGAGCTTGTCGCGGGGAGGACGGGTTCTCCGAACGAAGCGCGTCCGGAGGCCGCGCTCCACCTTTTTCCCAACGGTAATCGTTTCGCCACCGAGCGCGTCGGCCTTGTCCTGCCGACGAGCATGTGCTCGGCCCAGATCGCGAGGCTGGCGGCCGCCCGGATGAACGATTCTGGTCTAGCCCGTGCCGCCGGTATCGACCGCTTCGTTGCGCTGGCGCACTCCGAAGGCTGCGGCTTCGGCGGCGAGACGATGTATCACACGCTCTATCGCACCTACCGCGGCTACGCCACGCACCCGAACGTCGCCGCGGCGCTGCTGCTCGAGCACGGTTGCGAAAAAATCCCGAACGACGCCATGCGCCGGCAATTCGAGGCGGCTCAGCTCCCGCTCGACCGTTTCGGCTGGGCCAGCGTCCAGCTCGACGGCGGTATCGACAAGGCGATTGCCAATGTCGCGGCGTGGTTCGAACGCGCCACGGCCAACCGGCCGGCCACCACCCGCGTCCCGACCGGATTCGGCGGCTTCAATCTCGGCTTGTTAAGCGCTGGGGCCGTTGGCGGACTCGCGGCCACCGTTTTGGGCGAACTTGCCCATTGCGTCCTGGCCGGTGGCGGTTCGGTGCTGGTGCCGGAGGCCGATGCCCTGCTGGCCGACTCGATTTTTCGGGCTCGCGTCCTTGGCGCGGTCGTCCCGCACGCCACGCTGGCTTACGGTCAGCCACTCGAGCGACCGGGGTTGCATGTGGTGGCGACGGACACCGTCCACTGGGTTGAGAACCTCACCGGCCTCGGCGCCTGCGGGGCACAGGTGTTTGTCGGACTTATCTCCGAGACGCCGCAGCAGGGCCACCCGCTGGTGCCGGTAATCCAGGTCGCGCAATCCCCCCACCAGGTCGCGGCTCGGGACGAAGTCGACCATGTGCTCACCGGCGAGTCCGACCTCGGTCCTTTGTTGGCGATGGTTATCGCCACGGCGCGAGGGGACTACGTGACGGCCTCGACCGCCGGCGGCTTCGTGGATTTCCAACTCGCCCGGGGGTTGTTGGGGGTTTCGACGTAGGGCGCCTACACACCCCGCCCTGCGGGCACCCCTCTTCATAGAGGGGACTAGTGACCGCGCAGGATTGGTTCCCCTCTAGGAAGAGGGGTGGCGCAATGCGACGGGGTGTGTGGGATGCAGGAGGGGCTTTACGCCCCGACCCAAATGCTGCAAGCATTTGTCCTGCTCCGATCAGCCGGTAGTGACTAGGTCATCACCTCTCATGAAAAACCTGCCCCACATCATCCTGTTTTCCTGCGGTCTGCTGCTGGCGTCCGGCTTGGATGCTGCCGACCCCGCCAAGCCTGCGGCCGATGACACACTCAGCATCGCCGATCTGCGGACCGACACCGCGGCCATTTTCCAATATGGCACCTGGGAGAAAAAGGTCGCGGTAACCAAGAGCGGCCTGATCGTGCTCGGCGCCAAGGGCGCGCAGGGAGCCGGTGGCTTCGGTCACGACCTCGGGTCGGAACTTGATCTCACCGCCGTGACCGATATCGAGCTCGCCCTCGCCGTGGTGCCGGGCAACGAGGTCCCGCAGGTCACGATTGCACTCAACGACGCTGATGGCACGCAGTTCACGGCGCGCATTGCGATCGACCAGCTGGCTCCCGGACAGCCGGTTTGGGTTCGGGCCCGGAAGGCGGATTTCAAACTCAACCCCGGCGAGAAGGGGAAGGACAGCGAAATGAACTGGAGCAAGGTGACGCGCTGGCACCTGCAGGGAGACTGGAACACGAAGAAGCCCTGTGCGGTGGCCTTTATCGCCCTTCGGGCAAGGAAGTAAGGGTTAGAAGCGGCATGAAAGGCCCGCTCGACGTAAGGCGCCTACACACCCCGCCCTGCGGGCACCCCTCTTCCTAGAGGGGATCAGTAACCACCCACGATTGATTCCCCTCTAGGAAGAGGGGTGGCGCGAAGCGACGGGGTGTGTTGGATGCAGGAGGGGCTTTCCGCCCCGCCCCGAATGTCGGCGGGCAATCATCGCGGCATAAAGCCGCTCCTACGGGGACGGACCCATTCGGACGCTCCGAAAACAGGCCCGGGGATATATGATTGACTCCAATCATATAAATCCGGACCGTCGCCGTCCTTTTCATGCGCGTCCCCCGCCACATCGTCGATCGCCGCCACGAGCAATTGCGCGGCCTGATCCGCACCGATGGTTTTTTGCCGGTGGGGGAGATCTGCCGGCGGCTGGGGGTGTCCGAGGCCACCGCCCGCCGGGACCTGTCGGTCGTGGCGGCCAACGGGCACATCACGCGCACGCACGGCGGGGCCCTCGCCGACTACAACGCCTCCTTCGCCTCGCTCGGCGAGCGTTCAGGCCGCGCCCGCACCGCCAAGGGCCGCATTGCCGCTGCCGCGCTGGGGCGCTGCCCACGCAGTGGCACTATTTTTCTCGACGCCGGCACCACGGTCTCGGCGATTGCCCGCCTCCTGCTTCGGCGCGGCGACCTCACGGGCCTGACGGTCGTAACCAACAGCTTGCCGGTCGCCACCATGCTGGGCGGGGCCCGGGGCCTCGACCTGCACGTGCTCGGTGGCACTTTTCTGCACCGTCAGGCCGTCCTGCTCGGAGCCGACGCCGTGCGCGCACTGGCGGGGTGGCGCTTTGCGGCCGCCTTCCTGGGCGGGGAGGGGATGGACGACAAGGGGGTCACCAACTCCCACGCGGACATCGCAGCCTTCCAGCAGGCCGTGCTGCGGCACACGACCGCGGCTTATTTCTGCCTCGATGCGACCAAGCTCGGCCGCGTCACCCCGCACCGCGTCGCCGGCTGGAACCAGCTCGGCACGCTCGTCACCGACGCGACCCCCGCCAAGCTCGCCGCCGCCGGCCTCGCCCTAAAACCCGACCGGCTGATCACGTCCCGGTAACCAACCCGAGCAACAAGACATTTATGGCCACGAAAAACACAAAGAACACAAAAAGATTCGGACCTGATCGATCGATGGGATCGACTCCGTCTTTTTGTGTTCCTCGTGTTTTTCGTGGCCAATCCTTCTGCGCCTTTGTGCCTTCTCTGGCTAACCAATCCCTTCATTTTCCCTCTCAATTCGCCTTTTTCTTATGAGTATCTACCAATACGTCAACTTCGGCTGGGATGACGCCAAGGCCGCGTCCCTCGATCCCGTCGGCCGCCTCGTCTACCGCTCGAACCTGCTCGGCAGCGACCAGCGCATCACCAACACCGGCGGCGGCAACACGTCGTCGAAGCTCTCCGCACCGGATCCGCTCGATGGCGCACCCACCGAGGTACTCTGGGTCAAGGGCTCGGGCGGTGATCTCCGCACCAGCACGCGCGAGAACTTCTCCTCTCTCTACCAGCAAAAGCTGATCGACCTGCAGCAACTCTACGCCGCCCGCACCGACCGGGGCCTCAAGTCGCAGGCGGAGGACGACATGGTGGGCATGTACACGCATACCACGTTCAACCTCAACCCCCGCGCCTCGTCGATCGACACGCCGCTGCACAGCTTCATCCCGGGCAAGCACGTCGACCACATGCACCCGAACGCGGTCATCGCCATCGCGGCCTCGGCCAACTGCGAGAAGCTCACGCAGGAAATCTTCGCTGGCGAGATGGCCTACGTGCCGTGGATGCGCCCGGGCTTCGAGCTCGGCCTCGCCATGCAGGCGATCGTGCAAAAGAACCCCAAGGTGAAGTCCATCATGATGGGCCAGCACGGCTTCATTTCCTGGGACGACAATGAGAAGGCCTGCTACACCTACACCCTCGACTGCATCGAGCGGGCCTCCGACTACATCGAGGCGAAGTACGCCGCGAAGGGCGGCGACGCCACGGCCTTCGGTGGCGCGAAGTACCAGACGCTCGAAGAGGCGAAGCGCCGGGCGACCTTTTCCGCCATTCTCCCCTGGCTCCGCGGCCAAGTCTCGAAGGAGAAGCGTTTCATCGGCACGGTCCAGGACGACGCCAAGATACTCTGCTTCGTGAACTCGAAGGATGCCGCCCGCCTCGCCGAGCTGGGCACGTCCTGCCCCGACCACTTCCTGCGGACAAAAATCAAACCCCTATACGTCCCATGGGACCCATCCGTCTCATCCGTGGCGGACCTGAAGAAACTCCTCGGTGACGGCATCGCTCAATACCGGGAAGACTACCGCGCTTACTATGAGCGCTGCAAACACGCCAATTCACCGGCGATGCGTGATCCGAACCCGACCGTCGTACTCATCCCCGGCCTGGGCCTCATCGCCTGGGGCAAGGACAAGTCCGAGAGCCGCGTCACCGCCGAGTTCTACAACTGCGCCGTGGAGGTCATGCGGGGCGCCGAGGCCATCGATAAATATATCGCGCTCCCGCAGCAGGAAGCCTTCGACATCGAGTACTGGCTGCTCGAGGAAGCCAAATTGAAGCGCATGCCCGCCGAGAAGGAACTCGCCCGCGAGGTCATCGTCGTCATCGGCGCCGGCTCGGGCATCGGCAAGGAAACCGCCCACCGCCTGGTCAAGGAGGGCGCGCACATCGTCTGCGTCGATCTCAACGCCGACGCCGCCACGGCCACCGCGAAGGAAATCACCGACAAGTACGGCGTCGGCATCGGCGTCGCGGGCACCGGCCTCTCCAATTGCGGCCCGGCCGTGGGCCTCGCCGCCAACATCACCGACCGCGCCAGCATCCGGAAGATGCTCGACGAAGTCGCGCTGGCCTACGGCGGCTTCGATTCCATCTGCGTCACCGCCGGCATCTTCGTGCCGAGCGACACCACCGGCCACATCCCCGATGATAAATGGGCCGTCACGTTTGCCATCAACGTCACCGGCAGCTACCTCGTGGGCGACGAAGCACACAAGACGTGGAAGGAGCAGGGCCTCAAGGGCTCGCTCGTCTTGACGACCTCGGCCAACGCCGCCGTCGCCAAGAAGGGCTCCGTCGCCTACGACGTCTCGAAGGCCGCCGGCAACCATCTCGTCCGCGAACTCGCCATCGAGCTCTCCCCGCTGGTCCGCGTCAACGGCGTCGCTCCCGCCACCGTCGTGCAGGGTTCCGCCATGTTCCCCCGCGACCGGGTCATCGGTTCGCTCGCCAAATACAATATTCCCTATACGGATGATGAGGCGACCGACTCCCTCGTGAAGAAACTGGCCCAGTTCTACGCCGACCGCACCCTGACCAAGGCGCCGATCACGCTTGCCGACCAGGCCGAGGCGTATTTTCTCCTCGTGTCCCAGCGCCTCAGCAAAACCACCGGTCAGGTCATCACCGTCGACGGCGGATTGCACGAGGCGTTCCTGCGGTGATGCTCCCCATCAATCCCTGAAGTTTTGACCACGGATTTCACTGATTAACACGGATTCCCAAACCACCGGAATTTATGGCCACGAAAAGGCACGAGAATCCAACGGCATCTGATGCTCTTAAGGCGCCAATAGGCGCACGAAGTTATTTTCGGCTGCAGGCCAAACGATCTTTGTGCCTTTTTGTGGCCAAACCTGCCTTGGATTGATCCGTGCCATTCGTGTAATCCGTGGTTAAACCAAATGCCTCCTAAAACCATCCACTGCGCGGCCATCGATCTCGGCGCTACCAGCGGCCGGGTCATCCTTGGCACGTGGCAGCAGGGTGGGAGGGGCTTTACGCCGCGACTGTCTTTGCGGGAAGTCCATCGCTTTCCTAACTCACTGCGCTCGGCTAACGGACACGATTATTGGGATATCCCCGGCCTGTGGACGGAAGTGCAGGCCGGCCTCCGCGCCGCCGTGGCCGCCTTGCCGAAGGGCGCGACCCTCGCGTCGGTCGGCGTCGACACCTGGGGTGTGGACTACGTGCTCGTGAACGATGCGGGCAGGATCGTCTTTCCCCCGCACGCCTACCGCGACGCCCGCACGCAGCCGGGCCTGCAACACCTGACGAACACCCGCGCCGCGCTTGACCGCATCTACGCGGCCACGGGCATCCCGGCGGTCTTCTACAACAGTTCGCTCCAACTGGCCGAGACCGTCGGGTCGTGTCCCGCGATCACCGATCTCGCCACGCGCTGCCTCTTCTTGCCCGATTACTTCAACTACCTGTTGTCCGGTCGCATGGCCAACGGGCTGTCGATTGCCAGCACGACGCAACTGCTCGACGTGCACAGCAACGACTGGTCACGTGTCGCGCTGGACTATTTCCGCGTGCCTCACCTCTGGCTGACCACGCCTGTGCCAAGCGGTTTGAAATTAGGTCGGGTGCAACCCGAGGTAGGGCGTGGACTCCGTCCGCGCAGCGGCGGTGACGGAGTCGCCGCTCTACCCAGGAAGGATCCCTTGGCCGACACCCAGGTCATCGCCGTGCCGGGCCACGATACCACCTGCGCCTACGATGCCATGCCAGCCGCCGCGGACGGCGCCGATATTTTCCTCAGCTCCGGCACGTGGTCGCTCGTGGGCTTTGAAAGCAAGACGCCCCTGCTCGGGCCCGACGCCCTCACCGCCCGCATCGCCAACGACCGCACGGGCCGCGGCGAATTCCGTCCGCTCGTCAACGTCATCGGACTGTGGATGCTGGAACAGACGCTCAAGGATTTCGCGAAGCGTCCGAAGAATGACCGCGAATGGGCGAAGTTGATTTCAGCCGCGGAGAAACTCGGTGGCCTGAATGTGGGAGGGGCTTTACGCCCCGACATTGAACATTCGAAATCGAAACCGTCGGGGCGTAAAGCCCCTCCCACATCCACCACCCTCGACATGATCTTCGCCGAGTTCGCCAATCCACCCTCGATGAAGGGGGCCATCGACGCGCAGTTGAAGCGCCGGAAACTTCCGTTGCCCAGGAACCTCGCCGGTTACGTCCGACTGATCTGCGATTCCCTCGGCGCGGGGCACGCCATGGCGATTCGCGACTTCGAGAGATTGTCCGGCCGGACCTTCAGACGCATCCTCATGGTCGGCGGGGGCGCAAAAAACCGCGTGCTCTGCCAGGCGACGGCCGATGCCGCCGGCCTGCCGGTGCACGCCTTCGCGCTCGAAGGCACCGCCGTTGGCAACCTCGCCAACCAACTGGTCGCGCTGGGCGCCGTGAAGAACCTCGCGGCCTTCCGCGTGGCACTGGCCGCGGACCTGAAGCAAACCATCTACCAGCCCAGAGTCTGACCAAGGCATTTTATGGCCACAAAAAACACAAAAAACGCAAAAACGGACACCGAATCGTTTAACCACTAATCCATACTAATAGACACTAATGGATACCCGAGGCTGAGGTGCTTGAGCCCAAACTCGTTCAGTTATTAGTGATGATTAGTGTCCATTATTGGTTAACTCAACCTGCCATCCTTTTTGTGTTTCTCGTGTTTTTCGTGGCTAAAAACAAATTCCCCATGACCTCCAAACAAATCTCCGCTGCTTATCGCCTCGCCCGCTCGCGCTATGCTGACCTCGGCGTGGACACCGATGCCGCCATCCGGGCCGCCGTGCGCGTGCCCATCTCCCTCCATTGCTGGCAGGCCGATGACGTGCGCGGACTCGAAACGCCGAAGGACGGCATCGCCGGCGGCGGCATCATGGCGACCGGGGGCTATCCCGGCCGCGCCCGCAACGGTGACGAGATGCGCGCCGACCTCGACCAGGTCCTGAAACTCCTCCCCGGCAAGCAGCGCCTCAATCTCCACGCCTTCTACGCCGAGACCGGCGCCAAGGTCGTCGACCGCGACGAACTCGAACCCCAGCACTTCGCCCGCTGGCTCGGCTGGGCCAAGGCCCGCCGCGTCGGACTCGATTTCAATCCGACCTATTTCGCCCACGAGCTGGCCAACTCGGGCTTCACGCTCTCCAGCGCCGATCCGGCCATCCGCCGGTTCTGGATCCGCCACGGCAAGGCGTGCCGGCACATCGCCGCGAGCTTTGCCAAAACGCTCGGCTCGCCCAGCGTGCACAACCATTGGGTGCCGGACGGCGCCAAGGACGCCCCGGCTGACCGCTTCGCGCCGCGCGAGCGCCTCGCGGCGTCCTATGACGCCATCTTCGCCGACAAGACCGTGAACCGGAAACTCTGCGTCGACTCCGTCGAGGGAAAGCTCTTCGGCCTCGGTTCCGAGGAGTATACCGTTGGCTCGCAGGAGTTCTATTCCAACTACGCGCTGACGCGCGACCTCGTGCTCTGCCTCGACCTCGGGCATTTCCACCCGACCGAGTCCGTCGCTGACAAGGTTTCCGCGCACCTCGAGTTCCACGAGCGCCTGCTCCTCCACACCAGCCGGCCGATCCGCTGGGACAGCGACCACGTTGTCATCCTCGACGACGCCGTCCGCAATCTCTTCCTCGAGATCGCCCGCGGCGATGCCTGGGACCGCGTGTTCGTGGCCCTCGATTTCTTCGACGCCTCGATCAACCGCCTCGCGGCCTACGTGATCGGCACGCGCGCTACGCGCCAGGCGATCCTCTGCGGCCTGCTCGATCCGTCCGCCGCGCTGCAAGCGGCCGAAGCTTCCGGCCGCGGCCACGAACGTCTCGCGCTGATGGAGCTCACCCGCTCGCTCCCTTGGGGCGCGGTGTGGGACCAGCTCTGCGAGCAGGACGGCGTGCCGGCGGGCGCGGATTGGTTGAAGGACGTCAGCCGCTACGAAAAGACGGTGCTTTCGAAGCGCTGATGATCACTCGTTCTCATTCTCTTAATCCTTCTCGTTCTCTCGGGCTTTCTGCAGAGAGAAAGAGCACGAGAATGAGAAAGAGAACGATTTCGGCCTCTCTGACATGAACACCCACATCGACAGCCCGGACGTCGGCCTCATCGGCAGCCTTCCAATGCAGGTCTGGCCACAAAAAACACAAAACGGATCCCGAGCTGTTTAACCACTAATCTACACTAATAGACACTAGTGAATGACCCAGGCTGGGGTGTTCGAATCCAAACTCTTCCGAAATTAGAGATAATTAGTGTCCATTGGTGGTTAACCTCCGTTCCCTCCGTTTTCTCCTGTAACCCGAATTCCTTCTGCGTCTCATGACCCGAAACCTGATTTCTCCTTTTTGTGTTTCTCGTGTTTTTCGTGGCTAAAATGACTTGGTCGATTCCTTCATGAACTCTCACATCGAAAACCCTGACGTAGTGTTGATCGGCAGTGGCGTCATGTCGGCCAACCTGGGCGCGCTCCTCCGCCGGCTCGACCCGGCGCTGCGGATCCAGGTGTATGAGGCCGCGGACGAACTGGCCTACGAGAGTTCGAACGGCTGGAATAACGCCGGCACCGGTCACGCCGGCATCTGCGAGCTGAGCTACACGCCCACGCGCGAGCCCGACGGCACGGTGAACGTGAAGAAGCTGATCGATATCTTCCAGGAGTTCGAGCAGTCGCTCCAGTTCTGGGGCCACGCGATCGCCAGCGGCATGATCGCCCAACCCAAGGAGTTCATCAACCCGGTCCAGCATATCAGCTTTGTGCACGGGGCCGAGCAGGTGGAATTCCTCCGCGATCGCCACGCCGGCATGGCCGCGCACCATTTCTTCGCCCCGATGGAGTTCAGCACCGATCGCGCGAAGATCGGTGCCTGGGCCCCGCTGCTGACCGAGGGCCGAGACCCCGCCGTGCCGATCGCCGCCACCAAGATGGACGGCGGCACCGATGTGAACTTCGGCGTCGTCTCGCGCAAGCTGCTCGGCTGGCTCGCCGACCAGGCCGGCTGCGGCGTGGCGGCGGGGCACAAGGTGGTCGGCCTCCACCGAGCGGCGGAGGATGTAGGGCGGGGTCTCCGAACCCCGCCAGCATGGGAAGTCACCGCGCGCGAGTTGAAGACCGGCTCGGAGCGCACCGTGCACGCCAAGTTCGTCTTTGTCGGCGCCGGTGGCGGCAGCCTGGCGTTGTTGCAGCTGGCCGGTCTGCCCGAGGCGAAAGGCCTCGGCGGTTTTCCCATTGGCGGACACTGGCTCGTGTGCGAGGACCCGGCGATTGTGTCACGGCACCAAGCCAAGGTTTACGGGCAGAATCTGCCCGAGGCGCCCACGATGGCGGTGCCGCATCTCGACCAGCGCATCCTCGACGGCAAGAAGACACTCCTCTTCGGTCCCTTTGCCGCGTGGACGACGCGCTTCCTGCATCGCACGGGCAGCTGGACCGACCTTCCTGCCACGGTGAAGCCGCACAACCTCGGCACGCTGCTGAAGATCGCCGCCACCAATTTCCCGCTCGTGCGTTACCTGCTGCAGCAAGGCACGCAGAGTATGGAGGACCGCATGCGGGTCATGCGCATCTTCTACCCCAACGCACAGGCCAAGGACTGGAAGCTCGTCGACGGCGGCATCCGGGTGCAGGCGATCAAGAAGACCGACGGCGAGGCCGGCATCGTCCATTTCGGCACGGAAGTCCTCACCAGCGCCGACAAGTCCCTTTCGGCACTTTTGGGTGCCTCTCCTGGAGCTTCGGTGTCCGTCAACATCGTCCTCGAAGTGATCAAGCAGTGTTTCCCGGCCTTACTCTCTGGCCCGCGAATCACCGAAGTCGTTCCCACCTATGGAACGGACTATCGTGCGCCGGAAAAGGCAGCGGAGTTCGACAAACTCGCTACCGCGGCCCGCAAGCAGCTTGAGTTGATTTGACGCCCCTTTGTCGCGCCGAAGCCTTGGCGTAGGCGGATCCTCGGCGCGAGCCCCGGCGCCTCGGTTTGCGTCAACATCGTCCTCGATGTGATCAAGCAATCCTTCCCGCATCTGATCACCAGCCCCCGCATGGCCGAGATCGTGCCGACCTACGGGAGCGACTACCGTAAGCCCGAGAATGCCGCACGCTTCAACGAGCTGGCGATTCAAGCCCGCCAGCAGCTGAAGCTAATATGATGGAGGGCCCGCGTCCCTGCGGGCCGAGATAGAAGCTGTAGCCGGGGTCCCTGGCCCCCGGTCCGGGCTCTGAGAGTACGGCTACAACGGACGACAATTGAGGCGTCAAGCGACGTGACCCCGTCGGATTGCCCCAAGCACGCAAAGCCCTGCAACTGGTTTGATGGAGGGCTCACGGCTTCCCGGCCATAGCCCTGAGCTTGTCGAACGGGGCGGCGGCTGGTCCCTGCGGGCCGTGTATGGAAGACGCAAAGGTGGAACCCGGCCTTCTGCCTTCGCCAAGGCTATGGCCGACAGGCCGGACGGGTTTGGTTCGAGAATGTTGGGCCGCCGCTCGCCGGCGGGCCATGCTCGCGTTAGTCGATCAACCCCACACCCCACAACCCGACCCCGTCGGTCGGTCCCTGGGGTTGGAACACCGGCGAATACGGTCCGATCGAGGGCCCCGCGGACCAACTCCCGCCCGCGAGCGAGCTGCACAACGCCGCGGTCGAGCCGATCTGCCGGCAGTATCTCGAGCTGCGCTACCGCCTGCTGCCCTACAACTACAGCCTAGCGCGCGAGGCCTGCGACACCGGCCTGCCCATGATGCGCGCCTTGTGGCTCCACTATCCCGCCGACGCGGAGGCCGTGAAAATCGGAAACGAATACCTGTGGGGTCGCGATTTGCTCGTCGCCCCCGTACTCGAAAAAGGCGCGACATCCCGGCGCGTCTACCTCCCCGCCGGTACCTGGCACGATTGGTGGACTCATGAAAAGATCACCGGCGGCCGCTGGGTGGACCGGCCCGTCGATCTCGCCACCCTGCCGCTGTACGTCCGAGCGGGCACGATTTTGCCCCTCGATCCCGTCCGCCAGTATACCGCCCAACCCGCGTCCGATCCGACCACGATCCGCGTCTTCCCCGGCGCCGACGGCGCCTTCACCCTCTACGACGATGACGGCCAAAGCCTCGCCTACCGCGACGGCGCCGACGCCCGCACGCAATGGATCCGCTTCCGCTGGGATGACACGAAGCGCACCCTCACCCTCGAACGCGACGACCGTATGCCCCACTGGCCCGGCGAGCCCCGCGTGTTCTCCCTCGAAATCACCGACCGCACCCACCCGCCCCGCCAGATCATCTTCCGCGGGGAAAAAATCACGGCAGAGCTTTAGTCTACTGGGAAGGACATCCCTAATCGCTGCGGCCCCTTCCGGCTTCCTTGGGCGTCTAGCGATCCGACCCCCGCCTGGTGGCTCGGGCGGTTTCGGATGCCTCCTACCGCATTGCGCCCCATTGGCGGGAGGAGCGTGATCGGCGACAATAGCGGCATGAAAACATCCATCGCTTTCCTCCTGGCCGGCGTCCTCGTGGGCACGGCGGCCGCCCAGACCAACCGCAATGACAATCTCGGCAATCTCCTGCGCGCCGGGGTCGAGGCCTTCGCCGGCAACAGCCAGCAGGGTCAAACCAGCTTGGACCAGGTGACAGCGAATTGGAACGAAACCGCGCGGACCGCAGCGCGGCAAATGTTTGAGAAATATGGCGCCCCCCAGGAAGTAACAACGAACCGGCTCATCTGGCACGACAACCGGCCTTGGAAGCGCACCGAGGTCATCAACCAGGACCTGTCGCATAATTTTCCCAGCCAGCATATCGACGTGCTGGCCCAAACGCTCGCCATCGACGTGCCGGTCGACCGGTATGGCGACCTGGCGGCGTTTGACGGCAGTGTCTCCGCCAGCCGCACCGCCGGCGAGTTCACGGCCTGTTGCAATCGGGAAGAGCACAACCTGATCGCGCTGAACCTGGCCAGTGACATTCTCTCCGGACGCCTGACGGTCCCCCAAGCCAGGCAACGGCTGGCGGACCTCGTGCAGCAAAGCGACCACGGCCAGCGAGTCTCATACGCTAGCGATGTTCGTTTCAGTCTTCCTGTCAGCAATCGCACCGGCGATGCCGACCGTCCGGCTGGACAGGGCTGGTCGGATCGCAATTCCCAGAACTCGAAGTCAACTCAATCCAGCCAGGGTTGGCCCAGCCGCGACAACAGCAGCGGCAGCCGGAATGGGCCGAACAATGGCAGCAACAACGACAACAACCAGGATTGGCGGGAGATTGGGCGATAAGGCGAATCCAAGAGACGCGGAACGAGGAGTTCAGCCCCGCCCCGGGCGCTGCCCATCGTTCTCGTTCTCCGGCTCCTTCTCGTTCTCTCGAGAGAATGAGAACGACTAACGAGAAAGAGAACGATTCAAGGACGTAGCCTGACTGTGGCCTCCCCCGCCACCGTTGACGTCCCGCCGGGTACCTACCATCAACGGCTCCATGAGTTGCCCGCGGTTCCGACGCATCTTTGCAACGATCGCCCTCCTGCTGGCCGGTTTCGCGGGTGCGACGCCCGCGCAGGCCCACGAGAAGTGGTTTGTCGCGGGCGAGCCCCCCGCGCTGGCCGCTCCGGGCTTCTTCTCGTCCTTCTGCCTCTCGGCCGTGGCCGCAGCCGTTGCCATCACAGTGGTCGCCGCGTTTTTCTGGCGGCGCCGTGGGCAGCGCGACCTGATCCCCGGACCCGAGCGCCTGGGCGCCACGGATGAGGGTATGGCCCGGTTCTATAGCTGGGTGCCCGTGGTGATTGGCATCCATTTCGCGGTGCCGCTCCTCGTGCTCGGTGTGCAGGGCCGGCTCTTCTCGCCGAACAACGCGCCCGCCGCGCCCTGGAACTACATTCTTGGCACCTGGCAAATCGCCATTGCCCTGAGCTTCCTCTACGGCGGCATGACGCGACTCTTCGCGGCCTCGCTGGCAGTGTTGTGGGTCGTCGCCGGCTTCGTCGTGGGCTGGGAAACCACCTTCGAGAACCTGCATTACCTCGGCGCTGCGGTTTTCTTTTTCTGCAAAGGCCGCGGGCCGCATTCGATCGACCGCCTGCTGTTTCCGGGCTTGGCGCCGTCGCCCGCGCTGGCGAAGCACGGGCTGAAGTTGCTGCGCATTTCCCTGGGCGCGGGCTTTGTCTTCGTCGCGTTCACCGAGAAACTGGCCAACCCCGCGCTGGCGCACACGTTCCTGGCGCAATTCCAGCTGAACTTCACCGGGGCGGTTGGCTTCCCCCTGTCCAACGAGGCGTTCATCTGGTGTGCCGGGACGACCGAACTGCTCATTGGCCTGTTCCTGGCTTTCGGGATTTTCCCGCGCGTCATCATCATCGCGGCCTGGGGCGCCATCAACCTGACGCTCACGATTTTCAGCTGGGTCGAACTCGTCGGCCACCTGCCGATCTACGGCATCATGGCCGTCCTGCTCGTCTGGGCCCCCTCCGAAAAAACCAGCACCCTCATGCGCCGCGGCATCTTCGGGGGCGAGGCGGAGAGTTAAAGACCGAGCCGGCGGGGCCGTGGTTTGGTGTTGGAGGTTACAGGCGATTCAGAACTAACCCCAAGCCCCAAACCCCGACCCTATATTTCGGCCCCCACACCCCACAACCCGGCCCCTTCGGCTCCGCTTCCGCAGCTATCAGCGTGAAGCCGGGGTTTGAAAGTATTGGGGCGGCTCGGAAAGGTGCACGGTGAGGCCCGATCCCTTCCGTCTACTCATGCCGGGGGCCAGTGCACCGCCGAACTGGCCACGGGCCAGGTGCTGCCCGTAGGCCGCACCCGCTGTAAGGGGGTCCGTGAGCGACTCGGCCGGTAAGCGGGGATCTCTGATCGGGAATCAGCGATCTGACCCCTTTCGGTGCTCTCGGCGGCCTGAAGATCGACAACCCAACGACAAGCTCGCAACCTGACGCATCATGGCTGTTACCTATGTCCGGCAGCAGGACTCGCAGTGCTGCATGCTCGCATGTATGTCGTCGTTGCTGACCGATAAGAACCGTCCTTTTTCACAGCAACAGCTGATCGAAAAATATCCGTCAGAAACAAACAAGGGAACATTTTTTGACCCACCGAACAATACAAAGCCGAAAGATGGGGCGCTTGTACCGCATCAGTTCTTTCATCTCCAGAAAGCCGAGGGCCTCGCAAAGCACTTTGCCGTCGGCACGGGAAAATCGTTTCTGGAGCGTCATGCGAAACGTGTGTCGGACGGAATTTTTCTCCTCACCACCACGGGGCAAAATGGTGTCGGCGAAACTTATCATTGCGTGCGCGTGGAGAATGTCACGGAGCCGAACAATGTTTATGTCATGGAGCCCGCCTTAGGGTATCCTAACCATTTCCGGCCCATCGATTGGAACGACACCGAGTTTCTGAAATCGATCGTGGTCGTATGTATTACCTGATGTGAGCTAGAGACCGGTGGTTGTCGCCCAGACCCGACGCCGCAAAGCATGTTGGCCCGCTTTTGCGATCGTCTATATGATGAACCGTCGCGGGTAGTAGCCCGGAGCTATCATGCCACTTCAGTATTGAAAGGGTTTCATCACCTCGGTGAACGCAATGTTGCCGGCCTTTAGTTGCTCTCGGGCCAGAGAGATGTCCGCTAAAGTGGGTAGGCCTTCAATGTGAATCATGGCAGAGAAACCGACTTGCTGCCCAGCATGTCGCAAAGCCTCGTTTAACTGGGACACGAGATGTTCTCGAACCCGTAACTTGAAGGTCTCAAATTCAAGCTGCAGTTGAATCCAGTAGTAACTCAGCACCTCGCCGTTAAACGAGCCGCGCGCAGTCCATTCGACCAACCGTCCGGCCTCGGCGAGTGCCAGCTGCTTAACGCGTTCATGCGCGGCGAAGTCGTAAGGCAATTGCCGGGTATAGGCGTGGGTGACGAACCCCAGATATTCCGGTGCACCGATCCGGTAGAGAGCGGACTTGAGCTGCTTCACCTTGGCCGCAAGGTCGGGCGGCAAGCTGAGCATGAGGACGTCCGTCTTAGGAATGGTGATTGCCGTCGCCACACGGCGTTCGACGGCGATGTCTGTTGGAACGTGTTGCACGAAGGAATCGCCGTGTTCGGTGAGTTGTCCGGCAACAATATAGGCGAGCTGAAACTGGCTGGGGGCCGCGGTATCGCTGTCGGCGAGGTAAGCGATTTCATAGGCGCACCGGCCGTCGTCGAGAATTTCACCAGCCGCCTTGTGTAGGAAAGAACGCAGACCGCCAGCCAGGTCGCGTTCGGCCCCGCCATCAAGGGCGAGTGAAACGGCTGACTCATGAGCGGCCGCGGCTGGATCCAAACGTACCCGAAAGTCCGGGCTGGAGCGAGCGTACGGCATCAACCCAAGAGCTACGTCCTCGTTGAACATTCGATCGAATAGGTTCACCGCCAGTAGGTCGGGGCCAGAGTTGGGCAGGAAATACCGGATGGATTTCCGACGAACGACAGACGGACGTTGCCGCCGGAGATTGGTGATTTGCCTAGGCATTGGCGTTGGCTTGGTTTTCACGCGCGAACTCGGCGTCGAAGTTCCGGATCCCGGCCGGTTTGACGAGGCTGGCGGCTTCGGGCCGGACATAGAGATAGCGGGAGAGGAAAATATCGTGGGCCTCGAAGAGCACACTGAGGGAGCGGGCATAGGCTCGCACTAGCGCCTGAGGGTGGACCGACTCGTCGTCATCCCATTCTCGCCGCCGCTGGTCGCCGATGATGCCGCGACCACGCAGGGCGCGCTCCGTGCCGTAGTGCCATCGAGTCCGGAGCCGGGCGCCGGGATCCTGCCATAGCGAAGGCTCGGCGATATGAGTGAGCGTGGCTATCAGCGCGCTCGGCCCTGGGCCTCCAGCAGTATGGGCGAAACGATCATCCCAGCACCGTCGAACGGTGGCCTCGAAATTCTTGCCGTCGAGCGCGCTGAATAACAGACCATAGCCGGAGAGGTCGAGCAGGTCCTTCACCGGGCTCATTTGGACCACCATGCCGCGACTCATATCGCCGTCGGCCCGGATAAGCCGGGCCATGGCGAGAAAGGCACACTGGAAGAGAGTCGGAAACACTTGGACGAAGAATTCCTCATCTCCGCGAACGAGTGCGTCAAATGTCTCGTCGGCGAGCACGGAGTAGCTCCGGCCGAAATAATCCGGCCACGCACCGTCCCCAGGCAGGCTCGCAAGAGCCACCGCGCTGGTTGCAAGTTGGGAGATGAGCCGGCGGCGTAGTTGCGTGACTCGCTGCCGAGTCTTCTCCTAGTCGGTCGCGGGCCAAGTATATTCCTTGCTACGGTTGCTTGCGATGTGCGCCGCGACGAGGGTCTCGACGGCTTGGAAATGCTTGGCCAGCTTGTTGCAGGCCTCCATGCCCCAGAGACAATGCTCGGCCACCATCACCGCGTGGGGTGCAGTGCCCGCGGGTGGCGGGGCGAAAGCTCGCTCGAGTTCCACCAGGATCTGCGTGACCGCATGGTCGAGGAATTGGACCATGCCGCGCGACGCCATCTCAGTGCGAAGCCATACGGGGCTGAGCACTTGCCCTTCCAAAGCGGCTTCAAACTTGAGGCATCGGTGCAGATTTTCCATCTGCTCGACGACTTTGCGAGGGTTGAGGCCGGGGGCATAGATAGATTTCTCCGCGGCCCAGTCGACGTGCGCCAAGCGGCGATCAAGAGCGGCGGGACTCAACTGCTCAAGGACGCGTACCAGGCCAAGGAACACCTCGATGAAGGCGCAGCACTGGAATTCAAAAGCCTCGAGGGCGTGAGTGACGCGCACGAGTTCGGCCTCTGGGACCGCACTGAAATCTTCTTGGCGGCAGCGGTCGATGATCGGCATGCCCGCGATCCGGGCGATCAGAATCCCCTCCTCAATGGCGCCGTGGCCGCCAAAGACGTCCATGCTAGACCGCAGGTCGTCGGCGAACCGCGACAGGTTCGCAAAATCGCGACGGTCCGCCAGGGCTCTGGCGATGTCCCGGAGTACAGTCGCCGCCTTGAGTTCGAACCAGTTGGGGTCCGGAATCTGTTCCGGAACGAGCGAGGTGTCGGTGGCCAATGCGAGATCTACCTCATGCTGTGTGGCGCGCAACCAATCCTTGTGCTTGTTTGTACGCCGGAACCAAAAACTAGCCGAGGGAATGCGCGTTTTCTGGACGATGTAGAATCTTAAGATAGACAGGAGCGCCCGGCTCAGGTCGACCAGTTGCCTGCCGCCAGCGTATTTGGACTCGAGCGCTATGGCCACCAAGTTACCGTAACTGTTCAGGGCGCTGGCAGCACGGCGTTGGTTGTGTGCCTGTAGGGACCCGCTCAGACCAGCCAAACCGGGCTGCGGTAGCGGCGGTGATCGCACCGTGCAGGTCGTGGTTGAGCTGCTGGGAAAGCGTGGTGGAGTCGAAGAGCCTCAATGCCAATTGGCCTAGGACCCAAAAGCTGAGGATGCTGAACAGCGCGAGAGAAGATGCCAGCAGGAGGTTCAATGGGCCGAGGGAAACACCGAAAGCGAGTGCGGTGAGCATCACGATGGTGGTGGCGGTAAAAAGCGTGAGCATTCGGAAATAAAAATTGCCGACCTGGTGCTGCACTATCAGTGCCCGGATGTCGCCGGGCACCGTGGCGTAGCCGGTGCTCGCCACGACGCTAATGGCTGTAAAATAAAGCGCGAGCATGCCGGCTGAGACCTGCCCAAGGGTCGTCAGAAAACCCAGCTCTGCTTCCGAGTTCAGTTGCCAGCCGGCCCATGGCCAATCCAGGACCGGCCAGATGAAACAAGCATGGCTCAGGCCGGCGACGAGTACGAGGGCGATAAGACCGGAGAAGAAAATCGACCTGAACAAATCCCAGCCAATGACCGCCTGCCGTTTCCAGCCGGAGAAGCTCTCGCCGGAACGCCAGAACTGACTCTGCGTTTCAAAATCAAAATTTGCCCAAGACCGGCGGCTGCGCCAAAACAAGGGCCAGAGATAGAGTTCGAAGGTCCGCAGGTGCGGGAATTGCCAGCATGCACGCACCCTCCGGAAGTAATCCGTCAGTTTCGGGCGCAGGAGCCGCCAGTGCGAGAGCATGGCGCCCACGATATGCACAAAACCGTCTTAGAGCCGAGGGCGTTATGGCTGCAGCTATGCTTTAGTCTCTGAGTGCTCCGGAACTAACCGATCCCAGCTACATTAGCTCTAGAGCGAGCGGAAAGGGACAGGACGCGTATTCGGAGATCGATTCGTTTTCTGAAATGCGGCAGGCCCGACCGACGGTGCCCGACCGACGGGGTCGGGTTGTGGGGTGTGGGGTTGATCGACTGAAACAAGCATGGCCCGCCGGCGGGCGGCGGCCCCACATGCGCGAACCACCCCATCCGGCCTGTCGGCCGTAGCCTTGGCGAAGGCTGAGGGCCGGGTTCCACGTTTCCGTCTTCCATACACGGCCCGCAGCGGCCGGCCGCCGCCGAGCCTATGGCTGGCAAGCCGTGAGCCCTCCATCAAACCAGTTGCAGGGCTTTGCGTGCTTGGAGTGCCAGCTTGTTAAATTGCGTGGCATTCTCTGGTTTGCGATAGTCGGTGCCGTAGGTCGGCACGATCTCGGCCATGCGGGGGCTGGTGATCAGGCAATCGATCACGAACAGGTCCACCGACACTGCAGGCCCGGTGATGCGGGGCAGAAAGCGCGCGGTCGCCTCGCGCAGGTCGAAGCGACCGTCGGGCTGATGCACCAACAGCGCCCAGCCCTCGGTGCCGATCACGAAGGGCGAAGGCACGATCGACCCTCGGCGCGGCTTGGAGGTGGTGCCGGTGGCCTCCATCGCCAGGAGCGCGCCGCGACGGTCGAATTGCTGGCCGCCTTCCCCCAGGCCGAGGACGGG
Organism: Oleiharenicola sp.; assembly: GCA_025363455.1. GTDB lineage: Bacteria > Verrucomicrobiota > Verrucomicrobiia > Opitutales > Opitutaceae > Lacunisphaera. The sequence goes on along the minus strand of JANYDW010000032.1, from coordinate 2,083 downwards.
CGCCCCGGTCTGGAAGGTGACGGCGGCCTCGGAAAACGGTTCCTCGACGAAGGAAACCGTCTGGACAAGTGTGCCATCGCCCCGCCGCACGGTAACCGTCAGCGGTTTCAGCACGACGGCCACGCGCAGTTCGCCCACGGATAGTTCCTTCGTGCCCTCGATTTCACGGGCGCGCAGTTTTTCGATTTGAGGAAAAGGAACCAGGGTGTCGCTCGCCGGGGTGGGATGCGGACGGCCTTGTGGATCGAACGCCAGTAATTGCAGGCGAACGGTGCGGGCGCTGACTTCGCTGATCGTCAGCTCCATATCGTGACCGGCGAACCGGATCGGGACGGAGGCCGGGCTGGCGGCGACAGCAGCGCCCGCCAGGAAGAGGACAAGCCCGGACCGGCGAAGGGTTGGCGGAAGCCGGAAACTGCGAAACAGGGGCATGGCAAACAACCTCACACAAAGAAGCAAAGAAGCGAAGGTCAGATATTGCCGGTGAAAGGTCAGGGCGCGGCCAACCGGGTCAGGCCGTCGGGTTTGGGGTGACGCCGGCGGGCGGTTACTGGCCATCGAGCTCCGTCAGCAACGTCTCCAGCCGGCGCTTGTGCGGCAACACCACATCCCGTGTCTGCTGGCGGAGTGACCAGACACCGGTCGCCACCCCGAAGACCGCCATCAAGCTCAGCCAAACGACCATGTAGCCATCGTCGCTGAAGGGCTTCTCGTTGAGGCGCGACAGGGCAAGGAGGAGGGCGATCGGACAGATCCCCGTCAGCAGCACCAGGACCAGCAAGAACGTCCGGTGGAGGGTCGTCGCCTGGTAGTCGAGTTGCGCGATACCCCGGTTGAGTTGTTCCCGCAGCGACTCGCCAAAGCGTTGCTCGCGCAGCGCCTGCGCCCGGTGGCCCACATACACTGCGCGCGCACTGATCAAGGCGGCGGCCGCGCCGCCGATCCCGATGACGTAATCCCAACCGGTCATCACCTTGCGGTCGCGGGCGTAGACCATCATGGCGAGGCAAAGCGCCAAGCCGGCCCCGATCCCCGCGCTCAGGATGTAGATGATCCATCTTTCGACGCGCCGCCACTTCTGCTGCCTGGCCTCATCCTGCCGCAGCGCGAGATGAAGCAGGGTCTGGTTCACGTCATGCAGCGGGGCCGCGTCCTGCGTCCGCCACACCGCCATCAATTCGTCGAGATTCATGATTTTGTTTCCTCCATGCGTTTGCCGGCCAGCGCCGACTTGATCCGGTTGATCTTCACCCCGACGTTGCTCTCGGTGAGGCCAACGACGGAGGCGATTTCCTTGTAGCTAAATCCGTCGAGCAGCAGGAGGGCCACGGAGCGGTCGACATCCTTGAGCTGGGCGATCTGCTGGTACAGCCACTCCACGCGTGGGTCGCGCTGGGCCGCCGACTCCGTGGTGAGCAGGCCTTCCATCCCCTCGAACGGCTCCTTGCCCCGCCGATGCCGGCCTTCCTTGCGCGTCCACGCCATCGCCGTGTTCAGGGCGACGCGATACATCCACGTGGGCACGGAAGAATTGCCCCGGAACGCATCGACGGAGCGCCAGACCTGCACCGCGACCTCCTGGAAGAGATCCTGGCGGTCGGCATGCTCGAAGGCATAGGCGTGAACCACCTTGAAGAGGATTCCTTTGTGGCCCGCCAGCCACTCGCCGAAGATTCGATCGCGCTCGATGTCGGGCATGGCGCTACCTTCCCCGGGGCGGGGCGCCGCGAATGACGATCATGGGACTGAAACCGCCCGGTTCTGGATTCATGGGTTCTAACGCATTAGTAGCGCGGAACGGGTCATTTCTTACACCAAAAAGTTTAGGAACGTGCAGAAAACCTGAGACCTGAAGTGCAGTCCGTGGTCACCAAGTCCGGGCCTTAGCTTCTTTGTGTTCAAAAGCCCCCACCAAGCGCCGCATTTCAGCTAGCACTACTACGTTAGGTGGCCGTTTTCCCGAGCGACACACCCCGCCCTGCGGGCACCCCTCTTGATAGAGGGGAATCGAACAATGCTGGTTTTAATCCCCGCTGGAGAGGGGTGGGGGGGGGGGGGGGGGGGGGGGGCCGCGCGGGGGGGG
>JANYDW010000018.1 GCA_025363455.1 Oleiharenicola sp. | reverse complement strand
TGCGCCAGTTAGGGTGAATAGCGCCCATACCAGCATCGACTATGTTTCCGCCGACACCCTGCCGATCGGCGCGCCGGCCGTTGGGTTTTCCATTCGAAACTATAATGGCCAGGATCGGCTCGTTATCGACCTGGGCCCGGGCGGTTACTACGAGGATAGTGCCATCTTCATCAACTGCACCACGGCCGCCACCAAGACCGCAGGCATTGTCCTGGTGGGCGGAAATGATGCCAGCATGGGCTCCGTCAGCATCGCCACCAATGGACGCGTCACCTTGCAAGGTGATAATGTCCGCAGCGTGATTGTGGCATCCGACTACAACGGGACCTTGGCTGACCTCGCGGCGCCGATTTTCATCTTCTCCGGGAACTATGATGGCACGACACTCACAGCGCCGGTGGCCACCACTTGGCGAGGCGCCTGGGTTTTCCCAGTTCAAAACCTGCGAATCAGCCTGCCGGAGATCTGGGGGGCCATCCCGCTCCAGCTCAGTGGCACACTTTTGTTCAAGGGCGGATACCTCAAGTTGACCGATGGCGCGGCCGCCCTCCACTCCTTGACGATTTCTGGCAACCAGGCGCTGAAACAGGCCTTCGAGAACGGCACGATCGTTTCTGACCGCTTCCTGGTGGTCATCCCCTGAGGCAACCCTGCCAGAAAAGGCGGGTGCTATAGTCAACCGGCAATCCATTCCGTCACCACAGAACAACCATCGTTACCATGAAAAACAACCCCAACGCGCTCGCTCGCGGCTTCACCTTCCTCGAAATGATGGTGACGGTCGCTATTCTCGGCCTTCTCGCCGTGCTCACCGTGCCCAAGCTGATGGAGGCCTTCAATGGCGCCAAGATCGGCACCGCCGACGGCCTGCAGGGTCAGATCCAGGCCGCCTACGACCAATGGACCTCCCTTGGAGCCACGCACACCACGCTCGCCACCTCTGGCGTTGACGATGCCACGCTGACCAAGGCGCTCCTCGACCAACTCACTTCTGACCCGGACTCCACGGTCGGCAACTTCACTCCGATTGCGGTCGGCAGCGATCCGATCGGCATCAACGAGGTTCACACCCGCTCGCCGCACGCCGGCGTGGTGCGCTTCAAGCTGCCGAAGGCCTATCTACTCGGCACCGCGGCCGCCGGCCCCGACGCTGGTCAACCTGGCGTCGTTTACAGCGGTGAATTCGACATCGTCTTCAAGGGTAACGGCACCAGCCGCAACTCCGGCACCTGGACGGTTACCGCCCGCCCGTAATGCGATCATGGGGGCAAAAATCGAAGGCTAACTCCCGTGGCGGCTTCACCTTGATTGAGGTGATGATCGCCACCGGAGTCGTTTCGATTCTCCTCATTGGTTTTTATGGCGCCATTCAACTGGCGCAAACCACCCGCGGTTTTTCCGACGAGGGGCGGCGAGTGGAGGGTTGGTTGGCTCGGCACGTTCAGCAATCGATCATTCTCAAGAAGCTCCCTTCGGCCCTCTCCAGCACGCACACCGAAACGGCGGACCTTGATGCCCAAAACGGAACAGTAACGGACAGTTACACCGATGCATCGGCCGCCACTGGAATCCCTGGCCTGTATCTCTTCACCAGCAGCATTACCTACGCTGACTACCTGAAGCACGACACGACTTACACCCTCTCCTCCTACGCCTACTTCTCCCGCTAACATCCGAATCTCATGAAAAAGCCCCATCGCTTCCTTGCCGCTCTTGCGCTCCTTTGCGCCACCCTGGTGGTCCACGCCGCCGACGCCATCCCTGAACAGAAAGTGTCTGACGTGGTTGCTGACCTCGGGCGCTTCGAGAAAGCCGCCGCCAAGTCTGGTGGCAAGCGGACGGCTGAGGCTGATGAAATCGCGCGCCTGGAAGCCCTTCCGGCCATCCAGCTCGACGCCAATAACATTCCGGTCCGCAGCATGGTCCGCTGGCTCGCCGACCAGTGCAGTATGCATTACGTCGCGCTGCCCCAGGGCGAGGACGGCGAGCGCCTGATCACCTTCACCACCTTCGACAACCCGTATACGGCGCTGAAGACCATCACGGAGAATTACAACATCGGCATGCAGTTCACCAAGGGCATGTGGCATTTCTACGTCTACAACAACAACGAGCTCCTGGCTCGCGTGTATCAGTTGAAGAACAACACGCTGGAGAAATTCAAGGCATCGCAAAGCGGCAATGGCGGCAACCAGAATGGCAACAGCCAGAACAACTCCAGTAGCTCAAACAGCGGCAGTTCAAGTAACGGCAACACGAACGGCAACGGGAGCAACACAAACAGCTCCACGGGCACCAGCACCAAAATCGAATCCGATCCCAAGGAACTGATGGACGCGATTCAGGGCTACCTCGCGCTCGACACCTCGGCCGCCTACGCAACCTTCCTGGAGGACGGCAGCGTTGGCAACTTCTTCCCGCTCGGCAAACCGGACCTGGCCAGCGCGCAGGCGGTGAATACGGTGAAGGACGCCAATTCCAAGCCGGTCAAGGGCATTGTCCGTTTCATTTCCGATAACAACCAGCTCTACATCCTGGCCACCCGCCAGCAGCACGAGTTTATCGAAGGCTTTCTGGAGACGGTAGACAAGCCACAGAAGCTGATCGCGATCGAGGCCAAGTTTGTCGAGACGAGCCGGGATGTCTCCCGCCAGCTCGGCCTGGATTGGTCCGGCGTCACCTCGGGCAGCTTTGGCCTCAAGGATCTCAAGACGACGGTCGACCTCGGTGCCCTCGGCAAGACCGCATGGCCGGGCAGCGCGATTCTTTCGGCGACTGACCTGAGTCTCGGTTTCAAGGCCCTGGCCTCCGACACCCACGCCTCCATTGTCGGCT
>JANYDW010000011.1 GCA_025363455.1 Oleiharenicola sp. | reverse complement strand
CCGGCGATGTCGTCGACCTTCGACGCCACCTCCAGTTCGCCGAGGGCGGTGTAGGCCCACCAGCCCTCGCGGTGCAGCTCAATCCACTCGCAGAATCCGCCGGACCAGTGCGGCAGGTTCTCGATGTCGGCCAGAAAATTGAACACGGTAGCGCTGGCCGTGGCGACGGTCAGGGTGATGGTGCGGGTTTGCATGGGAGGGGGATTCAGGATGCGGCCTTACGATGGTGGAGGATGAGCGCGTTGCCGTCCGGATCGAACACGGACGCGAAGTGACAGGACGGAAACTCCATCGGTTCCACCCTGAACTTCACGCCCGCCCCGCGCAAAGCCGCGATGGTCGCCGGAAAATCGGCCACCTCCAGTGCCAGGATCGGGCCGTTGCCCGATGGCTTCCAATCCTCGCCCGCGCTGTTCGTGATCGCCAGACACCCATCGCCCATCTCGTACTCGATCCAACCCTTTCCGTCGCCCTCCCAGGCGGTGGCGGGTTTGAGACCGAGGAACTGCTCGTAGAATGCCCGGGCGCGGGCGATGTCAGTGACGGGATAGCCGGTGAAAGCAAAGGCATTGATTTTTATCATGGGGAAACTGAGGTTGCGCCCATCCTACCACCCCGCCCTGACAGCCCTATGTCAGGAGCGTTTCACGCCATCCAAATCCACCTCCGTTTCCCGCCCGTGACATCACTACCATTGGCCTAGGGCTCAAGTATACTATTAGTTGACATCAGCGGTATCGCATTCGCAGGAATGACCAACCGGCCTAAGCATGCTGTTTCACGATCTTCTCCGCCGCCGCGCGCACGAGTGAACGCAGCTTCGCGGGCGCGACCGCCTCGGCGCGCTCGCCGAACGACAGCAGCCATTGCGCCGTCCATTCCAGCGAGTAGGAGTAAAGCGTGTACTCCGCGCCGCCGTCGCGTCGCTTTTCCTCGCTGAGCGTGGCGTAGCTCTCGCGCTGCGCGCGCTCGCGGGCATGGTCGTGGAACCAGATGCGCACCGGCCGGCTGTCACCTTCCACGCCGGAACGCTCCATGTGCTCCGCCAGGGAAAAATCCTCCCGCGGCGCAAAGGTCACGGGCAGCAGCTCCAGCCGCTGGATGCGGTCCACCCGAAAATGCCGGATCCCCAGCCGCAGCCGGCACCACGCCACGAGGTACCATGAGCCGCCGTAGAAAACCACGCCTAGCGGTTCGACCTCGCGTTGCGTGTCCTCGTCGCGTTCCAGCCCGCGGTAGGCCATCCGCAACAGGCGCCGCAACACCACGCCTTGTTGGACGGTCACCATCCAGCGTTGCGTGCCCACGTCGGGCGCCGCCCGCCCCACCCGGCCGCGCACGATCGTGCGGCTGACCAGCTTCTCAACGTGGTCCTGCCGGTCGCGCGGCAACACCGCGCGGAGCTTGTCCAGCGCCGAGGCCATCGGGCCTTGCAGCGAGGCATCGGTGAACTGCTTCACCAGCTCGCCGCCGACGAAAAGCGCCGAGGCCTCCTCGGCCGTGAACATCACCGGCGGCAATTGGTAGCCCTTCATGAGGCAGTAGCCCACGCCCGCCTCACCACTGATCGGCACGCCCGCCTCGCCTAGCGCGGACATGTCGCGGTAGATCGTGCGCTCGGTCACCTCGAAGTGCTTCGCCATCTCCGCCGCGCGCACGACGCGCCTGCCTTGCAGGAAGAGCACCATCGCCACCAGCCGGTCGGTCCGATTCATGGCTAGGTTGTAGGCTGGCTGATCGGCATCCGACAACATCAACCTCATCGGATCGCACATGTTTTGGGTAGGGCGGCGAGTCCCTTCGCCGCCGCGGCGCGGAACGGAGTCCGCGCCCTACCGCCCCACCAGCCCCGCTACTTCGTCCCATCACCGGGCAGCAATTCCATCCGAACAGGGGTCTTGGGGTTGCACCCTCCCCGCCGGCCCGTAGCGTGGCGCCTCTTCCCTCCCTCCGTGAATCCCGTCTCCGCCTCCGGTTCCCGCGCGTCCGCCGCCCCAAGCGACGGCCCGGTCTTCCACGTGCGCGGGCTGACCAAGATCTACGGCGAGGGCACCGCCGAGGTGCGCGCCCTCGATGGCGTGGATCTCGACCTCAACGCTGGCGAACTCGTCGTGTTGCTCGGCCCGTCCGGTTCGGGCAAAACCACTTTGCTCAACCAACTCGGGGGCCTCGATATCCCGACGGCGGGCGAGCTGCGTTATCGCGCCATGGACCTGACGCACGCCAACGAGGTGCAGCTCACCCTCTACCGCCGCCAGTCCGTCGGCTTCATCTTCCAGTTCTACAACCTTATCCCGAGCCTCACGGCCCGCGAGAACGTCGGCCTCATCACCGAGATCGCCAGCAACCCGCTCCCGCCCGAGACCGCACTGGAAATGGTCGGGCTCGGCGCGCGTCTCGACCACTTTCCCGCCCAGCTCTCCGGCGGCGAGCAACAGCGCGTGGCCATCGCCCGCGCCATCGCCAAGCGTCCCGAAGTTCTCCTTTGCGACGAGCCCACCGGCGCCCTCGACGTGAAGACGGGCATCGTCGTCCTCGAGGCCCTGGAGCGCGCGAACCGCGAGCTCGGCACGCTCACTGTTGTTATCACCCATAACGCCGTCATGGCCGACATGGCCGACCGCGTCATCCGTTTCATGGACGGCAAGGTCGTGTCGGAGCAACGAAACGCCGTGCGGGCGGCGCCCGCCACCTTGCGGTGGTAGTGGCAAGTAGGAATTAAGAAGGCAGAAGGAAGAAACCAAACCGACCGATCGATCGTTTCCTTCATAATTCTTCCTTCATCCTTCTTCCTTTCCGCCATGCTCCCCCACCTCGACCGCAAACTGCTCCGCGACCTCAAGCGCCTCAAGGGCCAGGTCGCCGCGGTCTCGATCGTCATGGCCTGCGGCCTCGCGATGATGATCACCACGCGGAGCCTCATCGCCTCGCTCGATGGCACCCGCGCCGACTATTACGAGAGTCACCGCTTCGCCGACGTCTTCGGCTCGGTCAAACGCGCACCCAACCACCTCATTGAGCGCCTCGGCGCCATTCCCGGTGTCGCCGGTGTCCAGACCGACATTGCGGGGCAAGTGACGCTCGATCTACCCGGACTCGACGAACCGGCCAGCGGCCTCGTGCGCTCGCTGCCGGACTTCGGCGAACCCGAACTGAACCGCGTCTTCCTCCGCCGCGGTCGCTGGCTGTCGCCCGGGTCGCGCCGCGAGTTGCTGGTGGGCGAGGCCTTCGCGCTGGCCAACAAGCTTAACCCCGGCGACACGCTCGCCCTCATCATGAACGGCCGGCGGCAGGATTTCCGCATCGCAGGCATCGTGCTGTCGCCCGAATACATCTTCGAGTCGCGGCCCGGTGCAGCCCTGCCCGACAGCCACAGCTATGGCATTTTCTGGATGAGCTACAAGGAGGTCGCCACCGCGTGGGACCTCTATGGCGCGTTCAACCACTACTCCCTCAAACTCGCCCCCAACGCCGACCCGGCGCCCGTCATCGCCGCCGCTGACCAGCTGCTCAAGCCCTACGGCGGCTTCAGCAGCTACGGTCGCAAGGACCACCCGTCGCACATTCGCGTGTCCGACGAGATCCGGGTCCTGGGCATTCTTTCCATTGGCTTCCCCACGATCTTTCTGGGCGTGGCGGCGTTCATGACCAACGCCGTGCTTTCGCGCCTGCTCGCCCTCCAGCGCGAGCAGATCGCCATCCTCAAGGCCTTCGGTTTCAGTAACGGTCAGATTGTCGGCCACTACCTGAAGTTTGCCGCCGTAATCGGGCTCGCCGGTACGGTCCTCGGCGGAGTCGGCGGCGCGGTGCTCGGCCGTTGGATGGTCGGGCTCTACGACCTGTTCTTCCGGTTCCCGGAGCTGGTCTTCCGGCTGGACCAACCGGCCCTCGTGCTGGCCTTCGGCGTCGGCCTCGCGGCGGTGGTCGCCGGCGTGGTCGGCTCCGTGAGCAAGGCCGCCAAGCTCCCGCCGGCCGAGGCGATGCGGCCCGAGCCACCGGCAAACTTTCAACCGTCTTTCATCGAGCGCACCTTTCTCCGCCGGCTGTTCTCCCACTCGTTCCGCATCGCCGTGCGCAACCTCGAGCGCCGGCCGATGCAGGCAGTCTTCACCATCGCCGGCCTGGCCCTCGCCACCGCCCTGCTGATTTTGCCCAACACCTTGCGGGCCGGCATCGCTGACATCATCGACCAGCAGTGGGACGTCGTCCAGCGGCAGGACATCAACCTCGGCCTCGCCGAGCCGGCCGCTGCGCGCGTGCAACATGACCTGGAGCGGCTGCCGGGCGTCATGCACGTCGAGGCCTTTCGCGGTGTCGCCGTGCGCATCCATTTCCGCGGTCGCAACCGGCAGATCGGCCTGCGCAGCCTGGAACCCGGCAGCCTGCACAGCCGCGCGGTGGACCACAACGGACGCGAGATCACGCCGGACGCGGACGGCCTCATCGTCTCGGCCAAGCTCGCTTCGGTGCTCGGCGCGCGGATCGGCGACTTGCTCGTCGTCGAGGCGCTGGAAGGCCGGCGACCGGTGCAGGCGATCCGCCTGGCCGGGCTGGCCGAGGATTTCACCGGCATCGCCGCCTACATGGACCGTTCGGCCATCAACCGCTTCCTCGGAGAAGGCGACATTATCACGGGCGCGAGTTTCACGCTCGACATGGCCCGCCGCGGTGAGTTCCTCCGCGCCGTGAAAGCGGTGCCGCGCATCAGTTGGATCGTGATCAAGGAATCCATGCGCCAGAGCTTTCGCCAGACCACCGCGCAGATGATGGGCATGCTCACCACGCTCTACCTCACGATGGCCGTGATCGTCGCTTTCGGCGTGATCTACAACAACGCCCGAATTTCGCTCGCCGAGCGGGCCCGCGAACTGGCCACCTTGCGCGTCATCGGCATGACCCAGCGCGAGGTCGGCGCGGTGATCGTGATCGAGCTGACGCTGCTTGCCCTGACGGCCGTGCCGCTCGGACTCGGACTCGGCACCGGCATCGCCACCGTCATCATCCACTCGGTCAACACCGAGACCGTGCGCCTGCCGCTCGTCTTCACCAGCTACACCTACACCTTCGCCGTCCTGGTCGTGGGGGTTGCCTCGTTCTTGTCGGCCGTCGTGGTCCTGCGCAAACTGAAGCAGCTCGACCTGATCGGCGCCCTCAAGGCCCCGGAGTGAACAATCCTTTGGACCGCTAATTGACGCCAATGAACGCTAATTTTCCTCAACTTTGTAGGAGCCTGCTCGCAGGCGATTCGAAATGTTCGTCGACGAAAACGTACCTGATCGCCTGCAAGCAGGCACCTACATTCCAATCGGTCTCATCTCTCCATTAGCGTCGATTAGCGCCAAGTAGCGGTTAACTGTATTTCCCCATGGCTTCCGTTCCCACCACCAAGCGCCGCTGGCTGCCCTACGTCGTCCTCATTGTGCTTGTTGTCCTCGCCGGACTCGGCCTGCGCCCCCACCCGGCGCCCGTCGAGACCGCCCGCGTTGTCACCGGCGCGCTGCGCGCCACCGTCAGCGAAGAGGGCAAGACCCGCATCCGCCAGCGCTACGTGGTCGCCGCGCCGGTCAGCGGCCAGCTCCGCCGCATCCCCTTCAAGCCCGGCGCCGAGGTCGAGTCCGGCGTGACCGTGGTGGCCGTCATCGACCCCTTGCCCGCCTCGCCGCTCGACGAGCGCAACCGCGCTCTCGCCGAGGCCCGGCGCGACTCGACGCGCGAAGTGTTGGCGAAGAGCCGCACCTCCCACGAACTCGCCCGCAACGAACTCCGTCGCATCGAACAGATGTTCGCCGCGAAGACCGTCTCTCCCCAGGAGCTGGAAAGCGCCCAGATGCGCGAGACCGCCGCCGCCCGCGACGTCGCCACCGCCGAGGGCGCGTTGAAACAGGTGGAGACCGAGCTGGCGGTCACTGGCCTCGCCGGTGCGGTCGTATCCGCACCGGTCGACGTGAAGGCCAATGCCACCGGCCGCGTGTTGCATGTCTTCCAGGAAAGCTCGCGGGCCGTCATGCAGGGCACGCCGCTGCTCGAGATCGGCGACCCCACCGACCTCGAGGTCGTGGTGGAGATGCTGTCGCGGGACGGCGCCGCCATCGCGGTCGGTGCCGCGGTTTTGCTCGAGCAGTGGGGCGGAACCGCTCCACTCGAGGGCAAGGTTCGGCTGGTCGAGCCCGCCGCCTTCACCAAGATCTCTGCCCTCGGCGTCGAGGAGCAGCGCGTCAATGTCGTTGTGGACATCACGACCCCGCTCGAGCAACGCCGCTCGCTCGGCGACAACTTCCGCGTCGAGGCCCGCGTCATTACGTGGGAAAGCGCCAGCGCCCTCAAGCTGCCGGTTTCCGGGATTTTCCGCTCGGGCAATGAGTGGGCGGCCTTTGTCGTCCGTGGCGGCGAGGCGAAGCTCGTGCCGGTGAAAGCCGGCCGCTCCAGCGGCACGGAGGTCCAGGTCACCGATGGCCTGAAGGAGGGCGACGAGGTCATCCTCTACCCCGGCGACCGCATCAAGGACGGCCAGCGCGTGAAGCCGACGAAGGTGTGAGAAGATCCGATCCGGTTTGCCACGAAGAGTCACAAAAAGTGTTTCTCCTTACGGCCAAATCTTCCGCGCGCCTATAGGCGCCTTGAGAGCTTCACTCGCGGTCGGATTCTTGTGACTTTTTGTAGCCAAACCCTGCCTTGGTTGGTGACAGGCCAGCCCACTCGTGAACCAGACGAAGGCGTGACGGGCTCAATCCGGTTTAGCCGCGAAAGAGCGCAAAGTTGTCTTTTCCTCCAACCGACTCTTCCGCGCGCCCATAGGCGCCTTGAGAGCTGCACTCGTCGTCGGGTACTTGCGCTCTTTTGCGGCTAAAAATTCAGTGGCTTGGTCGGTTTGGTCGGTTCTAGATTTTCCCATGGCCCTCGAACTCACGCCCCAGGACTTCGAACAGATCCTCCTCTCGCTGCAGAAATACTTTCGCGAGGAGTTCGACCAGGAGCTCAGCGAGATGAAAGCCCGGTTCCTGCTGGAGTATTTCCAGAAAGAGATCGCCCCGCTCGCCTACAACAAGGGTGTGAAGGACGCCGAGCAGTATTTCCGCCGCCACACCGAGGACCTCGCCGGCACCTGCTTCGAGGCCCCGCTGACTTACTGGACGCGGAAGAAGCGGTGACCGCGAATAGGACTCCGATCAGTTTAACCACGGATAACACAGATGAACACGGATAAATCCAATGAGGCCATGCCAGACCCAACTCGAAAATCATCCACTAACCTCTCGCATTATAGGCTCCAAGAAAAGGCCATCGCCGAGGGCGTGAGGCGGATGGAAGACATCATCAAGGGCCAAACCACTGGGCTGACCGAGGGTCAGTTCCGTGAGGCCCTCGGGAGAGCCTGTAGGATCGGCTTTACGCCGCGATTTTGCACCACCGTCGCGGTGTAAAGCGGCTCCTCCACACACCCACTCTGAGGTTGCGACTTAGCCTGAATCCCGCATCTTGTCGGCGTGCTCAAGACGGCCCCCAGTCCCGTGACCTCCGACCCGGAAATCCTGGGCGGTACGCTCGTATTCCGGGGATCCCGGGTGCCGGTCCAGTCGCTGATCGACTACCTCAATGACGGGTTCGGCCTCGACGAGTTTCTGGATTTCTTTCCCACGGTTCAGCGGGAGGATGCGGTGGAATTCCTGCGGTTGATTGAACGGCAGGCCTCGTGAAAATTCTTCTCGACGAGAACCTGCCCAGGCCGCTCAGGCAGTTCTTCCCCGCAGACGAGGTCACCACGGTCCAGGAGGCGGGATGGGCCGGATGCAAGAACGGAGATCTGCTGGCCAGGGCCGAGGGCAGGTATGACGTTTTCGTCCTCGCCGACAAAAACCTGCGCTATCAGCAGAACCTATCGAACCGCCAGCTGGCCATCGTGGAACTGCCAACCAATCGGTGGCCGGTCTTGAAGCAAATGGCGTCCCGCATTGTGACCGCAGCGAAAAACGCCCGCCCCGGAACTTACACCGTGGTAACGGAGTGACCCGAAAACCAGGAACAACAAACACGCCATGAAAAATAACAACCAAATGAAGGCTCAAGCACGCCTTGAACAAATACTGGATCGTTTGGCCAACGGCCTCAGCAATGACACTGAAATCCAAGCCTTGAGGGATTTGGTTTGGATCGCCTTTGAAGCAATCCCTGCCGATAACCACTCAAAATTTATTTCAAGAATATCCCCTAGAGAAAGTAGTGTCCCTTGAGTTGAGAAAGAGGGCAATCACTCTGGCTTTTGGGATGCTCTGATTTCCTGAGCCAAAACATCCGCTTTTTTGAGAAGAGTTAGAACTTCGTCCCTGATACCGCGCAATTCGCGGTATTTTATGTCGTCGTCCGGCACCTTGTCGTTCGGCATCCCAGCCAAGTGTGAGCGAATCCTGTCCCTTCGCCTTGCAAGTTCAGCGTCATCTTTAGTGGTTGTCCCAATATACGACTCCCAATCCCTATTTCCTTTTGAGGAATTGCACGGCTTGCAGCATGGAACAAGGTTGGAAATCCGGTGGCCCGCACCGCTAAATTCGCTCTTCGAAACAGTTGGCAGCACATGGTCCCATGTTTGGGCGACAGCACCACAATATACACATCGCAAATCCTGATCAGGGTCTTGACCCAAAGTTCGTATGGCTCGCCTAAGTTTTTCGTCGTCGTAGTCATCACACGGAGCGACTGCTGCGGCAAATGCATGATTAACCGTGGTTGAACCAAGCCGCTGCGCGGCGCGGGTGAGCGGGAGTGGTGGGGGCGGTTCGCGTCACGGGAGGGAAGATGGGCGGGAGAGGGGT
>JANYDW010000048.1 GCA_025363455.1 Oleiharenicola sp. | reverse complement strand
TTGAACGGATCGCCGACGGTGTCGCCGACCACCGTGGCGTCGTGGAGCGGCGTGCCCTTCGCCTTCAATTCGGTCTCGACGATCTTCTTCGCGTTGTCCCAGGCTCCGCCCGCGTTCGCCATGAAGATCGCCTGATACAGGCCGAAGAGCGCGATCGAGATCAGGTACCCGATGAAGAAGTATTCATCCAGGAAGGAGAATCCGAGCGTGGCGAAGAACACGACCAGGAAGATGTTGAACATGCCTTGCTGAGCGTACTGGGTGCAGATGCCGACCACCTTCTTCGAGTCTTCGGTGGAGGCTTTCTTCACCGAATCGTCGAGCCGAATGTTGGCCTTGATGAACTCGACGGCGCGATAGGCACCGGTGGTGACGGCCTGGATGCTGGCTCCGGTGAACCAGTAAATGACCGCGCCGCCGGCGACCAGGCCCAACAGGAACGGCGGATGCAAAATCGAAAGCTTCGTGACCAGCGCCGGATCGAGCCCATTGGTGAGCGACACGATGATGGCGAAGATCATGGTCGTGGCCCCGACCACGGCCGTGCCGATGAGCACGGGCTTCGCGGTCGCCTTGAACGTGTTCCCGGCTCCGTCGTTCTTCTCGAGGTTGTCCTTGGCCGTGTGGAAGTCGGCATCGAAGCCGAAGTCGCGCTTGATCTCCTCCTTGATCGCCGGGACCTCTTCGATCTGGGACAGTTCGTACACGCTCTGGGCGTTGTCCGTTACCGGGCCGTAGCTGTCCACGGCAATGGTGACCGGGCCCATGCCGAGGAAGCCGAAGGCCACGAGACCAAAGGCGAAGATCGGCGCGGCGAAGGCGAACTTGGCCGGCATCAGGTGGATCAGAGCGTCGTTCTGCGAGAAGTAATACGAGGCGGCCATCAGCAGCATGATGACCAGGCCCATCCAGAAGGCCGACATGTTGCCGGCGACGAGGCCGGAGAGGATGTTGAGCGAGGCGCCGCCGTGCTTGGAGCAGTTGGTGACTTCCTTCACGTGGCGGCTGTTCGTGCTGACGAAGACCTTGGTGAACTCCGGGATCAGCGCGCCGGCGACCGTGCCGCAGCTGATGATGACGGAGAGCACCCACCACAGGGCGGGATTGATGCCGGCTTGGTGGGCGAGCAGGAAGTAGGAAGCCACGAACGTGATGCCGATGGACACCGCCGAGGTGATCCAGACGAGGTGGGTGAGCGGCGCCTCGTAGTCAAAATCCTTCAAGCTGCCATACTTCGCCTTGGAGAGAACCTCGTTGATGAAGTAGGAGGCGAGCGAGGTGACGATCATGAGCGCGCGCATCGTAAAGAGCCAGACGATGAGCATGGCGCAGAGCTCCTGGTTATCGACGAGCGCGAGGGCGAGGAAGGAGATGAGTGCGACGCCAGTCACGCCATAGGTCTCGAAGCCGTCGGCCGTCGGGCCGACGGAGTCGCCGGCGTTGTCGCCGGTGCAGTCCGCGATGACGCCCGGGTTCTTCGGGTCGTCCTCGGGCAACTTGAAGACAATCTTCATCAGGTCGGAGCCGATATCGGCGATCTTGGTGAAGATGCCGCCGCAAATGCGGAGGACAGAGGCGCCGAGGGATTCACCGATGGCGAAGCCGATGAAGCAGGGACCGACGAGTTCCCGCGGGAGGAACACGAGGATGCAGATCATGAAGAACAGCTCAACACAGACCAGCAGCAGGCCGACGCTCATGCCCGAGCGCAGCGGGATGAAGAGCGTGTTGAGCGCGTTGCCCTTGAGGGCGGAAAAGGCCGTGCGCGAATTGGCGACCGTGTTGATGCGGATGCCGAACCACGCCACGCCGTAGGAGCCGAGGATGCCGAGGACCGAGGCGAGGAGGATGACGACGACGTTGACGGGGGAATTGTGCTGGAGCACCCCGAAGTAGTAGACCATGCACGCGCCGATGAGCACCCAGAGGATGGCCAGGAACTTGCCCTGCGTGAAGAGGTAGGTCTTGCAGGTTTCCCAGATCATGTGGGAGACGGAGGCCATCGACTGGTGCACCTGCAGGGCCTTGGTCTCCTTGTACTGTACGAGACCGAAGACCGCGCCGATCGCGCAGATCAATATGCCCAGATACATCAGGGTGATGCCCGTGATGCCCCCGAGTCCGTCGAAATGGACGTGCGTGAGGTCAGGGATCTTGATGTCAGCTTCGCCGGCGAAGGCGGGGACGGCGGACGCAGCCAATGCAGCGGCCAGAACGACCGCCTGTTTCCAAGGGTGTGTTTTTAGCATAGGGGTAGAATTAATTGGTCGCGAATGTGCCATGGTGCTTCGTGGTGGCCAGTTCAAATTCCTTGGTAGGGTTGGTAACCCATTGACGTATGACGCCGCCTCGGGCTGCCTGTATATTCCAATTAGTCCGCCAATGTTGCTCCTTGCTGCGCATGATTTGTTGAAGGCCTTCGCCCTGCCTGGCGGAGGCACCCACCGGGTGGTGGACGTCGCGGAGTTCTCGCTCGTGGCGGGAGCGCAGCTGGCCCTGCGCGGCGAGAGTGGCTCGGGCAAGACGACCTTTCTCCATCTCATTGCCGGCATTCTCGCCGCGGACGGCGGCTCGATCACTCTCGACGGCCGGGAGGTTGCGACGCTGGGCGAGGCGGCCCGGGACCGCCTGCGGGCCGAGACGATCGGCTACATCTTCCAGACCTTCAACCTGCTTCAGGGGCACACCGTCCTGGAGAACGTTGAGTTCGGCATGGCCTTCGGCCGCGGGGTGGACCGGGCGCACGCGGAGGCGCTGTTGAGACGCGTGGGGCTTGGCGACAAGCTCGGACATTTTCCGCGCCAGCTCTCGACCGGCCAGCAGCAGCGCGTTGCCGTCGCCCGCGCGCTGGCCAACCGGCCGAAGCTCGTCCTCGCCGACGAGCCCACCGGCAACCTCGACGCCCGCAACGCCCGCGAGGCGCTCGCCCTCATTCGCGAAGTCTGCCGCGAGAACGGCGCCGCCCTCCTGCTCGTGAGCCACGACGAGGGGGTGCTGGGGCAGTTCGAACAGGTGCAGGACTTCGCCGTCTTAAACTGTGCAGTCCCATGAAACACCCGAGGCCAAGCGTCACCTTTTGCCACCGTCATCCTGAGCGAAGCGAAGGATCCAAGGACGAGACGCAGGTTACGCCGCCTGCTTGGATTCTACTCCCGCGGCCGCGGGATCAGAATGACGATCGAGGTAATGGGTCGGTTATTCATGGATTTTATCCGTGGCGATAAACAATGATCTTTAACCTCATCTATCGCTCCCTCCGCCAGCACGCGCTCTCCACGCTCGTGACGGCGGGCAGCATCGCGCTCGCCGCCGGGCTGCTGCTGACCGTGTGGGTCGTCAAGACCCAGTCGCAGGTCGTGTTCGCCGCGACCAACTCGGGCTTCGACGCCGTGTTGGGCGCGCGCGGTTCCAAACTCCAGCTCGTGCTCAACGCCATTTTCCATCTCGAGGCGTCACCGGGCAACATCGAGTCGAAGGACTTCGAGATGATCCGGCGCCACCCGGCGGTAAAGGCGGCGATCCCCATCGCGTTGGGCGACAATTTTCAGGGCTGGCGGATCGTTGGCACGGTCGAGCAGCTGTTCGCCGACATCGAGCCCGTGACCGGCCGGCACTACGCGTTCGCGTCGGACGGGCGGAATTTCAAACTCGGCGCGATGGAGGCCGTCGTCGGCGCCTATGCCGCGAAGCAACTGGGCTGGAAGGTTGGCACGACGTTCAAGCCGTACCACGGGCTCGCCTTTGACCCGAAGGCGCAGCACGACGAGGTCTACTCGGTTGTGGGTGTACTGGAGCCGACGGGCACGCCGGTGGACCGCGTGATCTGGATTCCGCTCGAGGGCGTGCAGACGATGAAGGGACACAACCCACTCGCCGCGACTGAGCTGAGCGCGGTGCTCCTCCAGCTTCGCGCACCGACAGCCGGGTTGATGCTCAACAACCAGCTCAACGCCTCGGGCGGCCGGCTGACCTTCGCGTATCCCATCGGCGCGATCGTGGCGGACCTGTTCAACAAGATCAGCTGGGTGGACAAGGTGCTGACGCTGGTCGCATGGCTCGTCGTCGCAGTGGCGTCGGCCTCCGTACTGGTGAGCATCTACAACTCGATGAGCGCCCGGGCGCGCGACATCGCCATATTGCGCGCGCTCGGGGCGCGGCGCCGGACGATTTTCGGCGCGGTCGTGGGCGAGGCGGCGGCGATCGGCCTACTCGGTTCCGTCGCAGGCTTCGCGGTTTTTGCCGCGCTGGCGATCGGCGTGGCCGGAATAATCCAGGCACAAACGGGCGTCGTGCTGGAGCCGCTCAAGTGGAACCCGGTTTTCTGGTGGGGTCCGGCGGTGTTCGTCGGGTTGTGCGTGCTGGGCGGGATGGTCCCGGCGCTGAAGGCCTACCGCGTGCCCGTGGCCGAGACGATCGCGCCGGTGTCGTGAGGAATTAATGATTTACGATTTATGATTAATGATTGGGGCCAACCCACTGCAGTCCGGTTTGGCATAGGAGTATTTCCAACCATGTTGCAGCAGCTCCATCCTGATCTCTGGATATGTCCGGTGCCCTACCGGGCGATGGGGGTGCCGCTCGGGCGGCAGCTGGTGGTGGTGCGGCTGCCGGGTGGGGGCCTGTGGGTTCATTCGCCGATTCCCGTGACGCCGGCCTTGCGGAGCGAACTCGCCGCGCTTGGCGAGATTCGCCATGTGGTCGGGCCCAATTGCTACCACGACGAGTGCCTGGTGGAGTTTCAACGGGAGCATCCGGCGGCGATGTTTCATGCGGCGCCGGGGCTGGCGAAGCAGCGGCCGGACATCCGCTTCGGGGCTGAACTCTCCGACGCTCCCCATCCGGACTGGGTGGGAGCGCTGGAACAACACCTCGTCAAGGGCATGCCGAACCTGAACGAGGTGGTGTTCTATCACGCGGCCTCGGGCAGCCTGCTGATCGCCGACCTCGCCTTCAACCTCGGCCCCGACGGCCCCTGGTGGTTCGGGTTGCTCATGCGATTCAACGGCTGCTGGGGCCGCTTCGGCCCGACCCAATTCTGCAAGTTCAACATGCGGGACAAGGCGGCGGTGCGCGCCTCACTCGACCGCATCCTGCGCTGGGACTTCGACCGCGTCATTGTCGGCCACGGCCACAACCTGGAGACCGGCGGGAAGGCGGTCTTCCGCGAGGCCTTCGCGTTTCTGCGGTAAGTATCGTGGGAAAGCGCTCAGGCGGTTTCGCGGGCGAGCTTCAGGGCATCCGCCATGAGTCCCCGCCATGGTCTCCCGTGGCCGGGCAGGAGGGTCACGAGACCGATCTCATGCAAGCAATCCAGGCTGCGGCGGGCCTGGCCATCGTCGTGGTTGAGCCCCCGGTGGGCGACCTGGGGCGCGCCGTGGGCTCCGGTCAGGAGGTGTTGCGTGATGAGCACGTCGCTGCTGAGCAACACCTGTTGCTGCGGCAGGTGGAGGGCGATCTGTCCCGGGGTGTGGCCCGGAGCGTGAATGACGCGGGGCCGGCCGGGCACATCGAGCGTGTCGCCATCCTTGACGGCCCGAACGCCGGTGACCCCGGGCGCCCAAAACACGCCGTTGACCGTGGCTCGCGTCAGGGTTGAAGCCATGAACGGCCGCCACGCATGGGACAGCAGGCCCCACCACGGCAACTGGAGCGGTCGGCCCGCGGCTGCGACGTCAGCCTCGTGCACGAAGACCGGTGCGTTGGTCTCAACGTGCAGCCGGCGCGCGAAGCCCAGGTGGTCCGCATGGGCATGGGTGACGATGATGGCCTCGACATCCTTGACGTCGTGTCCGAGGGAACGAAGGCCGGCACAGCAGACCGGATAGTGACCCGGAAAGCCCGCGTCCACGACGGTGAGGCGGCCGCCTTCCTTGAGCACGTACCAGTTGAAGGGGTCGGTGTTGAAATGATGGATGCCGGGGAGGATTTCCATAAGCGCGGGCCGCAGCATAGCCGGGACGGACGGAACGCTCGGTGATTTCGGTCACGGAACCGCGCGGATATTTTGCGATGGGTTTGCCTCGGCCCAAGAATCCGGCTGGATGACTGCACGGCATGATTACGAACCAGATGCTCGCCACTTACCCGTTCCTCAGCCGGCTGTCCGCCGAGTCGCGCCGCTTGGTCGACGCCAGTGCGAAGATCCGGATGGCGGCCCGGGGTGATTGTTTGCTGCGGAAGGGGGACCGCATCCGGGGCCTCTATCTGGTCCTGTCCGGCCGGTTGCGGGTTTACACGATTTCACCCGCCGGGGACGAGGCGTCGCTCTATGTCATTGAGCCCGGCGAATCCTGTCCGCTGGCGATGAACGCCCTGCTCACGGAAAAATTGCACCAGGCGTGGGTCGCGGTGGAGACGAAGACCGTGAAAATACTCCTCATTCCCTCGCCGGTATTCCACGATCTCTATGAGAACGAGCGGGTGGTCAGGGAATTTACCCTAAGCGTGCTGTCGGGGCGCATCTCCACCCTGATGACGGCGCTGGAGGAATTGAGCCTGCAGTCGGTCGGGGAGCGCGTAAAGGGACACCTCCTGCGCTGCGCCGATGAACGCGGTGAAGTCGAGACCACGCACCAGCAGATGGCGTTCGCGCTGGGCACGGCCCGGGAAGTTGTGTCGCGCAAGCTGCGGGAACTCGTCCGGGCGGGATTGATCCAGACGCACCGCGGGCGGATCAAGCTCCTCAAACCCCGCTGCCTGGGCTGACAAAGCGGCGGCGGCGCGAGCATGGGGCTTGACGACTTTGGTAGGGTGGGGCGCTTATAGCCGCTCGCCACATGGATTTCACCGTCTTTCTCACCCTCGGGGCCACCGGCCTGGCCGTCGCGTTTATCCACGCGGCGATTCCGACGCACTGGCTGCCGTTCGTCGTGGTGGCGCGGGCGCAGGGCTGGTCGCGCGGCCGGACACTGGCGATGGTGACGCTGTGTTCGGGCGGTCACCTGCTGATGATGACGGCACTCGGGCTCGGGCTGGCATGGTTCGGCCTGCAGATCGACGCGCGTTGGACGGGTATTTTTCCGTATGTCGCAGGCGGAGCGCTGATCGCGATGGGCCTGCTGATCCTGTTCCGCCACTGGCGCGGCTGGACCCATGGCCATGGCGAACTAATTGAAGGACACTGCCATCATCACGATCACGGGCATCCGATCCCGCCGGTCCCGGTAGAGCGAACAAGCGATTGGGCGGCGGTGGGGGGTTTGTTCACCATGCTGACTTTTTCCCCCTGCGAAGGTCTGCTGCCGGTGTATTTGTCCGGCGTGCAATTCGGCTGGAGCGGGGTGACACTCCTGAGCGTGATCCTCGCGCTCGGTACTTGGTCGGCGATGCTGCTGTTCACGTGGCTTACCCTGCTCGGAGTGGAGCGGGTGCGTTTCAAGTGGTTGGAAAAATGCGAGGCCCCCGTGCTCGGCACCTTGCTGATCCTGTGCGGCCTGGCGTTCGTCGTTGTCGAGCATCTCCACGGGCACCTCTAAATCCCCGATTTGACCACCGGCCCCAGGCCGTTACCTTGTCTGACCGATGAAAACCA
This sequence comes from Oleiharenicola sp., assembly GCA_025363455.1. Taxonomy (GTDB): domain Bacteria; phylum Verrucomicrobiota; class Verrucomicrobiia; order Opitutales; family Opitutaceae; genus Lacunisphaera. The sequence continues at coordinate 113,430 of JANYDW010000048.1, read as the reverse complement.
AATTCTGCCTCAGTCTCCTGTTGTCCGCCCTCGGGCTGGCCGCCAGAGCGCGTGGGGCCGAGGCCGAAGCCGTGACGCTGGGCTTCGACAAGCTGGCTTCCTATGAATTTGTGGCGCCGGAGGACCCCGCAAAAGCCGCCGCCGCAGAGGCGCAGATCCCGGCGAAGGTCCGCGAGTACAATGACAAGAAGGTGTTGGTGACGGGCTTCATGCTGCCGGTGAAGATGGCGGCCGGACTTGTGACAGAATTTCTTTTGGTGAAGGACCCCATGATGTGTTGCTACGGCGTCATGCCAAAGGTCAACGAATGGGTCGTGGTCCGGATGGTCGGCAAGGGTGTGCCGCCGTTGATGGATGTGCCAATCACGTTCGAGGGCACACTGTCGGTCGGCCAACTCTACGAGGGGGGCTACCTCACGGGTCTCTACCTGCTCAAGGGCGAGAAGCGCGTGGAGACGAAGGGGTAGAGACCGTGGCCACCGTTCGCCTTTTGTAGGAGCCTGCTTGCAGGCGATGCTCCACGCTCAATTGCCGGCAACGTTCCGAATCGCCTGCAAGCAGGCTCCTACAACGAGACAAGGACACGTTGAGGAGGTGTTCTCAGGAACTGCCGTTGAGGCGGTTTTTCAACCGGCCGAGGGCCGTCACCAAGCCGACTGGCAGGGGCCGGAGCAACAGGCGGCGGATTTGCCAGCTCCAGGGTGCGAACCGAGGAATGGGGCGGTTGGGATCCAGCCGCGTGCGGGTGGCGGCATCGGGCAGGGCGGCGGCCGCGGAATCGCGGACGTACAACAGCGTGTTGTAGCGGTACCAGGGCTCGACCATGCGGTCGTCATGCAGCACGGGCCGGACGACATCGTAGGCGTCGTAGCCGTGCTGGCGGAAAAGCTGCCGCCAGAATTCCAGCGGCTGCTCGTTGATATGGTTATGCCCGCCCTGGCCCGGTTCCGCGGCGGAGAACAGGATGTGATCGGCATGGTGGGTGAGGTTTTGCACCAGCATTGCGCTCCGGGCCGGCGGGATGTGTTCGCCCACCTCGAGGCATTGGGCGAGGCTCCAGCGGCGGCGGAGCTCGAAGGGTTCGGAGACGTCCAGGCTGCGGAATGAGGCGGCCGGAATGGCCAGGCGGGCCGGGTCGACATACGCTCCGTCCAGTCCGAGAACGTCCGGCACCCCGAGTCGGATCCAGGCGTCCAGCCAGATACCGCGGCCGCAACCAACATCGAGCACGCCGGCCGGCGCGAGGGAGGAGTTAATAATTGGCAGCAGACGGTCCGCGGCGCGGCGGGCGCCCTGTTCAATGTAGTCGTAGAACCCGGGACTATAACGGAACGGGGCTGGCGGGGCAGGATTCATTCCCGGATTTCGGCGGGGCGGGTGCCGGGTATGTCTGGCTCCGCCTGGAGGACCTCGCGGATCAGGTAGGTGGGCCGGCGCTTGCTTTCGATAAAGGTGCGGCCCACGTATTCACCGATGATGCCCAAGGAGAGCAATTGCACGCTGCCGAGGAAAAGTACGACGGAGATCAGGCTCGTCCAGCCCGCCACGGCCTGGAAAAAGGCCCAGCTCACGAAGGCGTAAACCATGAGCAGCAGGGAGAGCAGGAACGTCAGGCCGGCCAACGTCACAATCAGGCGGAGCGGCACGATGGAGAAGCTGGTGATGGCATCGACGGCGAGGGACGCCATTTTCCAAAAGGGGTAGTGGCTTTGCCCGCTGCGGCGTTTTTCCCGGTCGTAGAGCACCGCGGTCTGCCGGAAACCGACCCAGGCGACCATGCCGCGGACAAACCGGTGCTGTTCGGGCAGGGCGTTGAGCGCCACCACCACGGTCCGGCGCATGAGGCGGAAATCGCCTGTGTCCTGCGGAATGTCCACGTCGGACAGGCGCCGCAGGAGGCGGTAGAAGAGGGCCGCGGTGGCCTTCTTGAAAAAGCCCTCGCCCTCGCGGCTGCGCCGCTGCGCGTAGACCACGTCAAAGCCCGCGTCCATTTTCTCCATCATAGCGCCCAGCAATTCCGGGGGATCCTGCAGGTCGGCGTCCAACAGCAGCACGCGCTCGCCGCGCGAGAGGGCGAGGCCGGCCGTCACAGCGCTTTGGTGACCATAGTTTCGGGTCAGGTCGATACAACGCAGCCGGGCATCGCGGGCGGCCAGGGCGGTCAGGCCGGCCCAGGTGCCGTCCGTGGAGCCGTCATTGACCAGGAGCAGTTCGTAGTCCCCACCCACGGCCCGTTCGCAGGCCGCGGTGACGCGCCGGTGCAACTCGGGGAGCGAGGCCTCCTCGTTGTAGGAGGGGACGATCACGGAAAGTTTGCACAAGGAGGCCATGGGGGAGGGAAAAACGTGGACCGGCCGGCCGCACTGCGCGGCCTCAGCGCGAGATGTCGCGTTGCGAGAGAACCTTGAAACCGCGGGTGTTGAGAGCGCTGGCGGCGAGATCGTTGTCCTCGACACTGAGGGCGAGGGCGGAGCGACCCTTTGGGCGCACGAGGAACGCGTAGGCGTAGTGGACGTTGATCTCGACGGTGAGCAGGGCGGACAGCACCGCTTGCAGCTTGGACTCGTCGTTGAACTCGACGGCAATCACGTCGCACTCGGTGAAGAAGAAATTGTTCGCGGCCATCAGCTCGCGGGCGCGGTCGGGGTCGTCGACGATCATCCGGTCGAGGGCGGTGTCGGTCTGGTCGATCGTCGTGATCGCCATGATGTGGATGTTATGTTTGCCCAGCAGGGCCACGAGGTCGTGGAGGCGGCCTACGCGGTTTTCGATGAAGACGGAGAACTGCTTCACGGGCTCGGCGGCGACAGGTGCGGCGGTATCGGACATCGGTGAGTGGCGGTGCCGGGACCCTAGGCCCGCCGCCGGCCACGGTCAATGCCGCCTTGAGCTGGTCTCCCGGGCGGCCCAACCTCGCGTCATGACCAGCCCCGACGCCCATGCTCGCACCGCTCAACGGGCCCGCGAAAGCGCCCGCATCGTGCTCCGGGGCATGGCGCTGAACGCCGTGCTGGCGGTGCTCAAGTTCGCCGGGGGGATTTTCGGCCACACCTATGCCTTGATCGCCGACGGGGCGGAGTCACTGCTCGACATTCTGTCTTCATTGCTGGTGTGGGCCGGCTTCAAGGTCGCGGCGCAGCCGCCCGATGCCGACCATCCCTATGGCCATGGCAAGGCCGAGCCGCTGGCCGCCCTGGCCGTGGCGGTGATTATTTTTGTCATGGCTGGCTGGATCGGCTGGCACGCGATTCATGAAATCATCACGCCGCACCAAGGTCCGGCTTGGTGGACACTCGTGCTGCTGGCCGGCGTGATCGTGACCAAGGCGCTGTTCTCGCGCCGCGTGGGCGCGGCGGGCGAGGAGGTGGGCAGCACCGCGCTCGGGGTCGAGGCCTTGCACCACTGGTCGGACGCCATGACCTCGGCGGCGGCCTTCGTTGGCATCTCGATCGCCTTGGTCGGCGGACCGGGCTGGGAGACGGCTGATGACTGGGCGGCGCTGTTTGCGTGCGTGATAATCTCCTTCAACGGCATCGGCATGATCACGAAGGCGCTGGGCGACGTGATGGACACGGCCGCCCCGGCAAAATTCGAGAACGAAGTCCGGGCGCTCGCCCTTCAAGTGCCGGGGGTGCAGGCTCTCGACAAGGTACGGGTCCGGAAAAGCGGGCTGAGCCACCTCGTGGACATCCATGTGCGGGTCGAGGGCAGTCTCACGGTGCGCGAAGGGCACGACATCGCCCACGCGGTCAAGGACGCGCTGATTGCCTCGGCCGCCCACGTCATCAGCGATGTGAGCGTACACATCGAGCCGGTGAAATGATCCCGCGGCCGCGGAATCATCCTGAACCCGCAACGCGGGCGAAGGATCCTCGGGAAATCTCGCACTAGCGCGAGTGTAGGAGGGGCTTTACGCCCCGACCGGCTTCGTGTGTCCAAGGTCGGGGCATAAAGCCCCTTCTACACTCCGGACAGAGTGACCTCAGCTCAATTTTTGCGCGACCTTCCAACCCACATAGACTCCGACGACGCTGCCGACGCCACTGAGCAGGAAAGAGCCCAGCGAGAACGTATCCATGCCGAAGGCTCCGGCGAGCACACTGCCAAGGACCCCGAAAATCATCGTGCCGGCGAAGATGCACAGCTTGTTCATAGTGCCAGTGTAGCCGGGAGAATGCACCCGGCGAGCCGCAACTTATGGGTCCATGCGCTCCAATTAATTCGCGAACGAAGCCCAGCCTTTCCCGTTTACTCACCGCGGGCGGGCGGTAGTTTAGGGGAGTCATGAAAACCACCGCGAGCAAGCCCCTGAGTCGTAACCTGCATCTGGTCCGCTGGGTGAAGAAAATGGCGACGCTTTGCCAACCGGACGCCATTCACTGGGTCGACGGTTCGCAGAACGAATATGACGCGCTATGCGCGCAGCTGGTCGACGACGGCACTTTCATCAAGTTGAACCAGAAGAAATGGCCGGGCTGCTTCCTCGCGCGCTCCGATCCGGGTGACGTGGCCCGGGTGGAAGACCGCACGTATATCTGCTCGCTCGCCAAGGAATCGGCCGGCCCGACCAACAACTGGGTCGATCCCTTCGAGATGCGGAAGACGCTCAAGGGCCTGTTCAACGGGTGCATGCAGGGCCGCACGATGTACGTGCTGCCGTTCAGCATGGGCCCGATCGGGTCACCCATGTCCCAGATCGGCGTTCAGCTGACCGACTCGCCCTACGTGGTCGTCAACATGCGCATCATGGCCCGCATCGGCAAAAAGGTGTTCGAGCTGATCGACCGCAACTTCAAGCGGGTCGTCCCCTGCGTGCACTCGGTCGGCGCACCGCTGGCGAAGGGCCGGAAGGATGTGGCGTGGCCGTGCAACAAGGAAAAATATATCGTGCATTTCCCCGAGTCGCGGGAGATCTGGAGCTATGGCTCGGGCTACGGCGGCAACGCGCTGCTAGGCAAGAAGTGCTTCGCGCTCCGCATTGCCAGCGCGATGGCGCGCGACGAAGGCTGGATGGCCGAGCACATGCTCATCCTCGGCGTCGAGAACCCGCAGGGGAAGAAAACTTACGTCGCGGCAGCCTTTCCCAGCGCGTGCGGCAAAACGAATTTCGCCATGCTTATCCCGCCCGCGCATTTCCAAAAGCAGGGCTGGAAGGTGTGGACGGTGGGCGATGACATCGCGTGGATCAAGCCCGACGCGAACGGCCGCCTGCGGGCCATCAATCCCGAGGCCGGCTTCTTTGGGGTCGCGCCCGGCACGAGCAACCAGACCAACCCCAACGCGATGGCCTCACTCGCGAAGAACACAATCTTTACCAACGTCGCGCTGACCGACGACGGCGGCGTGTGGTGGGAGGGCATGACCGACGCGCCGCCTGCGCACGTCATCGACTGGCAGGGCAATGATTGGACGCCCGCACTGGCGAAAGAGAAGGGCACCAAGGCCGCCCACCCCAACTCCCGCTTCACCGCGCCGGCGAAACAATGCCCGACCATCGACCCCGATTGGGAGAAACCGGATGGGGTGCCGATCAGCGCGATCATCTTTGGCGGCCGCCGCGCCACCACCATGCCTCTCGTTTACCAGGCCTTCAACTGGAGCAGTGGCGTATACGTCGGCGCTACCATGGGCTCGGAGATGACCGCTGCTGCTGCCGGCACCATCGGCAAGGTGCGGCGCGACCCGATGGCTATGCTGCCGTTCTGCGGCTACAACATGGGTGACTACTTCCGCCATTGGATCAGCATGCAGCGCAAGCTCAGTGAGACACCCCGCATTTTCCATGTGAACTGGTTCCGCAAGGACGCCGGCGGGAAGTTTCTCTGGCCGGGCTTTTCCGAGAACATGCGCGTCCTGAAATGGGTCGTGGACCGTGTGCGGGGCGGCGGCCGGGCGAAGGAGACGCCCATCGGTTGGGTGCCGCGCTACAAGGACCTCGACTGGGCCGGGATGGATTTTCCAGAGGCCAGGTTCGAGGAATTGCAGGCTTTCGACAAGGCCGCCTGGCGCGCCGAGGTTCTCGGCCACGAGGAACTCTTCCTCGACGTGCACGCCTCCCTGCCCAAAGAGCTGATGTTCGAGCGCGAGCTACTCATCTGCCGGATGTGAAATAACCAAGATAGCGCTGAACATTCAGCCGCGTATTAATTTAAGCCAGAAGTAGTTAGAAAAATAGTCCGGACTGAAATCATGGATGTCGGCATTGCTTACACTACAAGCGAATCTCACAAACTACTCGTGACACATCAGATGTGCGTTGAGGGCGGTCATGAAAAACGAGGAATGGTCATTTATCATTACATTCTAAGGGAATACAAGAACGGGATCGGTTTTAAATAATTCAGTATATTATTATAATCAATCACTTATAATTCAACTCACTTTTTAGGCACATCTATTGCATTATAAAAATCATGAAACCCGTCCGTTTTCCTTTCAGTCATGTCTTGGTGTGCAGCCTCATTGGTTTGAGTTTGCCGACATTTGCGAACGCCACCGAGTACGATCTTTCGCCTTCGGGTACCCAGTCGTTTAATGTTTTGGGGGACGTCGGTGGCACGGCGATCGTTGCTGATTATTGGTCGCAGCCGACTGGCACCGGGGTCTTCAACCCGTTTCTCACTCTTGATGCCAATGGGCAGACCTCGACGGGGAACAAGAACATCGAAAGCGCCTATAACTCAGATGGACATAATGCACTTTATCTGGATGGACTTCGCCCGAACTGGAATACGTCCCTGCGTTTCGGCGATCTCGCAACGGTCCAGATAAGCAACGTCAACTACTTCGCTTTTATTTTGGATGCGAACGAGCCTGGCAGCGCCAAAAGCGTGATCTCGGTAGACAACATTCGGATCTATACTTCGGCTACGGACAACACGGCCAGCGTTCAGAATAATATCACCAACTTAAATAATCTGGGCACCCTTCGTTGGGCAATGAACGACCCCACGATTTTGCCCAATGGGTCTTTTGATATCGCCAAATGGATCAAGCTCGACGCCGCCCAGGAGAACCTCAACCTTGGCTATCATCACCCCAACGGCGGCAGTGGCATGGCGGATATGATTGTTTACATACCCCAAGCGGCTTTTGCCGGCGCCTTTGCATCGGACTATGTATGGTTCTACAATCTGAATGGTGTGCACTACTCCGTCGACAAGGACCTGGCAGCTCAAGCAGGATACGAGGAATGGAGTGCAGTCGTCAAAACCTCGACGACGACGCAAGTTCCGGACGGTGGTATGACATTGATGTTTCTCGGACTTGGCCTGTCACTGAGTTCTTGGATTGCACTTCGACGCGGGAAGTAGGTTGGCCTCGTCTCGACCCAAGAGGGGCGTTAAGCTTGGCATCAGGGATGCCCTCTCGTGATTGTTAGAATCACTGAGGAGCAATGGGTTTAAAGCGGGAAGACAATCGCTGCTGACGGTCTTTGTCAGCCGTGTACCCCAACTGCGTAGCAACTGGAAGATTCCAGCTCCGGTTGGCCTCTTCAGAACCTGTTATTTGGGCCGATGACAGGAACGCGCCTCTATGAGCTTAGGCCATGACACCATCATTTCACTCGGCAGCAAGCTGCCGCCGGCCCTTGGCATTTTCAGCCGCCTGCGGGCGATGCTGGATGATGCGGACACTGACCTCGACGACATCGTCGAGCTGCTGCGCGTCGCCCCGGCTCTGACTTTCCAGATCATCCGGCTGAGCAACAGCGCGCTCTACGGCTTGCGTTCGCGGAGCCAGACGCTGGACGAGGCGGTGGCCCGCGTGGGCTTTGGGGAGATCAACCAACTCGTCGGGTTGGTCGTGTCGCGTCAGGTGTTTCAGGGTGACCTCGCCCACTACGGGATCAAGGCCGGCCAGCTTTGGACCAATGCCGTGGCGGTTGGATCCCTGACGTCGGCTTTCGCGACCCGCCTTGGTGGCAATGCCGGGAGCGCCTATTCCGCAGGCCTGATGCGCAATCTGGGCAAGATCATCCTGAACAACCACACCGGGGCGGTGAAGTATCCCGGCGCAGCGGCTGAGCCCGACATTTTCGCCTGGGAGAAATCGGTTCATGGCGTCACTTCGCCGGAGGCCACGGCCGTCCTGCTGGACCACTGGCGTTTCCCCATCGATATTTCCGGGCCCATCTGCACCCATGTCACGCCCGAGACGGCTGGGGAATTTTCCGTGGGCGCAGCGAACCTGCACCTTGCCTGTGCGCTGGCCGCGGAGTGGGGCCAAGCCCTGCCGGGCGAATCGACAGGCTGGCGCCGTGATGCCGAGATGTGCGCCCTTACCGGACTGGATGCGGATCATTTGGAAGGTGCGGTGGCCGATGCCCGGCGGCAATTTGACCGTTTCACGGCGATCGAGTGGGCGAAAGCGGCATGAAGTTCTGATTAGGCGGAGGGCCCGCGTCCCTGCGGGCCGTGATTGATTATTGGAGGGTCGGGCTCCTGCCCGACCGAGGCCGGGCAGGAGTCCGGCCCTCCAGCGAACGATGCACCGAAAGACGGCTCGCAGGGACGCGAGCTCTCCAGAGTTCGCCGGCTTCTGCCCATCGTTAGGGCAAGACGTCAGATAACGGGAGTTGTCAGAGGCCGGGGCATGCGCATGCTGCGGGCTTCATGCCCACCCCGACCCCCCACGATGACCGGGTGCACAGTGAGGAATTCCTGCATACGCTGATGCGCCGGCAACTGAAGCTTTCCATCGCCTGCGCCGCTAGCTTTCTGCTCGCGCTGCTTGGACTGCCGCTGCTCAACTACTTCGCCCCGGCGCTGATGGCGACCCGGGTCTTCGGATTCACATTGAGCTGGCTGGTCTTGGGGGTACTTTTTTTCCCTGCAGTATGGAGTATCTCTTGGTACTTTATCCGGCGCTCCATCGCGCTCGAGGATGACGAGGTGAAGTCGGTCAAACGCTGACACTCATGCCGACGACGATCGCTTTCCTCAACGGCGTTGATCCGTGGATCTTCTCCTTCTCCTTCGTCACCGTGGCCGCGACCATCTGGATGGGCTTCCGCTCGGCGAAGACCTCGAAGACCGCCAGCGACTTCTTCGTCGCCGGGCGCTCGGTGTCGGTGGGTTGGAACGCCTCGGCCATCTCCGGCGAATACCTGTCCGCCGCCTCGTTCATGGGCGTGGCCGGCATGGTGATGTCGTCGGGCTACGATGCGCTGTGGTATCCGGTCTGCTATGCCTGCGGGTATCTGTTCCTGCTGCTGTTCATCGCCGGGCCGCTGCGCCGGTTCGGCGCCTATACCATCCCGGATTTCGCCGAGGGCCGCTATGACTCGCCGGTGTTCCGCAAGATCGCCGTCTGCTTCGTGCTGTTCATCGGATTCTTCTACACGATGCCGCAGATGAAGGGCGCGGGCACGGTGCTGGCCTACATCTTTCCCGGCATGCCGTATTGGGGCGGCGTGGTGCTCGTCGGCGTCGTGATCACCCTCAACGTCGCGCTCGGCGGCATGAAGGGCATCACGCTGGTGCAGGCCTTCCAGTATTGGATAAAGCTTTTTGCGATCACCGTGCCGGTGTTCGTGCTGATGGCGGTCTTCGGCCTGTACAACGGCCACGTCAGCGCCAACACCCCGGCCGGGGCGCCCGCCGGGCTCGAGCGCAAGGCGCTGGTCGAAAAGGCCCCGAAGGACGACAAATGGGTCGCGCCCTTCGGCCCGCTCACGACGAAGGCGGTCAACGCCGCGGCCGCCGCGCTCCCCGCCGAGGAGCGCCCGGCCTACCTCGCGGAGCACCAGAAACCCTATTCGCTGCTCTACACCTACTCGCTCATCATCGCGCTCGTGTGCGGCACGGCCGGCCTGCCGCACATCCTGGTGCGTTTCTACACGAACCCTGACGGCGTCGCCGCCAAGCGCACGACGATGTGGGTGATGATCCTGATCGGCGTCTTCTATGTGTTCCCCCCGGTCTTCGGCGTCATCGGGCGCAACCTCATGCCCGAGCTCTACACCGGACTCGCCGGCATCAAGGGCACGGACCAGGTCGTGCTCAAGCTGCCCACACTCCTCTCGGAAAAATACGGCGTGCTGGGCTCGATCCTGAGCGGCATCACCTGCGCCGGCGCGTTCGCGGCGTTCATGAGCACGTTCAGCGGCCTGCTGGTCTCGATGACCGGGGCGCTCGCCCACGACGTCTACGGCCGGATGCTGCGGCCCGGGGCCAACCAGGCGGAGCGACTCGTGGCCTTCAAGTTCGCCGCGGTGCTCATCGGCGGCGTGGCCATCGCCCTGGGCTGCTTCGTCGAGCCGCTGGAGATCAACTTCATGGTCGGGCAGGCGTTTGCCATCGCGGCCGCGAGCTATTTCCCCCTGCTTTTCATGAGTGTGTGGTGGCGCGGCATGACGATGAAGGGCGCCGCCACCGGCATGCTGAGCGGCGGCTTGTGCGCGCTGGTCGCCGCGGCGTTGACGAATTTCTCGACCCTCGCGCTCGACAAGGGCCCGATGGGGAAGGTCTTCGCCGGCTTTGCCCCACTCAACGCCTTTTGGGCCCAGCACCCACTGCTCCGCATCCTCTGCGAGCAACCGGCGATCTGGACCGTGCCGTTGTCGATCGGCCTGATGGTGGTTGTCTCCAAAGCGACCGCCGCGTCGGTGCCGGGTGACATCCGGATGAAAATGCTCGTCCTGCATGCGCCGGAGGATCTCGGCCTCAAGCAGGAATACATCCAGGAACATCAGGGCGGCACCGGGCACTAGGCCGATCCCATGGCTCGTCATTCTGAACGCAGTGAAGAATCCACGCGTTCAGGTGTGAGAACCTTGTTCGCCCTTGGATCCTTCGCCCGCGGGGGCGGGATCAGGATGACGGAAAGGTGAGATGAAGATTTTCCGCCACCTCTACGTGCAGGTCCTGGCGGCGATTGTGCTGGGCGTGCTGCTCGGTCATTATCAGCCGGCGCTGGGCGAGCAGATGAAGCCGCTGGGCGACGGCTTCATCAAGCTGATCAAGATGCTCATCGCGCCGATCATCTTCACCACCGTCGTCACCGGCATCGCCGGGATGGATGACCTCAAGAAGCTCGGTCGGGTCGGCCTGAAGGCGCTGCTATATTTCGAGGTCGTTTCGACCCTCGCGCTGGTCATCGGGCTGGTGGTCGTGAACTGGATCCAACCGGGCGCGGGATTCAACGCCGACCCGGCCACGCTCGATACCAAGGCCATCGCGCAATACACCACGGCCGCGCAGCACAGTTCCCTGACCGAATTCCTGCTGCACATCATCCCCGACACCTTTGTCAGTGCGTTTGCCCAGGGGGAGATTCTGCAGGTGTTGTTGCTGGCGGTGCTTTCCGGGTTCGCCCTGTCCCGCCTCGGCGATCATGCCGCGCCGGTGATCAGCCTGCTGGACAAACTGGGGCGGGTTTTCTTCGGCATTGTCGCGCTGGTGACGAAGCTCGCGCCCATCGGGGCGTTTGGGGCGATGGCGTTCACCATTGGCAAATACGGGCTCGGTTCGCTGCGTTCACTCGGGCTGCTGTTGGTCTGCGTCTATCTCACCTGCGCCTTGTTCGTGTTCGTGGTCCTGGGCCTGATCGCGCGGTTTCATGGTTTCAGTATTTTCCGCCTGTTGATCCACATCAAGGAGGAGCTGCTCATCGCGCTGGGCACGTCATCGTCCGAGAGCGTGCTGCCGCGGCTGATGCAGCGGATGGAGGAACTCGGCTGCGCCCGGCCAGTGGTCGCGGTCGTGCTGCCGGCCGGCTACTCGTTCAACCTCGATGGCACTTCCATCTACTTGACGATGGGCGCGCTCTTTGTCGCGCAGGCGACCAACACGCCGCTGACTTTGCTCCAACAACTGGGCTTGCTGGCCGTATTGCTGCTGACTTCAAAGGGCGCGGCGGGCGTCACGGGCAGCGGTTTCATCACCCTCGCTGCCACGCTGGGGGCGGTGAGTCACATTCCCCTCGCCGGTCTCGCGCTGCTGATCGGCGTGGACCGCTTCATGTCGGAGATCCGGACCATTACCAACGTCTGCGGCAACGCCGTGGCGATGGTGGTGATCGCGATGTGGGAGGGGGCTTTCGACCGATCGAAAGCCGGGGCGATCCTGAGACATCCGTCGGGATGAAGCCACCGGTTCTTCCCTTTCTGTCATCCTGAGCGCACGGCAGAATCCACGAATGCGAATATCATGCCCGCGCACTTGGATCCTTCACTGCGTTCAGGATGACGGTGGAGAAGGGTTTGGTTCTGTTTCTGGCGCTGCATGGCCACGCCCAAGTTGTGCTAAGTCAGATCCCCGGCATCTCGTGCTCCTCGCTCGGCGGTGTGAACCCACGGCGCATGACATTTTCGACGGTAACGCGGGGAAAAAGAAAGTTCTGCAGGTACTCTTTGCCGCCGGCTTTGGTGCCGCCGCCGGACATCTTGAAACCGCCGAAGGGATGGCGTTCCACGATTGCGCCGGTGATGGCGCGGTTGAGGTAGAGGTTGCCGACGAGCAACTCCTGCTGCGCGCGGACCAGTGCCTTGGGACTGCGCGAAAAGAGGCCGCCGGTGAGAGCGTAGTCGGTGCCATTCACCAGCGCGAAGGCCTCGTCGAGGTCCTTGGCGCGGAGGATGGCGATGACCGGGCCGAAGATTTCCTCGCGCGCGATAGCGTGGGCGGGTTTCACGTTCACGAAGACCGTTGGCGGAATGAAATAACCTGTGGTCGGCGCCGTGCCCTGGAAGGCGAGCTTGGCGTCCTTCTTGCCCTGCTCGATCAGGCCGAGGATTTTCTTCTGCGCGTCGGCGTCGATCACGGGGCCGACCACAGTGCCGGGCTGCGCGGGATCGCCGACGGGCAAGGCGGGGCAGGCGGAAAGGAAGCGCTCGACGAAGGTGTCGTAGACGTCGTCGAGCACGATGAGCCGCGAGAGCGCGGAGCACTTCTGTCCGCTGAAGCCGAAGGCGCTGTAGAGCGCGGCCGGGATGGCCTCGTCGAGATCGGCGTCGCTGTCGATGATGAGCGCGTTCTTGCCGCCCATTTCGCAGACGACCTTTTTGAGGTTCGCCTGGCCGGGCACGGTGCGGCCGGCGGATTCCCAAATCTTGCAGCCCACGGCGCGCGAGCCGGTGAAGGCGATGAAATCCACGTCCCGGTGTCCGGTGAGATGGGCGCCGATGTCCTCGCCGTAGCCGGGCAGAAAGGCGAGCACGCCGGCCGGGATGCCGGCCTCGGTGAGAATGTCCATCAACGTGGCGCCGATGACGGAGGTCTGCTCGGCGGGTTTCATGATGACGCAGTTGCCCGCGACGAGCGGGGCGACCACGAGGCCGGTGAGGATCGCGAGGGGGAAATTCCACGGCGCGATAGCCACGCCCACGCCGCGCGGCGTCCAGGTCTGCACGCAACGTTCGCCGGGGACAGGCTGGGTAACCCGGGGCTTGGCGAGCTTGCGCATCTCGACGGCGTAGAAGCGGCAGAAGTCGATGGCTTCGGAAGTGTCGCCGTCGGCCTCGATCCAGGGTTTACCCGCCTCGAGGATCAGCAGCGAATTCAGCTCGAAACGGCGCGACTCCATCAGTCCGGCGGCGCGCTCGAGCATGGCGGCGCGTTCCTCCACTGGAGTGGCGCGCCATTTCGGGAAGGCCGCCTGGGCGGCGGTGACCGCGGCGTCGGCATCGGCGAGGGTTGCGCGGGCCCAATGACCGATGACTTGCGAGGGCTTGGCCGGATTGACGGACGCGATATATTCGCGGTCGGAGATTTTCTTGCCGGCGATGATCAGCGGCCACTTTTTACCCAGCTTCGCCGAACAGGCGCCGAGGGCTGCGCGTTGTTTGTCGCGACTGGCTGACTGGGAAAAGTCGGTGTTGGCGGCGTTCACGAAGGAGCCGGTCGGGTGCGCCTTGCGGGCCAGCGGAGCAGGGGCGGCGGCAATTTGGGTGACCGGATTGGCCAGCAGGGCTTCCTTGGTGGCCTCGCCCATGTTTTTCAGGCGGAGGAAACCCTCGTTGGAGGTATTTTCAAGCAGGCGGCGGACAAGGTACGCCATGCCCGGCAGAAGTTCACCAATGGCGCAGTATTCGCGGACGCGATGGCCCATCGAGATGAGCGAAAGCTTGAGTTCGTCCGCCATGCCATAGAGCGCCTGGAACTCGTAGGCGCGTGGATTGATACCGAGGCGTTCGGCCTGGGCGATGGCGTGGGCGCAGGAGCGGACGTTGTGCGAGGCGAAGTTGGGTGTGACGATGTCGATGTTCTCGAGGAGAAAGAGCGTGAGCTTCTCGTAGTTGGCGTCGGACTCGGGTTTGCGGGACCAGACTGGCACGGGCCAGTCACGCTGCTGGGCTAGAATTGTCTCGTAGTCCCAGTAAGCGCCCTTCACGAGGCGGACACTGATCGGCCGGTTGTGCTTGCGGGCCCAGGCGACGAGGTCGCGGAGGTCCTGCTCGCAGTCGCGGAGGTAGGCCTGGATCGCGATGCCGATGGCGGGTTGCTGCGCGAACTCCGGTTCCTCGAAGATGGACTTGAAGAGCGCGAGGGTGAGATCCTTCAGCTTGTAGCTCTCCATGTCGAAGTTGATGAGCGCGCCGACTTCGGCTGCGCGGCGGAGGATCGGGCGGAAGCGCTCTTTGAGGGCGACGATGGAGTTCTCCGGATCGGCCGGGTGGACGTCGGGCGTGAGCGCGGAAATCTTGACGGAGAGATTGAGGCGTGGGAGCGGGCCGTGCGGGCCGACATCGCTGAAGGCGGGGGCGGTTTCCTTGGCGAAAAATTTCGAGACCGAGTCGAGCACCTCGAGGTTGCGGGCGAGGAACGCGTCGGCCTCGGCGGCGCTGACGACGGTCTCGCCGAGCAGGTCGATGGTGGTGGCGAGACCGAGCTTGGTGTTGCGCTTGATCTGCTTGATGAGGTCCTCGCCGGATTCGCCGGCGACGAACTGATTGGCCATATCGACGATCTGGCCCTTGACCGGGGTGGCGACGAGGGCGGGAGCAAAGGATGAGGCGGCGAGGCCGGCCTTGAGGGCGGGGTTGAGTTCGACGGCCTTGTCGCCGAGGTATTCCTGCAAGTGGCGGACGATCTCGGCGGACGATTTGAGGGTGGGGAGGACGTCGACGAAGCGGAAGAGCTGGGTTTTGAACGCCGGGTCCTTCATCGACCATTCCATCAAGCGGGCATAGGCTCCCTTCTTGGAAAACAACGCGGGCGGCGGTTGCTGATCCATGAGGGCGAAGAGCTGATCGCCCTTGGCTTTTATGGCGGTTTCGAGTTTCGGGTCAGGAGGGAGGAAGGTGGACATGGCGTTCTTTTAACCGAGTTTTCTCCAGTGTCATAAATACGCAAGGGCAGGGCGGGCACGGACTACGACAACATCGGGACTTATCGAACCGTTTAGTTGAATTGGCCGCAACCGGGCAGATGTCGCCTGTATTTTATGGCTTATAAGCTTGGCGCAACGCGATTTGCGTGACAGGAGGTTTCTGCAACTCTGCTGTAGTACGCCGTGTTCTTAGCGTGAATGAAGATCTTCCAGTGCACACCACACTTACCCAGAGCGTAACGGCTCCGCCCGACTTCACCACGTTCATGCGCAATTACCAAGACATGGTCTACTCCACGGCAGTGCGGCTCATCGGCAACGAAACGCAGGCGGAGGACATTGCGCAGGATGTGTTCATCAAGGCCCACGAACACTTCGACAACCTGCGCACCAGCCCAACCGCGGGCGGCTGGCTCAAGACCGTGGCGACCAACCTCTCAATCAACCACATCCAGCGCTACAAGAAGCGCTGGAGCTTTTTCTCGGATCTGGTGCACCGCGACGACGAGGGCGGGGAGAAGGAAGTCGAGTTTGCCGCCCCCGACACGTTTTTCGGTGGAGTCGACTCAAGCGAACGCCGCGAGTGGGTCGAGCGGGCACTGGAAAAGCTGCCCGATCACCAGCGCGTGCCGTTGGTCCTCTACCATTTCGAGGACCTGCCCTACGAGGACATCGCCAAGAAAACCGGTGTGTCGCTCAGCAAGGTGAAGACTGACATCCTGCGCGGCCGCGAGGCCCTTGCCAAGATTCTGCTGCGCAGCGGCGCGAGCCACGAACAATTCACAACCTGAAGGTGCCCCATGAATAAAAAAATGACACCCGAAGAACTTGAGAAATTCATCCATCGCGAATTGCGCGCGCTGCCCCCGCGCCAGGCTCCCGCCGGCTTCGAAGCGCGGCTACAGGCGGCGGTTGAGGCGCGCACGGCCACTTTCGCCCAGTCTCCCGAGCAACTGGAAAAATTGATCCACCGCGAACTGCGCAGCCTGCCACCGCGTCGGGCACCGTATACACTCGAGGCCCGGGTACTTACCGAGATTGAACGCCGCGCCACCATTGCCTGGTATCACAAAAGCTGGAGCTACTGGCCCGCTCCGGTGCGCGCCGCCTTCATGGTGGTGGGCGCCACTGTGGCCGCCGCCGCCGTTGTCGGATTCTATCTGTTGAGCCAGGGCGCCACGGCCGGCGCGGTTACTCAGGAAGTGGCGACCGGCCTGGGCTGGGTCACCCGCCTCGTGGCAGCCAGCAACTGGGTCGTAAATTTTTCCTACCAGCTGATCACAGACATCCCGTCGCTCTGGTTCTACGGTGGCTTGGCCTTCATCGCGGCCATGTATGCCACCTTCGTCGGCCTCGGCGCCACCGCCTACCGCTATCTCTATCGCAACAATTGATCATTTTTCCATGACGACCGTCCGTTACCCCAAGTTTTTTCTCTTCCTGCTGCTCGCCTTCAGCCTAGCCCTCGGGCCTGCCCTGCCTGCTGAGGACAAACCCGCTGCACCGGCGGAGCCCGCGCCGGTTGCATCCGCTGAGCCGGCGAAACCAGAGGTTGCCTCCGAACCGAAAGCGGCCGAGGAAAAGCCGGTCCACGAGATTGTGGCCGACGACAGCAAGCCTGAGGTTGCGGCGGATGACGAGAACGCGGACAAGCCGGAGAAACCGCATTCGGAAGCTCCGGATGGTCACCGCCACCGCCGTTCCCGCCATTCGGGCAACAACAACGAGCGGGTCAGTTTCGGCAGCGACAGCACGCTCGCGGCCGGGGAGGCGGCCGACGCGGTGGTTTCCATCTTCGGGTCGTCGACCTCCGCGGGCGAGGTGGGCGACGCGGTCGTCTCGGTCATCGGCAGCAGTCGGGTGACGGACGGCACCGTGGGTGATTCCGTCGTCTCCATCCTGGGCAACACCTACGTGAACGGCCACGTGAAAGGCGAGGTTGTCGCCGTGCTTGGCAGCGTCGAGCTCGGGCCCAAGGCCGTGGTGGACGGGCAAGTCGTCTGCGTCGGCGGCGCTTATAAGGCCGATCCTGGCGCGGTCGTGAAGGGCAACGTCCAGAACATCGCGATCGCCGGGCATCATTTCAATTTTGAGGCCTTGGCGGTCTGGTTCCACAAGTGCCTGTTGTATGGCCGGCCTCTGGCCTTTGACCACCAGTTGGTCTGGGCCTGGTGCATCGCGCTAAGTTTTCTGGCCCTCTATACACTGATCGCACTGATGGCCCCAGGTGGGATCGTGAAATGCGTGGAAACCTTGGAGCAGAGGCCGGGATCATCGCTGCTGGCGGCGTTGCTGACGCTGCTGCTCACGCCGGTGGCCTTCATTCTCCTGGCGGTCACGCTGGCGATTGCGGTCGGCTTCGTACTTATCCCGGCGTTTTCGCTCGGCCTCTTCTTCGCGGCCCTCTTCGGCAAGGCCGTGATGCTGGCTTGGCTGGGCCGGCGCTTCACCAAGCTCCTCGGGGACGGCCCGCTGGCGCATCCCGTGTTTGGCGTGCTGATCGGCGGGGTGATCGTGCTCGGGCTCTACACCATCCCGATCGTTGGTTTCATTGTCTACAAACTTCTGGGTATTCTCGGGCTGGGCGTGGTGGTTTATACGCTCATCCTGCAGTACAAGGCCAGTCGGCCGCCGAAGCCGGTAAAAGTGGCGGCGGCCCCGGTTGCAACAACCACCGCGGGCGCAATGGTCGCGGCGGTCCCGGCTGCCGGGTCTGAGGCGGTGCCGTCCGTCGTTCCGGCCGCCGGAGTGAGTGCAGCCCCAGTAGTAATTTCGGCGGCTACCCTGCCGCGGGCGGGTTTCTGGATCCGCGTGGCCGCAGCCCTGCTGGATTTGATCCTGATTGGCATCGCCACTGGCATGTCGGAAGGCCTGTTCCGGGCCTTCAATTTCCACCCCGGCGGGGCGATGCCCTTCTGGATTGTGCTCTACAGCGTGGTCATGTGGACGACCAAGGGGACTACCATAGGCGGAATCATCTGCGGGCTGAAGCTGGTTCGGCTTGATGACCGTCCGGTGGACTGGGGCGTGGCCATCGTCCGCGGTTTGAGCGCATTCCTGTCGCTCGCGGTGGCGGGCATCGGGTTCATCTGGGTGGCCTTTGATGACGAGAAGCAGAGCTGGCACGACAAGATTGCCGGCACGACCATCGTGAAGGTGCCAAAGGGCACGGCATTGCTTTAAGACAGGCTCCAAACAGAGGCGGCCCCTCCAGACTTGCGCCGGTTTGGGAAAAGTTTTCGCTGTCGGTCTATGACAAAACCACTCGTCGGCATCATCATGGGCAGTACCTCGGATTGGGAGACGATGCAGCATTGCGCGCAGACGCTCGACCAGCTCGGCATCGGGTACGAAAAGCGTGCTCTCAGCGCCCACCGCACCCCTCATCTGGCGATCCAATGGTGTACGGGTGCCGAGGAGCGTGGGCTGAAAGTGATCATCGCGGCGGCCGGTGGCGCTGCCCACCTGGCCGGGGTGGCAGCCGCGGTGACGCCGTTGCCCGTGCTGGGCGTGCCAATGGAGTCGGTCTCGCTCAAAGGTATGGACTCGCTGCTTTCGATGGTCCAGATGCCCGGTGGAATTCCAGTGGGCACGCTCGCGATTGGGAAGCCTGGTGCCATCAATGCCGCGCTGTTGGCGGCGGCGATCCTGGCTTTGAGTAACGAGCCGATCAAAAAGGCCCTGAACGACTTTCGCGCAGCACAGACCAAGAAAGTGGCTGAGGCCCAGCTCCCCTGAATTCCGCGGCGGTGAGTTGCGGCGGTTGGACAAGTTTATGTCATCGCTAGGCTGGGTTTTCCGAGCGTAAGGCACTGAAGCGAACGTGCTCACGGTTCGTTTGGCCGGCCAGCAACGACGTGGGCAAGACAAGAGAAGTACCATGCGGGAGTGATCGCTTCGGAATAACCCGGCCCGTAGACCACCATGCGTTCCAAGTATGCAATAGGGTGATCACCGGTTGTAAAAATTTATGACAAATACTTATTGAATCTCGTCGCGGAAAATGCACCATCTGCCGCAAGAAATTAGCCAGTTACGGTGGTTTCTTCACTAACACCCAACACACACTGAACTATGAATAAATGTCCTCATGGGAAGGCGTTGTTTTCGCGCGCCCTATTGAACGACCTCCGGTTTACGAGATCACTCGTCAGCCGTTTTGCCCAGATCACAGCCTTGGCAGTTCTCGCCATGGCTTTCACCACGACACAGACTTACGCCCAATCTAATGCCCAAGGCGCCGTTCTCGGCCGCGTCGTCGGAGCTTCCGATCTTGCTGGGGCCACGGTTACCATAGCCAACAAGGAGTACAACATCAGCCGTACCACTTCGGTAAGCAGTGGCGGCACCTTTGAATTCCCCAGTGTGCCCGTGGGTGATTATGAAGTCACTCTGGCGCAGAAGGGTAAAGAGCCCGTCGCACAGAGCGCCCACGTGGGCCTCGGTAACACTACCTCCGTGCGCTTCGAACCCGGCACGAATGAGACCATGAAGCTGGAGAAGCTGGTGGTCACGGGTGCCGATGCCTCGCCGGTCGACGTTGCTAACACGGTTATTGGCCTGAATATCCGCTCTGAGACGGTAGAAATGTTGCCGGTGCCGCGTAATATTACGGGCGTCGCCCTGCTCACTCCCGGTGTAACCGCCGGTGATCGCGGCTTCTTCGGCAATCTGGCCTCTTTCGCCGGTGCTTCGGTCGGTGAAAACGCATACTACCTGAATGGTTTCAATATCACCGATCTCCGCCGCGGCCTTGGTTACCAGGGTGTCCCGTTCGAATTCTTCTCCGAATTCCAGACCCTGACTTCAGGTTACAGCGCTGAGTTCGGCCGTTCCACCGGTGGTGTCGTGAGTGCCGTCAGCAAACGCGGATCCAACGAGTATCATGCCAGTGTCGGCATCATTTGGGAGCCCGATGCCCTGGCGAAAGACAGCCCGAACACCTATGGTGCAACCGACGGCAAGGCTTACGTGATCAACTCCAAGAACACGACCGATACCAAGACCTACAACATCGAGGTCAGCGGTCCGATCTGGAAGAATCACCTTTATCTCTACGGGTTGTATCAGGGCAACCGTACGACCCTTGAGTACATGGCCCCAACCACCTCGTCCCGCCAGGCCGGTACCACCATCGCCCAGTATAACCACCGGACGAACAACAGCCCATATTGGGCCGGTCGCTTGGATTGGCAGGTGATGAAGGGTCAGTCCTTCGACGTCACGACCTTCAGTGACAAGTCTACCCGGGTCACCCTGCAGTATCCCTATGCTTGGACCTCGGCTAATGGTAGCATCACCTATCCCTCCACCTATGGCACCCCAAGCACGGCATTCGCGTCTCTTGGCGGACGGGGAGACATCTTCCATTACTCGGGCAATTTCTTTGATAACGTGCTGACCCTCACCGCCCTCTATGGTAGAAATTCCCGCGACAGCAGCGCCTCTTCCACCAATGATGCCAACGAATATATCGTGGACAATCGTTCCACTGTTGGTCGCCTGAGCGGATCAGGTGCGGTGACGGAAGACGTGGATAAGCGCAAAGCCAAGCGTGTCGACGGAGTGATTCGTTTCAACCTGCTTGGCAGTCATTCCCTCAAGTTTGGCTGGGAAAATGAAAACAACATCGCCCACTCTCTGGTGCGCAATTCAGGTGATGGTACTTCATACGAGTACAATAACTACACGGCTGGCGCAGCCTTGGAAAACGGCGTTGTAGCCCCGGCGGGTACCACGCAGATCGCCTCGCTGATTGTTTACAAGGCGGGTGGTGATTTCCGCGTTATCACGGAAGCGGAGTATTTGGAAGATAACTGGAAGCTGATGAACGATCGGTTGAATCTCAACCTTGGTCTCCGTCGGGAAATGCTCGATAACCGCAACGGTAACGACAAGACCTTCATCAAGATCAAGGACATGAAGGCGCCGCGTCTCTCTGGATCCTATGATCTCAAGGGCGATGGTCTGTCTCACGTTTTCGCCAGCTGGGGTCGCTACTTCCTCCAGATTCCCGCCAATACTGACGTTCGTGAGGCCGGTGGTGAAACCTACTATACGGATTATTACGTCCTCAACAGCCTCAAGTCGGATAATCTGCCGAATCTTGGGCCTCAAGTTGGTCCCCGCGTGACCACCAGCAATGGCATTGTCCCGGGCGTGGAAACCTTGGTTAACGCGAATATCGGGCCCATGTATCAGGATGAGTGGACCCTCGGCTACGAAAAGGCCTTGAACAAGCTTTGGAAAGGCTCGGTCAAATTCATCTACCGTGACCTGGCCGCAGTCATTGAGGACGAAGCGGTTGATGCGGCTTTGCTCAAGTACGCTACGGCCAAGAACTACAGCACCTTCACGGCCGGTGGCTTCGACTACTATGTGCTCACCAATCCCGGTAAACCCATTACCTTCTACATCAATATGACGAAGGACTTGAATGGTGATGGAGTGGTGGACAGCGGCGACCAGGCTGGCGGCATCGCCACCAAGCAACAGGTCACGCTCGATGCCTCTTCTCTGGGCTATCCCAAGGCGTCGCGTAAATACTACTCGGTCTACCTCGATCTCGAGCGTTCGTTTGCCGACAAGTGGTTTGCCCACTTCTCCTATGTGTGGGCCCATTCCTACGGTAACTACGAGGGCTCGGTGTATTCCGACATCGGTCAGTCTGACGCCGGCATCACCCAGCTCTTCGACCAGCCCGGTCTGGTTGACGGTACCTACGGTCCGCAGCCGAATGATCGTCGCCACACCTTTAAGGCCTTTGGCGCCTATCAGGTGTCCAAGGAATGGACCATCTCGGGCAACTTCAGCTTGCAGTCCGGTCGGCCCAAGAATGGTCTTGGCGCCCATCCCACCGACTTGTTCGCCCGCGCCTACGGCGCCTCGTCCTACTACGTGAACGGGATTCTTACCCCGCGCGGCAGCCTCGGGCGTACGCCTTGGGTCACGCAGCTTGACCTGGCCCTTCGCTACAAGCCGACTTGGGGCGAAAACAAGCTGACGTTGGGAGTTGACGTATTCAACGTCCCCAACTTCAGCACACAGACCGCCATCTTCGAGCGTTCGACCTCGGGTGCCACGGCCAAGCTGAACTACTATCAGCAGACCCGTTCCTACCAGCAGCCGCGGTATGTTCGCCTGAGCGCGAGCTACGACTACTGAGTTAGTCCGCAACCTGATCTCTCAAGGCATTGGGCTTCGGCCCAATGCCTTTTTCTTTGGCGACCTTCCGGCGGGCCATTGGCTAATTCAACCAAGGGCGGGCAGGCCGCGGGTCGGGGCGGCCCGACCCAGAAGGCGCCGCCGCTGATAGCCGGGAAGGGGGAGCTTCCTGACCCCATTGTTCAGGAAGGCCTGATTGACCGTGACTTGTCCGACCCCGCCGACCCGTAGTCGCACGGTTGTCTTGTCGGAGGCCATGGGTGCGGTAAACTCACGCCAGATTTTGGTGCGGGGACGGGCCGCGTAAGCACGGAACTCGATGGTGTGGCGGCTCAGGATTTCCCGCCAGGTGCCGTCGGTCTCCTTCTGCTCCACAATCACCTTCTGTACGGCGGGGGCGAAATTATACACCAAGAACTGCAACTGCCACACTCCGCAGACCGGGGTGGCCTGAGCCAGCAGCCTGGGATTCCGTCGTGCGGCCTTGAGCCACGCCACCCACCCGATCAGTCGCTGGGCGTCGGTCTCGAGAATAGATTCATTTTGTCCCCGGATCATAGGATCGCGCGACCTGTTCCACATGGCCCGGGCGCTCCTGTGGCCAGCCTTCAGCTCTCGACCAAAGGCCCGGGCCGCGAGCAAGGCCGTTGTCAGGTTTTTAATGACACCGGCGAGATCTTCCCGCGCCAAAAGCCGGCGCCACAGGAAAACATTCCGCGCGGCTTGGCGCACAAAAAGATCGCGTTGGGCCAGGTAGAGACGGAATTCCAAGCTGGCCAAGAAAGCGGTCGGCCAGTCGTACGACCCGCCCAGTAGGCGTTCATAGAATTTAAGGTCTTTGACGTAGGGCTTGAGTGATTCGTTGCCGGCAAAGACATCCCACCGGTCGTTGACCTGCCAGCGGGCATAGCCAGTAAAGGCGTGTTCGTCGGCTGCCAGCAAGGCTCGGGCCTGCTGGCGGGATTTGCGTGAGCCCATGGCACGCTCTATACCTCGGGCGAGCATCGTGGTGGCGTCCTCACCGTCAGGTTCCAACCACAGGTTGGCGGCGGCTGCATCCACCACGGTAGTGGTTTCAAACGCCAGCCGGTAGGGCTCCCAGGAGGTGATCAACATCCCCTCGGCTTTGACCGCCGAGCAGCGCTGCCACCAGGAGCGGATGTTGGCCAGCCGGTCACCGAACACCGGCATGGGTTCGTGACGGAAAGCGCCGTTCATCGGGCAACCGTAGTAGTGGATCCCTTGCTTCTTGAGAGCCGGATGCAGATCGCGCTCAGCGAAATTGAAGAATTCCACCCGTGGCTTCCGGCTAAATGGGTAGTAATACCAGTCGTAAGCTGTGATGCCGCGGGGCAGTAGCGGAATGGCCTCGGGAATGAAGTAGAGCATGTCCGCCCACAGTCCCAGCTGGAGACCGAGTCCAGTCACGAGTTTGTGCAGCCGGTTGACGTGTCCGGCGAAGTGGCCGCCCAGCCCGATGCGCGCCACCTCCTCCCGGCAGCGCGGGCATTTCCCGAGATGAAATGATTCGTCAAGGCCGACATGTACCTTGCCTGCGGTGCAATACGGGGCCAGGTCGCGCAAAAGTTGCCCGGCAATTTCCGGGAGGCGGGGATGGAGGGGACAGATCTGGCCGCTTGGGAGCGGATTGCCACGATCATCCCGCAGCTCGTTGAGATCGCGCAGGTCGGGATGCTCGATCAGGTATTGAGTATGGCCGAGCAAGTTGACGATCGGAACCACGCGAATGCCATTGCGGGCGGCACAGAGAACCAGTTCACCCAGTTCCTCGTAAGCATAGGCGTCGCTGCGTCCGATGCCCGGCAGGCTGGGGTAGTGGACCGCATCTTCCAGGTGCAGGTACAGCTCCTGATAGCCCCAAGCGGCGTAACGCGGGAGCAGCTTCTTCAGGAAGTCCGGCCGCTCGACCTGCCGGGCAAGATCCCACTGAAAGGCGCGAATCATGGGGAAGGGTGCCTCGGGTTTTGCCATGTAGGAGCCTGCTTGCAGGCAATTCCGCCCCAAGCATCGCTTGCAAGCAAGCTCCTACAAAGAGACATCGAATCGCTGAAGCTGTAGCGGCGGTCTATGACCGCCGGCGAAAACCTGATGATGCTCGTTCGGCGGTCATAGACCGCCGCTACAGGGGCTCGGCTCAACCGCGCTTTTGCTTGATGAGCTGCTCGAGCTTCACGATGTCAGCGGCGAAGACGCGGATGCCCTCGGCGGTCTTTTCCGTGGCCATCGCATCCTCGTTCAGCGCGAAGCGGAACGCCTTCTCATCGAAAGTGATCTTCTTCAGGTCGGCGCTCTGGGCGGCGGCCGGGTCGAGCTTGCGCACGAGGGGCTCGCTGCTGGCCTTCAATTCCCCGAGCAGGGGTGGGGCGATGGTGAGCAGGTCGCACCCGGCCAGCTCGATGATCTCACCCTTGTTGCGGAACGATGCCCCCATGACCTCCGTGGCATGACCAAATTTCTTGTAGTAGGTGTAGATCTCGGTGACAGATTTGACGCCCGGATCATCGACGGGGCCGTAATCCTTGCCGGTGCTCTTTTTATACCAGTCGAGAATGCGCCCGACGAAGGGCGAGATGAGCTGCACTTTCGCCTCGGCACAGGCCACCGCCTGAACGAACGAGAAAAGGAGCGTCAGGTTGCAATTGATCTTTTCCTTTTGCAGCAATTCGGCGGCCTTGATTCCTTCCCACGTCGAGGCGAGCTTGATGAGGATGCGTTCGCGCGGAATGCCGGCCTTTTCGTAGAGGCCGATGATTTCGCGGGCTTTGGCAATCGAACCGTCGCGATCAAAGGAGAGCCGCGCGTCCACCTCGGTCGAAACGCGGCCAGGGACGATCTTCAGGATCTCGCAGCCAAAGAGGACGAGCAGCTGATCGATGACCTTGTCTGAACTTGCGGAGTTTCCGGCATCCTTCACCGCTTTGGCGAGCAGATGGGCGTTGTCCGCCACTGCAGCGGCCTTGAGAATCAGGCTGGGGTTGGTCGTGGCGTCGCGCGGGGCGAACTGCTTCATGCTGGCGAAGTCGCCGGTATCGGCGACGACGACGGTGAACTGCTTGAGTTGGTCGAGTTGCGTGGGAGTACTCATGATAGAGGGGCGTTTTGGGAGGTTAGAACCGGGGGATGGGCGCGCAAATAGCTTTTCAGCCACTCGATGCCCCCGCTTTCATCGGCAAAGGCACCGTCGAGCTGGGATTCAAAGGCGGCATCGAGGGCGGGTTTGAATTCCGGCCCGGGGGCCCGGCCCAGCCCGATCAGGTGCCGGCCGAGAATGATGGGCTTGGGCGCCGTGTGCTCCAAGGCAAGTCGTTGGGCGGCCACACGCAGAAAGCCGAGCCGTTTCTCGGTCTCGGCGGAGACCAGCGGCGGCCGGCCTAAATGGTCGGCCCGCATGACGGCAATCAGATCGTCGATGGTGGCGGGAGAGATTTTCCGGGCGAGCCGGCGGACAGTCGTGTCCCGGTATTGAGCCGGTCCGTCGTGGTGGAGCAGGTGATTAACGACCAGCGGGCGCACGTATTCGATGACCTCCAGAGGTGCTCCGATGCGGTGGAGGAAGGTTTCCGCCAGTGGTCCGCCGGCCGCCTCATGTTCGGGGCTGGTCCAGCGCAATTTCCCCCGTCGTTCCGCCTGTTTGGTGGTGCCGGCCTTGCCGAAATCGTGGGCCAGGACGGCCAGCGAGAGCAACCGTCGTCCCGCCGGGGGACCCTGCCGCCATGACTCAAATCCAACCAAGGCATCAAGGCAGTGGCCGGTATGGACAAACACGTCGCCCTCCGGATGCCATTCCGGCTCCTGCGGCAGTCCGTCCAGCGCAGCGATCTCAGGAAAGTGCTTCAGCCAGCCGGTTTGTTTCAGCACGAGTAGGCCGCGTGAAGGTTTGGCAGACTTCGTGGCCCATTTGTCCCATTCGCCCCAGACGCGTTCGACTGGCAGCTCCGCATAGGTGTCGCTGATCGAACGGCACAAGGCGGCGGTTTCAGGGGCGAGGGTGAACTCAAACCGTGCGGCGAATTGGAAGGCCCGGAGCACCCGCAGCGGATCCTCGGTGAAGGCCGGGCCGGTATGTCGCAGGATTTTGTGCTTCAGGTCTTCTGTGCCGTGGTGGAAATCGAGGATGCGGTCCTCCAGTGGGTCATAGGAAATGGCATTGACGGTGAAATCGCGCCGGGCGGCCGCCTCGGCTTCCGTGAGCGCCGGATCGGGCGCGACGGCAAAGCCCCGATGACCGGCGCCAGTCTTGGATTCGCGGCGCGGCAGACTGAAATCATATTCCGTGCCCTCGAGGCGCACCTTGAGCACTCCGAAACTGCGACCGACAATGTCGGTCGGACCAAACGACGCCAGTGCCCGGCCCATCGCTTCGTAATCCAAGCCGTAGACTTCGATGTCGAAGTCCTTCGCCTCCAGCCCGAGCAGCCAGTCCCGCACGCAGCCGCCGACCAGGCGCGGGCGGCCGCCGGCGGAGCGGAGGGCGGCGAGGGCGGTTTGGAGGGGACGAGGCAGCTGCATGGATAGGTAACAAAACTGATGCAATTTACCCCCAGTGCAAGGCTTGCACCGTCCAGCCGTCTGCATAGTCCTTTCGTCGGAGATGTCACCGCCTTCGGCCCATGAATATTAACAAGATCCTGAATTACTGCCTGCTCGTATTTTTTCTTCTCAATGGCGCCGCGCTTTTTGCCACCTGCGGTGGTGGCGGTGGCGGCGGGGCCGGCGGAGCCAGACCGGGCGGCATGGGTGGGGGGCCGGCCGAAGTATTTAACGTACCCTGGCGGGTCGTCGCCAACGGGGCGCAATTGGCCGTGCCTCCCGGCACGGGCCTGGCGGTCATGTGGTTTCCGGCCAGCATGGACAGCGCCAAAAAATCGGAGCTGACTTCCTCGCGCACCCTGGCGCTCGCATCGGCCCGCGGTGTGGCCGATTTTGTCCTGCCGCCCGACGCGGCGAAACGACGCGTGACCTACGCCGTGGTGGCCGGCCAGGAAACCGCCGTGTTGACCGACCTTGAGGGCAAGGAAATCGGCCGCGTGGTGCCCGGGCCCAAGGGCAAGTTTGATGCCCGGGCGGTCGAGAAGCTCGTCAGCGATGAGCTGGCCTCTCGTGATAAAACCTGGAAGGCCACGCTCGAGGTGGCCGAGAAGCGGGTAAAATCCGGCGACAAGAATGCGGCGGACGACCTGCAGCAGGTCTGGGCGCAACGC
Organism: Oleiharenicola sp.; assembly: GCA_025363455.1. GTDB lineage: Bacteria > Verrucomicrobiota > Verrucomicrobiia > Opitutales > Opitutaceae > Lacunisphaera. The sequence goes on along the minus strand of JANYDW010000048.1, from coordinate 85,771 downwards.
GTGATGTTTCCGGCTTTGGGCAAACGTGCCGCAAAGGCCCTGGACAAACTCGGCATCAAGGTCAGCTGGCAGGAACTCGAACCGCTTGGTCCCGATATGCTCGCCGACCCGGATGTGGCTGGAGTGCATGCCGACGTGGAGCCGCTGCTTCAGGCCGGTCTGGCCGCCGAGTTGGCAGCAAAATATGATGCCGCCGGTCGGCTTTATGCCGAGGCCGCCGAGCGTGATCCTGCGGACCCGACTGCCCTGCGTTTTCTCGGGGAGTTTTACCGGCATCACACCGGCGAATGGAACAAGGCGGGGCAGGTCTTCCGCCGCATCATGGCCCAGCCGGCCGACCCGATCGCTCGCGCCGTGGCACTGCACGGTCTCGGGAAGATGACGATTCATGCCGGGCGGTTTAAGGCCGGGCTCGAGCTTTTTGAGGAGTCACTGGCGGCATGGCCACTGCCCATCACCTACCGCAATCTGGCGGTCTACTGGTTTTCGGAGAAACAACACGAAAAGGCCGCCGGCTATATGCGCCAAGCCCTGGCCTTGGCGCCCGACGACGCCTACAATCAGGTCTTCGCCGCGGTCTACCTGGCGGCCGCTGGCCACAAGGACGAGGCGCTGGCCGTCGCCAAAGCCAACGAGAATCTAATGGACGCGAGCTACAACCTCGCTGCCATCTGGGCGCAGACCGGCGACCGCGCCAAGGCGATGGAGCTGCTCCGGCGCCACTTCTATGCCTACGAACGCTTCGAGGCGGTCCGGGCGATGGAGATGAAGGAGGCGCGCGAGGACTGGATGTTTGCCAACTTATATGCCGTGCGCGAATTCGACGAGCTCACGAAGGGCGCCAAGAATGCCTGGATGATCGGTCTCGAGTGGTGCGACCCGAGCAAACTCCAGCCGGTCGAGGGCGCGCCCGGGCCGCGCAGCATGCAGTGAAGAAGGTGGTCGTCGGTTTCTCCGTTCGACAAGCTCAGGACCCCGAGCCCGTCGAGGGGCACACCGACGACTGTCGCCGATGTGTCCTGTTGTCCGCTGCTGCGGACCCGGGACCAGTCGCGCAGCCTGCGCTGCGGCTGGGAAATCGGCGCCCCCCCGCGGGGTCAGCGACCCCGCCCTACAGCTCTCCGACCTCGCTGCCGGGCCGCTTCCACGCGCTCACCGCCAGCCATCCCCACCCGATAAGAAAGGCCACACCGCCGAACGGCGTGATGGGTCCCAGGATTTTCGGTCCGCCGAGTGCCAGGCCGTAGAGGGAGCCCGAGAAAAACAGCACTCCGGCAATCCACCACCAGCCGATCCTCCGGGCGACCGGATCTGCCCACCCGGCCAGGGCGAGCAGGGCGACGGCGTGAATCAGTTGGTAGAAGACGGCGGTTTTCCAAGTTTCCAACTTTCCTGCCGGTTCCAAGATCTCCCTGAGTCCGTGGGCGCCAAAGGCACCGAGGGCCACACCAGTAAATCCCAGCAGGCCGGCAGCAAGGAGGAGTGGTCGTTGGGGAGGGGTCATGAGTGCAGGAGCGTGCGAATATTCCGGCCGAAAACAAACTTGGTTTGCGCCGGCCAAATATTACGCCACCAAGGACCTCGGTAGGTAGACTCAGCCATGTAAGCATCGGGCTTTTAGCGATTAAACCATCCGCGCAGCCCGATCTTAGAATGTGAAAGGTTGGGTGTTGACAGGGTAGGAGAGAACCTTTCCCTTTGGCCCCTTTCCGCTATGAAAACCTATCTGGCCAAGAATGAGACTAAGCAACCCCCCAAGTGGTATCTGATCGATGCCGAGGGCAAGGTGCTGGGCCGTCTCGCCGTTAAAGCCGCCAACATCCTGCGCGGCCGTAATAAACCCACTTACACGCCGCACGTCGATACCGGTGACTTCGTTGTCGTCATCAACGCGAATAAGGTCGTCCTCACCGGCAAAAAGGAAGAGCACACCGAATACATGTCGTTCTCCGGCTTCGTCGGTGGCGAGAAGTACCGCAAGCTCGCCGAGGTCCGCACCAAGAAGCCCGAGTTTATCATCTCGCAGGCCGTCAAGGGCATGCTGCCGCGGAACCGGCTGGCCGCCAAGATGCTGACCAAGCTCCGGGTTTTCCCGGGCGCGACCCACGATCACGTGGCGCAGAACCCCGTCGTTTTAAAGTAACCCATGAGCGCTGAATCCTCCGTCTTCCTCGGCACCGGCCGCCGCAAGTCCGCCACAGCTCGTGTCCGCCTCATCGCTGGCACCGGCCAGCTTTCGGTCAACGACCGCAAGTTCGAGTCCTATTTCACCCACGACAACTTCGTGAAGCGCGCCGTCGCCCCGCTCGTCACCGCGGACAGCCGGGAAAAGTTCGACGTCATCGTGAATGTCGCCGGCAGTGGTATCAGCGCGCAGTCCGGCGCCGTGGCCCACGGCATCGCCCGCGCCCTGCTGAAGTTTAATCCCGAGCTCCGTGTCACTCTCAAGAAGGCCGGTCACCTGACCCGTGACCCCCGCGAGAAAGAACGCAAGAAGCCCGGCCAGCCCGGCGCCCGCAAGCGCTTCCAGTTCTCCAAGCGTTAATCTGCTTACTGGATCCAGACTCACCCAAGCGGAGCGCCTCGCGGCCTCCGCTTTTTCATTGGCACACGAAACTGCTCGATTCCCTCGTGGGAATTCATAACTCTCCCTCCCCTCTTACATGAATGTCGGCATTGTCGGCGCGTCGGGTTACTCCGGCGAAGTTCTGGTCAAGCTCCTCCTCGGCCACCCGTCGGTCAAACTGACGGCGGTCACTTCACGACAGCATGCGGGCAAGCCCGTGTCCCAAGTCATTCCCGCCCTGCGCGGCACCGCGGCGGACCACCTTAAGTTCACCGATTCCGACGCGGCCACCCTCGCGGCCCGCACCGATGTCGACCTGTGGTTTCTGGCCCTCCCGCACGGCACCGCCGCGGAATTCGCCAAGGCCCTCGTCCCGGCCGGCCGGAAGGTGGTCGACCTAAGTGCCGACTTCCGCGTCGCCGATCTCGCGACCTACGAGAAGTATTACGGCCACCACCACGCGCCCGAGTTGCTGCCGTCGGCCCGCTTCATCCTGCCCGAGCTGACCGATCCCCGGTGGAAGACCGAGATCAAACTGGCGGCCGCCCCCGGTTGCTACCCGACCAGCACCATCGTACCGCTGGTGCCCTTGCTCAAGGCGGGCGTCATCGCGAAGGAGCACATTGTCGTTAATTCGTTCTCCGGTGTCAGCGGCGCCGGCAAGAAGGTCGAGGAACAATATCTCTATGTCGAGCGGGCCGAGAGCGCCAAGGCCTACGGCCTGACCAAGCACCGCCACCTCGCGGAGATCGAGGAGCAGCTTTCCGTCGCCATGGGGGCGAAGCTTGTCGTGCAGTTCAATCCCCACCTCGCTCCGATGCGCCGGGGCATCATCACCACGACCACTGTGCCCGCCGCCCTGGGCGCGACGATCGACACACTCTATGCCGCATGGCGGTCGGCTTATGCGGGCAAACCCTTCGTCGCGATCCTTCCCACGGGCGAGACCCCGGATTCCGCCCACGTTACCGGGACCAACCGGCTCGACTTGTCGGCGGTGTACGATGCCCGCACTGGCAACTTCGTCATCACCTCCGCCCTCGACAATCTCGTCAAGGGCGCCAGCGGCCAGGCCGTGCAGATCATGAATCTGTGGCTCGGTCTGCCCGAGACGGCCGGGCTGCTTTGAATTTTCCATGAGCCCACTGACCGTTACCCCTGATAGCGCCGGCATTACCGATGTGCCCGGCTTTGACGCGGCCGGCGTGGCCTGCGACATCCGTGACAAAAATGATCTGAAGCGCCTCGATCTCGCGCTGCTCTTTTCCCTCCGGCCTTGTACTGCCGCCGGCACCTTCACGACCAACGCGGTCAAGGCGGCCCCGGTTCTGCTTTGTCAGAAGCACCTCGCCCATGGCGGTCCGTTCCACGGCATCGTGGCGAACTCCGGCAACGCCAACGCCTGCACCGGCCCCGAAGGCCTGCGCGACGCCCAGCTGACCGCCCAGCGCATCGCGGCTTCGCTCAATCTAAAGCCTACGTCGTTCTTTGTCTGTTCCACCGGTCGCATCGGCCAGCCAATGCCGATGATGAAGTTGCTCAAGGGCCTTGAGCGCACAGTCACCGACAAGGGCCGCAGCCCCGACCACGGCACCCGGGCGGCTAACGCCATCCTCACGTCCGACACGAAGCCCAAGACCGTCACGGTGAGCTTCACCTATGACGGCAAGAAGCACTTCGTCTCCGGCATCGCCAAGGGCGCGGGCATGATCCAGCCCAACATGGCCACCATGCTGGCGTTTCTCGCGACCGATTTCTCGGTGCCGCGCAGCTTCCTGCAGAAGACACTCTCCGAGGCCGTCGCGGGCACCTTTAACTGCATCACGGTCGATGGCGACATGAGCACCAACGACACCGTGCTTATGCTGGCCAACGGCCACTCCGGGGTCAGCGTCGGCGACAAGAGCCCCCGCGAACTGCGCGTGCTGTTCGCCGAGGCCGTCTGGAAGGCTTGCGAGGCCCTCGCGGAGAAGATCGTCTCCGACGGCGAGAAGATCACGAAGGTCGTCGAGCTGAAAGTTCTCGGCGCCGCTTCCTCTGAAGACGCCGAGAAAGTCGCCCGCGCCATCGGCAACTCCCTGCTCGTGAAATCCTCCTGGTATGGCGAGGACCCGAACTGGGGCCGGTTGGCCGACGCCGCCGGCTACGCCAAGGCGAAACTGGTCGAGGCGAAGCTGGACATTTTCTACAACGACACCCCCGCAATGACCGCCGGCAAGCCGCACCCCGAGCTTAAGCCGAAGTGGAAGGAGATCGTGAAGGCCCGTCGCTTCACCATCACCCTCAACCTGCACCTCGGAAAGGCGTCATTCCGCCTGCTCGCGAGCGACCTGACCGAAGGCTACGTGAACTACAACAAGAGCGAGTAGGCGCTCGGATGCGCTAGATCGTCTCAAGCCAAGGCAGGGAATTTGCGGATCGCTTGCCGCTTGGTCGCGCCATCCATATGGGTGTATTCGCGGCTGACCAGCTCGGGTCGCGCGGCTAGAGCGGGTGGGGCAGCCATGAACTCATACCCGTGCATTTGACAGGTATGTTATAGTGCGTCCGTTCCTTCTATTGCGCATCGTTAGAGTGACATCCTTGTTGGGTGCCCGCCAACCGAGCCTGTGTTTTTCGCCTAGCAGATAAATAACAGACCGCGGTGGTCCATTGATGTGGGAGGCAAAGCCTCCAAATTACCTCAGGCCCAGCTTGAGTTCTTTGTCTCGATGCGCACTCGCCGGAGCAAGTTATTCGCCCATGAAATCCACTCGCCATACCTCCTCTTCTACGGAGCCGTCTTCGACGGGCGTTTCCGCGAACGAAATCATTTCCAGTATGTTGAAATACTATGGGGAATTTGGTTTTGAACGTGACGCCCGCTTTGGGATGCGGGCCACGGTGCTCGCCTTCACCAACGCCGTGATCCTAGCCAAAGAATACCCCGCAGACGCGACCAGGCTGGCGGCGGCACTCAAGTTGCCGTCTGCCGTCCAGGAATTGACGCGGATTACCGCGGCTGAACTGGTGGCAGAGGTTTCAGACGACGACTCCTGGGTGGATAATCTCTGGGGCGTCCTGCCAGCTCATTGGGCTGAGCTGCCGGTGGCGAAGATGCCAAATTCAATAAATGCGCAGATTGCTTTCAGTCTTTCCGTGGGAATTGCAGTTGGAGTTCACCAGGTGGATTTTGCCGCTCTCATCATCCGGCGCACCTTGCTGATGAACGAGGAGAATCGATTCATCGCTTGCCGGCTTAACGACTGGTCAGACCATCAGTTCCAGCCGCTGAGTTCTCCCTTCCTCGAATTTGTCAGTTATCACTATCGTGATCGACCGGTCGAAAGGCGGGTGATGCTGCAGTCGGCTGGCGAGACACATGCATGCGCCATGCATCTGCCGGATCCATGGCAGATTGGCTTTTGGGTTGAGCAAGGGTGGGCACGCGGTCGACATCTCACTGAGCAGCACCCGGAAATAGTGCAGCAGTTGCTAGAGGAACTCACGACAGAGGAACGGGCCTCCACGTTAAAACTTTACCAGAACCTCGTCATTATGCCCGCAGCACCGCATGGCCGGGTTGATATTGAGCGCGCCACGCTGGCTTTTTTTGCCGCAAGTGAGGGCGGTTGTTGTGCGATCGAGTATTGCCGCGGAGATCTGCCGAGAAAAATGGTCCGGATGGCTTTCGACTTCGCTATATGGATGGGTATTATTTCGGCTTTGCCGCTTCCGCGCGAGAAGGTCGCATGATGACTGCCTCGATCTCCAGAAAAGCCCAGACGATATCCATTCATATGATTAATCGCTTACCTGAAACGACTGATGTTTGATCCACAAAACACCAATCGTACGATATGAATTATACCATTTCAATCGGGCCGCATCTTCAAGTGCGCTTACTGACCATGCCCGGCAGTGCCTGGATCAAAGTGATGTTCATGGATGATCATTATGTGATGTTCGATCCGATAAAAGTGTTTTGGCATAGGGACAAACATGGTGAGCCAGCACCCAAAGCTCATATTAGCGCTTCAGATATGGAGCTACTTGTGGCGAGGCTCATTGCATTCAGTGACGAGCGAGCCAAACGTTTTTCTTCCGCGCGACTTCTGGGTGATACCCCGGACGATCACCTAAAGAGAACGCCCAGGTGTGTGGATCGGCTGTGAAGTTAATGATTTCCGTCGGACAACAACTATCATGAAACAAAGCAGCAATACCCAACGAATCCGTCCCTACGTTCTAACGATGAGGAAGGCAGCCGAAGAAGCGCATGTTCATGCGGGAGCACTGAATAGTTATGTGCTTGAGCATGCGATCCATTTGACCACCAGCGCAGCATTGATTCGCGAGACTGCCGCTCTGCTTGCGCACCAAGTGCAGCATTTCTATAATGTCACAAAGAACACTTCTGCTCAGGCAGGCAGTAAGGCTAAAGTCCGTCCCAAGGCACCAATTCGCACTGCGCGGCGAGCTCCCTAATAGAGGGTTGTTCGCGGCAGCCTTCTTTGAGTCAGGCCTGTATAGGTGCGAGAATTGCTCCGGCTTGCCCCAAAAAGAGCAAAGCCGCTAGCCAGCCCAGACAGGTTTAGCAATTGATCCGGGAAGGTGGCCCCGGGTCTGTTAATGCACGTGGGTTTAGTAGAAAAACCAGTCGTCTTTTCGCTCAACCGAGTATCCCGAGTGCTCAAGAGTGGCGACAAGGTGTGATTCATTGGTTTGCGGTATCTTGCAGAAAGAACCGTTGATGCCGCTGTCCACCTCTTGGCAGTAGTTCTGTAACGCCGCGACTGGAAGGCATCGGCCAATTTCCGCCTGCAGCCATGGGGGATAGTCTCCGTCAGAATAACCGGGCAGTAATTCTTCATCAAATTTATCGGAATCATCAGGGCTCTCGTCCAATTGTTCCAACATCCGGGACCATTCACCGGAGGGAAGTAGGGCTGAGAATTCACGCCAGGTCTGTGCTAATTTAATTGCCGACCAGATTTGATGGACGAAAAACGCGCGCGATCTTGGGGCAAAAATTAAGAGTTCAGGCTGATGTGGAATTCGGCGGTAGACCAGGTCTTTGGATGTTTCTGTTGAGCTCGATGGTTCCCAAAATGCTGAACCGAGCCAACGCTGCGACCATTCAGCCTGGATGGTCGACTCGTCGCTACGGGTATCCACGAGTGCTAGCCTGCCGTTAAGAATCCAGAAAAAGGCCAGTTGTTTGAATTGCGCGCAGAGTTCCTGGGCTGGCCGTGGTGAATGCAGCGCTATACCCCAACCGGGTTCCTGGTGTTTCCCGTCACGAGACCCGCCGGTGACGCGGAAATGAGAGAGCCCCATTTCCTGCAGAGTGCTGCGCAGCTTCAGATCGGAAGCTATATTTGATGTCGCCTCGGTAATCTGCCCTTCGGGATTATACGCAGTAACAATAGCGAACTGCTGGGGCCACCCTTCTTTGGGTTGATCCGCTCGGAAATATACTTGGGTGAACTCAGTGGGTAGGGAATTCATGGCTAACGTTACCTTGAGGCCTTCTTTAGCCGGCGCGAGTACTCCGCTCCTGCTGACTTCATGAATAACTGGACAGTCGTGTTGCGGGACACAACATTAAGTCGCGGATGCGAAACTCGGCTGGTTGCCCGGTCGCGCTTCCGTCTTCGGTTCGTCACTCAATAATCGCTTGCACTGCCGCCTGATTCGGCTGCACATTTTGTTTCTATTTTCCCATGACCGGCAGCGTAGGTTCGCGGCCAGCTCGGCAAGAAAAACCAACGCTTCGTAATCATGCTCCCATTCAAAAATAAGATCCTGTTCGTCGGCTACGGCGCAGTTGCCGAGTGCACCCTGCCCATCCTGTTCAAGCACCTCAAGGTGCCCGCGAAGAACGTCACGGTGATGGACTTTGAGGATCGCAAGGCCAAGCTCGCCCCTTGGATCAAGAAGGGGGTCCGCTTCGTGCGCGATCGTGTGACCGAAAAGAACATGACCAAGTTGCTGGCGAAACATGTCGGCCCCGGCGACATGCTGATCGACCTGGCTTGGAACATCGACGCCTGCGAAATCCTGCAGTGGTGCCACGACAACGGGGTGCGCTACATCAACACCTCGACCGAGCTGTGGGATCCGTACGCGAGCGGCCCGAATGCGCATCCGACGACCAAGACGCTTTACTACCGCCACATGAATCTGCGGCGCATGCTGGCCAAATGGAAAACCAAGGGCCCGACCGCTGTCATCGAACATGGCGCCAATCCCGGCCTCATCTCACACTTCGTCAAGCAGGGCCTCATCGACATCGGCCGCAAGCTCATCAAGGACGGCAAGGCCAAGGGCGCCCGCGCTGCGAAGATCGCCAGCCTCATCGAGGGTGGCCAGTTCAACCTCCTCGCCCAGGAACTCGGCGTGAAGGTCATCCACTGCTCCGAGCGTGACACCCAGATCACGGACAAGCCGAAGGAAATCGACGAGTTTGTGAACACCTGGAGCATCGAGGGCTTCCGTGAGGAAGGCACCACGACCTCCGAAATGGGCTGGGGTACGCACGAGAAGACGCTCCCGCAGCACGCCTTCACGCACAAGGAAGGGCCAAAGAACCAGATCTGCCTCGCGCAGATGGGCATCAACGTCTGGGTCCGCTCCTTCGTGCCGGACTGGAACATCCTCGGCATGGTGGTCCGGCACGGCGAGGCTTTCACCATCTCCGACAAGCTCACGGTCTGGAAGAACGGCAAGGCCGTCTACCGCCCGACGATGCACTACGCCTACTGCCCCTGCGACGAGGCCATCGCCTCGCTCAACGAAATGCGCGGCTACAACTACCATCTGAACGAGAACCAGCGCATCATGAACGACGAAATCACCAAGGGCTCCGATGTCCTGGGTGCGTTGATCATGGGTCATGAGTACAACTCCTGGTGGGTCGGTTCAGATCTCAGCATCGAGGAATCCCGCCGCCTGGTGCCGCACCAGAACGCGACGACGATGCAGGTCGCGATCTCCGTGGTGGCCGCGCTCATGTGGATGATCGAGAACCCGGAATCCGGTGTCGTGGTGGCGGACGACCTGCCGCACGACTACATCCTGAAGATCTCCAAGCCATATCTCGGCAAGTGGATGTCCAAGCCGTACGACTGGACTCCGTTGAAGCACCGCGACACGACCTTTGCGGGCTACAACGACGCCGACCTCGACCGGAAGGATCCGTGGCAGTTCAAGAATTTCCTCGTGACCGATGCGGGGTAAACCCCCTCTCCGTCATCCTGAACGTAGTGAAGGATCCACGAAAACTTCGTAACGAGCGTAGAGCCGCCTTGGTGGATTCTTCTCCCGCGACCGCGGGATCAGACTGACGGTATCGTAAGTCAAAGCCCATGATCTCCAAAGCCCGGCTCCAGCAACTCGCGAAGAAACACGGCACACCGCTGTTCGTCATCGACCATGACGCGCTGAGGAAAGCTTACCGGGAGTTTCGTCGGCACCTGCCACGCATCCAGGCCTACTACGCGGTCAAGGCCAACCCCGACCCGCTGATCGTGCGCACCCTTTTTAAGGAGGGTGCCAGCTTCGACGTCGCCTCGATGCCGGAGTTCATGATCGTCTACGAGAACATCAGGAAAATGCCGGCGAAGAAGCGCCAGGACTGGATCTGGGACAAGATCATCTACGCCAATCCGACCAAGCCGACGGACACGCTGGAGCAGCTGAACAAATACAAGCCGCTCGTCACCTTCGACAACCTCGAGGAGATCCACAAGATCAAGCAGCACGCACCCAATGCGGGCCTCGCGTTGCGCCTCAAGGTCCCCAACACCGGCGCGATGGTGGAGCTATCGTCCAAATTCGGCGCGCTGCCGGGCGAGGCGGTGGACCTCATCCTCGAGGCTGACCGTCTGGGCCTCACGGTCGAGGGCATCAGCTTTCACGTCGGAAGCCAGACGACGAACTACGAGAACTACGTCCAGGCGCTCAGTCTCACGGCCAACATTTTCCAGGAAGCCCGCGATCGCGGCTACACCAAGATGAACCTGCTCGACATCGGCGGCGGGTTTCCGGCGCCGTATGATTCGTCCGTGCGACCGTTTCCCGAGCTGGCCAAAGTGATCAATACCGAGCTCGACCGTCTTTTTTCCCGGGACATTCAGGTCCTCGCCGAGCCGGGACGTTTCCTCGCGGCCGTCTGCGGCACGAGCGTTTCCTCTGTCATCGGCAAGGTTGTCCGGGAGGGCAAGACGAGCTACTACATCAACGACGGTGTCTATCACACCTACTCGGGCGTCATCTTCGATCACTGCAAGTACCCGGTCATGGCCTTCAAGAAGGGACCGACCAGCCTTAGTTCCGTCTTCGGCCCGACCTGCGACGCGCTCGACGTCGTCTCGATGGCCGAGAACCTGCCCGATTTGAAGCGCGGTGATCTCGTCTATAGCGTCAACATCGGCGCCTACAGCCATGCCTCGGCCACGTATTTCAACGGGTTCCCGCCGGCGAAGGTCGTGCACGAAAATCTGTGAGTACCCTCGAACTGACCGAACTCATTGGCAAGGCACGCGTGCTCCACGAAGCATTGCCCTACATCCAGGATTTCCGGGGCTCCATCTTTGTCGTGAAATATGGTGGCAGCTTTATGGACGATCCCGACCCGACGATGCGTCAGCGGGTCGCCACGGACATCGCCTTTCTCGCCGCGGCGGGAATCCATGTCGTCGTGGTCCACGGTGGGGGTAAGGCCATCAGCCGCGCGATGGACGGCGCGGGCTTGAAGCCGAACTTCGTGAACGGCATGCGCGTGACCGACGAAGCCACCATCGCCATCGTCAAGAAGACACTCCATGAGGTGGTGAACAAGGACGTGTGCGACACGCTCTCCGCGGTCCGCGCCAACCCGAAGGGGATGGCGGGCGATAGCGTGATTGTCTGCCAGAAACTCACCGTCGATGACGACGGCAAGCCTTGTGACCTTGGTTACGTTGGGGATGTGACCGAAGTGAAGGTGAAGCTCATCAAAAAGGAGATCGCCGACGGGTTTATGCCGGTGATCTCGCCCGTGGCCGAGGGGCTCGACGGCAAGCCGTACAATGTGAACGCCGACCTCGTGGCCGGCCGCGTGGCCAGCGCGCTGCGCGCCCGCCGGCTGGTGTACATGAGCGATGTGCCCGGCTTGATGGCTGACTTCAAGAATCCCGATTCGCTGATTTCCTCGCTTAAGGTCAGCGAGGTCGACGGTCTCAAGAAAAAAGGCATCATCGACAAGGGCATGCGCCCAAAGGTGCAGAGCGCCGTGCGCGCCCTCGAAGAAGGCGTACAACGCGTCCATTTCATTGACGGCCGGATGCCGCACAGCCTGCTCTTGGAGATTTTCACCGACAAAGGTGTGGGGACGGAAATTGTGCACGGCTGACATTATTTTCGATTTTCGACTCTCGATTTTTGATCAAGCCGCCCGAGAATCGAAAATCCGGAATCCAAAATCAATAAATGTCCCTCCCTTCCATTGTCCGGACGAACACCGCCGAGCTTTATGATGCCTATGTCATGAAGAACTACGCGCGCGCGCCGCTCACGCTGGTGCGTGGGCAGGGCGTTTCGGTGTGGGATGACACGGGCCGTGAGTATCTCGATTTCACTTCAGGCGTGGCGGTGGCTGCATTGGGCCATTGTCACCCGGCCTGGGTTGAGGCGATCCGGCGGCAGGCGGGCGAACTCATCCACGTCAGCAATCTTTTTCGGCATCCCAATCAGGGCGAGCTGGCGCGGCGCATTGTGCAGCACGCGGGGCCCGGCCGGGTGTTCTTCTGCAACAGTGGCACCGAGGCCAACGAGGGCCTGATCAAGCTCGCGCGGCTGCACGGCGTCCGCAAAACAGGCGAGGAGGGCAAGTGCTACAAGATCATCTGTGCGAAGCAGGCATTCCACGGGCGCACTTTCGGCGGCATGAGCGCCACCCCGCAGGAGAAGATCCAGAAGGGGTTCCGGCCGCTGGTGCCGGGCTTCTCCTTCGGCGAGATCAACAACCTGCAGAGCTTTGTTGACCTCGTGGATGCGGACACCGCGGCGATTTTTGTCGAGACCGTACAAGGGGAGGGGGGGGTCAATCCCTGCACCGACGAGTTTTTGTGGGGCCTGCGCAAGCTGTGCGACCAGCACAACCTGCTGCTCATGCTGGACGAGGTGCAGTGCGGCATCGGCCGCACGGGCACGTTCTACGCTTTCCAAGCTTCGGGCATCCGGGCTGATGCGGTCGGCATGGCCAAGGGCATAGCTGGTGGCTACCCCATGGGTGCGATCTGGGCGGCCGAAAAGCACGCCGAGCTGTTTACGCCCGGCACGCACGGCTCGACCTTTGGCGGCACGCCGCTCGCCTGCGCGGCTGCCCTGGCCGTGCTCGACGTCATGGCGAAGGACAACCTGCTCGAAAAAGTCCGCGTCAACGGCGCCGCTTGGAAGACCGAGCTCGAAAAACTTATCACTGATCTCCCCAAGCAGGTGAAGGCGGTCACCGGTCGCGGCTACATGATCGGTGTTGTTCTGCAGAGCGAGCCGGCACCTTGTGTCGCCGCCTTGCGTGAGGCCGGGCTGCTGGCGCCCACTGCCGGTGGCAACACGGTCCGGCTCCTGCCACCGCTGATCGCGACCAAGTCTGACCTCGATCGTGCGACGGCCATCATCCGCTCTGCGCTGGGTACGCTGGCGAAGTGACCAAGTCGCCAGGTGAGGCAGAGCCTCATGCCACCGACCCCTTGCTGGATCCCGTTGCAAACGGTCTCCTACAGTGAAGAGTTGCCGGTCGGGTTACCTGGCGGGTTTACGGTCCGATTTTAGGGGTTTTCGTTTCCTCGCTGTCTTCGCAACGTAAGGACCAGCGGCTTCTGCGACCACCCGGTGGTCAACCATTTCCTCTTTGCTGGTGCGACTGCGGATTGTCGTATGCGCAGGTTCATCGGGTGCGAGGAGTTGCCATGGTTCCAATCCAAAGCCCTTGGCCAACCGCTCCACCGTTTCGAGCCAGATCTGCTTTTTGCGTCCCGCCTCGATCTGTTGATAAAACTTATAGTTCAGCCCGATGGACTCAGCGAATTGCTCTTGGGTCAGTTTGTGGCGCTGACGGAGCCGGCGGAGGCGGGAAGCGAGAGCATCGAGCGAAGACACACCAGCGAGCCTAGGGTGTTTGGCATTGACCAAACACCCCATGATCACTGGTGTAACCGGGTAAGAGTTAGATTAGCCGCAGCGGTTCGGGGCCAAGATCCGCTGCGGCCGGGCGCGTCCCGGCCTCCCCGGCAGTAAGCAGGCACTTGGCCTGCATTTTCTGGGGGAGGTATACTCTGACGAGGCTTATTTCGCACTCGCCGACGGTTGGGCGCCCCGGCAAAACAATTTGTTTCATGAGGCATTTTCTCAAGGAAACCGATTTCTCCCGCGCCGAGGTGGCGGAGATATTTGCGTTGGCCCGCGACCTGAAACGCAAGCGGGGCCAGCGCCTCCAGCTGCTTGCAGGCCAGACCTGGGCGATGATCTTTGCCAAGTCGAGCACGCGCACCCGGGTGTCGTTCGAGGTGGCGATCCATGAGCTGGGCGGGAATCCGCTATTTCTCAACACCAATGACATCCAGATCGGTCGCGGCGAGACCATTGCCGACACTGCAAAGGTACTGTCGCGTTTCGTGCACGGCCTCATCGTGCGGACCTATGCGCAGTCCGACCTCGAGCAGCTCGCGGCCCACGGCGGCCTGCCCGTGATCAATGCCCTGACCGATTATCTGCACCCCTGCCAGATCTATGCCGATGCCTTCACGGCCGCCGAGCACTGGGCCGGACCCAAGGGCGACCTGCTGGCTTCGCTCAAGGGGCGGAAGATCGCCTTCTTGGGTGACACCCGGTTCAACATGGCCAATTCATGGATCCTCGGGGCCTCCCTGTTCGGAATGAAGGTCGCGCTCGCCGGCCCGAAAGGGTACGAACCGGGCGCCACGGTTCGCTCCGAGGCCATGAAGATCGGCGCGGAATTCGATTTCACCACCGATCCTTACGAGGCGGTGGCGGGAGCCGATATTGTCTATACCGATGTCTGGACCAGCATGGGCCAGGAAAAGGAAGCGGCCGCGCGCAAGCGGAAGCTGCTGCCGTATCAGGTGAACGGGAAACTTTTTGCGGCGGCGAAGAAGGACGCGCTTTTCATGCATTGCCTGCCGGCCCATGCAGGGGAGGAAGTGACCCAGCAGGTCCTCGATAATCCCCGGTGCATTATCTTCGACGAAGCCGAAAACCGGCTGCACATGCAGAAGGCGATCCTTGCCGTCCTGACCAGATCATCCGCCCCTTAGCCCCGCTTACGGCTCTACGATATAGCAGATCTTGGTGGTGGAAACCTTCCGAAAAAACCCCGTGGCGAGGTTCCCATCGTCAAGCTTGGCGTCAATCTCCAGAAGTTGAGCGTCTGATACGGTAAAACCGCTAATGGCCACAGCGGCTGTGGCCCATGCTCGTCCCTGGTCCCAATTCCAGCGACCGCCAATCGCCGTGGTGGCGGTCCAGGTATCTTCCTTGAAGTTGCCACTCATGCCGGCGGGCACAATGCCTGCGGGAGAATCTGCCGGCCACGAGCCAGTCTGGGTATTATACACCTCAAAGGACTGCATGAAGATGCGAAAATCATTTATCACCCGCGCATTTTGCGAAGCACGCTGACTGCGCTGGAAAGCCGGGATGGCCAAGGCGGCGAGCAAGCCGATGATCACCACGACAATCATGATTTCCACCAGCGTGAATCCGCGGTGGGAAGCATGGCCGGGCCTATGGGGGGCACTGCTCATGGGAGTAAGCCAGCATCCTCCGGGCGGCTTGGAAAAGCAATACTGTGGCGGCCAAATGGAAGGCATACGGCATTTTTACTTTGCGCGGCGGAGGCTATCGCCAACACTGCCGAGCCATCATGAAGATCGTTCTCGCTTACTCAGGCGGCCTCGACACCTCGGTCATAGTCAAATGGCTCAAGGAGACCTACGACGCGGAAATTGTCACTTTCGCCGCGGACATCGGACAGGAGGAGGAGCTAAAAGGCTTGCCCGCCAAGGCGAGAAAAACGGGGGCGACCAAGCATTATACCCTCGACCTCGTGGAGGAATTCGCCCGGGACTTCATCTACCCCATGATCCGGGCCAACGCGATTTACGAAGGGCAATATTACCTCGGCACCTCGATCGCCCGGCCCCTCATTGCGAAAGCCCAGGTTGAGATCGCGAAACGGGAAAAGGCGGACACCGTGGCGCACGGAGCAACGGGCAAGGGCAACGATCAGTGCCGGTTTGAACTGACCTACATGGCACTCAATCCGCGACTCACGATATTGGCACCGTGGAAGATCGAAAAGTTCCGCGATGAATTTCCCGGCCGGGCCGAGATGATCGAGTATTGCCGCGAGCACCGCATCCCGGTCGAGGCCTCGCTCAAGAAGCCCTATTCGATGGATCGCAATCTCCTGCACATCTCGTACGAGGCCGGTATCCTCGAGGATCCGTGGTTCGACCCGACCACCAAGGCCAACAAAGGCATGTTCAAGCTTTCCGTCTCGCCCGAAGATGCGCCGAACCGGCCCGAATACGTGGAGCTCGATTTCGTGCAGGGCAACTGCGTGGCCGTGAACGGCCGGAAGCTTTCCCCGGCCGGTGTGCTCAAGGCGCTCAACAAGCTCGGCGGCAAGCACGGCATCGGCCGCGTCGACCTGGTTGAGAACCGGTTTGTCGGCATGAAGTCCCGCGGGGTCTACGAGACGCCCGGCGGCACGATCCTCATGCAGGCCCATCGCCAAGTCGAATCGCTGACGATGGACCGCGAAGTCATGCACCTGCGCGATTCGCTCATCCCGAAGTACGCCGAGCTGGTTTATTACGGGTTCTGGTTCGCGCCCGAGCGCGAGGCCCTGCAGGCGCTGGTGGACGAATCGCAAAAGCACGTCACGGGCACCGTTCGCCTCAAGCTCTACAAGGGCAACATCATCACCTGCGGCCGGAAATCGAAGTATTCGCTCTACGACATGAACATCGCGTCCATGGAGGGCGTGAAGTCTTGGTACAATCAGAGTGACTCCACGGGCTTCATCCGGCTGAACGGCCTGCGATTGCGCGCCCGTTATTTCGCGCAAGGCGGCCCCAAGGCCTGATTTCTGCCGTTCGGCGCGGAAAACTGGCGTTTCATCGCAATTAACCCGCCGGTTGTGACCGGGGGGCCAAACATTGCCCGGTCTGCCCTTGTGGGCCGCATCCTTTGCAACCGATGACCGCGAGTTCCCGTGTCCACTGGTGGACCACGCTGGCCCTGGCCGGCGTGGGCGGTTTGCTGCTGGCGGTCATTCTCGGGCCGCGGCGTTTGCTGCCGGTCCTGCCCCGGGCAGCGGAAGACGGAAACATCCTCCGGATCGCCTGCCTCCAGCGGTTGCTGCCCGATCCGCACGTGCGCACGTTTCCCCTTCCGGCGCAGAACCAGTTCATCCTCGGTCTGTGGGAGCCGCTCATCGAATGTGACCCCGAAACCGGCCAGCCGCGGCCTGCGGCGGCGGAGAGCTGGGCGTGGTCCGAGGACCGCCTGGTCCTGACCCTCAAGCTTCGCGCCGATGGTCGTTGGAGCAATGGCGAACCGGTGACGGCACAGGATTTTGTCCGCGGTTGGCGGCGGTTGCTGCGTCAGAACACGGAAACGGCTTCGACCTTGTTTCCGCTTAAAAACGCCGAAGCATTTCATCGCGGCCAGACCCAAGACCCGGCAGCAGTGGGTGTGACGGCGGTGGACGACCGAACACTAAGGCTGACCCTGGCGGGCGTCCGCTCGACCTTGGTGTCCGAGCTGGCCGATCCACTGCTGGCCCCGATGCATGAGTCGACGGCGGCTGTGCTCAAGGCGCAGGAGTTTTGGCGGCACCCGGAGAAATTGATCGGCAACGGCGCTTTTTGCTTGGAGCGCGCCGGTCTGGAGGGCTTCCGCCTGCGCGCCTCGCCGCATTATCACGGCCGGGCGGCGGTGCGATTGGCCGGGGCCGAGTTCATCCGGGTCGATAATCCGAGCATGGCGCAACTGCTGGTCGCGGCCGGTCGCGTGGACATGACGGCACCGGTCCCGAGCGGAGGGCCGGCGGAGGCGCCCACGGCCCGCTGTGTCACGGAAGCGATCGAAATGCCCCTGCTGGTGACCGCACTCGATCTTAATGTAAGCCACGGACCGTTACAGGATCTGCGGGTGCGCCGGGCCTTGTCCCTGGCCCTGGACCGGGCCGGTTCCATTCCGACCCAGGACAGCGAGAACATGGTGCCGGCTTTTGCGTGGGTGCCCGACATGCCCGGCCGCCCCGGACTTGCCTTGCTCCACGAAAACGCTGCGGAGGCCCGTCATCTGCTGGCCGAAGCCGGTTATCCGGGCGGGCAGGGGTTCCCCGTGCTGGTTGTGCCGGTGGCGCCGGCCTGGCCGCGCTATGCGTATTTGCAGGCATGGACGGAACGCTGGTATCGCGAGCTGGGCATCCGCACTTATCTGGCCTTCGACAAGGATTTGGAACGCAAGCAACGCATGGCCACGGGCGAGTACGATATTTTCTACAACGGCCTGCTGGCCACCGTGCCCGATGCCGGCGACATGCTCGCGACGTTTACCCTGCCCGGAGTCTACAACGCCACCCATTGGGAAAATTCCGAGGTCAACCGGCTCATCGCGTTGGCGGATTGCAAGGTGGGGTCCGAACGTCTGGCGCTGCTGGAGCAGGTGGAGCGCACCGTCATGGATGCAGTACCGACGATCCCGACCATGTTTGAACGCCGGCGCACCCTGCTGGCGATCGAGGTGGACGGATGGTATGCCGATCCGCTCGGCCGTCAGTCGTTGAAGCGGCTTGCGATCCGTCCGCTACCGCACGACCACCCGGTTGGGGGGGGGGGGGATCGCTATGAACCGGGATCACCCCTGGACCGTTTATCTGCGCGATTGGCGGTTCTGGGGAGTGCTTTGGCTGACCGGCTCGCTGGGATTGCTTGGTTTCCTGCTGTGGGATGCACGCTCGTGGCTGGCCGGTTCCCCGGACGCCTCGTTCCGTTACACGCGCCTGAATGAGTGGCCGCCGGCCGTGTTCTGGTGGTTCCTGGCCCCGCTGGTCATCTGGCTACAAGGCCGCCTGACACTGCTCGACCGCCGCTGGTTGTGGTCGTTGATGCTGCACGTCGTGATGGCAGTGGTCATCACGGGCTGCTTCGTGCTGCTCGACGCGATTCGGTTGCTGGTGTCCAACCACCTGCCGTGGGCCTACCTGCCGGTGATCACCCATGACCTGAAGACCGTGGGACGTTGGGACTATACGCCGTTGCTGATCTACTGGATGGCGATCATTGCCCTTTATGCGGCCAGCTTCTACCGGGAGTGGCGCGTGGGGCAGTTGCTCACGAGCGAACTGCGCGTTGCCAACGCCCGGCTCGAGACCCGCCTGGTGCGCGCCAGCCTTGATGCGCTGAAGATGCAGCTGCATCCCCATTTCCTCTTCAACACCTTGAACTCCATCACGAGTCTCATCCGCAACAACCGCTCGCCGGAGGCGGAGGAGGTGGTGGCCGGGCTGGGTGAACTCCTGCGCCGGGCCCTCGAGCACCGGCAGGAGGCGATGGATACGCTGGAGCGCGAGTTGGATTTTGTCCGCCGCTACTTTGAGATCGAACGGGTCCGCTTTCAGGACCGGCTGCAGGTTGAGTACGACATCATGCCTGAGTGCCTGCCGGCGTTGGTGCCCAGTCTGATGCTCCAGCCGTTGGCGGAGAATGCCATGAAGCACGGCATTTCGCGTGACCCGGACGCCCGCCTGCTCCGTCTCAGCGCCCGCCGGGTAAAGTCCCAGCTGGTGCTCACCGTCTACAACGACGGGCCCGCGCTGCCGCGGGACGAACTGGTCAGCGGATCGGGCATCGGCTTACAGAACACCCGCGCCCGGCTGCACATGCTCTACGAACACGAGGCCAGGTTCGAATTGCGCGACCAACCCCCGCGCGGCGTCATGGCCCGCATCACCCTGCCATTTACCCTCCGACCCGTCCCATGACTACGACCACCGCCATCATCCGGACCATGATTGTCGACGACGAGATCCTGGCCCGGCAAAATATCGAGGCCCTGCTGCGGCCCGATCCAGACATCCAGGTCATCGCCCAATGCGGCAACGGCCCCCAGGCCATCGAGGCCATTAAACAGCAACGGCCCGAGCTGCTCTTCCTCGATGTGCAGATGCCGGGCATCACCGGCTTTGAGGTGCTCGCCAAGTTGCCGATGACGTCCCTCCCCCAGGTGGTGTTTGTCACCGCGCACGAGCAGTTCGCCCTGCAGGCCTTCGAGGTTCATGCGGTCGACTATGTCCTCAAGCCCTTCAACCGCGCCCGTTTCTCCGAAGCACTCAGCCGGGCGAAATCCGCCGTGCGCAACCGCGACCAGCACGATCTCAGCAAGCGCCTCGACGACATCATGGCGGCCCTGCAGCGGCTCAAGGCCCGCGGGGCCACCGGGGAGGGCCTCGCTGCGGCCCGGTCGCACGAGGACGATCGCCGGCTCTTCATCCGCTGCGATGGCGAGATCCACATGCTCTCCCCCGACGACATCCTGTGGATCGAGTCCGACGGTGATTACGTAAGGCTTCATTTGACGGACAAGTCACGGTTTGTGCGGATGTCGTTGCAGAAAATGATGGAGAAGCTCGATCCCAAGCACTTTGTGCGCATCCACCGCTCGACGATCGTGAATCTCCGCCACATGAAGAAGACGGGCCCGGCCCTCTATGGGGAGTACAGCGTTGAGCTGACCAATGGTATGAAACTGCGGGTGAGCCGCACCTTTGTGCACGAGCTCAAGGCGCATCTCTGAATATTGGGTGGAACGCGCTGACCCCAACGCGTTTTGCAGCGGGCTGGTCAAAGGCACAGCCGCTGGAGAAAGGCGGAGGGCGTTGTTCCTCCATGCGCCGGATTCGAAAAACGCACTGGGGAACAGGGCGTTTCACCCCAGATCGCGCGCAGACGCGCATTCATGCAGCGGAAATCGCGACTGAGGTCGCCATATTGTAGGCCTGTCGCACCACGATTGTGCGGCTCGGCGCAAAGCGTGTCATATCATCGCAACAACCGGGACAGACCCTGTTCCGGTTGCCCACACACACGCAAATCGCATGAACACCACACACACCACACACCGGTGGGGTGGCAGCGCGCGCCGTCGGGCGTTCCTGCCGATCCCCCTGTTCGCGGCCCTGGCCGCTTTTGCCCAGACGGCCGCGCCCAAGACGACGGATCTCCCAACCTCCGACACCAATGAAACGTTGAAGCTCGAGCGCTTCGTCGTGACCGGTTCCAATCTGCCCATGGCAGGCGACACCCCGGTGGCGCCGGTCTCCATTCTGACCCCGCAAATCATCGAGCAGAGCGGCATCACCAGCGACCTGCTCCAGGTCATTCGCAAGACCGCCCCGCAGTTCACCGGCAACGGCAATCTCGGCGGCGCCAATGGCAACATCAACAGCGGCGCCACCAATGGCGGTTCCGCTTTGGCGTTGCGCAATCTCTCCACCCTCGTGCTCGTCAACGGCCGGCGCATGGCCTCCGCCCCGGTTGGGGCCACGGGCGGCGGCGTGTTTGTTGACGTCAATTCCATTCCCGTCGCGGCGATCGAGCGGGTGGAAATTCTCACCGACGGCGCCTCGGCCATCTACGGCACCGATGCGGTCAGCGGCGTGGTGAACATTATCCTGAAGTCCAGTTTCGAGGGCGTGGAGACCGGGGGCCGCTATGCGTTCACCAACAACACCGGCCACTATTCGGAACGCTCCGCCTACGGCGTGGTGGGCGGCCAGATGGGGGCCAATGGCCCCAATGTCACGGCCTCGTTCGAGTGGGTGAAGACCGATCCCCTGATCAACTACCAGCGGCCCTTCGCCACGCCGGTTTATGGTACGACCCAGTTTGCCGGCGTCATCCAGGTCGGCAGCTTTGCGTCGGGTGGCTTCGTCGGCAACCCCAACGGCTTTTACTTCCTCGACCCGAGCGTGAGTTCGGTGAAGTCCGGTGCCACGCTGGCCGATCGCGGTTATACGGGGCCCTTCACCACCGGCCAGATCCTGCAGAAGTTCGACCTGGCGAACTACGTGACGATGCTCATCGGCAACGAGAAAAAAATCGGCACGGTTTCCTTCTCGGGCAAGGCCTCGGGCAAGGTCAGTTATTTCGGTGACATCCTCTATTCGTCAACCAAGACGCAGTCACAGCTCAATGCCCAGCCCCTCAACGTCCGGTTGCGCGCCGGCGCTATTGGCAATGTGCTGGGGCAGGACGTCAGCGTGCGCAACCGCTTCGTGGACCACCCCCGCACCTACGCCGCTGACACCGACTCAGTGCGCGGCATCTTCGGCCTGAAAGGCACGCTCAACGACCAGTGGTCCTGGGAAAGCGCCCTGGACTACAGCCGGGGCGTGCAGGACTTCGTCAACGGTGGCCTCATCCGCACGACCGCGCGCATCGCAGCCGTTGCGGCGGGCAAGATCGCACTCTTCGACCGCGTGCAGACGCCGGGCTCGATCGACAGCCTGTTCGGCCAGGCCATCGGCAAGTTCAACAGCACCCTCGTATCGGCCGACGTGAAAATCGTGGGTCGCGACCTGATCCTGCTGCCCGCCGGCGGGGTCAACGTCGCGGTTGGCCTCGAATCCCGGCAGGAGAAGCTGACCGCCGCCTCCGATGTCGACAGCCAGTCGGCTACTTTTGCCTACGACGGAGGCACCTCGACCGATCCGTTTGACCAGAAGAGACACGTCAACTCGGTGTTTGCCGAGACGAACATTCCGCTGGTCGGCGCGAAAAACCGGCTGCCGGGCATCTATTCCGCGGATCTGACCCTGGCCGCGCGCTACGAACGCTACAGTGACACCGACGATCCCACGGTCCCGAAGGTTGCCCTGCGCTACCTGCCCGTCGACGACCACCTGCTGTTCCGGTTTAGCTTTTCCAAGTCGTTCCAGGCCCCGACGCTCTACCAGTTGAATTCGCCCACCGCCATCGGCTTCACCAACTCGCTGGCCGAATTCGATACCAACCAGGCGGCGCAGGTCACCACCGCAGTGCAGAGCCTCGCCCCGTCGCGCTCGACCAACTATTCGGCCGGTTTCGTTTGGTCGCCGAAGGACGCTCCCAGCCTGCTCTTCAGCGTCGATTACTTCAATGTGAAGCAGACTGGCGTTATCAACTCCCTCGGGGTGGCTGGGGTAGTCGACCAGGTCTTCCACGACGTCGAGGTTAATGGCCCGGCTTCATCTTATGCCTCGCTCATCCATATCAGTTCCGCTACCGGTCCGACGATCAGCCATGCCGGACAAATCTCGGAGCTCGGCCTCGACAACCTCTACTTCGTCATTCCGGCCGCGAGCAATCTCGGCACCCAGAAGATGGCCGGCTTCGACACCCGGCTGGAATACACCTGGAAGCTGGCCGAGGGTGGCAAGCTGAAGTTATCGAGCATGGGCACCTACTACCTGAACTACGACATCCAGATCGCGCCGGGGGCTCCCTTCACCCCGACCGCCGGCCTGGTCACGGGGCTCAATGGCACGATCCCGCGGTGGCGGCTCTACAACCAGGTCAGCTGGCAGCGGGAGAACTGGACGGTCGACTTGGGGCATACGTTCTACACCGGTACGACCGACACGACCTGGACGCCGGATTCTCTGCCCGAATACCAGCAAAAGATCCCCGCCTATTCAACCTACGATGCCAGCGTGTCGTACAATTGGAAGGCCGGCTGGAAACATCTGAAGGCCGTCAAGGTGGCCGCAGGGGTGACGAACTTCACCAACCGTCTGCCGACCAAGTCGGCCACGTTCGATTCGTTCTCGAATGCGGACGTCACGGAGTTCAGTCCCATCGGGCGGCTCTACTACCTGACTTTCGCCACGAAGTTCTAGACGACGGCGTCATTGGCCCCGCGCTTCGTTCGCAGGCCCAGGAAAAGCTCTCCGGGGCCTGTTTGTTGGCAGGGGGCATTTCGCTTTTCACTTGGTCATTCTGAACGAACTGAAGAACCCAAGCGTTTGTCGCGATGGATGCTTCGTGCCGTGGATGCTTCGCTCCGCTCAGGATGGCAATTCGGATTGAAGCCTACACCGATCATCACCGCCCCGTGCAGCTCGCCGGCATTTTTCGCCGTCCGGTCAGCGGGCGATTGTCTTTCAACCACGTGCAACCTACTCTAAACCCATGAAAAAACGCCTGCTATTCCTGTTGCTGTTATGCGCTTCGCTGGCCTTGGCCCAAAACAGACCGCCCGTGAACCATGATTTCGACTTCTGGTTGGGTGACTGGGAAGTGACAAACCAGGCCAACGGCAAGCTGGCCGGTCACAACCGGATCGAGCTGAAACACGGCGGCCGCGTCCTCGTCGAAAATTACACGACGCCGGGAGCCTACACCGGCATGAGCCTCAATGGTTATGATGGAGCGGCCAAGCGCTGGCACCAATGCTGGATGGACAGTGGCGGCGGCGTGCTCGATCTCTACGGCGGCCTCGTAGGCCGAGAGATGGTGCTGACGGGCGAGACCCCGCTGCCCGGCGGCGGGCACCAGTTGGAGCGCATCACGTGGACGCCCAATGCCGATGGCACCGTGCGTCAGCACTGGGAACAGTCCGCTGATGCCGCCAAGACGTGGACCACGGCCTTCGACGGGCTGTATAGGAAGAAGTCCTGACTCGCTTCCGTGACGTTTCCACACACCCCGGTCCCGCGGCTGCGGGACCACCCCTCACCAGAGGGGACCCAAACCGTCGTAACGAAATCCCCTCTATCAAGAGGGGTGTCCGGAGGGCGGGGTGTGTGGCTTCGGCTTTTCCCTTTCGTCCTGGTGCTGAGTTTCGGCTGGGCCCAGGAGTCGGCACCGCCGGCGGCCTCACCAACCCACGACCCCCTCGAGGGTTGCTGGACCGGTACCATCATCGCGCCCCAAGGTGACGTGGCGGAGTTCGGGCTGGATTTTTTCCGCAGCAAGCGCGGTACGCTGATTTTCCGGATGCAGTTCCCGGCGATGTTCACCTATAACGCCGTCATCCCGATTCCGGTCGAGGGGGACGGGCAGGGAAACTACGCAATCACGGAAGCTTTCGCCATCAAACTGCACCGAGAAGGGGACCAGCTCACCGGAACATTTGGTCCCGGTCTGTTGCCGTTGGCGCTCAAGCGCGGCGGAAAGTTTTCCGAAAAGCCGGCCGCGCCCGTTCATCCGCCCGCCCCGGCGCCGCTCTGGAGGCATTCCCTCGGTTTCGGGACCTGGGCCCCACCGATCGTGGCTGGAGCGATGATCTACGTCGGTACAGGCGACGGCAAATTCCACGCGGTGAATGCCGCGGACGGGAGCGTGCGTTGGGTTTGGCCCGGCCATGTCGCCATCGACGGGGCAGCGGTCGTAAACGCGGACAGCGTTTTTTTCCTCGACACGAAGTTCAACCTCGTCGCGCTCAACCGCGCCGACGGCTTATTGAGGTGGAGCGTGCCGCTACATGACGAGCGGATCGCGGGCAAACCTGCGCCGGTCAATCCCACGTTCAATCACCGCGCCGCCACGCCGCTGCTGCTCGACGGGGTGCTTTATATTGGCTCCAGCGACGGAGGGCTCTACGCCATCGCCGCTGCGACCGGGGAAAAACTCTGGCGGCATGACGCCCTCGCACCGATCTACTCGGGCGTCGGTTTGCATGGATCGGACACGCTCATGTTTGGGACGATGGATGGGTCGGTGGTGCTGCTCGACCGGCACTCCCGGAAGGAAACCCTGCGTGTCCATACTGGCGGTGGGGTGGTGACTACGCCCATTGTCGCCGGGGACAAGCTGATCGTCGGCAGTCGCGATTACCTGCTCTACGGCTTTAACCTCGCGAGCGGCGCGGTGGCGTGGAAATACTCTTATTGGTTCTCGTGGATCGAGTCGACCCCGGTGCTGCGCGACGGGCTGCTCTATGTGGGCGCCTCGGATTACAGCCGGGTGGTCGTGCTCGACCCGGCCAACGGCCAGGCCCGCTGGGTGACGGAGGTCCACGGCATGAACTGGGGTTCGCCGCTGGTGACCGCCGAACACGTCTTCACGGGGACCGCGTCGCAGAATATCGAGGGCACGCTCATCGCACATCAGGGCGGATTGGTGGCGTTGGATCGCAAGACGGGGGCGGTTATCTGGCAGCTGGTTTCACCCCTCGCGGCCGATGGGGGGTTCGGTGGTTACGCCGGCTCTCTCACGCTGGCGGGGGACAAAGTCATCGCCGCCGGTTTCGACGGCACGCTCATCGCGTTGCCGGCTCGGTGAAGGCCGTTGGATTTTGGGCGCGAAACAAATCGGTATCGTTGACGTTACTTCATGGCCTCGTCCGTGGTATCGGAAAGGAGCATTTGCGCGAAGGGTTGGTTCTCTTTGGCTCGGATGAACTTCAGCAGCATATTCACTGGCGCGCGGATGGATCTTCGGGATTCGCGCCAATAATTCCCGAGATTCACCCAAGCCGGCGAAGTAACAACGATGTGGCTGTCGGTTTCGCCGAAGTAGATCGGAATAGACCTAGAGAAAATCTTTTGCTGTTCGATGATCTCCTGCACCAAGGACTTTCTCTTGATCGCATAAAAACACAGCGGAATAACCGGCATTGCCTCGAGGAGGTCACGCGTCGGGTATTGCCTGCTTTCAATGGCGACTTTCGGATTCGTGACGACAATCACGAATTCCGGTCTGGGCATGCCGGAGGCTACATACTTGGTATTATCACCCGGCTCAAACCGACACTCCCAGCCCGCCGGGAGCTCGGCCCTGATCTCCTGCACCAGCTTCGGCTCGCCGTCCCCGAGCTCCTCTGCGGACCAGAGGCGCAGGTGCGTCAGGCATAGGATCGCGATGATAATGCGGCAGGGCATGGGTGCAGTGGCGCCGAACGGCCCGCAGGGACGCGGGTCCTCCACGAATCCTCAGAACAACGACTGCGCCGCAACACCCACCGCGGTTATGGGGCCCTGGTCGCCGAGGCCGTCGATCATGCGGTCGGCTTTCTTCATCGTGGATTGTACGCTGAGATAGAGGCTGTCGTCGGAGATCAGTTTGCCGAGGGTCCCTTGGCCGCTGTTAAGTTTGGCGGAGACCTCCTTCAGGTTGTTGAGGGAAACCTTAAGGCTGCTGGCGGTGGGCTCGTCGTAGAGCAGCAGGCCGAGCGTGCCTTTGCCGGCTTTGACGTCGGTTACGATGCCCTTGGCGTCGCCCATGAAGGTGCGCGCATCGGCCGCCGCCTGTTTGATCTCACCGACGGACGCGAGCAGGTCGTCGTGCAGCTTGGTGTCGTTGACCAGTTTCCCAAAGGTGCCCTCACCATTTTTGATCTTGGCGGTGACGTCCTGCAGGTTGCTGATGGTGGTCGTCAACTTGGGTCCATTCTCCGTGACCAGCTTGTCGAGGCGCTGGAAGAGGCCGCCGCCTTCGCCGCCGCCGAGCGACTTGCCGATTTCGCCGACCACCTGGTCGAGTTTGGCGCCTAGATTGCCGAGCTGGCTGATGACCTCGCTCATGTCGGCGGTCACCTTGGTCTTGATCTCGTCCTGATCCTTCAGCAGGGCGCCGCCGGGCGTGCCAAAGGTGATGCCAAGATAGTTGCTGCCGAGCAGGCTCGACTGCTCGATGCTGGCGACGGCGTCGGCCGGGATCTTGACATTGGGCTCGATGGCGAGGAGGGCCTCGACGCGGTGATCGGCGAGGCGGGTCTGCTCGATCGCGCCGACCTTGACGCCCGCCATGCGGATCTCGTCGCCGGTCTTGAGGCCCTTGAGGTTGGCGAAGCCGGCCACAAGGGTGTAGCCCTGCTTCTTGAAGAGCCGCCCGCCGTTGAGCGACTCGAAGGTGATCCAGGCAAGCGCCAGGCCCAGGAGGAAAAAGAGGCCGACGCGGATGGTTTGGGACGTGTTATTCATGGCTGTTCTCCAGTTGTTTGAAGCGGGGATTCTTGAGGTCGATGACCGGGTTGAGGAAGTTGGCGATGACGGGATCAGTAGGGTTCTTGAAGTCGGCGGGCCGGCCGACACCAAGGATGCGGCCGTCCATCACAAAGGCCATGCGGTCGGCGATGGCGAAGGCGAGGTCGCGGTCGTGCGTGACCACGACACTGGTGACTGCGGTCTGCTCGCGGAGCGTGGCGATGATTTCAGTCAGGGTGGCCGACATCACCGGGTCGAGTTCGGAGGTCGGCTCGTCGTACAGCAACAGCTGAGGTTCCATCACGAGGGCGCGGGCGATGGCGACGCGTTTCTTCATGCCGCCCGAGAGATCGGAGGGGAATTTATTGGCCGCTTTCTCCAGCGATAGGATCGAGAGCGCGTGCATGACGCGCTCGCGGATGCCGGCCTCGTTACATTCCCGGTGTTCCCGGGGGTAGAGGGCAAGGTTGTCGTAGACCGAGAGCGAATTGAAGAGGGCGCCCGCCTGGAACACGAGGGCGAGGTGAACCTTGTTGCGCGTTTCCGGGTCGGCGGCGTCGTATTCGCCAATGCGCACTTCGCCGCTGGTGGCGGTCTCCAGCCCGGCGATGTGTTTCAAGAGCACGGTCTTGCCAGAACCACTGGGGCCCATGATGCAGAAGATCTCGCCGGGTTTAACCTCGAGGTCGATGTCGCGGAGCACGGTGGTCCGGCCGAATTTCTTGGTGAGCTTGGCAACGGTGATACCGAAGGTTTTGCCAACGAAAGGGGAGGCGGTGAAAGCGGGGGACGTGCTCATGACATGAGGAGGGCTTTGGTGACGAAGTAATCGAGCACGAGGATGAGGATGAGCGAGGAGACGACGGCCTTGGTGACGGAGGCACCGATCTCACGCGGACCGCCGCGGGTGTTTAGGCCGATGTAGCAGCATACAAGCACGATCACGAAGCCAAAGACCTCGGCCTTGATCAGGCCGTCGGTCACGTCGTGCGGCTTCATGTATTCCTTGAGGGCGGTGAAGTAGGCCTCGGAGTCGACGGAGATGGTGTGCGTATACTCGCAGACGAGTGCGCCGCCGTACCAGCCGCAGAGGTTGGCGATGATGGCCAGCACCGGCATCATGACGGTGATCGCTGCCAGGCGGGGCAGGACTAGCATGCGCTCGGGGGGAATGTTCATGGTCGTGAGGGCGTCGATCTCCTGGTAGACCTTCATCGAGGCCAGTTCGGCGGTGATAGCCGAGCCCACGCGGCCGGCGATCAAGATGGCGACCATAACCGGGCCGAGCTCGCGGGCCATCGTGAGGCCGACGAGCGTGCCGATGAACTGCTTGGCGCCGAAATTCTCCATGCTATAGCCGCTCTGCAGGGCGAGCACACTGCCGATGAAGAAACTGAGGATGGTCACAATGGGCAGTGAAGTGTAGCCGATGAGGTAGCACTGTTCGATGAACCGGGCCCATTGACGGGGCAGGGTGCCGATGAATTTCAGCGTGCGCACCAGCAGGAGCAAGGTGCCCCCGATGTGGCCGACGATGGCGGAGAGGTGATTCATGGCGGCGTGACTTGGTTAGCCTTAATAGCTGCTTTGGAGGGAAAATCGAACAGGAAGAAATGCCCGGGCCCGCCGGTGGGGCGCTGCCAACCGATGACCCCGTTGCCCAGCGCGATGCGCCGGCGGTCAGGATCGGCATGGAGACTGAACAGCGGGCCGAGGTGGAATTCGCGGGTCTCCGCGGTTCGCTGCCACGTCACGGCATTCCAGAGTAGGGAATGACGGACGGAGGTGTCGGGGTTTCGCTCATAGCGGTACAGGGCGAACAACGGGGACCAGAGCTGGCGCACAGTTTCGTTGTTCGGAAAGAAAACCTCAAAGGGGCTCAAGGCCTGGATCTGCCGCCGGCCGGCGCCGTTGTCCCACGCGCTGTACAACGGCCAAAGATGGGTCTTGTGCGCTGGTGCAGCGGCGGGGTTGGCCAGGCTTTTTTGCTCCAGCGACCACCACAGGAAAAAGAGGACCTGCTGCTTTTCCTGCGCCACGCCGTCGGCCGACCAGCGCTGGTTGCGATACAGGGGCCAGAGCAACCAGGTCTTGTCGGTGCCCTTGATCACGGAATGCGTGTAGAGCGGCGCCCAGCGGTTGACCAGCCGGTCGTCGCCGTGACCTTGAACGAGAAGGGGCCAGAAGTAACGCTGCTCGTCATAGTGATAAGGGGCGGTGCGGTGGGTGTAGCCGAAGAAGGGCCAGCCATAGATCTCGCTGATGTAGCCCGGGCCGGTGTCGCGGGCGTAGAAGGGCAGGGCGCCGATCTTCACGTCGGGCGTGGCCTCGGAGAGATTCGTGGTGGACTTGTAACCGAGGGGCCAGAGGTAGAACTGGTGGTCATAGTCGCCGTCGTGCACGCTCCGGCCGAACAGCGGCCAGAATTCAAATCCATGATAACCTTCGCCCCCGATGAAGCGCAGGAGGGGCCAGGGTGCGTGGGTGATCTGCCGGCCGTTTTTCTCAGTGTGTACGTAGAGTGGCCAGAGGACGAAGTCGATGCGGTCCTTGCCGAAGCGATTCTTGATCGTCCCGCCCAAAGGCAAGAGGGCGCGATAGCGGTCGGCCGGATCGGCTGTCTCGCGAGAGAAATAGAAAGGCCAGACATCGAAGTGTTCATCCCTCGGGCCAATGGTCGGGGAATCCGTACTGATGTTCACCAATTTGAAGAAACTGAACGAGCAATAGTCGTTCTCCCGCCTCCAGGTGAAGAATGGGTAGAGAAAATTGCCTTGGGTGACGCCATCGGCGAACGTGCTCATATACAGAGGGCGCACTCCCTTTTGCTCCATGGTGGGGTCGGATCGGGCGAAAAGCAACGGGCCGAGAACCTCGATCGAGTCGGTACCGGTACCCGGATCGTTGCGTCGAACATAAATCGGCCAATCGTTCTCCTCCGCACCTTGCGCGGTGACGGTCAGAATACAGGCAGCACAAAGCAGCCAGTTTAAGCGGCGGGAAAACATGCTTGGTGGGCTGGGTAAGGCATTGCCTTTGCGTTGGTGGAAGGCC
This sequence comes from Oleiharenicola sp., assembly GCA_025363455.1. Taxonomy (GTDB): domain Bacteria; phylum Verrucomicrobiota; class Verrucomicrobiia; order Opitutales; family Opitutaceae; genus Lacunisphaera. The sequence goes on along the minus strand of JANYDW010000048.1, from coordinate 55,187 downwards.
AGTCAGGTCAGGATGGCTTTCCACCACAGCGGAAGGAATAGGTTAGAGGTGCAGTCGGCAAATGCTATGTTTTAACCGCCGAGGGGAGAAAGTGTTCCACAAAATTATTGCGATTAGGCCAGGGGCCGGGTGGCCTAGATGGTTCTCATGCGTATCACCGGCGGTCAGGCTCGTGGCATTCCTCTCACCCTGCCCAAGGGCGACGCGGTGCGCCCGGCGACGGACGCCCTGCGCCAAGCGGTATTCTCCAGCCTGGCAGCCCGCGTAGCCGGGGCGCGATTTCTGGACCTGTTTGCCGGCAGCGGAGCCTATGGGCTGGAAGCGCTGAGCCGGGGCGCGGTCGGCGGGACCTTTGTGGAAAAAAACGCCCGGACGGTGGAGTTCATCCACCGCAACATCGCGGCGGTGTGCAAGAGCCTCGGTCGCCCCGCCGCCGACCTGCAGGTCATCACCGCGGACGCCACCAGCACGATGCCGGGAGAAGTTCCCGACCTGGTGTTCATCGATCCACCCTACGATATGATCAGCGAGGTGGCGCCCCGCCTGTTTGAGCGCCTGGATGGGTTGCTGGCGGCGCAGCCCGATCCGGTGGTGGTTTTTGAAATGCCGGGTGATCTCAAACTAACTCCCGTGGGTTGGACCTGCGTGAAGCGGCTGGGCAAGGGCGCGCGGCAGCCGACCGCGGCGATCTTCAGGCCAGACCGAGTTTTGCCTTGAGCAACGTGATGGCGGCGATGCACGCGGTCTCGGTGCGAAGCACGCGTTCGCCAAGGTGAGCGAACAAAAATCCGCGCTGAAGCAGCAACGCGCGCTCCGCGGCGGACCAGCCGCGTTCCGCGCCCAGCGCGAGGACCACGTTGGTCCGGCCGGCGAGATCAAGGTCGCGCAGCGCTCCAGGCGCCTCGTAGTTGTCGAGGCCGACCCGGGCGCTGTCGGCGGGCAGGGCGGTGATCGCTTCGTCGAGTGTCTGGCCGTGCCGCACGGACGGAAGACGGGTGCAAAAGGCCTGGGCGGCGCCCGCGACCAGGAGATCCTCCCATTCACGGGAAGCCCAGAGGGAACTTTGTGCGTAACTCGGATCACCCCGGTCGGTGCGCACAAAGTCCATGGCCGCCAGTCCCAGCGCTGTTCCCTCCCGCAGGATGTCGCGGGCAGTTTGGGGGCGGGGCAAACCCACGATGAGGTGGATGGGCGCCAGCGGGGATGGCGCCGCGCCCCACGCGAAGGCCAGGATCAGGGCGTTGTCGGTGATCGCACGGAGGGTGGCCTTGCCCCGCGGACCGTTGATCAGGCCGGCATCGAATTCTCCGCCCGGCGTACGCTGCAACACCTCCAGAATATGACGGGCCCGGGGATCACGGCGGGCTAGGGGAAGCTGGACTTCGGCGGGGGAAAAAAGAATGATGTTCACCAGAAGGGCGGGAGCCATCCTTTGCCACATTATCAATGCGACCACACGTGAAATCGGCCGACTCAATATCAGGGGACGAAGGAGGCGATCTTTCCAGCATCGGCCGGGTGGTGATCGTGGAAGACCAGCGCCTCGTGGCGGAGTTTCTGCAGTTCCATTGCCGCGATCTCCGGCTGCAAGTTGTGAAACATTGCTCGGGTTACGTCGACGGGCTCGCCGCCATCCGGGAGCACAAGCCTGACCTGGTGCTGCTCGACATCTCATTGCCGGACGGCGACGGACTGGAACTGGCGCGATTGATCATCGAGGAGTTACCCCGCGTGAAAGTGCTGACCATCTCCGCCCATCACGATCCCTGGACCATGCTTCAGGTGCAGCGGATCGGCATCCACGGATTCGTGGACAAAAACGACCAGCGGCCCGAAATCCTGACCGAGGCCATCCATGCCGTGCTGGGCGGACGGGTCTATTACACGCCCGTGGTCAACCAGTCTAGCGCGATGATCCGGCGCGATCCCAAGTCTTTCATTCGCGTGCTTTCCGACTACGAGACGCGGATCCTGTCCATGATCGGTGAATCCAAATCGGACGACGAAATAGCGACGGTGCTCGGCATCAGTCCGGCCACTGTGCAATCGCGCCGGCGCGACATCATGCGCAAGCTCGACATCCATTCGACGCCCAAGCTCATCCACTACGCGATCGTCAATGGCCTCACGCGGGCGGAGCAGTTGGGACGGAAGAAACCAACCTGATCCGCAGCTCGGCGGCTTGGGACAGCAACAGGCTCCATTGCTGGCGGGCCTCGGGCCAGTGGCCCTTCGCGACCGTCTCCTCCAACTGGCGCAGCAATTGTTCGAGCGCACGCTCATAGATGAAGCTGCAGCGACCGCAGAGCAGGTGGGCGTAGTGCGCCGCCTCAGGCGTATCTTCGTCATGCACGGCGGCCCCCAGCTCATCGAGCTCAAGCTGGAGCTCGGAGAGATAGAGGGCCAGTTCTTCCTCGAACCGGATCTTTTTCTTCGTGGCGAGCAGTCTGAGGTTTGCCATGCCATCGACGGCCGGCACCGTCGGGGCTGGGGCGACCGTTTCTCCGGCTGCCGCGGCCAGGGCCTTGCGCAGCCGTTCGGTGGTGACGGGTTTGCCGAGAAAGGCATTCATGCCTGCGGCGAGGCATTGGGCCTGTTTCTCCGGGGTGCTGAAGGCGGTGGTGGCGAGGATGTGGGCGTGGGCGGAGCCCGTGGTCAGGGCCCGGATGCCCCGGGACACCTCGAGTCCGCTCAGGCCAGGCAAATCATAATCCAAGAAAATGAAATCAAAGTTTTTTCGTCCGGCCAGCGCGAGGGCTTCCGCGCCATCGGCCGCAGACAGGGCGGTGACCCCCAAATTGGCCAGCAGATCGACCAGCACGATCCGGTTGTATTCCTGGTCGTCCACCACCAGCGCCAGTTTCTTCCCCATTCCCGCGATGGTCTTAATCGGGGAGATGGCGTCATCTGATTCGGGAGCGAGGTCAAACGGGGCACTGAAATGAAAGTTGGAGCCGTGGCCCAGTTCGCTTTCCAGCCAAATCCGTCCGCCCATTTTTTCTGCGAGCCCTTTGCACAGAGCGAGACCGAGACCGGTGCCGGGCACGCGTCCCTGCTGGGCCGCGGCACCACGTTCAAACCGGGTGAAGAGACGTTTCTGTTCCTCGGCGGAGATGCCGGGTCCATCGTCCGACACGGCGAAGACTACCTCGGTCTGAGCGGGGGTGAGGGCTGATTTGCACCAGACGGTGACATTGACCTGGCCGCGTCCCGAGAACTTGAGGGCATTGCTGACGAAGTTCAGCAGGATTTGCCGGATGCGGCGGGGGTCGCCGATGAGCCGCCGCGGCACGGCGGGGGAAATGGCGATTTCCACGGGGATGCCATATTTTTCACTGTCGGCGGCGGCCATGGCGGCGACCGCATCGACCAATTCATACAGATCGAAGGGTTTGGCATCGAGCTCGATGACCCCGGCCTGCACCTTGGAAATATCGAGGATATCCTCCAACAGGGAGGAGAGGTGGCTGGCGCACTGTCGGAGCAGGCCGAACTTCCGGTGGCTTTCTTGGTCGAGCCCGGTGGTCTTCAGGGATTCCGAGATGCCGATGACGCCGTTCATCGGGTTGCGGATCTCGTGGCTGACGCCGGCGAGGAATTCATCCTTGGCCGCGTTGGCCTTGACCAGTTCCACCGTGCGGGCCTGAACCTGGGTCTCCAGTTTTTGATTTTGTGCCCGGATCTGGCGTTCGCGGAAACGAACCAGGCTCCAGATGCCCAGGACCAGAGCGAAGGCGTAGCTGAGGTACGCCTCGTTGGAGCGATACCACGGAGGCAAAATGCGGAAGGCGAAAACAGCCGGCTCGCTGGTCATGCCGGCGGCGTTAACCGCCCGGACTTCGAAACGGTAGCTGCCTTCGGAAAGGTTGGAAAATTCATAGGCGCGTCGCTCACTCGCGACCGACCAGCTGCCGTCGCCCTGGCCCAGTCGGGTTTGCAGGAGCCAGTCCTTGCTGTGAGTGTAGTCTCCCGTAAAGACCTTGAAGCCCACCCGGTGGTTGGTGAACGAAAAATCGAGCGAACCATTCTTCACGGGCGCGCTTGAATGCAGCGGATCAAGCCGAATCAGGGGAGGCGTGGGCGGCTGCGTTTTCGGGACGGCATCGTAGTCGAGCCGCAGCAGTCCCTCCGTGCCGCCGAGCCAGAGGATGGAATGTCCTTCTTCCTGAAACGATTTCATCGTTTGCACATAGCCGATCGAGTCGAGAGCCGGCACATGAAGTTCATGCCACTCGGCGGCACCGTCGGGGCCAAAGGTGATATTGCCGAGTCCCTGGCCCCAGCCGGAGGCGCTGGCTGTACCGGATCGCTTGAAGGCGAGCACCACGCCGCCGTCCACCGCCAGGGCCCCCCGGGGCATGATTCCGGGTAACGAGAGCAATTGGGTTAGTTTTGTCTCACCTGGAATGACGCGAAACACCTTTTCGTCAGTGAACACCAGCAGGTGCGGGCCGTTGTTGACGACGGCGACAAGACCCTTGAAAGGATTGCCGTTTTCGGGATCCACGGCCGGTTGCGGGTTTTTCCCATCCGCATCGGCAATGAAAGCACCCTGTCCGGAAGTTCCGATCCAGATCCGTCCGGCAGCATCCTCCGCTATGGCCACGGGATAGTCGGGCAGGTGCATGATGAACTGGCGCTCAAAGGAACCGGTTTCCAGCGGTGCGAGTCGCACCACGGCGTCGCCTTCCGAAAGGAGGTAGCTGCCGGGCAGGAAATGCGATGGTTGGATGATGGGCACAGTTCTCGCCAGCAGGCTGTAGACCGGCTTTATCGTTGAACCATCATAGATATCCACGCCTCCGTGGCGGCCCAATAAGAGTGCCGTTCCGTGGGGACTCAATGCCCGGTAAAAGTCCTTAAATTGAGCCTGTCGCAGCAGGGCGGACGGGTGGACCGTGGCGGCGCCGAGTTTGAGGATGCCCGACGGGGAGCAGACATAAAATTCTTCATTATGTTTATCCATTCCGAGCGAGCCTCCGTTCAGGCCATTTGCACTGTTGAATAGCGTGACCGTTCCCTTGGGTTCGACGCGGAATATTCCATCATCGGTAGTGCACCAGATTTGACCGTTCAGATCGGCAAAAATGGAAAAGATAACCTGGACGGAAGCATGGTCCTGGCGGTCAACAATCCGGAGAATCCGGCCATCAGGTCCGGCAATGACCAGGCCGCCATTGAGGGTGCCAAGCAGATGGGTACCATCGGTCAGACGCAAATAGGCCGAGAGTCGGTGTTCGGTAATATATCGGTTCAGCTCTTCGCCAAATTCCATGTGAAGTGGCGCACCGGGACGACAGAATCCCTGGCCGCTCACCAGCAGCAGGCCGCCCGCATCACGGGTAAGTCCGAGGATGCCGGTATCGGGCAACTGGGACCGGTCCACCTCCAGCTTAGGGCCGGTTTCGGTCAAACGGTACAGCCCTGTTTCCAGATGGTAGAACCATGTTTCGTCACCCAGTTGCAACGGAAAGAGCCGGCTCGTGCTCGGGAAGTTCAAGATCCGGAAGCGGATGCCATCCCAATGGTAGATTTTTTCCCGGCTGATGAAAAATACGGACGAACCCACCAGGCCGCTGCCCCAGATTTCTCCAATCAAGCGTTCCTTTTCCGGCAAATACTCGAGAAGGGAGTGATAATGAAAATCACCAATCGAGGGCTCGGTGAGATAACCCATTTCATTCAGACCGCCCACCCACATGCGGCCATCTTCGCCGAATTGCAGGGTGCGCACACCGCGGGATTTTTCAATGGAATAGGTTATCCAGGATTGTCCGTCGAAAACAAGAAGACCCACGCCACCGACAAAGAGCCTGCCCAGTTTGTCCTGCTTCAGGAACCACTGTTGCGCCTCGGTACCCAGCTCACGGGCGGAGTGGTGTTCGACCCAAGCCAAACCTGCGGTCCTGTCTGACCACGCGCCATGGACCATATTGCCCGCGAGACCAATCAGGGCCAGGCCAATGTAAAATGAGGACGTGGATCGCATAGGGTGCGACTGCGGACAAAGCGTTACCATGCAAGTAGCTGCCAAGCAAAGGACAAACCCACCTGCAATTAGGTGACAGCAGGAAAGAGAAATGGGATGGGCCGCGCCAAAGAACAGGTCTTTTGCGCGATCCGATTTTTTGGCGGTTGGAGCGATAATGACACCGATGAAAACTATCACCTCCTCAATCAGCGGGCTCGCTTCGAGCCTTTTCCTAAATGTCGGTCTCACCCAAGTTGCCGAGAAACTCGATCCCATGGTTGCGCAGCATCACGGGCGGATTACCGGCATGCGCAGCGCGCAGTTCTGCGAAACCTGCACACCCCCCTGCGGTTTTCCCGCCAGAGCCCGCCGTTGATTTGGTGGGTCGCCTGCCTCACCAGTGCCCATGCTCAATCTCGCGGCCTATCGCTACCGGAACATACTGGTCACTTCCGGAGGTCCGGTTGACCGGCTGGAGATGGCCGATGTCATGGTCGTCGGTCATCGCGAATTCGTTGCCAATGCGCACTTGAAACCGGGCTTGGTGGGAGATCGGGGAAGCCGGAGCATTTATAGCTCTGCCAATGGCAGTGGGGTTTCCCCTTCGCCGATGGTGGCGCGCTTCATGGCCATTTCCGAGGCCATGGAGCGATGGGCGCACTGGCAGTTGCACGACAGTGCGGACAAGTGCAAATATGGTTTTGATGTTGATCCCTCCAGCAATGGCATGGCGGCCTATCCCGGGCTTTTCCGCCGGCAGGCCCGGCCGAGTGCGCTGATGGAAGCAGCGGAGCGTTTCAATCTACTGAATTGGTGGGAAGGCCGGCTGCCCGCGGCCGAATCCGCCACTCGCTGGCCGGGAGTGCGTTCGGCCACCATTTGTTCACAGGCGCCGGGAGTCACCGTGATCCTTTTTAAACGCACCGAGCAGGGCTTCGTCGCCTATGGCCACGCTGCGGCGATGGATTACGATGCGGCCTGCCACAAGGCCGCCATCGAGATGGAGCGGCACGCCTTGGTCGTAGCGCGATTTGCCCATGCGCATGCGGGGAAAATCTGCGACCAGCTGCCGCCTGATGCCCATCCGATCGAGCGGCGCAGTTTGTTTTTTGCTACCGACGCCGGCCATGAGCTGTTTCTCGCACGGCTGAGGTCGCGGCCGCACAAGCCGCTGGCCGAGCCGCGCCTAGTCTTCGACGGTCCGGTGCCGGGTCCTTGGGGGCGCTATGCCGATGTGTGGCGCGTGGTCTACGCTCCGCCCAGCGATCGTTTCCTGAGCATGGACGAGAATTACTTCTTTTGGTGAGGCGGATCTGCCTTGGGCTGGGCAGCTAAAGGGGAACGGCGAGGCACCTCGCCATAGCTTTGCTTCGCAAAGCGACGGCGGCTGGCCTGCCATGCGTAGCCACTCGACGGACATCGGCCATGATAGCCCTCCTTCGCCAAAGCTTCGGAGGGCATGCTTCGTTCTCGCTTTGCTCGGCGAAGTGTTGGAGCTGGCCTGCCAGCCGTAGCCACATGGGCCGCGCATCGGAAGTTAAACGCCGTCCTTCGCCGAGCCTATGGATGGCAGCCTTCATTCTCGCTTCGCTTGGCGAAGGCTGGAGCGGCTAGTCGGAATCGAACCGACGACACCTGCTTGGAAGGCAGAGGTTTTACCATTAAACTATAGCCGCAGTACCGCGGCCAAAAGCGTGTCGCGACCGAAGGGTCGTTCAAGCTTTTGTTCATAACAGTGATGGGGTTGGTGTGAAATGGGGATTGCCGACATCGGGGGAAGTCGCATATTTCGACTCCACCATGGCGACACCAGCAACCTCGGGTAAATCTCAATCCAACGTCAGGGCGGCCCAAGCTTTGGCCAAACAGAAGGGGCTCGAGAAAAAGGCCAAGACCTACAAGCTCGATCTCGCTGAGCTCTCCATTTTCACCAGCCAGCTCGCCTCGTTGCTTCAGGCCGGCCTGCCGCTCGTGTCCTGTCTGGAAGCCCTGCAGGACCAGACGGAGGATCAGGTTTTTCGCATCGTGATCCGTGATGTGCGCAACGACATCTCCACCGGCACATCGTTCTCGGCGTCCGTGAAGAAATTCCCCAAGGCGTTCCCCAACCTGTTTATTTCCATGGTGGAGGCCGGTGAAGCATCCGGTGGCCTCGCGGAGATTCTCGGCAAGGTGGCCGGATACTTTGAGTCCTCGGTCAAGCTGGCCAAGAAGGTCAAGTCCGCCATGACCTACCCGATTGCCGTCATCGGCCTCGCGATCGCGCTCGTGAATGTTCTCCTCATCTTCGTCATTCCCGTGTTCGCGGCCATGTTTGCGGATTTCGGCGCCAAGTTGCCCCTGCCCACCCAGATGTTGATCGATCTGAGTAATTTCATGAAAGCCTGGTGGTGGGCGCTCGCCTTGGGTGCCTACGGCATCTTTTACTCGGTTAGTAAATACGTCGCGACTCCGGTCGGACGCCGGCAGAAAGACCTCTTCCTCGTGCGAGCGCCCATTTTTGGCAACATGGTGCACAAGATCGCCCTTTCCCGTTTCTGCCGCACCTATGCCACGCTCATGCGTTCGGGTGTACCCATCCTGCGCACCCTGGAGATCGTCTCCTCGGCCAGCGGCAAGGTCCAGGTCGAGGATGCGTGTGCGGAAATCGCCAAACACGTCAGCCAGGGCGGCCAGGTGTCCGACATCATGGCCGTCAACCCGTTCTTTCCACCCATGATGAAGCACATGGTGAAGGCCGGTGAGACCACGGGCAATGTCGATGGCATGATGAACAAGATCGCCGACTTCTACGACACCGAGATCGATGCGACCGTGGCCGCGCTCACCTCACTCATCGAGCCGCTGTTGATCACCTTTCTCGGCGTGGTGGTAGGCGGCATTGTCATGGCCATGTTCCTGCCAATCTTCCAGCTGGGTGCGGTGGCCGGCGGCTTGCAGTAACCCCGCGGATTCCCTCCGTAAAGCCACTTGCGTGCCGTTATGGGGGCAGGCAAGTTGCCCGTCCTCTTTGCCATGGCCTCCATCCTCATCGTCGACGACCTCATCTCCATCCACGAGATGTTGGGCGCTGTGATCCAGCCGACCGGGCACAAGACCACCTTTGCCACGGACGGAGAGAAGGGACTGGCCCGCTACAAGGCCGAAAAGTTCGACCTGGTGCTCTGTGACGTCGACATGAAGCCGATGGACGGGATCACCCTGCTCAAGCAGCTGAAGCAATACGATCCCAGCGCGGTCGTGGTCATTATGACGGCCTACGCCAGCACCGAAAGCGCCATCCAGGCCCTGAAGTTCGGGGCCTTCGACTATCTGCAAAAACCCTTCAAGGTGGACGAGCTCATGCAGGCGTTGAAGCGTAGCCTGGAATTCAGACACGCTGTGGTTGAGCGCGACACGCTGGGGGCGGCTCCCACGGTCAAGGCCGGCGATTTCGAGGCCCGCCTCATCGGCGACAGCCAGAAAATCAAACGCCTTATCGCGCAACTGAAGAAGCTGGCCACGGCCCACACCCCGGTGCTCATTTCCGGCGAAGCGGGCACCGGGCATGAAACCGTGGCCGAGGTGCTGCACGCCGCCAGCCGTCCGGCGGACAGCCCGCTGGTGCGGATTGATTGCCGGCTGACCTCAATGGAAAGCTTGCGCACCGGCCTCCTCGGAGAAAATGGCGCCGGCGGCAGCTGGGTGCAGCAAGCTAAGGGTGGCACGCTTTTCCTCACCCACCTCCAGAGCCTGCCCTCGGAGGCGCAGAACGACCTCGTCTCCGTGATCCGGAACAATGCGCACAACTTTCGCCTGATCTGCGCCACGGAGGAGGACTTGGAAAAACTTTCCGAGTCCGGCGCTTTCAACGAGGAACTCTTTTATCGCGTGGCGGCCCTGCCCGTCGACCTGCCGCCCCTGCGCGAACGCATTGACGACCTTCCGGCCCTGATGAAGAGCATCGCCGCCAAGGTCAACAACACCCAGTTCGACGCCCGGCAGATGGAGTTGACCGATGATGCGCTGGCCACCTTGCGCGCCTATCGCTGGCCGGGCAATCTCGCCGAGTTCACGCAAGTCATCTCCCAAATTTTCACCACCACGGAAACCCGGGTGATCACTTCCGCTCAGTTGCCCCTCCGGATCCACGAATTGAAGGACTGGCCTACCTTGGCCGACTATCTCGCCGGCCAGGAAAAGCAGTACATTGCCCGGGTGATGAACGCTTCATCGGGCGACAAGGCGAAGGCAGCCAAAACCCTCGGAATCGACTCCACGCGCATCGAGTAAGGCGCAGTCTCGCCGGGTGGGCGCAGGTGGCGTGTCACGGCCAGCTTTACCGCTTGCGCCACCATGGGCCGCTGGCAAACCTCGCGGGCGCTCACGCCCATGCCCAAACGCACAGACCTCGAGTCCATCCTGATCATCGGCGCCGGCCCCATTATCATCGGCCAGGCCTGCGAATTTGACTATTCCGGCACCCAGGCCTGCAAGGCGCTCCGCGAGGAAGGTTACAAGGTCATCCTCGTGAACTCCAACCCGGCGACCATCATGACGGACCCGGAGTTCGCCGATGTAACATACATCGAGCCGCTAACGGTGGACATCCTCGAAAAGATCATCGCCAAGGAACGCCCCTCGGCCCTGTTGCCCACACTGGGCGGACAGACCGCACTCAATCTTTCTCTCGAATTGCACAAGGCTGGTATCCTCGACAAATATGGCGTCGAAATGATCGGCGCGAAACCCGACGCGATCAAAAAGGGCGAGGACCGCGAGCTCTTCAAGCAATGCATGCTCAAGATCGGTCTCGACGTCGCCAAGTCCAAGACCGTCCACACCCTTGACGATGCGCGCCAAGCCGCCGACTACATCGGTAGCATGCCTCTTATCATCCGCCCGAGCTTTACGCTCGGCGGCTCCGGTGGCGGCATCGCCTACAACCGCGAGGAATTCGAGCAAATCGTCCACAATGGCCTTGATATCTCACCCGTGCACGAGGTGCTGGTCGAAGAGTGCCTCCTCGGATGGAAGGAATACGAGATGGAGGTCATGCGCGACCACAAGGACCAGTGTGTCGTCATCTGTTCCATCGAGAATTTCGACCCGATGGGCGTACACACCGGTGACTCCATCACGGTCGCGCCAGCGATGACCCTCACCGACAAGGAATTCCAGGTGATGCGCGACGCCTCCTTTGCCGTCATCCGTGAGATCGGTGTAGAGACCGGCGGTTCCAACATCCAGTTTTCCATCGATCCAGCGACCGGCCGCCAGGTGGTCATCGAGATGAACCCGCGCGTATCGCGCTCCTCCGCGCTGGCGTCCAAGGCCACCGGGTTTCCGATCGCCAAGATCGCGGCCAAGCTCGCCATCGGCTACACGCTCGACGAGCTGCGCAACGACATCACCCGCCTCACGCCCGCCAGCTTCGAGCCCACGATCGACTACGTTGTCACCAAGATCCCGCGCTTCACCTTCGAGAAGTTTCCCGGCGCCAACACCACGCTGACCTCCGCGATGAAATCGGTGGGCGAGGCGATGGCCATCGGCCGGACCTTCAAGGAATCCTTCCAGAAATGCCTGCGCTCGCTCGAAACCGGCGCCCGTGGTTTTGGTGGCGGGGGAAAATATGGCGGCGACGAACTGCCCGACGAGGCCACTATCCGCCAGAAACTAGGCACCCCCAACGCGGAACGGGTCTATTACATCCGTTGGGCATTCATGGCCGGGCTGACCGAAGACGAAATCTTCGCCCTCTCCAAGATAGACCCGTGGTTCCTCCGCCAGCTGCGCGAGATCCATGAAATGGAGGTGGCCCTCAAGCAGCAAAGCCTCGTCACGATTGACGCCGGCACGCTGCGCCGCGCGAAACAGTTCGGTTTTTCCGACGCCCAACTCGCGCACATCCTGAAGACCGACTTCGACACGATGCGCACCCACCGGAAGAAAGCCGGCGTGCTGACGACCTACCGCTTGGTGGACACCTGCGCGGCCGAGTTCGAGGCCTTCACGCCCTATTACTACTCGAGCTACGGCGATGAGAACGAGATCATCCCCTCGAAGAAAAAGAAAATCATGATCATCGGCGGCGGCCCGAATCGCATCGGGCAGGGCATCGAGTTCGACTACTGCTGCGTGCACGCATCCTTTGCGCTGCGCGAGGCCGGCTTCGAGACGGTGATGATCAACTCGAACCCTGAGACCGTCTCCACCGACTACGATACCAGCGACCGGCTCTACTTCGAGCCGCTGACACTCGAGGACGTGCTCGAGGTCTACGAACAGGAGGGTTGCAGTGGCGCCATTGCCCAGTTCGGCGGCCAGACCCCGCTCAATCTCGCCAGTGCGCTGAAGGCGAGGGGAGTGAATATCATCGGTACCTCGCCCGAGAGCATCGACACCGCCGAGGACCGGAAGCTCTTCGCTGCCGTGCTCGATGCCGTGAAGCTCAAGTCGCCCGCCAACCGCATCGCGATGTCCGAGGCCGAGGCACTGTCGTCCGCCGCGGAGCTCGGCTATCCGGTGTTGGTGCGTCCGTCATTTGTGCTCGGGGGCCGTGGCATGTTCATTCTCTACAGTGAGGCGGAACTTAAGGAGGTAGTGCGCCAGGTCTTTGACGTGATGCCCGGCAAGCCCGTGCTCATCGACAAGTTCCTCGAAGACGCGATTGAGCTCGACGTAGATTGCATCAGCGATGGCGAAACGACGGTGATCGGCGGCATGCTCGAGCACATAGAGTATGCGGGGGTGCACTCGGGCGACGCCGCGATGGTCATGCCCCCGCACACGCTCCCCAAGGAGATGCTCGCGACCGTCCGCACCGCCACGTATGCGCTGTCCCGGGCCCTCAAAGTCGTCGGCCTGATGAACGTCCAGTTCGCGATCAAGGACAGCCAGCTCTACGTGCTCGAGGTCAACCCCCGCGCTTCGCGCACCGTGCCTTTCGTCGCGAAGGCGATCGGCGTGCCGCTCGCGAAGCTCGCCGCTCGTGTCATGGCCGGCGCGAAGCTGAAGGACCTTGGCTTCACCAAGGAACTCCAGCCCAAACACTGGTGTGTCAAGGAGGCCGTGTTTCCCTTCAATCGTTTCCCCGGCGCCGCCATCATGCTCAGCCCGGAGATGCGCTCGACCGGTGAGGTCATGGGCATGGACGACGACCTTGGCATCGCCTTTGCCAAGACCCAGCTCGCGGCCAAGCCCGGCCTGCCCCTGGCCGGCAAGGTGTTTTTCAGCGTGAAGGATTCCGATAAGCCGCAGGCCGTCGGGCTCGCCCGCGAATTCATCGCCCTGGGCTTCACCCTCTGCTCCACCGGCGGCACGGCCAGGCTCCTCCGCGAAAACGGCATCGAGGTTCAGTCGGTCAACAAGCTCATGGAGGGCCGGCCGCACTGCATCGACATGATCAAGAACGGCGAGATTCAGCTCGTGATCAACACGCCGCGGGGCATGATTCCGCGCCAGGATGAAAATGCCATCCGCGCCGCCGCCTGGTCCAACAACGTTTGCATCATGACTTCCATCACCGGCGTGCGCGCTTCCATCAACGGCATCAGGGCCATGAAGGACAAGCTGGTGGGCGTGCGCCCGCTGCAGCAATATCGGGGCAACGTCATCGAAGTGCCCTGATCCCCCGCCGGTCATGAAACCGCCCGCCACGCTCGTTGCCCTCCTGCACGGTCCCGACCAGCCCGGCTTGGTGGCGAGGACCTCGGGCTGGATTTATGCTCGCCAAGGAAACATTCTGCATGCCGACCAGCATCGCGACATGGAGGCCGGCGAATTTTTCCAGCGCATCGAGTGGGTGCCCGCCGGTCCCGGGGCAGCCAACGAAGCCACCGAGCTCCGCGCCTTTGCCGCTTCGCTCGGCATGTCGGCCAACGTTGCGCGATCCGATCATCGGCGCCAGGGCGTCTTGTTTGTCTCAAAGGAGGACCATTGCTTCCACGACCTGGCCTTGCGCTGGAAGGCGGGGGAGTTCGCCGGCGATTTTGCCTGCGTAATCTCCAACCATGCCGACCTGGCCGGGGCCGCCCGCCACTACGGGCTGGCGTTTCACCATGTGCCGGTATCGGCCGCCACCAAGCCGGAAGCGGAGCGGCGCCAGCGGGAAATTCTGCGCACGGTGGGCGCGGAATTCGCCGTACTTGCGCGCTACATGCAGGTGTTGACGGCGGATTTTCTCCAGAATTGCGGGGTGCCGGTGATCAACATCCATCACTCTTTCCTGCCGGCTTTCGCCGGCGGAAAGCCGTACCACCAAGCCCACACCCGCGGGGTGAAACTCATCGGCGCCACGGCGCATTATGCCACTGCGGTGCTCGACGACGGTCCCATTATCCAACAAGACGTCGTGCGGGTGACGCACCGTCACGGGGTGGACGACCTCGTGCGCAAAGGGCGCGACCTGGAGAAACTTGTGCTGGCCCAGGCTCTTCGCTGGCACTTGGAAAATCGCATCCTCATCTACGGCAACAAGACCGTCGTTTTTGACTGACGGCCCGAGTCTGGCGGCCGGCGCTGCGGGGTGCGCCTTTTGCTCTTGAGGCTATCCGCCCGGTTTCCCAATCTGCCCGGCTCCATGATCACCCCCCCCTCCACTGAAAGCCAGACCAAGGACCAGTCCGCCATTGCGATTGAAGACGGTTTTGAAATCGCACTCCACGCGTTCTGGGACAAGAATCGCAGCTTGGTTTTGCTGGTATGTGTCGCCGCGCTGCTGGCCGTCATCGGTCGTGAGGGCTGGCAGTATTACGTCGCCCAGCACGAGCAGAACGTGCGCGACGACTACGCCAAGGTGGCCGATCGTCCGGAGCAACTGGCCACATTTGCCGGGGCCAATCCCGACCATGCCCTCGCCGGAGTCGCCTATCTGCGCCTCGCCGATAGCAAATATGCTGCAGCGGATTTCCACGCGGCCGCCGACAATTACAAGAAGGCCGCCGTCAGCCTGAAGAACCCGGTTCTCCTGGGGCGCGCCAAGGTCGGCGCGGCGATGAGCTTGTTTTACACCGGTGACAAATCCGGGGGAGAAGCGGCGCTCAAGGCGATCGGGACCGATACCACCCTGGCCAAGAGCGCGCGACTCGAGGCGGATTTTCACCTCGCGACCCTCGCCCTTGAGGCCGGCAACGCCGCCGAAGTCAGCCGGCTCGTGGCCGAGACGAGCAAAATTGATGCCGGGAGTGTCTGGTCGCAAAGAACCACGGCCCTGCTTTCGATCAGGTCGGAATAAGGTCGCAGTCCCACCGCTTGGGCCGCTATTGGCCGCGGCGGAAAATGGTCGGGGCGATAGGATTCGAACCTACGACCTCCTGGTCCCAAACCAGGCGCTCTACCAGACTAAGCTACACCCCGATTACTGTCTTTAAATGGGAGGGTTGTCATCCGGCGTGTCAATGTTCCTGTCGAAAGAGTGCGGCTGAATCGTCCGGTCCGGCAGCCCACCCAAGTTAATATTAACCCATGAATCTGTGCGGGATCGGTAAAGAATCTTCCGGTGTAGAATGCCAAAAAATGCTTCTTGCCTCACCGAATTACCCCCCCTAAACACTCCTCTTCAACCTCTTAAAAAATGGATACTCTTTCTCGTGATAGTAACAGCTCCAGCAACATACTCTCCTACGTGGGCGTTGGTGCAGGGGTTCTCGCTCTGATCCTTTCAGGCGTAGCTTTGGCCAAACTTTCTCCGCTCCAAAAGACCGTGGCGGCGCATGATGCGGAGATTCCGCGCATTGCCACCGTTGAAGGCGAATTGCGCGCCGCGACGGCCAAATCCGAAAGCGACAACAAGGCTCTGCGCCAAGGCGTTCAGGACGCACTGAATCAGCTCGGCGAGCAGATCGGCACCCTGCGTGGCCAGGTCACCAAGGTCGAGGAAGCCATGAAAGCCAAGGCCGCAGCTCCCGCCGGCAAGGCAGGCGCGGCTCCCACCGGCGTGCTCAATGCCGATGGCACCTACTCCATCGCCCCCGGTGACACGCTCGCCAAGATTGCGCGCAAGTTCGCCGTGAAACTGGACGCCATTGAGGCGGAGAATCCCGGCCTGAATCCGGCCCACCTGAAGGTGGGGCAGAAGATCCGCGTCCCGAAGAAGTAATTGGCGCCGGATAATTTTCCATGCCTCCCAGACTTCGGTCGCGGAGGCATTTTTTTTGCCATGCCAAAGCACCCCGGTGAACCCCAGCGCTGGCGGCGCCTGCGCACTGAACCATACGCGACCACGCGGATCTTCGACGTGGTGCGCGCGATCTATCAGCATCCGGACCGGGAGAAGCCGCAGGATTTTTTTGTCATCAATCCCCCCGACTGGGTGAATGTCGTCGCGCTCACGCCCGGGCATCATCTCGTGCTGGTCCGGCAATTTCGCTACGGGATCAATGATTTTTCCCTCGAGATCCCGGGCGGAATTATCGACGCGGGCGAGGACCCGGTCGCGGCTGGCGTGCGGGAATTGCGCGAGGAATCGGGCTACGTCGGCACGACCGCGCGACTCTTGGGGTCCGTGCATCCCAATCCCGCCATGCAGAGCAATCGCTGCCACCTCGTGCTGGTGGAGCAGGCGTGCCCCTTGGCGGACCTGGAATGGGATCCGGACGAGGAATTCGAGATCATGACCAAGCCGGTCGAGGAAATCTACTCCCTCGCCAGTCGTGGCGGCATCACCCATGCGATGGTATTGGACGCCCTGCTGCTATTCACGCCGCATTGGGAAAAGTTGAAAACCCGCCCGGTTTGACATCGCCGTGTGCCGGACTTCACTCCCCGCACCTGATGAAATCTCCCGTTGCCGCCCTCTTCGCCAACACCCCTGAAAGCCTGGGGTGGGAAGACGGTGGTGGTCTGCCGGCTCCGCTGGAACGGGAAATTCGCGCAATCTACCGGCGCAGCCCCCTCTACACCCGGCGTTTTCCGCTGCATGCGGAACCGCTGCAGTGGTCATGTTACCGGGAAATTCCGGTCCTGACCAAGCAGGAGATTGTCCGGCACGGGCACAGCGCGTTTTTTTCCGACTACGCCGAAATCGAGCGCGGCTTTGTGCAGAAGAAATACGAATACGAGCACACCTCTGGCACGACGAGCGGGCCGATGACGGTGGTCATGGAAGACGGTTGGTGGAACGCCCAGACGCGCCGCGCCTATCTCGCCCATCCCCGTCTGGCGCAGTACGTGGACCGGCCGTACCGCAAGTGCGTCCTGGCCCCGGTGGGTTGTTCGAGCAACCTTTGTCCCTACGAAGATCATCCCTTTCCGCACCGCTATTTCGACGGAACGGTCTACCTGAATCTCTCCAGCGATCCGTTTGCCTTTCCCGAAGCCGAGTGGGATCGCATCGTGCTGGAACTGCAGGCGGTGAAGCCGCAGGTCATCGAGGGTGAACCTGTCTATCTTTCACTCCTGGCGCGGGCCTTACAAAGACGCCGCGTGCAAATGGCTAGCATAGAGACAGTCATTCTCACTTATGGCAAAGCCAGTCGGCAGCACAGCCGGCGGATTGCGGAGGCTTTCCCGGGAGCCATGCAGGTGGATCTCTACGGTTCAACCGAGGCGGGCTACCTGTTTGTCGGCGACGCCTTCGCGGACAATCTCCGCGCGGTGGAGGGGAATGCATTCCTCGAGTTGACTCCTTGGCGCGAAGGGGCGGAGGAAGTGTTCCAGATCAATGTCACCACCCGCGACCGCGAGGCGATGCCGCTGCTGCGTTACCATACCGGTGACATTGTACGGCGCACGCCCACCGGCTTCCGCATTCTGGGCCGGGAGAAGGATCTCCTTTTTCGCCCGGATGGCGCCGTCGTGTCGGCCTTCGAAATTGATGCGGCGCTGTCGGACGATTTCGCGTGCTGGCACTGGAGCTTGGTCCAAGGATCGGATCAGCGCTGGGAGTTTCAATATGTCGCCGATGGGGTGGCGCCGGAGGCCATGGCCGGCCCTCTCGCGGGAGTGCTGGGGTCGGATGTCCGGGTGGCACTGTTCCGCCGTAAGTTCATCCAACCGGCTGCTAGCGGCAAATTCGCCCTCTTGAAACCTTTGGCGCGCTGAACGCGGCCTGCTTCAGGCGGTTAGGGTGACTAATATATAAGGCCGGGCACTTTTCGGTGCCTTGCCAACCGGCATCAGGCCCAGTTTCTTCGGTTTCGACATTTCGTCCAACCCCGGCAATTTTCCCCCGATTCGCACGATGAATCTACTTGGTTCGCTCTTCAGTTCCTCCTTGGGCAGGAAATTCCTCATGGCGGCGACCGGACTTGTGCTCTTCGGCTTCGTGACCGGGCATTTATTGGGCAATCTTCAGGTCTTCCTCCCGCCGGAAAAGATCAACGCCTACGGCCATATGCTCGAATCCCTCGGCGCCGGCTTGTGGCTCATTCGCCTCTTTCTGCTCGCCTGCGTGGTGATCCATGTGTGGCTGGCCATCCAGCTTACCCTGGAAAATCGTGCCGCCCGACCGCAGGATTACGGGGTGACGCACACCAACCGCGCGACGCTCGCCTCGCGCGTTATGGCCCGCACCGGCCTCGTCGTGCTGGCTTTCATCCTTTTCCATCTTGCGCACTTCACCGTCCGTATCGGGCATCCGCAGTGGAGCGAGCACACCTTCACGTTGCTCAACGGCACCAAGGTACGCGACATTCACACCATGATGGTGCAGGGCTTTAGCAATGTCGGGGTCTCGGTCTTCTACATCATTGCGGTCGGCCTGCTCAGCTACCATCTCGCTCACGGCATTGTCAGCATGCTGCAGACGCTCGGCCTGAAGAACGAAAAGTGGACGCTCGGCTTGGAGCGATTCGCCGTCGCCTACTGCTGGGGTTATTTTCTTCTCAACGCGGCCATTCCGGTCGCCGTGCTCGGCGGCCTCGTGAAGCTCCACGCCTGATCCCTTTCCGCCATGGCCAAACTTGATTCCAAGACTCCCGCCGGCCCGCTCGCCGACAAGTGGCAGAAGCACAAGCAAGAGATCAAGCTCGTCAACCCGGCGAACAAGCGGAAATACGAGGTCATCGTCGTGGGCGCCGGCCTGGCGGGCTCCTCGGCCGCCGCCACGCTCGCCGAACTCGGCTATCGCGTGAAGAACTTCGTCTTCCACGACAGCCCGCGACGAGCTCATTCCATCGCCGCGCAGGGTGGCATCAACGCCGCCAAGAATTACCAGAACGACGGCGATTCCGTCCACCGGCTCTTCTACGACACGCTGAAAGGTGGCGACTACCGCGCCCGCGAGGCCAACGTCCACCGCCTGGCCGAGGTTTCGGTCAACATCATCGACCAGTGCGCTGCGCAGGGCGTGCCCTTCGCCCGGGAATACGGCGGCCTGCTCGCCAACCGCTCCTTCGGTGGCGCCCAGGTTTCGCGCACCTTCTACGCCCGGGGCCAGACCGGCCAGCAGCTGCTCCTCGGGGCCTATTCGGCGCTCTCGCGCATGGTGGGCGCCGGTGGCGTCGAGCTGCACACCAACTCAGAGATGCTCGACCTCGTTGTGGTCGACGGTCACGCCAAAGGCATCATTGTCCGCGACCTGATCACCGGCGCCGTCTCCCGGCACAGCGCCGACGCCGTCATCCTTGCGACGGGCGGTTACGGCAACGTCTTCAATCTCTCGACCTACGCCCGGCAGTCCAACGCCACCGCCATCTGGCGCGCCTACAAGCGCGGCGCCTGCCTCGCGAATCCCTGCTACACGCAGATTCATCCGACCTGCATTCCTGTCAGCGGCGATTACCAGTCGAAGCTCACGCTCATGTCCGAGTCCCTCCGGAATGATGGCCGCATCTGGGTGCCGAAGAAGAAGGAGGATGCGAAGAAGGATCCCGCCTCCATCGCCGAGGCCGACCGCGATTACTTTCTCGAACGCATCTACCCGAGCTTTGGCAACCTCTGCCCGCGCGACGTCGCCTCCCGCGCCGCCAAGCGCATGTGCGATGAGGGGCGCGGCGCCGGCGAGTCCGGCCTCGGCGTGTACCTGGATTTCTCCGACGCCATCAATCGCCTGGGCGAGGCGGGTGTGCGCGAGCGCTACGGTAACCTCTTCGATATTTATCACGAGATCACCGCCGAGAGCGCGTACAAGACACCGATGCGCATCTACCCGGCGGTGCATTACACCATGGGCGGCCTGTGGGTGGATTATAACCTGATGTCCAACATTCCGGGGCTCTTCGTGCTCGGCGAAGCGAACTTCTCCGACCACGGGGCCAATCGTCTCGGCGCCTCGGCCCTTATGCAGGGCCTGGCCGACGGCTACTTCGTCATTCCTTACACGATCGGCGATTACCTCGCGCAGCAGAAGCCTGGCTCGCGCCCCCCGGCGGATCGCGCCGAGTTCAAGCAGGCCGAGGAGAACGTCACGGCGATGACGAAGCGTTTTCTCGCCAACCAGGGCAGGGAGCCCGTCAGTCATTTCCACAAACGTCTGGGCAAACTCATGTGGGAATACTGTGGCATGGCCCGCACCAAGCAGGGCCTCGAGACCGCGCTCCAGAAGATCCCCGCGCTCCGCGAGGAGTTCCATGCCAACGTCAAGGTCCCAGGCTCGGGTGACACGCTCAACCAGTCCCTTGAACAGGCCGGCCGCGTTGCCGACTTCATCGAACTCGGCGAGCTGCTCTGCCGTGACGCCCTCACGCGCGAGGAAAGTTGCGGCGGGCATTTCCGCGAGGAATACCAGCACCCCGACGGCGAATGCAAACGCGACGACGAGAAGTTCGGCCATGTCGCCGCTTGGGAATATCAGGGCGAGGGCCAAACCCCGCTGCGCAACACCGAACCGCTCAACTATGAGTTCACCAAGATGAGCGTCCGCTCCTACAAGTAATTCCCCGAGAAATCCATCATGGTCGCTCCCACCACCAAGAAACTTTTCTCCGTCACGCTGCGGGTCTGGCGCCAGGCCGGCCCGGCCCAGCCCGGTCATTTTGTCGATTACCCGGCGGCAAATGTGAACCCCGACATGTCCTTCCTCGAACTGCTCGACGTGGTGAATGACGGCATCACCAAGGACGGCGGCGAACCGATTGCGTTCGCCCACGACTGCCGCGAGGGCATCTGCGGCACATGTTCCTGCACGATCAACGGCAAACCGCACGGCCCGGGCCAGGGCATTGCCACCTGCCAACTCTACATGCGCAGCTTTGCCGATGGCGATACCATTGTCGTCGAGCCCTTCCGCGCGCGCGCCTTTCCGATCCAGAAGGATCTCGTCACTGATCGCAGCGCCTTCGACCAGATCCAGCAGGCGGGTGGGTTCATCTCCGTCCGCACCGGCGCCGCCCCCGATGCCAACTCGATTCCCGTGCCGAAGGAGGACGCCGACCTCGCCATGGATGCGGCTGCTTGCATCGGTTGCGGAGCCTGTGTCGCGGCCTGCAAGAACGCGTCGGCCATGCTCTTCGTTGCCGCCAAGGTCTCGCACCTTGGGCTCATGCCGCAGGGCCAGCCGGAGCGAGACAAGCGGGTCTTCGCCATGGTCCAGACCATGGATGCCGCGGGATTCGGCAACTGCACCAACCAGTACGAGTGCAGCGCAGTGTGCCCGAAGACGATCACGCACGATTTTATCGCCCGACTGAATCGTGATTACCTCGGCGCGCTCTTCCGGGCGAAATTCAAGCCCGTTTCCAACGCCGCGGGTGGCGGGGGCAGCTGAGCGGATCGCTCAACCAGCTGGTTTGGCGGCCGGTACCGCCGGCGGGCCCTTTGGCAGGTTCTCCACGGCGGTGCGGAATATTCCCGCGAGCCAGCTGTGTTCAGCTTCAGGCAGCTCTTTGCGCAGCAGGATGCCCTCGCAGTAGTCCCGCACGACCTTGTCTTGCTGGATGTTGCTGCGCAGCGACCAGACCACCGCTCCGAAAACCGCATTCTTCTGCGCTTCGAGCGGGAGTCCCCGCGGTTTTTTCTCCAGTTTCTTGAACTTCTCCAACGCATCCTTGTAAGGATGGTAGGCCAGCACGGCGACGAGCTCACGGATGGGAGCGAAGCGGCCGCTGGCGAAAAACCGACCCCACAGCACATCGAGTTGGGCTCCGCTGAGTGGTTCCTTCGTCGGGGCCGGCCAGGTTTGCACCCGCTGCAGCATGAAGGCCGCGCGTGCTTTCTCCGGCAGGGTTTGGAAAAACGAAAGCTCGTCGCGTTTCGCATAGGCCAGGCAGGTCGCCAGTAGCTCTTGCTCGCGACCCTCGGCCTTATCCAGCCGCAGGACGATGTGCGGCAGCAGCCAAGGGTTGTCGACTAGGGCTTGTTCGAAGAATCCCAACCAGGTGCCGTTCTCCGCATCGCTGCGCGGTTTAGCTCCCGCCGGCGGATTTTCCGCGATGAATTTGACGGCTGCCAGCAGTTGCTGGGGTACGGGCTTGTTATGATAATTCAGGAGCCAACGGCTCTGCTCCGTCCCCGGTGGCAGTGGTTCCTGCAGCAAGGCATCATCACACACCGTGATCGGCTGTTCGTGCCGGACGGATACACCACGGATCACATCAGTTGCTTCCACCACAATCCGCCAGGTTCCGAGCGGGTCATCGTCGCCAAAGGCCCACACCAACTGCTCGGCCGCCCGATGGATGTAGCGGGGATCCCCGGATTTTCCGCGGGGAATGAGCTTCAGTCCCTCTTTCTCACCACCACGGGTCCCATCGGGCCGGATGGAAGTCACGCGGTAATTGACCTCGGCGGTTCCTTCGGGGTCGGTGGTGAAACGGGCTGCGGAGACCAGGATATGCACCGGCTGGTTGCGCACGATCTGCCCGACGCCGGTGAAATGCGGCCCGCGACCGTTCGGCGTCTTGGCCCAGATATCCTCGTGGGCATACTGGATCGTGGGGATGAACATCACTTCCAGCCCGGATGACTCTCCGCCGTCCGCTCCGTGCGCTTGGGCTGCAATGACCAGAAGACCGAGGCAGAATAGGTCAACACGCATGACACAGGGCTGCTTCACCGCATGTGAAGCGGCAAGTTTTTAGTCCCGGTATCATCCGGATTCGGGCTGGGGAGCATGCGTTTGCGCAGCGGTTTGCGAAAGTCTGCAACTTTTCGCGGCGGGCTGGGTTATCAGGGAAACAACCAACGCTCCCATGAAAACCTCCCTCATCTCCGTTCTGACCGCCACCCTCCTGGGTTTGGCTTCTGTGGCGAGCGGTCGTCCCTTTGACGCCGCCGACTTTACCGCCATCCTCTTCACCATCGGCCTCGTGGCTTGGACGGTGAACCAATATAGTCGCGAGTCGCGGCCACTGCTGGTGGTCCGCCCGATCCGCCTACCGGCGCCCATCAAGGCTCATCGTTCGGCGGCCCCGGTCCAGCAACTGGCCGCCTGATCCTAGATTCACAACGAACTGAAGCCCGCGGTCTCGGTCAATCCGGGGCCGTTTTATTTGGCGGTGACGGTGACGGTGCCCGAGGCCGCGAGCGACCTCTTCTCGAATTTGTCATCCAGCAGCAGGACGTTGACGATGGAATCCAGCCGGTAAGCGGCGGAGCCTCGGTTGACCGCCTGGTCAATGACCGCCGCGGCGGGGGGCTTGGCGGGGGTCAGCACCCCGGTGCGCTCTGCATGACTTTGGGCCGGGACGCCCATGCGCGAGTTGTCGGTGATGGTGCCGACCAGAGTGCCATTGAGACTGAGCTTGTGGGAGGTTTTGTCCAAAACATAGGAGAAGACATTCGGGTTTTGCACACTCCACATGACCCGTACCGTCCCGTCGCCCGCCCGTTCGATGCCGGTGAGCTCAAGCTTGAGTCCGGCAGTGAGGGATTCCGGGCTGCCACAGGCCGTGAATCCGCAGACCAAGACGACGGCCAGCAGCAGAGGGAACAGGATTTTTTTCATTGGCGCGATGGTGAGGACGGCGGGAACGGCGGCAAGTTTACTCGTCCTTGGCCCGGACTTTCTTCGGTTCGTTGGCACCGCCGAGTTCCAGCTGCGCTATCACTCCGACGCTGGCGAAGGCGAGGATGGAAGGAAGCATCCAGCGGTTGTTATCGATCAAGGCGGGCAGTTGATCCGGTTGTTTAAAATAGAACAGCCAGTCGAGCGAGCTGGTGAAGTAGGACAGCGCCAGGACCGCCCGGAACGAGCCCAGTAATGAGGTGGAGAGGATGATCAGGATCCGTTGCACCTTCACGGCCAGGAATCCGCCGATGACGCCCAGCACCAAACCGGTAAGCAGGGCCACCATATGGTGGAAATTGGCGAGCAGCAGCATGCCGAGAGTAGCACCGAAACCGAAGCCCGCGACAAACACGGCGGCAACATAGAGCAGAAAGGCCAGGCCCGCCCCAAGCAATGCCCCCACTACCATGGCGGCGATCTCCACACCCGGACTGAGGGCCAGCGCGGTGGCGGCTGCCTGGCCCAGCCCCACGCCGAGCAGGCCGCCGACGACGGCGAGGGTGACCTTGAAGATGCGATAGCCAAAAAAAACATCCAGCACGCCCCACGCAATGGCCCCGGCGGAAATCCAAGGATAAAGCTCGGCGAGGTCGGACATGATCCGATGCAAGGCCGGTCCGCTGCGGCGTCAATGCCGGGCGTTCGGAATCACGCCAAGGCGAGGACGCTTTCCACCACGATCCAAGCGAGGGACAGGGCGATTGTCCCGCGGATGAACCAGCGGACCAAGCGATGGCGGCGCAGCCCGCGTCCAAAATGATCGCTGCGAAGCAGGGACCGCGACCGGAAGGGCACGGTGCTGCGCCACTGGTCGAAGGGCGTGGGCTTGTGCCACGACGCCTTGATATACAACTGGTCGCGGCCGCCGTGAGGGATCGGCAGGTAGTTCAGCAGGCGACGCAGGGTGAGTGACATGGGAGAGAGAGTGGAGGGATAGAATCCCGAAAAATAGCGCTTCCGTTCAATTCGGAAGTGTCTATCTCGACACCTTTCACGCAGCCTTTACCCACAAATGCACCATTTCCACTACGCCGGGCAAAAACTGCATTGCGAGTCCGTTGATCTCGCGGCCATCGCGCAGCTTCACGGCACCCCGACCTACGTTTACAGCGGATTGACGATTGCCGATAACTACCGCCGGCTGGCCGCCAGCCTCGCGGGCCTCGACGTACAGATTTGCTACGCCATGAAGGCGAATTCCAACCTCGCCGTGCTGCGCCACTTTGCGAACCTCGGCGCGGCCTTCGATCTGGTGAGCGGTGGCGAATTGCGCCGCGTCCTCGCGGCGGGGGGCGACGCCCACCGCAGCGTTTTTGCCGGCGTGGGCAAATCCGAGGCCGAGATTCGCCTCGCCCTCGAGGCCGGGGTCTTCGGCTTTCACGTCGAGAGCGAGCCTGAGCTTGCGCGGATCAATCACGTGGCCGGTCAGCTCGGCCGCAAGGCTCCGATTGCCATCCGGATCAACCCCGACGTCGACGCTCACACCCACGCCAAGATCACGACCGGCAAAAGCGACAACAAGTTCGGCATTCCGCTCAAGGTGGCCGCCGCCGCCTACGCGGCCAAGTATCCCCACCTCGAGCTCAAGGGCGTGCAGATGCACATCGGCTCGCAGCTCACCTCCGCCGCGCCGTTCATCGAGGCGGTCGAGAAGGTGGTGCCCTTTGTCGCGGAGCTGAAGAAGCTCTACGGCATCACCTATTTCAGCGTCGGGGGCGGCATCGGCATCGTTTACCAGGACGCGCTCGCCAGCGGTGCGCCGGCTTGGTGGGACGCCAAGCCCGCCGCCGAGCGACCACTGACGCCCGAGGCCTATGGGGCCGCGCTCACGCCCCTGCTCGCCCCGCTGGGGCTCAAGATCCTGCTCGAACCGGGCCGCTTTCTCGTGGGCAATGCCGGTGTGCTGCTCGCCCGCGTCGAGCACCTGAAGCGCGGTGCCAACAAGAATTTCCTCGTGCTTGATGCCGCGATGAACGACCTCGTGCGCCCCGCCATGTACGAGGCCTACCACGAGATTGTGCCGCTCCTGCGGGACACCACGCGGCCCGCGCTCAAGGCCGATATCGTCGGTCCGATTTGCGAGTCGGGTGACTGTTTCGCCAAGGATCGCACCCTGCAGTCGGTGGGCGAGGGCGAGCTGGTGGCGTTCATGAGCGCCGGCGCCTACGGCTACACGATGGCCAGCCGTTACAACACGCGCTCACTGCCGGCCGAGGTGCTGGTGTCGGGCAGCCGCTTCGAGCTGGTCAATCCCCGCGAGAAATTTGAGACTGTGATCGCGGGGGAAAAAATCCCCTCCTTTCTTAAAACCTGACGGTTTGCCCCATGCCCGACCAGCGCCCCCTCCATTTTGCGGTCATCGGCGCGGGTGCGTGGGGCACCGCAGTCGCCTCCCACCTGGCCCGGCGCAACCAGCGCACCACGCTCATCACCCGCCGGCCGGAGCACGCGGTGACCATGCAGCTGGCGCGGGAGAACCGCGATTACCTGCCCGGCTTCAAGCTGCCGGAATCCCTTGTCGTCACCTCCGACTTGCATGCCGGACTGCTCGACACCGACGTAGTTTTGATCGCCAGTCCCTCCCACGCTTTGCGGGAGTGGTGCCAGCGCATCAAGGCCGAGCTGGCTGCCCGGCAGCCGCAGCTTTTCATCAGCCTGGTCAAGGGCCTCGAGGTCGGCACTCAACTCCGGCCCAGTGAGGTCATGGCGCAGGCCTTTCCCGGGGCCAATGTGGCGACCCTGACCGGCCCGACCAATGCGGCGGAGGTGGCCCAGGGCCTGCCCGCGGCCGTAGTGCTGGCCGTCGCTGAGCCCGGTGACTTCGTGGACCGCGTGCAAGCGGCCGTGAGCGGCTCGACGCTGCGGCTCTACACGAGCGACGACCTGGCCGGCGCGGAATACGGTGCCTCCCTCAAGAATATCTACGCCATCGCGGCCGGCTTCTGCGACGGACTTAAGCTCGGCGACAACGCCAAGGCCTCGCTCATCACCCGCGCTCTGACTGAAATGGTGCGCGTCGGCGAGACGCTCGGCGCCAAGAAGGAAACTTTTTACGGCCTGAGCGGCTTCGGCGATCTCGTCGCCACCTGCCACGGGGCCTGGAGCCGCAACCGCGAGTTTGGCGAGAAGGTCGGGGCGGGCCATCCCGTGGTGGAATTACTGGCCGGGCGGCGCACGGTCGTCGAGGGTTACCGCACCGCCCAGGCCTTGCACGAGTTGTGCCTGCAGAAGAAGATCACCGCCCCGATTCTGGGCGAGGTCCACGCCATCCTCTACCAGGGGAAGAAGCCGCTCGACGCATTGATGGCGCTCATGACCCGCGAGCTGAAACGGGAAACCACCTCGCCCTTCGCGAAAAAGTGATCCGGTCGAAAGCAAGCGGCGGGCCGCCGCCCGACCACTATCGGGCCGGAGTGGCCGCCGTTTCAGACGCGGGGCCTTCGCCATCCCGGTGGGCGGTCAGTATGCTGGGCAAAAAGGGAATGACCAGCAGCACGACGGCGGAGCTGCCTGAGTTCAACAGGATCATGCTGGCGAAGCTGTGGCCGAACCGCTCGAAGAGCCAGGACCCCATCAGGTCCGAGCCCGAGACCGAAAGACTGCCCAGGCTGAAGATGAGCGCATAGCCGAGCGCAGCGAACTGCCTGGGCGTGGCGCGGGCCAGCAGGTCGAAGATCGGCATGAAGGCCAGGGCGGTACACAGCCCATACAAGGCCTCGATCGCGATGGCCGGGCCGATCGACCGGTAGGCGAAATAAGCCAACGCCGCTGTCGCATGCAGGCTGGCGCCCAGCCACAGCAGGCGGCGGAGAGCGATATGCCGGCACAGCCGCATATAGACGATGCTGCCGCCCAACCCGGCGGCGGCCGACACGAGACCGAGATACCCGATATACTGCGGCGTAAATCCGAGAGTCTCGCTCTGGTAATAGAACAACGGCGTCCCGAACCCGGGCGAGAACTTGATGAGCACCCAGAAGCCGGCGGCCGTCCAGAGCGTGCGGTGCCGGAACAGTTCCTTGAAGTGCGCCAGGGTCCACTTGGGTTTGTCCGGTCCGGTCGCTCCGGATTTTTTCTCGCGAAGCGTTTGCGCGAAAAGCCCGGTCAGGACGATCATGAGGACGGCATTGAGCAGGAAGCCATAATGGAGCAGGTGCACGACGATCCAGCCGCTGACGAGCCCCGTGAGGAGCCAGCCCAGGCTTTCGGAGCCGCTGCGCAACGCACTGATGCGGCCCGTGGCGCCCAGCGCCTGGCCCACCTCCACGAGCATGCCGCCCAGCGTCGTGTGCACCATCATCAGGGCAAAGTTGATGGCCCCGACCAGCCACAACATGAAGCCATAGCTGTTGTGCGCCAGAGGCAGGGCCAGCCAGAGTGCACCGGCTGCCGCGGAAAAGACGACCAGATATCCCTTCCGGCGGGTGCCGAGCAACCGCACGTTGTCGGCGAGCACGCCGGCGAAGGGCTTGCAATACCACGCGAGCTTGGTGATGGCAAAAAAGCCCGCCAACTGGCTCGCCGTCAGTTGCAGGTGATCCTTGAGCAGAAACCGCAGGGCCAGGTTGGCGATGCCCTCCCGATAGTCGCACAGGGTCAGGAACAGATACCCGGTGCCCACGAGCATCATCGCCGACCGCAACCGGGCGTCCGCTGGCTGGTCCTCGCGGCCAAAGGAAAGATCGCCCGTGCCGGCCGCACTGCTGGGCGCCGGGGTCATTTTTTCCCGGCGGCTTCGATGACCACTCCGGCCGCGATCAAACGGGCGTAAGCGGAGTCGTCGATGCCAAGTTCCGCCAGAATGGGACGGTTATGCTCACCCAGGCCCGGGGCGCGGGAGCGGATCGAGCCCGGGGTCCCGGCCAGGCGCGGCACGACGTGGTGCATGGGCAGCGTCGTCGTCTCGGCATCGGGATAGTCGGCCACGATTTCGCGCTGGATGAAATGCGAGTCCTCGAGAATCTGCGAAACGTCGTAGATCGGGCCAACCGTGACCTCGGCCTTCTCGAAGAAGGTGACGTTCTCCGCCTGCGTGTGCCGGGCGATGAAGGCGCCGATGATGGCGTCGAGTTCGTCGGCGTGTTTCAAGCGATCGGCGTTGGTGCGGAAGCGGGGGTCGTCGTTGAGGTCAGCGCGGCCAATGGCGCGCAACAGGCGTTCGGCCATGCCCTGCGTCGAGCCCGAGACGGCAACATACTTGCCGTCCCTGCACTGGTAGACGTTGCGCGGGGCGGAATTGGTCGAGCGGCTGCCGGTGCGCAGCTTGATCTTGCCGGTCAGGCGGTAGTTGGCGGCTTGGGGGCTGAGGATGGCAAACAGCGGGTCAAGTAACGGCAGGTCGATGACCTGGCCGCGGCCGCCGTTTCGCTCCACCTCGCGCAACGCGATCATGGCCGCCGAGGCGCCGTAGAGACCTGCGACGCCATCGGCGAGATACATGGGCGGCAGCACGGGCTCGCGGTCGGCGAAGCCGTTGAAGGACGCAAAGCCCGACATGCCCTCGATGACCGTGCCGAAGCCCGGGCGCTGGCTGTAGGGACCGTCCTGGCCCCAGCCGGAGATGCGCGTGATGACGAGCTTCGGGTTGAGCTTGAGCAACACGTCGGGCGCCAGGCCCATTTTCTCCAGCACGCCGGGCCGGAAGCTTTCGATGAAGAGCGTGGCGGTGGGCACCAGCTTGCGGATGAGCTCGATCGCTTCGGGTTTGCGCAGGTCGAGGGCGAGGCTCTGCTTGTTGCGTGAATAGATTTTCCAGTGCGTCGACACGCCGTTGGTCTGCCACGCGCGAAGCGTGTCGCCCTCAGGCGGTTCGACCTTGATAATCTCCGCGCCGAAATCGCCGAGAATCTGGGTCAGCACGTTGCCGGCGAAAAGTCGCGAGAGATCAAGTACCCGGATGCCGTGCAAGGGGCCGCGGGCGCCGGAGTCGTAATCGCGCTTTTTCAGGGGCATGACGCTACATCTGGCGGGCGATGACGAGGACCGCGCGGGCGCGCTTGATAAAGGGAGCGTCGATCATCCGGCCGTCGACGGTGAAGACGCCGGCCGTGGTTTTTTCAGCGGCGGCCACGACTTTTTGGGCGAAGGCGATCTCGTCGCCGGTGGGGCGGAAGATCTCATTGGCCAGCGCAACCTGGCTCGGGTGAATGCAACTCTTGCCAATGAAGCCGAGCCTTTTGGCGGCGAGGGCCTCGGCGCGATACCCGTCGGGATCCTTGATATTGCCGTAGGCGGCATCGAAGGCCCAGAGGCCGGCCTCCCCGGCGGCGAGCCGGACCGCGAGCTGGATCTGGTGGATGGCCGCGGCGTCGGTGCGGTCGATGCCGAGCGGCTCGAAGAGGTCGGCGAAACCCAGCTGCAGGCCGGCGACGCGCGGATCGGCGGCGGCGATCTCAGCGGCGAGCCGGAGGCCGCGCGGGGATTCGATGTTGGCGAGGAGGCCAATCGGGCGGGGGAGCTTTTGTTTTTTCTCCAGAACAGCGAGGGCTTTGGCCGCGGCGCGGATGTCGGCGGCTGACTCGACCTTGGGCAGATTGAGCAGATCGAGGCGCGGGCCGATGACGGCGGCGAGGTCTGCGGCGAAATGCGACGTGGCGAGCGCGTTCACACGGACGATCAGGATTTTTTGGGACGCGGCGAACTCGGGTGACGAGAGTGCCTGCCCGACGAGGCGGCGCGCCTCGGCCTTGCCGGCCTCGGGCACGGCATCCTCGAGGTCGAACGACAGGCTGTCCGCCGGGCCGGCGAGGGCCTTCGCGAAAAGATCCGGACGGGAACCGGGGACGAAAAGCTTGCTGCGCATGGAAAAATTACGTGGCGTCGACCACGCAGCGGAAGCCGAGCATGCCGCTGCGGTCTTTTCCCGGGTACATCAGCAGGTATTTGCCGTGTTGGTCGAGCTGGTAGGCCTGCGGGAAATACCAGTGCGAGGTCTGCGGGTGATACGCGCTGCCACCGCGCAACACGGCGGTCCGTGTGTGCTCGTCGCGAAACTCGTCGGCCCACTGCCAGACGTTGCCGACGAGATCCATGACACCGAACGGGCTCGCGCCACCGGGATGGGCGTCGACATCGGCCGGCGGCAGGAGCGTGCGGCCGCGGTTGGGGGCGGGCACGTTGGCGGGATTCCAGGCGTTACCCCAGGGAAAGAGGCGGCCGTCGGTGCCTTGGGCGGCGTATTGCCATTCCCAGGAGCGGGGCAGGCGCTTGCCGGCCCACGCGGCGTAGGCGCGGGCGTCCTCGAGGGAAATCCAGGTCACGGGCTTGTTCGCCCAGCCGCGCGGGGGCGCGCCACGCTTCCAGTCGCGGAGGAAGTGGTGGTCATCCGCCGGGCGGTAGCGGGTCGCAACCATGAACCGCTTGAACTCGGCGTTGGTGACCGGGTGGCGGTCGATGTGGAACGCCGGCAGCTTGAGCCGGCGCCGGTGCGAGCGACGCGGCGAATTCTCCCACGGGAATTGCACGTCATGGCCGGGCCAGGTGAAGCCCTCGATCTCGACGCCCGTGCAGTGGAAGTCGAAGGTGCCGGCTGGGACGGTGACCATGCCGGCCGGGGGCCGGGCGCGGCGGCGGGTGGGCTTGATCGGCATCATCTGCTGCGGGAGGAATTTCCACCCGGCGGAAAGGCGCTGCAGGGGCGTGTGGGTGAGGGCGCGGCGCTCGCGCAGGAAGGCGGCGAGGTCCTTGACCTTGGCGCCGCGTTCCACGGCCAGCACGGCGCCGAAGCCGCGGCGTTCCAGGGGAAAGGCGAGGGTGGCGGCGCCATCCTTCACCAGGGCCTTCAGTTCGGCCCCATGCCAGGCATCGTAGTAGCGGTGGCCTTCCCGGTGGGCGACCTGCAGTTGATCGCCGGTGATGTCGTATTCGTTGCGGTTGACGACGGTCCACAGCGTCATTGCCTTGGCCGGGAACATCGAGGCGAAGACGTTGGGCTGGCAGGTGTGCGCGTAGGGCTCCCAGTCCCGGCTGACCACGAGGTCCGGGAAACGCCGGTAGAGATGCGCGATGCGGCGGAGGACGGCGGCATCGCGCGGCGTGAACTGGTTCCACACGCCCCAGATGTTCTCCCACGAGTTGTAGCCGGAGCCGTTGAAGAAGATGTAGTGAAAATCGTTGGTGCGGTCGCGGCCCCAGCGGTTCTCGGTGTTCGACATGTGGCGTGGTTCGAGCCACTTCATCTTGCTCACCGGCAGGACGACCTGGTCGGGCAGAAGCTTGCCCCAGCTCTGCAGGTTCCAAGCGAGGGCCTCGTCGGAGAGCGGCACGGCCTCGGGTTCGAAGACGAGGGGATGCCGCAGCTTCTCCGCCGCGTCGAAGAACGCGCGCGGCACCCCGCTGTAGGTGTCGCCGTTGACTCCGTCGGCGCCGATCGCCTTGGCCAGGCGCGCAATCGCCTCCCAGTCCGGCATGCCTTGGGGCCGGGTGCCACTGTCCCACGGCTTCGTGGGAATGAAGACCTTCACTCCGCGGCGGTGGAAAGCCGCGACCGCGCGCTTGAGGCCGGCCAGGCCGCCGGGCAGGTCGGCCGCCAGGTCGAACTGGTTGCGGTCGTCGATGCCGATGTTCGGATAGACATACCAGATCAGCACGCTGTCGATGCCGCCATAGCGCTGCTTCAGGTCGTCGAGATAGCGATCCACCGTGTAGCGGCGCTTCACCGGGTCGTAGAAGAAACGGTCTTCAACCATCATCTGGGCGTGGACGAAGTTCCGCTGCGTCCACTGGAACTCAGGGCGCTCGTAGTTCGCGCCGTTGTAGCCCATGCGGATGAGATGTTCGTCGCGCCATTCGCGGAAATCCCGTCGCCAGGCCGCCGCCGCGGCATTCACGTCCTGCTTCCACTGGCCGATCGTCTGGAAAGGCCAGCCAGGCATACTCACCGGGAGCGGGAGGTGCGGGCCGTTGCGGGCATGCGACAGCTGGAACTCGGCAATACGGGTGGCGGGCGCACGTTGGGACTTGCTCATGGAAAGGGCGAGAACGGACGGAAGCCTGGCGCGGATGGCAGGGGCTGGCGAGAAAATGGAGGGCGTTATTTCGCGGCCGGCTTAAGCAGGTAAAAGCGATACCCGTAGCTGTAGAGCCCGGTGCGGAGCAGGCCGGTGGACGGGAGTTCCTCGCCGGTCTTCAGTTCGACGAGGCCCCCCGCGTCGATGCCACTCAAGTTGACCTCGATCTTCTGGAAACCCCGCTGGAAGTTCAGCACCACCAGCACCCGCTCCGAGCCATCGGGGGCCGTGCGGATGAAGGCGTAGTATTTGTCGTCCGCGTTGGTCGAAACCTGGCGACGGCTGCCGGTCTGCTGCAGCGCGGGATGGTCACGCTTCAGGCGCAGCAGCCATTGGATTTCGCCGTCCGGCTCCGTCTTCATGTCGCGCAAGTCATAGCCGATGAAAGTGCCGAGACCGATTTGCGCTGCGAAGGAAAGGTGGGGTGCCTCCCGACGGGTCGGGACGACCGGATCCTCGAACTTCAGGGCCGACGCGAACAGGCTGCCGCCAGCCGCGACCACGCGGTCGTGCGAAGCGCGCAGGGCTGGCTCGATGGAACGCGGATCCCCGGTCTGAAACGCCTTCAGGATCACGTGGCTGCCCGCCACCCACCATGTGCCGAGGCCGTAGTCCTCGACGCAGTTCCATTTGCCCTCGGTGATCCACGGCACCTGGTCGTCGCCGAAACCGCCCGCACCCTCGCCTTGGATCCAGACATTGCCGTAGGAAGCCATCACTTCGGTGATGCGCTGGCGGTTCTTCTGCCAGTCGCTGTTGCTGTTCCAGTTGACCGCGTCCATCATGATGCCGTCGAGGCCGGTGTTCATCCAGAAGCGGACGATCTGCTCCGCCTCCTGCTGGAACTCTGGGGTCGCCCAGTCGTATTGCGGGAAGCGTACGTCGACATCCGCATCGTTGGCGCCACCCCACCGCGTCCAGAAATACTTGCCGGCCCGCGCGCTGTATTCCCAGAATCCGCGGCCCGGCGGGTTGAAGAACGCGTTGCTGGGTGGGGGCGGAGCGTCGCCCTTGTCGCTCCAGACGAACCAGCGAGCCTCCTTGCTGCTGCGGCCGGCCCGGACGTCGTCACAAGCCTTGAGCCAGGCCGGCGCCTCGGTGCTGGCATAGCCGAGGTTGTAGGAAATGGTCACCGCCAGACCCTTGCTATGCGCCACCCGGACCAGGCGGCGGAAGTCATCCATGCTGCCGGCGTCGGCCCGGAGCGCATAATGGTTCTTTGTGTCCAGGCCGCCGAAGCTGACGCCACCATCCGGCGGTGACACGATGTGGATCGAGGAGAAGCCCTGCGCCCGGACGAGTTCCAGCCGGGCCGTCAGCGCAGCGAGGTCGCGGAGGGAGAGGAATTCCCGGGTGCTCTGTTGCGGGCTCACGACGAAATAGCGCATCGCGGACGCCTTTTCCCACCAGCGGCCGGGCAATTGGGCGCGGGCGGGGTCGGGCGGAGTCGGGTCGGCGCGTCCGCTGAGGCTGGCGCCCAGGCACACGGCCGCGATTAACAGGAGTTGGTCGGGTTTCACTTTGCGAGGGGGCAACATGAACCGGCGGGGTCCGCCGGCGGAGGAGGGCAGAAACAGGGCAAACGTTTGCGCATAGAAGTGATGGTGTCTACCAAATTCGGCAAACGCTGACGATGCTCGGGGCTTGCTTGGCGGGATGCGATGGCTACACGCTGGCGCGGCCAATGTTGGCCCGCATCAGCGCATGAAGAACATTCCCAGCCTCATTGATGTCGCCCGCCGGGCGAAGGTGAACATCTCCACGGTCTCGCGCGTCATCAACCAGACCGGCAAGATCGGCGCGGAAACCCAGGCGCGGGTCCGGAAAGTCATGCGCGAACTCGGCTACAAGCCGAACCGCGTCGCCCGCCGGCTGCGCACCCAGGAGGGTTCCACGCACCTGCTGGGCCTGATCATCCCGAACATCCAGAACCTCTTCTTCGCCGACCTGGCCCGCGGCGTGGAAGACGTGGCTTACAAGCACAACTTCGCGCTCCTGCTCTGCAATTACGACGAGGACGAGCTCAAGGAGCGCTTCTACCTCGACGTCATGCAATCCGAGTCGGTGGACGGCATCATCATCCCGCCGATCCACGAGACTGACCCGGCCGTGCTGCAGGTCGTGCGCAACGGCACCCCGGTCGTCTGCGTCGACCGCAGCCTCTCGAACGGGACTCTAGACAAGGTCGAGGTCGACAACCACATCGGCGCCCTCAAGGCGGTGGAGCACATCATCGCCCGCGGGCACCGGCGCATCGGCGTGATCGGCGGTCCGCTCGATTCCTCCACCGGACGCGAACGCCTGCGCGGCTACAAGGACGCCCACGCCCAGGCCGGGATTACCCTCAAGTCGGAGTTGATCCGGTTCGGCGATTTCAAGCAGACGAGCGGGCAGGCCCTCGCGCACGAGCTGCTGTCGATGTCCGACCCGCCCACCGCCCTATTCGTCTGCAACGGGCTGATGATGGCGGGGGCGCTCGAGGCCATCGCCGCCCTCGGGCTGAAGATCCCGCGGCAGATTGCCATCGTCGGTTTTGACGAGCTGACCCTGGCGGACGTGTTCAATCCGCCGCTGACCGTGGTGCGCCAGCCCGCCTACGAGGTGGGCAAGTGCGCGGCGGAACTGCTGCTGAAGCGCATTGAGGATCCGAAGCGCCCGGCCAGCAGCCTCAAGCTCCTGCCGGAGCTGATCGTCCGGAAGTCGTGTTAAGGAGGTAGGGGCGGGTTATCCCTAACCCGCCGCGTTCGCACGTTTCTGCGCATTAGGGATAACGCGCCCTACCCGCACAATCTGCAACCCCCGGCTTGACCTGCACCCGAATTAACGCAATCGTTTGCCTTGCCTCGCGTCCAGCCCGGCTAAAACAGGCCGGCTTGCTGTAGATTCCCCTTTTTTTTCATGATACTTCCCTCCCCGGTCATCGTCGTCGGCAGCGTCATGCACGACATGACCTTCGCGTGTGACAGCTTCCCGTCCAGCGGGGAGACGGTTCTCGCCCGGCTGCGGGTCGGCCTGGGGGGCAAGGGCTCGAACCAGGCGATCGCCTGCGGGCGCACGGGGATGCGCACGCTTTTCGTCGGGGCGGTCGGGGGCGACGCGTTTCCCGACACGATCCGCGCCTTTTATCGCGTTGAAAAGATCGGTTGCCAGCTCGCCGTGAAACTCGGCGAGTCCACGGGCACCGCCGTGATCCTGCTGAACCGGGAGGGCCAGAATGAAATTGTCATCGAGCCCGGCGCGAACGCCCGCCTCGCTCCCGCCGACATCCCGCTCACCGTCCTGCGCCGGGCCAAGATCGTTGTGACCCAGTTTGAGTCCAATCTCTCAACGACCGCCCAGATCCTAAAAGCCGCGCGCCAGGCGGGCGTCGCCACTGTGCTGAATCCCGCGCCGATGCGGGCGGACTTCAAGCCGGCGATCCTCCGGCACGTCGACATCCTCATCCCGAACGAAACCGAGTTCACCGCCCTTGTGCGCCTGCTGCCCAACCTCAACCTCCCGGAGTTCACCGAGGCGGCGCTGCACGCGATGGCGTGGGACGACCTCCATGCACTCTGCCGCGGGTTCGGGGTGCCGACGCTGATCGTCACGCTCGGCAGCCGTGGCTGTTTTGTGTCGGAGAAGCAAGGTCATCATTTCATCCCGGCGCACACTGGCATGAAGGTGGTCGACACCACGGGCGCCGGCGACGCCTTCTGTGGCGGTTTCGCCGCCGGTTTCGTGCAGCACGACGGCAACATCGCCGCGGCCGCGCGCCTCGGCACGGCGGTGGCAGCACTCTCCATCACCAAACCCGGCGCCGCGTTCGCGATGCCGAAGCAGGCCGAGCTGCGCCGGTTTCAGGCGAGGACCAACACCGCCTAACGGCTCGCCCTTCAGCCGGGCGCGACCTGCAGCCAGGTGAGGCGCCAGGTACCGTGCTCGCGGCCGCCCGCTTCATAGTAAGGCAGGAAAACCAACGGAGGGCGGTAGCCAAGATTGAGGCGCACGGCCGGGGCTTCGTCGGCCGCCGGCGCGGCCAGCACTTCCAGTAAACCCGAGCCGGCCGCGGGGGGCAGACGGATGGTTTCCTCGATTTTGAAGCCATCGATCAAGCCGGTTGCATAAACGAGCGGGCCCCGCGTGATTGCGGCATAGTCGAAGTGCAACACTTCCTGGCTCACCGGCGACCCGTCTGGCGTGCGCGACTCCTGGAGGTTGCGGTGCATCTGGCGATGCAGTTTCGGTGCCATGGGCAACTCCAGCCAGATGACGTCGCCGGCCTGCCAGTCGCGATCGAGCGCGACGTAGGTGCCGGTGGCGGCGGCGGGCCCGGGCGTGTCATTGATGCGAACCGAGGCGCCTTCCGCCCAGCCGGGGACGCGCACGAGAATCGCGAAGCAGGCGGCCCGCTCGGGGTTGACCGTGATCCGGATGGCGCCGTCGAACGGATAATTGGTGATTTGCTCGAGCCGGACCACCCCGGCCTGCGCGGTGGACAGGGCGGCCGAGCCCGGGCCATAGAGGTTAACCGCAATGTCGCCTCCGGCGGTCAGGCCGTAGGCCGCCGAAGTCAGCTCCTCCAGCGCCCACGGGCCACTCGATTTGCAGCACCGCCAGTAAGTGGTGTAGACGCGCTTGCCATTAGGGAAGGAATAATAGCACCAGTTGTCGCCGGCGGGAGCCTGCGCCCCGAGCAGGTCGTTGTACGCCGACTTTTCAATTTCGTCGGCATACTTCGCGTCGCCGGTAAGAGCTAGGAGCTCGCGGTTCAGCTGGATCCAGGAAAAAGTGGAACAGGTCTCTACGTAGCCGTAGGGACTGAAGACCGGGGGGGGATTGAATACTTCGCGCGAGCGGTGCGCCACGCCGCCCCACGGGCCGCCGCCCAGGGTCAGGTGGTGCTGCCGGATGCTTTCCCACAAGTGCTGCACGGCTTGCAGGTGGAGGGGGTTCCCGGTGGCGCGATGCAGTTTGACCAGCCCGACCAGGTTCCACAAAAGCTGATAGGCCTTGCCGGTCGCGATGAACGCGGCATCGGTATTCGCCAACGCCTGCGGCAGCAGTTCAAGGGCGGGGGACGCGCTGGCCTGTTGCAGGATCAGGTTGGCCAGATCCAGGTATCGGGTCTCCTGCGTCACCAGGTAAAGTTCGACGGCAGGATCCAGCAGCACGGTGGCGGAGAGGCCGAAGTGGTTGCCGAGAGACGTGATGTTGATTCCGCCGCTGAGGGCGCGCCAACAGAGATCCCCGATTTTTCGCGCCGCTTCGAAGTACGCGGGCTGCCGCAAGGCACGACCGGCGGCAATCAACCCGAGAATCAGATAGCTATGCACCCAGATGTCCCACGTGCGCTGGCCCGGCGCGCCGTCCCATGTGCGAGGGTCGGGGACCTGACTGCACATGAAGCGCCGGGCGGGGGCATAGGTGCCGAGGTAGCCGTCGCCGCCCTGCACCCCCACGAGGTAGTCCGCGACGCGGCACATGCTCGCCGTGAGGCCCGCATCCCCGGTGCGCTCGACGGCGCGTGCGGCGGCGCACAGCCACTTGCCGGCGTGTTCGCCGTACCAATCGCCCTCGTGGTTGTGCGCGGTGTGCGCCGGGCAGAAGAGCGCGATTGGCGGACTGGCTTCGTCCTGGATGAACCGGGTGAGGTGGGCGGAGAGATTGGCGGCCAGCGCCCGGCCGAGCGGGCCGCCGAGCTGGACCCGGGCAGGGGAGGGAAAGGTCAGCGAGTGGGGCATCTTTTGTCCTAAAAGGCTGGAGCGAAAAAAAGTTGACACGAGGGTTAAAACAAAAAAAGCTCGTTTAAGCAAACGTTTGCTTAAACCAGACGATTGCCCCCTTACCCCTCCACGCCATGTTTTCGCCCGTCTCCGTCCCGCCGGCCCCGCGTTCACCGCCCCGGACCGTGGCCTGAGCCCCCGGCCCCGCGCTTTCCGTTACCTCAACCCCAAGTGCAAACGTTTGCCCAACTGCCCATGAAAATACGCTCTGCCCCAACCAAATTCGCCGCCGCGCTGGTTGCGCCGCTGCTGTTCGCCGCTCTCGCGGTCGCTGGCTCCGCCCAGCAGGCCGCCCCGGACCCGACTGCAAAACCCGCCGCCAGCAAGGACGAGGTGGTCGAGCTTCCAAAATACACCGTTACCACCGGCTTCCGCTCGCCCAAGGCCATCGACCTGATCCCGGGCGCGATCAAGCTGGTCTCAGCGGAGGAAATCGCGAACACCCTCCAGCTCACGGATGACGCGACCGCGGTGCTCTCCCGGACGGTCCCCGGTTATGCGCCCGCCACGCAACAGATGCAGAACACCGGGGAGACCCTGCGCGGCCGCGTGGCCCTGCGCCTCTTTGACGGCATTTCCCAGACCACCCCCCTGCGCGAAGGTAGCCGCAACGCCACCTTCACTGACATGGACATCGTCGCCCAGATCGAGGTGATCAACGGGCCCTCGGCGGCTGAGGGCATCGGCGCCGCCGGCGGCATCATCAACTACATTTCCAAGAGCCCGGCCAAGGACGGGAGCGAGGCCACGTTGCGCACCAAGTTCTCGGAGCAGGGTTACAATGACAGCGCCAGCTACCGGGTGGGCCTCAATTATAGCCACAAGGACGGCCCCAATGACCTGATCTTCGGGGCGGCGTTTGCCAAGCATGGCATGGCCTATGATGCCCACGGCCGTCGTCTGGGCATGGGCGCCAGCGGCTCCAGCAACGACTCCGACTCGAAGAACCTCTTCATCAAGGTCGGGCACAATTTCGGCGTAGATAACGCCCAGCGCCTCATGCTGACCGTCAGCCAATTCCGCATCGAGGGCAAGGGTCACTATATCCCGGACCTCGGCAACCGGGCGCTCGGGATCACGGACTCGGCCAAGCGCGGCGTGCCGGCCGGGGCCAAGACGGAGTTCAATGATTTTGCGCAGTATGCCCTCGCCTACAAAAACGACGCGCTGTTTGGCGGCTCGCTCAACGTCCAGGCCTACAAGGCCAGCCAGGCGATGCGCTTCGTTGCCGAGCTCGGTGGCGCCGACAAGCAGGATCCCCTGTTCGCCCCGCTGGGCACCCTGGTCGACCAGTCGGAAATCAACTCGCAGAAAAAGGGCCTGCGCAGCTCCTGGTCTGGCAAGGACCTGTTCGGAGTCGCCGGGCTCGAACTGACCCCGGGCTTTGACTATTTGGATGAGAAGGCGCAGCAGCGGTTGGCCCTCACAAACCGGGTGTGGGTGCCCCCGATGAACTACACCAGCAAGGCGCCTTTCCTGC
Source organism: Oleiharenicola sp. (assembly GCA_025363455.1). GTDB lineage: Bacteria > Verrucomicrobiota > Verrucomicrobiia > Opitutales > Opitutaceae > Lacunisphaera. Next base: position 15,094 of record JANYDW010000048.1, on the reverse strand, counting down.
AGGCTTCCTACACCAATGGCCCGGTGACCGTGAGCGGCGGTGTACGCCATGAAGGAGGCGAGCTGCAGGTGGACGATTATACCACGGTGTATTTTGCCAACCGGTCGTATGTCCAGGGCGGCACCCTGAAATACAGCGAAACCCTGCCCAATGTAGGGATCATCGTGCGGCTGCCGCAAAACTGGTCGATTTTCGGCTCCTACAGCAAGGGTTTCTCACTGCCGAACGTCGGCATCCCGCTCCGGAATGTGAACTACCCCGGCCAGTCGGTTGCCGGCATCCTTGATCTGCAAGCCGTGGTTTTTGACAACAAGGAGGGCGGAGTCAGCTGGCATGGCAAGCGGTTCAGCTTCAGCACCTCCTATTACCGCTCCTATTCCGAGCTCGGGGCGACCCTGTCGATCGATCCCGTCACGAAGGATTTCATTCTCCAGCGCCGCCCGGTTAAACTTACCGGCTATGAATTCACCGGGGAATACAAAGTGACCTCCGCCCTCAAGTTCTCGGTGCTCTACTCCCACATGAAGGGTCTCACCCGGACCAGCGAGACCGGGCCGTTGACTCGCGAGCAGGGCATGGGCAATGTGAGCCCGGACAAGCTTAACTTGTCCACGACCTGGAAATTCATGCCCAAAGCCAGCCTGACGCTCGATGTGGAGAAGGTCTTCTCCCGTAACATCAATGTCGGGGCCGCGGGTGAAGAACACACCGGCTCGCTCACCCTCGCGCATCTCACCGCCAGCTATTCCACGAAATGGGGCGACTTCTCCGTCGGCATCGAAAACCTGACGGACAAATACTACATCCTGCCCTGGGCCCAGATCGACCAGTTCAACAATTACTTCGCCGGTCGTGGCCGGGTGATCTCGGTTTCGTATGCGGTGAGGTTCTGATTTTGAATTCAGGCTCCAGCGGTTCGCCTGCCGGACAGCTGGAGCTTTTTCTTGGTCTCTACCCAGTAACGGTGCGGCCGGGTTGAGGCCGGAACTCGACGTTCAGCCGCATATCGCGCCAGGCTTCTGCTCAAATCCATGAAACTCCCGCGGCGGCACCGGCTGGTTGTGGTTTGCCTGTGGCTTGGCTGGCTTGCTCCCCTGCGCGCCGAGAACCTGGTGTCGGTGCAGGACGGGGTCTTGATGGCGCCGCCCGAAGCGGCCGCCAGCACGGATCTGGGCGCTACAGACACACCCTTGGTTGTGCGCGACGGGGCGGTGTGGCGCTACAATGCGGCCGCGGCGCGATGGAACAACGTCAGTCCCCGAATGGAAGGCTCGATCATTCGCGGGCTTTTGGCCTCCGGGTCCCATTCATGGCTCATGCTTGGGCACGCTTCGGGCCGGTCCCTCGAGCGACTGGTGGCCTTGGCGGCGGCCGACGGGCCAAGTGAAGGCCAGCCGCCGCCATTCCCGGTGCCGCTCCGGGTCGCGCATGGCGCCGTCCAGGGCGGAGTGCTTTATCTCGCCGGCGTTGATGCCGGCGGCAGCCCGCATTGGTGGTCCCTCAACCTGGCGGCGCCCCGGCCGCAATGGATGATCCTGCCAGCTTGGTCCAATCGGTCCGATGGGGTGGGCACGGTAACGTCACAGGATCAAACCCTGGTGGTCACGGCCGCTTCGCCCAAGGGAGGTGGGGATGAGCTTTGGGTCTGGACCGCGGCGGAAGGCTGGCGGTTGAAGCGCACGCTTCCGGGCAACGTGGTTTCCGGGGCGACGCGGGCCCTCGGCCAGGCCCACGTCCTTTATCTGTTGCAGATGCCGCCCGACGCGGCGGGGTCGCCGCGCATCCAGCTTTACACCTACCACCTCACGACGGCCTCAGTCGCCCCGCAGGGGCCGGAGCGCACCGGGGACGCCCGGCTCGGGGCCGGCTGGCGAAATGGCCTTGTTTGGCTGGATTCCCGCGGGGCCATGCACACCGCGGAGATCCAGGGCAACAAGCAGCTGCTGCGGCCGCTCGATTGGGTGATGATCGCCCTGTATTTTGCGATGATCGCCGGGATCGGCTACTACTGTTATCGCGCGGAGGGCAAGAAGACGACCGCGGAGTTTTTTGTGGGAAACCGCTCGATTCCGTTCTGGGCGGCCGGCATCAGCCTGTATGCCTCGAACTCGAGCGCCATCGGCTACATCGCCACCACGGCCAAGGCCTATGCCACGAACTGGACCTATCTGCTCGGCAACATCACCAACATCTTCGCGCTGGTCTTTGTCGCCATCTGGATCGTGCCGTTGTTGCGCCGCCTCTCGCTCACCTCCGTCTTCGGCTACCTGGACCAGCGTTTCCACCGATCCGTGCGGCTCGCGGGCAGCGGCATGTGCATCCTGATGCACCTCGGCGGGCGCATGAGCGTCATCCTGTTTCTGCCCTCGCTGGCCATCTCGACCGTGACGGGTCTAAATGTCGTCTGGAGCGTGCTGATGATGGGCACGGTCACCATCGCCTACACCGCGCTCGGCGGCATGAAGGCGGTCATCTGGACCGATGTCGCGCAGGTGACCGTGAAATTCGGCGGCCTGTTCTTCGCCATGGCTTATGTCATCTGGTCGCTCAAGGGCGGGGCCCGCGAGTTCCTCGCGACCGCCGTCGCCGACGACAAGTTCAAGCTGATCGACTGGAGCTTCGACCTCACCAAGGCCACGGTGTGGGGCTTTATCTTCCTGCAGCTAATGGAGACGGTCCTGACCTTTCCCAAGGACCAGGTGCTGATGCAGCGGGTCTTCGCCACGAAATCAGAAAAGGAGGCAGGGCGCTCCATCTGGATATTTGCCGCGATCATTTTGCCCGGCAGCCTGATTCTTTACCTGATCGGCACCGGGCTTTACGTTTTCTACCTCAGTTTTCCCGAGCGGATGAATCCCCTGTTGCGCACCGACGCCACGCTGCCGCTTTTCATCGCCGCGGAACTGCCGGCGGGCGTGACCGGTGTGGTGCTGGCCGGGCTCTTTGCCGCCGCCATGGGCACGCTTTCCAGCATCCTCAACAGCGTGGCCACCCTGATCTCGGTCGACTTCTACGGGAGCCTGGCGAAGAAACCCGATCCGGCCACCAGCATCCGTCTCGCCGAGTGGGTCACGGTAATCGCTGGTGTGATCGGCATCGGCCTCGCGCTGCTGCTCTCGCGCTTCAGTATCAACTCCTTCCTCGACATCGCGATCGAGTTCGGTGGCCTGTTTGGCGGCGCCTTCGGCGGGGCCTACGCCCTCGGAATGTTCACGCGCCGCGCCAACTGGCAGGGGGTGCTGATCGGCATGGGGTTCAGCTTCATCGCAACCTTCGTGGTGTGGTGGCACCATCTGGTTCACTCGTTCCTCTACCTCGGCATCTCGATCCTCTTCTCGATCGTGGTCGGGTATCTCGCCAGTTTCTTTTTCCCCGCCCCGGCCGCGGAATCGCTGCAAGGACTAACCGTCTTCACGCCCAAGGCGCAGAAGGCAGGCCACGCCGCCTGATCAGCGCTTGGTCGCGGCTTCCCGCGGGAGCTGGGCGAAGACATACTCCGCGCCCTCGATGAAGGTCGGCCGCCAGGTCGCCCAGTCATGCGGTCCATTGATGACGCGCAGCTCGGAAGTGAGGCCCGGCACCCGGCGGATCCGATTGTAGAGAGTGTGGGCCTCGTAATCGAGGTCGTGGGAGGCTTCCGCCGGATCGGCCAAGGCGCGCTCGTCATCGCCCACGGCAATAAACATGACCAGCGGCAGGCCGCGGGCGGCAAATGCGGGCAGCAGGGCGGGATAGTTTTTTGCCGTGTAGATCTCTGGATCAAAAATCCTGGCTCCGCGGCCGAAGGCGCCGAATTCGCGCGTGCTGGAATCCGGCGGCGGCAGCGGAAAATAGACGGCCGGACTAAGCACGATGGCCGCGCCGAACAAATCCGGATGCGCGAGCGCGTAGCGCAGGGCACCGTAACCGCCCATCGAGTAGCCCGCCACGATGCGTCCGGCCCGATCCGTCCGGGTCGGATAAGTGGCGTCGACGTGAGCGATCAAATCATGGGTGAAGGCGCTTTCCACCGCCTCGCCGGCGGGCAGGCTGTCCCTTCCCGTGAACTGTGAGTCGATGTAGTAGCCGGCCCGGCGGCTTGACGGAGCGTCCGGCATGATGGCGATTACGGCCGGGATGCGACCTTCGTGGATCAGCCGGTCCAAGTCGGGCTTGATCGTGGTCCAGGCCGCCATCTTGTCGCCCCGCCCGTGCAGCAGATAGAGCACGGGGTAACGGACGGAGCCATCCCCTGCGTAACCGGGCGGCAGGTAGAGCTGATAGGCGAGGTCCTGCTTGAGGCTGGCGGAGGGAAACACTTTTGCGGTTACTGTTCCGGCTCCGCCCGCCGGTAGCGTGACGGCTGCCAGGCCCAGCGCGCAAACTGCGCCCAGCCTGCACCGGGTGCGTCGCAGCAGCGAGGCGGGGGCGAGGGGGGCGGTTTCACACGGTCGGCGCAAGGAGGGGATTCCGGCGGGTGGGACACCCCGCGTCGTCGCTCTGCGAGACGGAGTGGTCGGCATGGGGCGAAATATGCGGGCCGTATGGCACGGCGCAAGCCGGGCTTTCAACCGGTCAACTGCGGCGGTTACCGTCAGCCCTTGGCCTGCTCGATCACGGTGGCCTTACCATCCTGGAAGGCGATGCGGATGCGCTCTTCCTTTTCCTGGACATAAGTGTCGGCCACGACCGGGCGGTAATACATCCGGTAGGCGCGGAGATAGGGATCATAGTAGACGCTCCGATGATACCCGGTCATGACGGTGCCAGTGGGACGTTCGTAATAGGTGTTGTAAACCCAAGTGGCGGTTTTGCCGTCAGCATTGCGCGTTTCACGTTTCTGGTCGGGCTTGCCGAGGGCGAGGTAGACCTGGTCCTCCGTGAAGCCGATTTCGATGATGCCTTGCGTGATCTTCTCCTGCGTAGCCAGATCCGCTTGGGCAAAGGCCTCGGGCTTTTCCTTGATGCGGCTCTCGACCGTCTGGCAGCCGGTCATAAATCCTAAGCCGGCGGCGACCAGGAAGGTTTGGAGTAGTCGATAGTTCATGATAGGTACATTGACCGGGGGAACGCGTCCCGGGTTCCGTCCGGAGCAAGCGGGTCACGCCCGGGGGTTTAGGTGACGTTCCCGCAGCCACGCGAAGATTACCGGCGTGACAATGAGGATATGGACCAGGCTGGAGAGCATGCCGCCGACCACCGGCGTGGCCAGCGGGCGCATGATCTCGACGCCGGTGCGGTCCAGCCAGAAAATCGGCAGCAGCGAGGCGATGGCGGTGGCGACGGTCATTACCTTCGGGCGGAGGCGCAGTCGGGCGCCGGCCTTGATCGCGGTGATGAGTTCGGCGTGGGTCAGGGGTAGGGCGGCGAGTCCCTTCGCCGCCGGGTCATCGGCGCGGAGCGGAATCCGCGCCGTACCTTTGGCTTCGATCGCCTTCGCCACCGCTTCTTCCAAATAAATGACCATGATGACGCCGGTCTGGATGGCCGTGCCGAAGAGCGCGATGTAGCCGACCCAGACGGCGACGCTGAAGTTATAGCCGAGCAGGGCCTGCAACATGACTCCGCCGGTGAGCGCAAAGGGGACCGCCAGGATCACGTGCGCAGCCTCGGCGCCCGATTTGAAAGTCATGACGAGCAATCCAAAGATGATGAGCAGCACGGCGGGGAAGACGTAAATCAGGGTCCGCTTTGCGCGGATCTGGTGCTCGTATTGGCCGGAGTATTCCACGGTCATGCCGGCGTCGAGCTTCACGTCCCGGGTGACGCGCGTTTTGATTTCCTCGACGAAACCACCGAGGTCGCGGTCGCCCACATTGGCCTGCACGAAGACCCGCAGGCGCCCGTTTTCGCTTTGGATTTCGTTCGGACCGACAACGCGCTTGATGTCGGCGACCTGGCGCAGTTGCACGGTGGCACCTGAGGGGGTCGGGAGGGGGAGTTCGCCGAGCTTGTCGAGATCCTCGCGGTCAGCCTGCTCGAGCCGCACCTGGATGGGCCAGCGCTCGCGGCCCTTGAGCGAGGTGCCGACGGTCGCGCCGCCGAAGCCGGCTTCGACATAGCGGAAAACATCGTCGACGCGCAGCCCATAACGGCCGAGCTCAGCCCGGCGGACGGCGATCTCCAGGTAGGGCTTGCCCTGCACGCGTGAGGGCGCGACGCCGGTGGCGCCTTGGATCTGCTCGATGACATGTTGCACCTCGAAAGCCTTCTTTTGCAGGGCGTCGAGGCTGTCGCCGTAGATCTTGACGCCTACCTGGGCGCGGATGCCGGTGCTGGTCATCAGGACGCGGTTCTCGATAGGCTGGAGGAAGCCGGGTACATAACCGGGGACGTTCATCAGCTTGGCCGAGAGCTCGGCGATGATTTTCTGTTTCGTCATATCCGGCCGCCACTGGCTGACGGGCCTGAGCATAATGGTGGTCTCGATCATCTCGACGGGGGCCGGATCGGTGGCGGAGTCCGAGCGGCCAAGCTTGCCGGCGACCGACGCGACCTCCGGCGTGGTGCTGATGACCTTGTCCTGCCAGGCCATGATGCGTTGTACCTCGGTGAGCGAGGTGGCGGGCAGCAGCACCGGCATGAAGAGAAGCGAACCTTCCTCCAAGGTTGGCATAAACTCACTGCCGAAACCGGTGAGGTGGCGGGCCGCCGCTTCGGGCAAACGTGAGGTGACAGCGCGGGGCAGGCCGAAGGCCACCAGGCAGGACGCGGCGAGCAGGCCGCCGGCGAGACCCAGCACCGTCTTGCGGTGGTTCAAGGCCCAGTTGAGCGCGGGATCATAGAGGCGCAGCAGGAATTTCATCAGCCAATTCTCGCTCTCGGGCTTGAACGGGCCTCGGACGAGGAAGGTGCAGAACACCGGTACCGCGGTGAGCGCGAGGAGGACCGCGCCGAGCAGGGCGAAGCTCTTGGTGTAGGCCAGCGGATGGAACAGCTTGCCTTCCTGGCCCGTGAGCAAAAACACGGGCACGAAGGCGAGGATGATGATCATCATTGCGAAGAACATCGGGCGGCCAACCTGCGTGGCTGCCTCGAGCGTGAGATCGAAGATTTCCTTGGGGGTAAGGACAGGTTGTTGGGCGGGATCGCCTGATCCCGCCACGACCGTGTTGCCGCCTTCATCCAGAGGCGGGATCAGCGATCCCGCCCTACAGCGCTTTTCTTCCAGCGCCCGCTCGCAGTGCCGGATGACATTTTCCGTCATCACGATGCCGGCGTCGACGAGTACACCAATGGAGATGGCGATGCCGGTGAGCGACATGATGTGCGACGGGATGCCGAACCGGTCCATCAGGATGAACGAGATCAGGATCGAGGCGGGCAGTGGCAGCGTGACGATGAGGATGCTGCGGAAATGGAACAGGAAGAGGATGTGCGCCAGGGTCACGAGAATGATCTCTTCCCCAAGGGTGTGCTTGAGCGTGTCGATCGCGCGGCCGATGAGATCGCTGCGGTCATAGAACGGCGCGATGCTCACGCCCTTGGGCAGGCCCGGGGCCAATGTGACGAGCCGAGCCTTCACGTCGGCGATGACGCGCCAGGCGTTCTCGCCGTAGCGCATCACCACGATGCCGCCGACGGCGGCTTGGCCATTAACATCAAGGGCACCGCGCCGGAAGCCTCCGCCGATCCGCACGGCGGCCACGTCGCGCAAGTAGAGCGGGGTGCCGCTGCGCGGCTTGAGCACGACCGACTCCAGGTCGGCGGCACTCTGGACCAAGCCGAGCCCGCGGACGATGAACTCCGCCCCGTTCTCCTCGATGGTCGTGCCGCCGACGTTGCGGTTGCTCGCCGCGACGGCGTCGAGGACTTCGCCGAGCATGAGGTCGTATTGCTTGAGTTTCAGGGCGGAGACCTCGACCTGCCACTGACGCACAAAGCCGCCGACGCTGGCCACCTCGGCCACGCCGGGCACCGAGGCGAGTTGGTAGCGGACAAAAGTATCCTGCAGGGTCCGCAGTGCTCCGAGGTCCTGCGTGCCGGAATCATCCTTAAGATAATATTGGTAAACCCAGCCCAGACCCGTGGCGTCGGGTCCGAGACGGGCGGTCACGGTTTCCGGCAGGAGATTGCCGAGCGAGTTGAGACGTTCGAGCACCCGGGTGCGCGCGAAATAGGGGTCAATGCGATCCTCGAAGATGACGGTGAGGAATGAAAAACCGAACATGGACGAAGCGCGTACGCCTTTGACGCCGGCGAGTCCCTGCAGCGCGCCGCTGAGCGGATAAGTGATCTGGTCCTCGACTTCCTGGGGACTTCGCCCCGGCCAATCCGCATACACAATGACCTGGTTCTCCGAGAGGTCGGGGATCGCGTCGATCGGCACGCGTTGCAGGGCCACGATGCCCCACGCGCACAGGGCGATGAAGCCGCTGAGCACAAGAAAGCGGTTGTGCAGGGACCAGGAGATGAGGCGATTGATCATGGCCGGTGCCCTTGGTGGCTGGCCGGATCATGGACGGCGGGCCTGGCCGACGTGTAGCCTCGCAGGGTATCGTATTGGGCGATCTGCTCGGCTTGCAGGACGGCGACCGTGGCGACATGGGCATTCAGGTGGACGGCGCGCAATTCTCCCTGCAAACGTCCGATCTGGTGGGTAAGCGCCCGCACCGCGTCCGGTGTGGCCTGCTTGCCCGTGAACAGGAGGTCGAGTTCGGTTTCTCGCGCGACCAACTCGCGACCGAGCGGCAGGGCCGCGGCCTTCATCGTTTCGAACACCGCTGTCAGTTTGGTGGTTTGCCCCGGCGTGAGTTTGAGTTCATCGGCCAGGTCCAGCACATGACGTGGGCCGGGATAGCTGTTCAATTCCGCTGCGCGGGCGAAGCCCATGCCGTGACCGCTCAGCAGACTGGAGACTTCGCCCTCGGAGAGGGCCTTGATCTGGCGCGTCTGTTCCCCGGCGTAGGGCGAAGGACCGGCTTGGGTGACAAGGGTGGGACCGAACGCGGCAAGCAGGATGGAGATAAGTTTCATTTTTAGGGCGGGGTTGGTGTCGTTTATTTCAGTTCCTCTCCGCACTCCAGCATGGCGGAGCCGAAGAAGGGGTTGCGGATCTGCTCGCTGCGCGAAAGCCAACGACCGGTGCCCAGCACCGGTGACATTGGGCATTGGAAGACGTGCAGTTTCTCGCGGTGTTGCAGATGTTGCGCCACAGCCATGTCGGCCAAGGCGGTGCTGAGTGGCTCGAAGTCACGCCTGGCTCCGCGCAGGTCGGGGCGGTCGGGCAGGCCGTTCTTGAACTTCGCCAACGGGCTGCGGGCGGCCTCCTCACTGCCTGCCAGGTAGGTCTGCAAGGCGGCACGCAACGCCGGCTGTTCTTTCTGGTAGCCCGGAAAATCATCGGCGGCGAGCAGGGCGCCGGCATCGGCGGCGGCGAGGGCCAGGAACTTGAGCTGTTCATAGTCGCGGTCGGTTGCTCGCGTCGAAACCGGGACCGGAACCGGCCCGTTCGGGGCGGACTTCGGCTCGGCGAGTTCACCGGTAACGGCGGCGCGCGCCAGCTGGGCTTGGCCGTCGAGGATCAGGCCGCCTTCGCTGGCAACCCGCTCACCTTCCTTCAACCCGTCGACCACCTCCACGGTGTCGTCGCCGACGCGGCCCAGCCGCACGCGCCGGGCGAGGTAGGCGCGGTCGGCTTGTTCGACGAACACAACGGGTTCGGCGCCATGCTGGAGCACGGCGCTCCGTGGCACGAGGAGCGTGTCGGACACCTCCAGCCGCACCCGGCCGGTGGCGGTCTGCTTGTGTAGCAGCGCCCGGTCCTGATTGGGCAGGACGACGCGTACCTTCGCGGTGCGGGTCGCCTCGTTCAGGTTGGGATCGATGAAATCGATCGGCGCGGCCAGGACGCGACCACCGAGGGACGGCGTGGAAACCTCGACGGTCTGGCCCTTGCGCAGCCACGCGAGGTCAGGCTCATAGGCATCGAACATGAACCACATGAGGCCGAAGTCACCGATCTCAAAGAGGCGGGACCCCGCTTCGTTCTTTTCGAAATTGAGTTGTTGGCCCTCGTAGACATGACGGGCTACGACAGTGCCGGACATGGGGGCGCGGATGGTCACCATCGCGGTCGGCTCCAAGGTATGCTCGAGGATGCCCACTTCCTGCTCGTTCAAGCCGAGCTCGAGCAGGTGTTCACGGGTGGCGGCGCGGTCCGAGGCGCTGAAAACCGTGGCACCAGCCTTGAGGCGTTCCGTATACTGGCGCTGGGCGGTCAACATTTCCGGACTGTAGATCGTGGCGAGGGGTTCGCCCTCGCGCACCTCGGCGCCAACGTAGTTGATGAACAGTTTTTCCACCCGACCGGGAATGCGGACGGTCAGGATACGGTGCCGGGTGTCGTCATCTTCGATCACACCGGTGACGCGCAGCGTGCGGACGAGCGCGGCGCGGCGCACCGCGGTGGTGCGTACGCCGATCACGGTCGCGCTGGCGGGCGTGAGCGTGACGAGATTGGGATCAGTGGCGCCGGTGTCGCCGGCCGGGGCGGCGACCAGGGCCATGCCGCAGATGGTGCACTTGGCGTCGGGCCGGTCGGATTTGATCCACGGGTGCATCGGGCATTGGTAGACCACGGCGTGGTCGTGAGCCGGTTCGGCGGCACCGAGAAAGACGGCGACAAAAGCGAGAAGCAAAAGGACGACGATATTTTTCATGGTTCGATTGATGACGGACCTGAGGAAGGAATCTTATCAAGCATCAGGCTGAAGGCGTCTGTTGGGGAACTGGAGCAATATTGCCTGCGCTGCATAAACAATCCAGCCCCGTCAGATATGGCGGCGGCTGGATCGGGGTTCCGTTCAAGCGGCAGTCAGGATTTCTTCATGGCTGCACAATTGCAATTGACGGTGCAGCAGGCGACGACCTGGGTGGCGGGTTTGGAGGAGTCGGTCTTGGCCTTGGCTTCGGCGGCGATCCGTGCCTTGGCGTTCCGGGTCTGCTGGTCCCAGAATTGGGGGCCGGGGCCGGCGAAGCTGAGCGAGGTGAGGCCGGCAAAGAGCGCGGCGGTGATGACTAGTTTGACTGTTTTCATGGGAGGAGTTGAATTTGATTTTGATCGCACACGGATTGTGCGGTTGTCTTCCAGTCATACACCGCGGCGTCGGGAATCCCTCGGGAATACTGCGCAAAGAATATTCGAGGGATTGGGCGGGCCCCGGTGTATTATCCTTCGCAATCCCTATGAATACTTCCCCTGATAGCCTCCCCGAAGTTCTGCGCGGTTGGCGGGTGAAACCGCCGGCCGATCCGAACTTCCGGTCCGCGGTCTGGCTGCGCATTGGCAGCCGGAACAGCGCGACCTGGCCTGCCTACCTGCGGGCCCACACCGCCGCATGGTCGTTGGTCGCCGTGCTGGTCCTGGGCACCGCCGGTTATGCCGGTACAGCGCTGGCCCAGGCCCGGGTGCGAGCCGACCGTGAAGCCATTGTAGTGACCTACCTGGTGGATCTGGACCCGAGGGTCCAGGCCGTGCACAGGCCATGAAGTACCTCGGGCGCACCCTGGCAGTGTTTGTTCTCGTGGCCGTGGCCATGGGGTTGGCTTGTTATCAGCTGAGCAGCGAACCGGCCTTGCACACCGCGGCGAAACAGGGTGATGCCATGGCCTGGTTGCGCACGGATTTCCATCTAAGTGACCGGCAGTTTGCCGAGATCAAGAAACTCCATGAAAATTACGCCCCGTCCTGCGAGGAGCACTGCCGGATGATCCAGGAAGCGACCAAGGCACGCACTGCCCTCGCCGCCAGCCAGGGGAAAGATCCGGCGGCGGTCGCGGCCGCCGAACGCACGCTGCAGGAATTGCGCACCACGTGTGAAACCGCCATCGCCGTCCACGTCCGGAAGGTGGCGGCGCAAATGTCACCCGAGGACGGCAGCCGTTATCTTGCTCTCGTGCTGCCGAAGATTGCAAATTTCGATCATCAGATGGCCCCTGATCTAGCCTTGAAGGGGAAGCCCTGACGCATGGAACCCGACCCGGGCGCCAACCCGAGCGACGAGCAACTCATGGGCCGCCTGCAGAGGGGCGACGATGCCACGCTGGCGCCGTTGATGCAGCATTGGGAGGCGCCGTTGAAGCGGTTTATTTTCCGCCTCGTGGGCAACACCGCCGAGGCGGAAGACCTGGCGCAGGAGGTGTTCGTGCGCATCTACACCAAGCGCGCCAGCTACCGGACGGGGGCGAAGTTCTCGACGTGGTGTTTTGCCATCGCTGCCAACCAGGCGAAGAATCGTTTGCGTTGGTGGCGCCGCCGTCCGGCGCTGTCGCTCGACGCGTGGACCGAGGCCGGGGGCGAAACCGCGGATGTCAGCTCTGCCGGAGTTAAGGCCTCCAGCCGGGCGATCCAAAATGAGCAGCGAGTAGCGGTGCAGAAGGCGGTTGCGGCCCTGCCGGTAGATTTGCGGACGGCGCTGGTGCTGTTTGAATACGAACAGCAGTCGATGGCCGAAATTGCCGCGGTGCTCGACTGCACGCCCAAAGCCGTGGAAAACCGGCTCTACCGGGCCCGACAGAGGCTGAAGCAGGAGCTTGGGCCGCTGCTGACGTGATGCGCTCAGGCAGTTGCGGCGCGGACAAAGGCTTCGATCAGGGGGTGGCGGCGGCCGGCGAGGGCGGAACGCTCGGGTTGGAAGCGCGTGCCGATGAAGAAAGGATGGCCGGGCCGCTCCATTGCACGGATTTGGTTTTCCGGGTCGAAGCCGGTGAAGCGCAGACCGGCGGACTCGAAGCGGTCGCGATAGGCGGGGTTCGGTCCGTAGTTGCAGTGGTAGCCTTCGTGGGCGCGCTGCCCGTGGAAGATGGCATCCAGTTGCGATCCTGGCGTGAATGTGACGTCGCCCTGCTGCCCGACCAGTGAGCAGGCGAGGGGAGTGGCAACAAGTTCCGGGGCGGTTTCCGGAAACTTGTCACCTATTAGGTTACAAGTGACTTGGGCAGTTTCTGCGTGGTCGGCGCCAGTCACGCCCATGACGTTGCGCGCAAACTCGATCAAGGCGTGCTGGAAGCCACCGCAGGTGCCGAGGAAAGGTCGCTTGGTTTCTCGCGCGAAGCGGATGGCGGCTAATGCCCCGACCATGTTCTTGTACGGACTGCCGGGCACACTCCACACGGCGGCATGGCCGGCCAGCTGCCGCGGTGCGTCTGTGATCGTGTCGGTCCCAATCCAGTCCCACGCCAAACTTACGCCGACATTTTTCTGGGCCAGCTCAAGGGCCAGGGGGATGGCGCGGTGGGCGACGACCTCAGGGTTATGGTCTCCGATGAGGGCGAGCCGGGGCATGTCAGCGCGAATCCCGCGCGAGGGGCTCGGCGGCCGGAGGCAATTCCTCCGCCGGTTTCGCCGCGGCCGGTTTGATCGCCTTGGCCACGGTGATGATGGCGACGCCGGCGATGATGATTGCGGCGGCCACGAAGATGCGGGGGTTGACGGTCTCATGCAGCACCAGCCAGCCGAGGAAGACCGCCACGATGGGATTCACGTAGGCGTAAGTTGACACTTTGGCGGGGGTGCTGTGTTTCATTAGCCAAGTGAAGGTACTGAAGCCGATGAGCGAGCCGAAGAGAACAAGGTAGGTCCAGGCGATGACCGAGCGCGAACTGATCGCACCGGGATCGAAGCGGGACAATTCGCCGGTCGCCACACTTGCGACCAGGAGCCAGCCGCTGCCACAGATCATCTGGATGCCGGACGCGGTGAAGGGCTCGGCCGAGTCGTGGACATAACGCATGATGATCATGCCGACGCCCCACAGGAAGGTCGCGGCCAGCAGGGCGAGCACGCGCCACGGGTCGAGGCTGCCGACGCCGGTGGCCAAGACCTCAGGGCCCACGAGTATCCCCAAGCCCATGAAGCCAAGCGCGAGGCCGACGAAGGTGAGCGGGCGGGGGCGAGTGCCACGTTTACCATCCTTGAAGTACGCATGCACGCCCCAGTCCATCAATACGATGAACACCGGGCCGGCGGAGATGATGAGCGTGGCGATGCCGGAGGGCACCTTCTCCTCGGCCCACGACACGAGGCCGTTACCGCCAAGGCAGAGGAAACCGCCGATGATGGCATTGTCACGCCACTGGGCTCGCGTGGCCTTGAAGCCCCTGGTGAGGGCAATAAAGCCGGCGACGATCAGCCCGGCGACGAGGAAACGCACGCTGGCCATGAGGAAGGCCGGGACCGTCTCAACGACGATCCGGATGCCGAGGTAGGTCGAACCCCAGATGAGGTAGATGGCGGCGAAACCGGCAATAAGCGCAGCGCGAGAGGCGGGAGGAGAGGAGGCGGACACGGAAAAGTAAGAGGGATGAAGGAAGAAGTAGGAGAGGGAGAAGAATCGTTCTCGTAATCCTTCTCCTTCTCTCGGAAAGCAGAGAACGATTAAGAGTAAGAGAACGAGAACGATTTAATCAGAGCTGCTCCTTGATAAGCACGCCGAGCGTGCCCAGCGCAGCCCCGATCTCCTCGGACCACGGGACGCTGCAGCTCATGCGCAGGCAGTGCCGGTAGCGGTCCTTCACGGAAAAGAGATTGCCGGGTGCGGTGTTGATGCGGTGCTTGAGCGCGGCTTGGCGCAGCTTGAGTGTGTCCACCTTGGGCGGGAGCTCGACCCAGATGAAATTGCCTCCCTGCGGGCGGCTGTAACGCGTACCCTCGGGGAAATGCTGCTGCATGCCCTGGGCGAAAAGGTGCAGGTGCTGGTGATAGGCGCGCCGCAGTGAGCGCAGGTGGTGGTCGTAGCCACCGTCGCGGAGGAACTCGGCGAGTGTCTTCTGCAGCACGAGCGGCGTGCCCATGGTGTTGGTGAACTTGAGCCGGCGCACGCGCTCCAGGTAGCGGCCGGGCGCGGTCCAGCCGACGTGAAAGCCGGGCGCCAACGTCTTGCCGAACGAGGAGCAGAGCATCACGCGGCCATCCCGGTCCCACGCCTTGAGCGGCTTGGGGCGGACATCGCCGAAGTGGGTATCGCCGTAGATGTCGTCCTCGATGGCGGGCAGGTCGTATTCGCACAGCAGGTCGTAGAACTTCTGCTTCTTCTCGTCCGACATGAGCGAGCCGAGCGGGTTGTGGAAGTTCGGCATGATCATTATGGCCTTCACGTCGCTTTGCTCAATGGCG